>NZ_JAUSZT010000002.1:660000-1190009 GCF_030817885.1 Phyllobacterium ifriqiyense
GATCCCGTCCGCCTCCACCAAAGGTTTTGGAGATGGACGATGCGAAGGCAAGTATCATGTGAGGGAAGAAACAAGTTTGCAGCTTGTCGGGTTTAGGCCTGCAGGTTGCCTGTTCTGTATGACATTGTGAAGAGAAGATAAGTTCGGATTATTCCGGATGTTCAAGGATTTGCGCCTTTGTGTGCTGATCTGCCGGCCTTATGGCCATGAACGCCGGGTAATGTCGTCAGGGGTGCTCATCAAAAGCCTCTGACTTATGATTGGCCGCTTAACCGCAGAGCCATCGAATTTATCTCAAGAAGCTGGTCTTTTTTGTCAAATCGATTGTTGCTGGGTGTTTTAGCAGCCTGTTGGTATCCCCCACAGGTGCAAGATGCTCGTTAAGGCAAGGATGGATATTGGCAATGAGAATGATCAAGTGTCTTAAGGGCATTTGGTGGATGCCTTGGCATGCACAGGCGATGAAGGACGTGATACGCTGCGATAAGCGTCGGGGAGGTGCGAATACCCTTTGATCCGACGATTTCCGAATGGGGAAACCCACCTTAGATATCTAGAAAATTTGAGTTGTTGGACGAATGTTCGAAGAACAATTCATTTTTCTAGATATCATAATAAGGTATCTAACTTTCGAATACATAGGGGTTAGAAGCGAACCCGGGGAACTGAAACATCTAAGTACCCGGAGGAAAGGACATCAAACGAGACTCCGTAAGTAGTGGCGAGCGAACGCGGACCAGGCCAGTGGCTTTTGTGAGACAAGTGGAACACCTTGGAAAGGGTGGCTAGAATGGGTGATAGCCCCGTACACGTAATGCGAACAGAAGTCCTTGAGTAGGGCGGGACACGTGAAATCCTGTCTGAACATGGGGAGACCACTCTCCAAGCCTAAGTACTCGTGCATGACCGATAGCGAACCAGTACCGTGAGGGAAAGGTGAAAAGCACCCCGACAAGGGGAGTGAAAGAGATCCTGAAACCGAATGCCTACAAACAGTTGGAGCCCAAGATTTGTTCTGGGTGACAGCGTACCTTTTGTATAATGGGTCAGCGACTTAGTCTGACGAGCAAGCTTAAACCGGTAGGTGTAGGCGCAGCGAAAGCGAGTCTGAACAGGGCGTTCAGTTCGTTGGATTAGACCCGAAACCAAGTGATCTAGCCATGAGCAGGTTGAAGGTAAGGTAACACTTACTGGAGGACCGAACCCGCATCTGTTGCAATAGATTGGGATGACTTGTGGCTAGGGGTGAAAGGCCAATCAAACTTGGAGATAGCTGGTTCTCCGCGAAATCTATTTAGGTAGAGCGTCGATCGAATACCTTCGGGGGTAGAGCACTGGATGGGCTAGGGGATCTCACCGATTTACCAAACCTAACCAAACTCCGAATACCGAAGAGTACTAATCGGCAGACACACGGCGGGTGCTAACGTCCGTCGTGAAGAGGGCAACAACCCTGACCACCATCTAAGGTCCCTAAGTTATGGCTAAGTGGGAAAGGATGTGAGGATCCCAAAACAACCAGGATGTTGGCTTAGAAGCAGCCATCATTTAAAGAAAGCGTAACAGCTCACTGGTCTAAATAAGGGTCTTTGCGCCGAAAATGTACCGGGGCTAAAGCCATACACCGAAGCTGTGGATTTGCATGTAAATGCAAGTGGTAGCGGAGCGTTCTGTAAGCCGTTGAAGAGGGACCCGTGAGGGCCTTTGGAGGTATCAGAAGTGAGAATGCTGACATGAGTAACGATAAAGGGAGTGAGAGACTCCCTCGCCGAAAGTCCAAGGGTTCCTGCTTAAAGTTAATCTGAGCAGGGTTAGCCGGCCCCTAAGGCGAGGCCGAAAGGCGTAGTCGATGGGAACCACGTTAATATTCGTGGGCCTGCGGGTAGTGACGGATCGCGTATGTTGTTCCTCCTTATTGGATTGGAGGGGCTTCGGGGCGGTTCCAGGAAATAGCTCCCGCGTATAGACCGTACCCTAAACCGACACTGGTGGACTGGTAGAGAATACCAAGGCGCTTGAGAGAACTGCGTTGAAGGAACTCGGCAAATTGCACGCGTAACTTCGGAAGAAGCGTGACCCTTTTTTACGCAAGTAGAGGAGGGTGGCACAGACCAGGGGGTAGCGACTGTTTACCAAAAACACAGGGCTCTGCGAAGTCGCAAGACGACGTATAGGGTCTGACGCCTGCCCGGTGCTGGAAGGTTAAGAGGAGAGGTGCAAGCTTTGAATTGAAGCCCCAGTAAACGGCGGCCGTAACTATAACGGTCCTAAGGTAGCGAAATTCCTTGTCGGGTAAGTTCCGACCTGCACGAATGGCGTAACGACTTCCCCGCTGTCTCCAACGCAGACTCAGTGAAATTGAATTCCCCGTGAAGATGCGGGGTTCCTGCGGTTAGACGGAAAGACCCCGTGCACCTTTACTATAGCTTTACACTGGCATTCGTGTCGGCATGTGTAGGATAGGTGGTAGACTTTGAAGCGGGGGCGCCAGCCTTCGTGGAGTCATCCTTGAAATACCACCCTTACCTATATGGATGTCTAACCGCGGTCCGTTATCCGGATCCGGGACAGTGTATGGTGGGTAGTTTGACTGGGGCGGTCGCCTCCTAAAGAGTAACGGAGGCGCGCGATGGTGGGCTCAGACCGGTCGGAAATCGGTCGTCGAGTGCAATGGCATAAGCCCGCCTGACTGCGAGACTGACAAGTCGAGCAGAGACGAAAGTCGGTCATAGTGATCCGGTGGTCCCGCGTGGAAGGGCCATCGCTCAACGGATAAAAGGTACGCCGGGGATAACAGGCTGATGACCCCCAAGAGTCCATATCGACGGGGTTGTTTGGCACCTCGATGTCGACTCATCGCATCCTGGGGCTGGAGCAGGTCCCAAGGGTATGGCTGTTCGCCATTTAAAGCGGTACGTGAGTTGGGTTCAGAACGTCGTGAGACAGTTCGGTCCCTATCTGCCGTGGGTGTAGGAATATTGACAGGATCTGTCCCTAGTACGAGAGGACCGGGATGGACGTATCTCTGGTGGACCTGTTGTGGCGCCAGCCGCATAGCAGGGTAGCTATATACGGACGGGATAACCGCTGAAGGCATCTAAGCGGGAAACCCACCTGAAAACGAGTATTCCCTATCAGAGCCGTGGAAGACCACCACGTTGATAGGCCGGGTGTGGAAGTGCGGCAACGCATGAAGCTTACCGGTACTAATAGCTCGATTGGCTTGATCATTCTCATTACTTATATCCATCTGACAAAGTCAGATGAAATAGATTGTCTCACGCGCCCTATCGCACCTTTGGTGCGGGCGCTGCGACAGCGCGCCGGGCAACCGGCGACGGCCAAGTCGGCCTTGTGGGCAAATGCCCGCAAGATCGATCATCGCCAACAATCAAGACAAACAATTCCAGCTTCTTCATTTTGTTGCGCTTTGCTGACCTGGTGGTTACAGCGGGGTGGCTGCACCCGATCCCATTCCGAACTCGGCCGTGAAACGCCCCTGCGCCAATGGTACTTCGTCTCAAGACGCGGGAGAGTAGGTCGCTGCCAGGTCTGCTAAACGCAACAAAATGCTGCTCAAATCACACAACAATACATAACAGACCAATCAGGCCGCGCCAGAATACGTTCAGGACGCGGCCTTTTTGCTTTTGGCAAACATTCCGGGTAATCTGGACAATGCCAAAAGCACAATGGCAATGGCAGCAATGCCCTCCTGCCACAAAAGGGTGGAGCAGCACCCCGTCCGAAAGCCGAAAAAGCACCTTCGCTTTTGAGGCCGGACAAACGGAGAAGTCCGGGCTGCAAACGGCGTCAGCGCCGGTCTTGGTAACGCGGGGTGGAGCAGCGCCCCGTCCGAAAGCCGAAAAAGCACCTTCGCTTTTGAGGCCGGACAAACGGAGAAGTCCGGGCTGCAAACGGCGTCAGCGCCGGTCTTGGTAACGCGGGGTGGAGCAGCCCGGTAGCTCGTCAGGCTCATAACCTGAAGGTCACAGGTTCAAATCCTGTCCCCGCAACCAATAACTCAACATCCCCCAAAGCACAGCCCAACAAGCCAAGTAGCAAGCAACCAGCAGTAATCCAGCTCTATAAGCTGCCAAGTTGCGACACATCACCAGTAACCCCAAAAGACTTGCATAAGAGAACAGTTGACATTTTAATTCTGGATTACGATCCTTGTGGTTCACAACCATAAAGGGAACCCCATGAAATTTCTCAAGAACGTCCAGTCGTTGGCGGTAGGGGCCATTGTCGGTTCACTATGTTTTGCCACTGCGATCGCTGTTGCACAGACACCAGCCTTCTTTCGCATAGGCACTGGCGGGACAGCCGGTACATATTATCCGATTGGGGGTCTGATAGCGAACGCCATATCCGGCGCTGGCGACAAGGGCGTACCGGGATTGGTTGCCACTGCCGTTTCATCCAATGGCTCCGTCGCAAATATCAATGCAATTCAAGGCGGAGCTTTGGAATCAGGCTTTACCCAGTCCGAGTGTTGCCTATTGGGCGCATAGCGGCACGGGCCTTTATGAAGGCAAGAACAAAGTAGATGATCTGAGATTGATCGCAACGCTCTATCCTGAAACAATCCATTTAGTGGCCAGAAAGGATGCAGATATAAAGTCTGTTGCCGATCTGAAGGGTAAGCGCGTTTCATTGGACGAGCCAGGATCCGGAACAATTGTGGACGCACGTATTGTGCTTGCTGCATATGGCATTACCGAGAAGGACATTAAAGCCGAACACCTGAAGCCCGGTCCAGCAGGAGATCGTTTGCGCGATGGTGCATTGGATGCCTATTTCTTCGTGGGCGGTCATCCCACGGGAGCTATATCCGAACTGGCAACCTCGAGCGGTATCTCGCTTGTACCGATCAACGGCCCCGAGGCTGACAAGCTGTTGTCGGAAAACAGCTTCTTTGCGAAAGATACGGTACCGGCCGGTGCCTATAAGGACGTTGCCGAAACAGAGACGATCTCAGTTGCTGCCCAATGGGTAACGAGCGCAAAACAACCAGAGGAACTTGTCTATAATATTACCAAGGTAATGTGGAATGACGCTACCCGCGCATCACTTGATGCAGGACATGCAAAGGGAAAGCTGATAACCCTGAAAAATGCAACGACCGGACTTGGAATACCTCTTCACCCAGGTGCCGAACGCTTTTACAAGGAAGCAGGCGTTCTGAAATAGAACGGACACTTCAGTTGCTGCGCATGCGGCTTTAAGCCGTATGCCATGACCTGCCACAGAAAATGCGACGGAGCACGGGATGCCCATTCCTTCGGCTGAGAGACCACCTTTATCTCCAATGGAGCTGGACGAGGCCAAAGCACGGGAACTTGAAGAACAGTTCGATTCTGAGATTCGGTTTCGGCCGCTTGCTCCAATCGCGGCGCGGCTCGTCGGTGGGCTTTTGGTGGCACTGTCGCTCTTCCACTATTATACGGCTGGTTTTGGCCTTCTTTCTGAAATGGTGCACAGGGGCATCCATCTGTCCTTTGTGCTGGGTCTGGTTTTTCTGGTTTTTCCCTTCTCCCGCAAAGGTTACGACAAACCAGTTAGCGCTTCACTGTGGCGCCCGCTCGGTATTTCTGTACTAGACTGGCTTCTTGCTATCGGCGCGGTAGTCGCGGTTGCGCATGTTCCTTTGATACCGCTCGATGATCTAGCATTTAGAGTAGGCAACCCAACCAAGACAGACGTAGTCCTCGGAGCCCTGCTTATTGTGGTACTCCTTGAAGCAACGCGCCGCTCCGTCGGATGGCCGCTGCCAATCATCGCGCTTCTGTTCATGGCGTATGCGCTATATGGGCCCTCAATGCCTGGCATTTTGATACATCCGGGTGCAACCGTTTCCCAGCTTGTCGATCACCTATATCTGACGACGCAAGGTATTTACGGTATCGCCCTCGGTGTCGTCGCCACCTATGTCTTTCACTTCGTGCTTTTTGGCGTATTCGCTACACGAATTGGTCTCGGGCAACTTTTTCTGGATTGCGCGGCGTGGGTTGCCGGCCGCTATGCAGGTGGGCCAGCGAAGGTTTCGATTTTTGGCTCGGCGCTTTTCGGCATGATCTCCGGTTCCTCCGTCGCCAATACCGTAACGGTTGGTTCGTTGACGATACCCGCAATGATCCGTCTCGGATACAAGCGGCACTTCGCAGCCGCCGTAGAATCGGCCTCCTCAACAGGTGGGCAAATTACGCCACCCATAATGGGTGCGGCGGCTTTTCTGATGATCGAATTTTTGGATTTACCCTATACAACGATCATTCTCGCCGCGATTGTGCCTGCATTTATGCACTTTTTCGGGGTTCTCGTTCAGGTACATTTCGAGGCAAAGCGTACGGGTCTCCGCGGTATGCGGGCCGACGAAATGCCCGACTTAAAAGAAGCCTTCAAGAGGGATTGGCCGACGGTCATTCCACTCATCGTCCTGATAGGAATACTTCTGGTAGGATATACGCCCTATTTGGCAGCTTTCTGGGGCATAACGCTGTGTATTCTCGTTGGTCTTTTTAACCCGCGCAAAAGAATGTCGGTGAGCGAGGTTCTGGAAAGCCTTCGCGATGGAGCAAAATATGCACTGGCAGTTGGGGCCGCCGCTGCCACGGTCGGTATAGTCGTTGGTGTCGTAACCTTAACCGGCGTCGGGTTCAAAATATCGTTCATCGTCACATCAACAGCTGCAGAAATGGCAAGCTGGTTCGGTACCGTGTTGCCAACGATGATGTTCGCCCCCCAGTCCCTAACGCTGCTCTTCACGCTCGTCATGACCGGCATTGTTTGCATCCTTATGGGATGCGGAATTCCGACCACTGCCAATTATATTATCATGGCGACCATTGCGGCCCCAGCACTCGGAATACTTGGCGTTGAGCCGATAGTGGCTCACTTTTTCGTCTTCTATTACGGAGTTCTGGCCGACATTACACCGCCAGTCGCGCTGGCGGCCTACGCTGCAGCTGGCATGGCGGGCGCAGATCCGTTCAAAACAGGAAACACCGCGTTCCGGCTAAGCATGGGTAAGGTGTTGGTACCCTTTGTTTTCGTCTTCTCACCCTCGCTGCTGTTGGTTACGGCCAATTTTACCTGGAGCGCTTTTTTCACGGCCTTCCTTGGCTGTATGCTCGGAATAACCTGTCTCGGCGCTGCACTGTCCGGCTTTATGCTGGTCCGGACAAAATTATGGGAGCAAGTATTGCTTATCCTTGCGGCAATCCTGCTCGTAGTACCGGAGCTCTACTCCTCCCTTATCGGGGCCTTGCTGATCGCGCCCGTGCTCGTAAGGCAAATAAGAGATCTCAAACGATCGCCTCCCATGCCAGTTTCTGTTTAGCATACGCGCTCACGCGTATGCAGGACTGGCTACAATTCATGCTTCTTCTTTGCCTGCAAAGTAATTGGCGAGCAGCGCTCCGGAAATATTGTGCCATACGCTGAAGATGGCACTGGGAACTGCGGCAACCGGAGAAAAATAGCTGCTGGCGAGTGCGGCGCCCAGGCCGCTGTTCTGCATGCCAACCTCAATGGCAATTGCCTTGCGTTTCGACAAGGAAAGCCCGCTGGCTTGGGCCGCAAAAAAACCGAGCAGGTAACCCAGTCCATTATGAAGGACAACGACTGCAAAAATCATGAGGCCAGATTGGAGGATGGCGCCCTTGCTTGCACCAACCACCGCTGCAACGATCAATACAATGCCCACCACGCTAACGAGAGGCAATACCGGCACCGCCGATTTGACAATCGATGGAAGAAGTCTTTGCATCAGGAAGCCCAACGCCAATGGCAACAGGATAACCTTGAGAATGCTGATAAACATGGCCGTGGCGTCAACGGGTAGATATTGACTGGCAAAAAGCCAAACGAGAAATGGCGTGACAAGGGGTGCGGTCAATGTTGTGACGCTTGTGCAGGCAACGCTCAGTGCAACGTCGCCCTTGCTCAAATAGGTCATAACATTGCTTGACGTGCCGCCAGGACAACATCCTACCAAAATGACGCCGGCTGCAATTTCAGGGGACATGGGAATAATTCTAGTCAACAAAACAGCCAGCAAGGGCATTATGATGAACTGGGACATCACGCCGATAAGAACTTCAAAAGGACGTTTTCCTACTTCCTTGAAATCGTCCAATGAAAGGGTAAGACCCATGCCAAACATGATGATGCCGAGCAGGGTTACGATATAAGGCGTCAGCTGTTTAAATGTATCGGGAAACAGAAAGCCGAGAACAGCAAATATTATGACCCATAGCGCAAAGGTCTTGCCAATGAATGCCGAAAAATTTGCAAGAATCTTCAAGGTTGCCTCCCGTGATCTGAGCGAAGGCGTTTAGACGTGGAACGCGTTAAGTTCAATACATCGAGATCACAATTTACAATATTCAAAGGATGAAAGCAGATCCTGACCCAAGCGGGGTGGCGACCGGCACCGAGTGCCGGGTCGCCTTGATTATTTATTTACCTGATGCCTGAGCCGTATAAACATAGCTATCATAACTATATTCGGCCACGCGGAACCATTCAAAAGATTCATCACGGAATTTCTTCCACGCAGGATATATTTTAGCCCATGCAGGATTACTGGCGTTGTATTCTTCATACAACTCGAAGGTCGCCTTGTAGGCAGCATCCATCACATCGCGTGGAAGAGGGCGAAGTTGGACGCCCTTGCCCACTAGCGAGCGAATGGCCGTTGTGTTCTTTACATCATACAGCGCCTGCATGTTGATGTTAGCTGCTTTGCAAGCAGTGTCTAGCGCCACTTTATATGGTTCAGGCAGTGCCTCATATTGGCCCTTGTTGATGTAAAAATGGATAGTCAGTCCGCCTTCCCAGTAAGCTGGATAATAATAATAGGGTGCGATTTGATAAAAGCCCAGGCGCTCGTCGTCGTATGGGCCGACCCACTCGGCGGCATCGATCGTGCCACGCTCCAGAGCAGGATAGATATCGCCTCCCGGGAGCTGCTGAGGCACGACGCCCAGCCTTGACATCACTTCCCCGGCCACGCCTGCAATGCGCATTTTGATGCCCTTAAGATCGGCAACGCTGTTGATCTCCTTGCGGAACCAGCCTCCCATCTGGGCGCCGGTACCGCCGCCGGGTTTCCCGACAACGCCGTAATCCGCGAGGAATTCATCGTAAAGTTCATTGCCACCACCATGATAGAGCCACGCGTTTTGTTGTCTTGCGTTCAAGCCGAAAGGAATTGTCGAACCGATAGCAAATGCTGGATTCTTGCCTGTAAAATAATATCCACATGTATGCGCGATCTCGACCGTGCCTCCCTTGACGGCATCAAGTGCCTGTGCGCCAGGGACCAGTTCGCCGGCTTGGAAAACTTGAATTTGGAATCTACCTTCCGTGATCTTGGACAGCGCCTCTGCCATAACAACAGCGCCGCCATAAATAGTATCGAGATTGTTTGGAAATCCTGAGGTCAGGCGCCAACGCAACGTGGGCAATTCCTGTGCGATTGCTGGAGCGGCAAGAGTGGCCGCGGCCGCCGTGGCAGCGCCGCCAATTGCTGTTTTAGTCAAAAAGCTTCTGCGATCTATTTTATGTGTCATGATGTTCCTCCTGGATTTTGCAGATGTTTTTCACAAACGCGCTGCCAATTAATTACTGGGGAGCGTTGGCTGGTGGTTTGACGGGTTGACCAAAACTTGGCGTGGGCGAACCAAAGGCAGGGGGCGATGGGGCTTGTGGCGAGGGCGCTTGGCCACCGAAAGACGGGGCAGGTGCGCCAAATGGTTGAGGCGGCGTTCCAAATGGATTTGTAGAACCGGCACCGGGCATAGGAACATTCAATTGGATACTCGCCGGATCAACCGCTAGCGCATTGGACTTGTAGTGGGTTACAAGCTGTGGAAACACCATGACGAGTCCGACCATCGTCAACTGAATACCGAGGAAGGGCAGTGCTCCCCAGTAAATCTGTCCTGACGTGACGGGCTGAATTGTGGCTCCCGTAACCCTGTCCTTATAGGCGCGCGACGGTGCCACCGATCGCAGATAAAACAGCGAGAAACCGAACGGCGGATGCATGAACGAGGTCTGCATGTTGATCGCCAGCATGACGCCGAACCATATGAGGTCGATGCCCAACGCATCAGCGACCGGTGCCAATAGCGGGATGATGATGAACGCCAATTCGAAGTAGTCAAGAAAGAACGCCAGGAAGAAAACTAAAAGGTTAGCGATGATTAGAAAGCCAATGACGCCGCCGGGCACGGACGTCATCAGGTGTTCAACCCAGATATGGCCGTTCACACCATAGAAAGTAAGCGAAAACACACGCGCGCCAAGCAAAATGAAAATAACGAAAGAAGAAAGCTTGGCTGTTGCATAGAGCGCAGACGTTATCATCGGCATGTCTAACCTTCGATTGAGGCCAGCGAGTGCCAAAGAACCCACTGCTCCCATGGCTCCGCCTTCGGTCGGGGTTGCCAGACCGATAAATATGGTCCCCAGGACCAGAAAAATCAGCACCAGCGGAGGCACCAGAGACGTTATTACCTTTTGAAGTAGCTTCCACCCGCGCAAGGTTCGTGCCTCGGCAGGCAATGCGGGCACTCGTGTCGGATGAATGAATGACATGACAATGATGTAGGCCGAATAGGCGGCGACAAGCATCAATCCGGGGACCAATGCACCCTTATACATGTCCCCTACGGAGCGGCCAAGCTGGTCGGCAAGAATGATCAACACAAGGCTTGGGGGAATGATTTGAGCCAATGTTCCCGACGCTGCAATAGTGCCTGCCGCTACGCGGCGATCATATCCATAACGGAGCATGATTGGCAGCGATATAAGCCCCATGGAAATAACAGAAGCTGCTACCACGCCTGTGGTTGCTGCGAGAATTGCTCCAACGAAAATGACTGCAAATGCAAGGCCGCCACGGACCGGGCCAAAGAGTTGGCCGATAGTGTCCAGCAATTCTTCGGCCATACCGCTTCGCTCCAGTACCAGTCCCATGAAGGTAAAGAAGGGAATTGCCAGCAAAGTCTCG
This sequence comes from Phyllobacterium ifriqiyense, assembly GCF_030817885.1. Classification (NCBI taxonomy): domain Bacteria; kingdom Pseudomonadati; phylum Pseudomonadota; class Alphaproteobacteria; order Hyphomicrobiales; family Phyllobacteriaceae; genus Phyllobacterium; species Phyllobacterium ifriqiyense. The sequence continues at coordinate 671,027 of NZ_JAUSZT010000002.1, forward strand.
TTGGACATCTGACCAAATATACGGTCGGGAATAGCGCCGAAAAGATTGATGGGTAGAAGACCCATCTCAATTCCGACAAAGCCAAAGAGAAAGCCGACAAAGGCGAGCGCAAAAGCCACCGGATAGCCCAGCAACAATACGACAATCAGTGACAGGAACATGATTGGCGCGAGATTTTCCGCGATGATGGCAAACATGATTGTTCCCGGATTAGAGTATAGCAGCGTCAGCGTCGGCAATTGCCACGGCGTCAGGAATGTGACCCCTGAGGATCGCGATGCGTTTTATCAGCTCGGAAAGCCCCTGAAGAGCAAGAAGGCCGAAGCCCGCGGGTATCAACGCCCATACCGGCCACAAAAGCAGGCCGCCAGTATTGTTTGAGACTTCGCCGCTGGCTAGTTTTGAAAGAACCACAGGCCAGGAGAGGTAAATCGTGATGAGGCAGAAGGGAAAGAGAAAGAAAAGCGTTCCAAAAACCTCAATCCAGAGTTGCGATCTTCGTTTTATCTGACCGTAGATCAGATCGACCTTCACATGTTCATTGTTAAGCAGAGTGTAGCCGGCAGCAAGTAAAAAGACCGCGGAAAATAAATACCACTGCGCCTCTAGCCACGCATTTGAGCTGACATTGAAGAGTTTACGGGTTGTTGCGTTGATCGCACTGATGAGAACTGCGGCGAGAACAAGCCATGATACCGCCTTGCCGACAAAGGTGTTGATCGCATCAATGGCACGCGACACGGACAATAATACTGACATTGGCATCCTCCCGTGACCGAGCGCTTCCCTAGCGTGTTCCGGCCTGGCGAACTCGTATGTCGCGATGTCAGTTGGGACAAGCCATCTAAATAAACAAATGGACTTGTCTACCCACTAATGGGTATCCGGACCCGACTGGCTGACGAGTCCATTCTCAATGGCGTAGCGGGTCAGACCTGCCGTGGAGGTAATATTCAATTTTTTCTTGATGTTCTTGCGATGCGTTTCAACCGTTGTTGCTGAAATCCCCAGAGCAAGTGCGATATCGCGATTGCTGTTGCCTGCTGCTATCAACAGCAGTACGTCATGTTCCCGTGTTGTTAAAGGCAGCGCGTTTTCGGCAGTTCTGCGCTCAAGCAGTACATCCGCAACGCCAGATGAAAAATAGGTTTTTCCAGTCGCCACAGCTTCGATGGCCGAGACTATTTCGTCAGTGGAAACGTCTTTCAAAATATAGCCAGAAGCTCCGTGCATGACCGAAGTGGAGATATATTCGCGGCTGTCATGCATGGAGAGCATCAGAATGCGGGTATCCGGCAATTGTTCTTTGAACAATTCAATAGCTTCGATACCGTTTATTTGTGGCATGTTGATATCCATCAAGACCACGGCCGGTAGGGTCGATTGCGCGATTTCCAAGCCTTCTCGTGCAAGCCGCGCAACACCCACAACAGCGATATGCGGATAGGTCTCCAGCAATGCGCGCAGACCGTCCAAGACAAGGGGATGGTTGTCAACCAATAGTACTTTGATTGGGTGGGTCTTGTTCATGCAGCATTTGCCGCAGGCTTGGATTTCAGCATGGCGGATCTTGGCAGCATAGCAGTAAGAGTGGTTCCCTCGACATCTGATTTCACCAGGAGCAAACCGCCAAAGTGGGCCATTCGCTCTTGCATGTTGCGCAAACCGAGTCCGCCAAGACGCGGAGACTTGTCTTTGCCGGGGGGCTGACTGAAGCCGTTTCCATTATCGGAAACGACCATTTGTATACGGCCAGCGTTCGTGGAAACAATGATGTCAACGCGCGTTGCGGCAGCGTGACGCTCGACATTGTTCAAAGCCTCCTGTGCCACACGATAAAGTGCCGTGCTCGCCTCCGCTTTAAGCATGTTTTTATAATCGATCGACGAAAAATTCGCCTCGATGCCAGTCCGTTCAGTGAAATTGTGCACCAGTGCCTGGAGGGCAGGTGCCAGGCCAAGATCGTCAAGAAACACGAGGGCGCAAATCATGCGAAAGCCTTCGAACTTCTTTGATAGCGCCATTAAGTGCTTCGGCTCCGCGGTTGATTGCTGTTGCCGCATCAAGGCTTTGACTGTTAACCTTCCTGCTTGCCAGATCAATCGCATACCGTACGCCGACAAGATTTTGCGAAATACCATCATGTAGCTCCCGGGCAAGTCTGGAGCGCTCTTCTTCCTGGGCGTTGATGACACGTTGGGTCAACTGCTTGAGCTTGCTGTCAGCCAGCCGCCGTTCTCGAAGGTTCAAGAGCATGCAAGTGGCAAAAACAATAAGCACTGCTGGCAAGGCGATAAGGGCAACGGTCCAAAACGTATTGCCGATACTGCTGCGAAGATCAGCTTTGGCCGCGGCAGTTTGGGTAAAGACATCATCCAAATAAACCCCTGTGCCAACCATCCACTTCCATTTATCAAGGCCAACGGCGAATGAAAGCTTGTCGGCCATGATTCCGGCAGAAGGTTTCTCCCATTTATACTGGTGCAATCCACCCCCCTGCTTTGCCTTCTCGATCAGATTGGCAATCACCTGATCACCATCGGGGTCTAGCAACCTGAGCCAATTATGGCCGGGACGGAATGCTTGGCGCGGATGAACAACGTTGTTCCCGTCATAATCATAGACAAAGAAATAACCGTCCTTGCCGTAGTCCAAACCCGTGAGGATAGCCCGGACCTGCTCCTTGGCATTCTCGTCATCCGGGCCAGCCGACTGATAAATGTTCTGAATTGCTGAAAGAGCGAGATTGGTAAGATTGAGTAGTTCGGTTTTTTTTGCATCAAGCATATTGCGCTCAAATGTATCGATACTGCTTTGCACTAGGTTCGTTGATTGCAAGGTTAGCAGCGTCGTTACTGATAATATGGCCAGAACCAGCGGAACAATTGCCAGTGCGACGATCTGATGCCTTAAGTTCAAGGTAAGTATCTCCTTGCCGAAAAATGAAAGACAGTGATGTCTTCGTAACTCACAACAACTGTAACATATTTTCGCAATTGGTAAGTCTTTGACAATCAATAGAAGTTGCTACGTCCGCTGATCATCGCGGTCATTGGTTTCGGGCGCCCAAAGCCCGTGTCTACTTGCCGGTCTCGCAGCGAGCACGTCGGCTTGCTTCATTAGACCGCCCCCCGGGAGCTGCGCATTGTGCGGAAGCACATTCCACTGTCGATGTAACGTGGTTGACATGCGGATGGGCTTCTGGTTATTTGCTATTACAAATGTGAATTATTTTCACTTTTGTTGTTTTTAGAAGAGTTCTGGGGAGGAATACCATGCTCAACCGTCGTCGTTTCGTTACGAAAAGCGCTGCTTCTGTTTTTACGCTTACTCTTGCATTTGGTTTGGGAATGCCCGTGCTCTCGGCCCACGCTGAGGGTTTGAAGATTGGATTTAGCCAGGTAACTCTGCAATCTCCGTTTTATGTCCAATTGAAAACCGGTGCGGAGGCCGCGGCTAAGGCGGGCGGAGATACATTGATATTTCTTGATGCAAACGGTGATGTCAGCAAGCAGAACAATGATATCCAGGATCTGATTACACAGGGCGTCAATGCGCTCATCATCAATCCGGTCAACCCGGATGCGGTCGTTCCATCACTCGAAGCAGCTGTGGCTGCTGGTATCCCGGTGATCACGGTGGATCGTAGCGTTAACGGTACTGGTGTAACTGCTCATGTGGGTCGCGATAACAAGAAAATGGGCCAATTGGTCGGTGAAGCTGTCGTAGCCAGATTGAAAGCGGACGGAGTTGAAAAGGCCAAGATTATTGAAATTCAAGGGGATGCGGGCGGCGCTGTCATGATGGATCGCCGAGATGGCTTTCATGCGGCCCTGGAGGGTACTGGCCACACCATCGTCGAGGGGCCTTATGCTGAATATATTCGCGCCAATGCGGTAACGGCTATGCAGGATCTGTTGCAGGCAAACCCTGATGTTAAAGTTGTCTATGCCCATAATGACGATATGGCGCTTGGAGCTTTGCAGGTACTCAAGGAGAATAACCGGAATGATGTTCTCGTTGCGGGTGTTGACGGCTTGTCTGAAGCGCTGAGCATCATTGCCGATGGTGGCAACTATATCGGTTCAGCTCTCAACGATCCGAAATATCTCGGGGACGTTACGATTCAGGTCGCGCGGGAGGCATCTGCCAAGAAGGAAGTGGCGAAATTCGTCGATGCAGGTTCGACACTTGTCACCTCCAAAAATGTTGCTGATTTCCCGCGTCAGGGACTTTTTGCCGAATATCGCCCGAGCGTTCTCGGTCAGTAATAGCCTCTCCCAAGGCCTGCGGGGCAGGGCACATCCTGCCCCGCGATCTCTTTATCAATTCCAAGGATTACCAGATGCGTGCTGCAGTACTTTATGCCCCAGGCGATATTCGTCTTGAAAATGTCCCGGTTCCACAATTGCTTTCCGGCCATGTGAAAATACGGGTTGCAGCTGTTGGTGTTTGCGGCTCTGACATGCCGCGTATGCTGATCAAGGGCGCACACAAGATGCCGCTCATTTGCGGTCATGAGTTTTCCGGTCATATCACCGAAATTGGCGAGGGCGTTGAAGGTTTCGAAATTGGCGAACTTGTGGCCATTCCACCGATGCTGCCATGCTATAAATGTGACCAATGTCAGCAGGGACAGTTTTCGCGTTGCCGGGACTATGATTATTTCGGTTCACGCCGTGATGGGGCCTATGCGGAATATGTCTGTGTTCCGGTATCCAATTTGTTGAAGACGCCAAAAAATATAGATCCGCGAGCGGTGGCAATGACCGACCCTGCTTCAATTGCGCTCCACGCGATCTGGAAAGCAGGCGGAATGACGATGGGTCAGCGTGGCGGTGTCATCGGTTGCGGTCCCATTGGTCTGTTCGCTATCCAATGGATGCGGCTGATGGGAGCCAGCGAAGTTGTAGCAATCGATGTTTCCGAAGAGAAACTGGCGATGGCGCGGCGTGCAGGTGCCAAGCATACGTTTCTTGCCGGTGCTGAGATTCCAGCTGATTTGCTCTGCGATACAATTGTCGAAGCTGCAGGGCATCCTTCGTCAGTCAATATGGCGGTGAAGTTGGCAGCGCCAAGCGGGCATGTTGTTTTCATTGGGATACCGGTTGCGGAAGTGGCTTTGGAAAACAAGACGTTCCAACATTTTCTCCGCCAAGAGATATCGCTGCACGGTTCATGGAATTCCTTTGGCTCCCCATATCCTGGTCGCCAGTGGACCGTTACATTGGACAAACTCGGCTCTGGCGAACTCGAATGGGAGTTTATGATCACCCACGACCTTGATCTCGCTGAATTGCCAGGCATGTTTGAAAAATTCCGGACCGACAAATCCATGTTCTTCTCGAAAGTGATGTTCCACCCATAATGGTGTGGAAAGGGAGGATACAAGAGTGACATTGGTTCTGAACTTTGATCTCGGCACGGGAGGTGTCAGGGCTGGAGTTTACGATGTAGAGGGCAGAGTAATGCTCTCTTTGTCGGAAGCTAGTTATGATACAACCTATCCGCGTGCTGGCTGGGCAGAGCAGCAGGCTGAGGACTGGTGGGCTGCGGTGCTGACAGCTGGGCGTGAGGCAATCGCTCGATGCGGCTCGAACGAAATTGCAGCTGTATGCGTTGCCACAACGGCTTCTTCGGTTGTGGTTTGTGACAAGGAAAGCAGGCCGCTTTATCCGGCAATTCTATGGATGGATTGCCGTGCCAGCGAAGAAGCCCGAGCCACTGAAACAGTAAAACATCCGGTTATGGATTATAGCGGCGGTGGCGACGCTGCCGAATGGCTGGTGCCCAAGGCGATGTGGCTTTCTGCCAATGAGCCTGCGATTTTTGAGAAAGCGGACGTCATCTGCGAAGCGCTGGATTTTATCAATTTCCGGCTCTGTGGGGAGTGGTCCGGCTCGCGCATGAATGCCGCCTGCAAGTGGAACTATGATTCCAAAAACGGCAGTTTCGTTCCGGAAATTTATGATGCGCTTGGCATTTCCCGATTGCAGCAAAAACTACCGCAGCGGATTATTCCAGTAGGCGATGTTATCGGAAATTTGCAACCAGGCATTGCGGATGCCTTGGGTATTTCCGGACAAGCAATCGTTGTGCAGGGCGGTATCGACGCCCATATAGGAATGCTCGGTGCCGGTACAGTTGCCGCTGGCGGAATGCTAATCATTGGCGGAACATCAGTTGTTCATTTGACCCATTTGAATGAACAAAGTGACGTAAGCGGTTTCTGGGGTCCTTATCCAAATGCGTTGGTGGATGGGCTTTGGCTGGTAGAAGCCGGGCAGGTGTCGGCCGGTTCGATCCTTAACTGGTTCAGCCAGAAGCTATTCGGCCTTGATGAGCAAGGACATACCGATCTGATCAAGAAGGCCTCCAATGCATCTGGGGGCGGTTCGGGTTTGTTGACTCTGGACTACTGGATGGGAAACCGTACGCCATACCGCGACGCTGATCTACGCGGTGCCGTACTTGGACTGTCCCTTGGACACGACCGGGCAGACCTATACGCTTCGGCCGTCGATTCCATCGCATTAGGCTCAGCCAATGTCGTTGCTGTCCTTGAACAGCGCGGTGTCAACGTCGAGCGGATTGTCGTTGCCGGCGGCATTTGTAAAAATCCACTATGGTTGCAAGCAACAGTGGATGCTCTGCAGCGTTCGGTACATGTTGCGTATGACGATAATCTTTCGCTTGTCGGTACAGCCGTCTGTTCTGCCCATGCTCTCGGTCTGTTTCCGGATTTGATCACTGCGTCTGAAGCCTGTGCTGCTCCGACCAAAGAAATGCTTCCGGATGCGCAACGGTCAAAACGCTATCGCGAGACGATGGAACTTTATAGAAATGCAACGGAATCATTGACGCCGGTGCTCCACGCCTTGAGTGCACGGCAAAGGGCAGGAGCCGAACGATGAACGATGCACGTCAAAACCCGTCCGTACGATTGCCCTCCGATGAGCAGCGTGAACATCTCATGGTTCGCGTAGCAAAGCTTTATTATGATCTCGACAAAACCCAGAGCGAGATCGCCAAGGAACTTGGTCTGACCCGCTGGCAGATCGCCCGCCTCATGACTGAGGCGAAGGAATTGGGTGTTGTCCGTATTGAGATAACGCCGCGTGCTTACCGGAAGACGGAACTCGAGGTGAGGTTGCAGCAGGAGTTTGGTCTTCGCGATGCAATTGTCGTTCCTTCGGGCGGTTCAACCGATTCAGCTCTGCTTATGGAGAGTGTTGCCCAGGCTGCCGCACGGTATTTGGCAGGACTTAATCCAAAGGCAGAACTGATCGGCGTTTCATGGGGTCGCACAATGTCGGCCGTGGCGCGCTTTCTGCCCAATAATTGGAATCCTGGTGTGCATGTCGTGCTGGTTAATGGCGCGACCAATTTGCGCTCGACGGTAACACACACCAGTGCCGTGGCAGAAGAGTTCGCCAAGGCTGGCAATGGCACGGCAACGCTTTTGCCTGTTCCTGCTATCGTTGGAAAGAAAAGTACGCGGGAGGTTCTTGAAGAAGATCCAATTATTGAGCGCGTGCTGAAGCTTGCCATGCAGGCTGATATTGTCTGCTTTGGCATGGGCGGAATTACCCATGAATCAGTGCTGCTAAGTTCCGGCTATCTGGATGAAGCAGATATAGACCGGCTTAAAGATGCCGGCGCTGTGGGTGATATTCTCGGACGCTTCGTCGATAAGGATGGCAAAATCGTTGATACAGCGATTGATGACCGTACCGTTGGCATGCGCCTTGAACTGCTGAAAAACAAGCAGTGGTCAATTGGTGTGGTCGCGGGAGAGGAAAAATTCAAGATCGCAACCTCGGTGTTAAAAGCCGGCTACGTATCAGTCATTGTTACCGATGAGGCCACCGCCCGTTATGCATTGGGGATAAGCGATGATACGTGACGTTCTGACGGTTAAAAACGTTTCAAAGACATTTCTGCCGAACATTATTGCACTGGAATCGGCATCGCTTGAAGTCCGTGCAGGTGAGGTCCACTGTCTGCTCGGGGCAAATGGTGCCGGGAAGTCGACGCTGCTCAAAATCATAGCGGGAGCTTTTCGGCCAACAGGCGGACAGCTTGCGCTGGAAGGTAATCCTGTAGAATTGCGCAGTCCGGCAGAAGCATCGCGACTTGGCATTTCCATGATCTATCAGGAGTTGGATCTTGTCCCGCAACTAACTGTCGAACAAAATCTATTTCTCGGTCATGCGCCGGGCAAGTTTGGTCTGATTGATCACAAGGCAAGGCGCAAGCGCGCCCACGAAGCTTTGCGGCGGGTTGGTGCAAATTTCGCCGCCGATGCGCGTGTTGAAACTCTATCTGTTGCCAACCAGCAGCTGACCGCGATCGCCCGCTCGCTCACCATGGATGCGAAAATCATTATCATGGATGAGCCTTCGGCATCGCTCAATGAGACTGAGCTGAAGAGCATATTCGAAGTTATCCGCGATTTGGTGAAGCATGGCGTCGCAATTGTTTATGTCAGTCACCGGCTTGGTGAATTGCGTGAGATCGGTGATCGGGTTACGGTTTTGCGCGGCGGCAAGACTATCGGAACGTACGATATTGCTGACACCACCGATGAGCAACTTGTTACCGCCATCATAGGCAAGGAGCGTTCGCTGATTGAACGTAAGGTCCGCAAGCCGGTTACAGGCAAGGTAGCGTTGAAAGTCAACAGGCTGCGTGGTGCAGAGGGTCTCAATATTTCTGGACTTGATGTGCGCTGGGGTGAAGTTGTCGGCCTTACCGGACTTAACGGATCAGGCCGCACGTCGTTTCTGAAAGCTTTGTTTGGAGCGCACCATTTCGAAGGTGAGATATTGCTGGAAGACAAGAACTTCCATCCACGTCATCCGGCAGACTCTATTCGATGTGGTTTGGGCCTCGTACCGGAGAACCGCAAGACCGAGGGTTTGATACTACACGCGCCCATCTACAAAAACGCGACGTTACCTTCCATGCGCCAGAGCTGGTTGACGCGCCATTCGCTCCAAAAACAGAAGGCAACACCGGTCCTTCAAAGTCTTTCCACCAAGTATGGCAAGCCGGAACAGGCTGTGGTGCAGCTTTCCGGTGGCAATCAGCAGAAAATTGTCCTGGCGAAGTGGATCATCAATGGCGCCCGTGTACTTCTGCTGGATGAGCCAAGCCGTGGTCTAGATATTGGGGCGAAAGCCGATCTCTATAATCTGGTGGATAAATTGGCAGAAGATGGCGCAGCGGTAATTGTTGCCAGCAGCGAACTCGAAGAACTCTATGCTGCCTGCGATGCAATCTGGGTCTTCCATGAGGGCCGCAATATTGGACGATATGATCCGTCCATCACCGACCGCGATACAATTCTGCGGGCTACAATATTGGGTGAACACCATGTCTAAAACAGCAATATCCGCCGCTCAGCTGCCTTCGCCGGGGTTGGGTAAACGGGCCATTGATCTCGGTATCGAGTATAATTTCATTGTCATCTTTTTGGCGGTGGTAGCGATCGCGACAACCTTGTCAGATAATTTTCTGACTTTCGCAAACATAGCCAACCTCTTCCAACAGGCAGCCGTGGTAGGCGTCGTTGCCATTGGGATGACCTTTGTCATTCTCACAGGGAATATTGATTTGTCTGTGGGCAGCATTGTAGCACTGTGCGGTATGCTGGTGGCAGTACTCATGTCCAACGGTTTCGATCCATTCATCGCAGTTGCAATAACGGTTTTGGCGGGAACAGCCTGTGGCGCAGCCATGGGTGCGACGAGCGCTCTGGCACAAGTGCCGAGCTTCATTGTAACTTTGGCCGGCCTCGTCTCTTTCCGGGGCATTACCTATCTTCTGACCGATGGCGTGCCAGTCAGCGGGCTGCCGCAAGGTTTTGCCGCCATCGGCTCAACGATGGTGCCAATCTTTCCCGGCTTTGCCATTTCGTCCATGGGGCTGATCTTTATAGGCCTTTGCATTGTGGCAGGGCTTGTGCTGCGCCTTACAGTCTTTGGTGAGTACGTGTTTGCGACAGGCGGCAATCCGGAAGCTGCCCGTCTTTCCGGTCTGCCCACCCGTTTGATTGTCACGGCCGTCTTTGCTGTTTCCGGCTTCATGGCGGCTCTCGGTGGAATTCTTTTGACATCGCGTTTGCGCATCGGTCAGCCAACAGCAGCGCAAGGCCTGGAGCTTGACGCCATCGCAGCAGTTGTCCTTGGCGGTACAAGCCTTTTTGGCGGTCGCGGTGGTGTTCTCGGCACATTCTTTGCCGTAATGTTGCTTCAAGTTCTTAGAAACATATTCAATCTTCTGGGATTGGGCTCCTTCTATCAGATGACCGTCACCGGACTCATCATAGTTGCAGCTATTTTGCTCAATCGCTTCATAGATCACAGGAAGGGTCGTGGATGAACACGCAAGACTTATCGGTTGCCAAGGGCACGCACTTAGCCGTGCAGAAAGCTCATGCGCGCAACACCGGCACTGAACTGAAACCTGAGTGGTTTGAGGATATTGCTGTCAACCGTTCTGCCACGGAACGCCGTGCTGCCACTCTGACGACACGCCGGACCGTAAAGAAGGAATATCAGGCTGCTTGGCTGGTAAAAGCGATCACATGTATTGACCTCACCACACTGGCAGGTGACGACACGGCAGGGCGTGTTCAGCGGCTTTGCGCGAAGGCAAAACGTCCGGTTCGCATAGACATACTTGAAGCGCTTGGCCTTGGCGATGCCAATATTACGACGGGCGCGGTGTGCGTTTATCCTACTATGGTTGGGCACGCTGTTAAGGCTTTGCGCGGAACGAACATTCCTGTTGCATCGGTTGCGACCGGCTTTCCCGCTGGCTTGACGCCACTGCCGCAGCGACTTGCCGAAATCAAATATGCGGTAGGCGAGGGTGCCAAGGAAATTGATATTGTTATCAATCGCGAGCAGGTTCTTACGCAGAATTGGGAAGCGCTCTACGACGAGATCGTGCAGATGCGCGAGGCCTCTGGCGATGCGCATTTGAAAGCAATTCTCGCAACTGGCGACCTCAATACGCTACGCAATGTTTATCGTGCTTCCATGGTTGCAATGCAGGCTGGTGCCGATTTCATTAAGACATCCACAGGCAAGGAAGATGTCAATGCAACTTTGCCTGTCAGTTTGATCATGTTGCGTGCCTTGCGTGATTTTGGCGAATATTCGGGCCAGATCGTTGGATTCAAGCCTGCCGGCGGTATGAAGACTGCCAAGGACGCCATGAATTGGCTGATCCTGATGAAGGAGGAATTGGGCCTGCCCTGGCTGCAGCCGGATCTTTTCCGCCTTGGCGCCAGCTCGATGCTTGGAGATATCGAACGGCAACTCGAACATTATGTGACGGGCCGCTACGCCGCGTCGTCGCGCCATGCACTCGCTTAAGGAATCAAACATGGGACAGATCAAGGATATTCTTCGCACCATGGAATATGGCCCGGCACCGGAAAGTAATACTGACGTTCAAGCCTGGCTCGATGCCAATAACCAAGGTTTCGGACATTTCATCAATGGTAAGTTCACCAGCATTGAAGGTCGCGATCTGATTGCCGTCATGAACCCTGCAAACGGTTCTCCGTTGGGAAAAGTGGTGCACGGCACGACCGCTGATGTGGATGCGGCGGTAAAGGCTGCTCGCGCAGCATTCGGAAAATGGTCGGTATTGCCCGGGCATGAGCGGGCCAAATATCTTTACGCCATTGCACGGCATATACAAAAGCGTGAGCGCTTTTTCTCCGTGTTGGAAACAATGGATAATGGCAAGCCTATCCGGGAGACGCGGGATATTGATATTCCGCTTGTCGCCCGTCATTTCTATCATCATGCCGGTTGGGCAGAAATGGTCGAGACAGAATTCGAAGGATATTCTCCGGTCGGCGTTTGCGGTCAGGTCATTCCATGGAACTTTCCCTTGCTTATGCTGGCATGGAAGGTCGCTCCGGCACTTGCTGCCGGTAACACCGTTGTCCTTAAACCTGCCGAACTGACGCCGTTAACGGCAATCGCTTTCGCGGAGATCTGCCATGAGGTGGGTCTGCCTGCGGGTGTGGTGAATATTGTTCATGGCGATGGCACAACTGGTGCTGCTATTTGCGGCCATAAGGATGTGGACAAGGTAGCATTTACCGGCTCCACCGAGGTCGGCCGGATCATCCGCGAGCAGATTGCCGGATCGGAAAAAAAGCTCTCCTTGGAACTCGGTGGCAAGTCGCCCTTCATTGTTTTTGAAGATGCGGATATTGACGGCGCCATTGAAGGGGTTGTTGATGCAATCTGGTTCAATCAAGGTGAGGTGTGCTGCGCTGGATCCCGTATTCTTGTGCAGGAAGGTATTGCCGAGCGCTTTTACAACAAGCTGCGCAAACGCATGGAAACGCTGCGTGTTGGAGATCCACTCGACAAGACAATGGATATCGGTGCTTTGGTTTCGCCAGGTCAGTTGAAACGCGTGACGTCGCTTGTTGAAAAGGGCAAGACAGAAGGGGGCACACTTTGGCAAGCGCCCGGGAAACTCCCGGCCAAAGGTAATTTCTTTGCTCCAGCTTTCTTTACGGATGTGGATCCGGCATCGACTGTCTGCGAAGTCGAAATATTTGGTCCTGTCGCGACGACGACTACTTTCCGTACACCCGACGAGGCAATTGCCTTGGCGAACAATACAAAATACGGGCTTGCCGCTTCAATCTGGTCAGAGAATATCAACCTGGCCCTTGATATGGCTGCACGGGTGAAAGCTGGTGTTGTCTGGATCAACTCAACCAATCTTCTCGATGCCGGCGCAGGCTTTGGCGGCTATCGCGAATCCGGCTTTGGTAGGGAAGGTGGTCGCGAAGGTCTTTATGAATATCTCACCGCTGATTGGGAAAAGCGCTTGCCGCTAGCAAAGGCGGAACAGCCTTTGAAACTATCGGCGGCCCCGGACGGAGATGCAAAGGTTGCTCAGGGTGGATCCATTGACCGTACGGCCAAGAACTATGTCGGCGGCAAACAAGCTCGGCCGGACGGAGGCTACTCCTATTCCGTCCTTGGCAAAGGCGGTCAGATCGTCGGCCATGCCGGCATCGGCAATCGGAAAGACATTCGTAATGCGGTAGAAGCGGCAACCAAAGCTGGAGGCTGGGGAAGTGCAACTGCACACAATCGCGCTCAGGTGCTTTATTATCTTGGCGAAAACCTTGATGCCCGCCGTGCGGAATTCGAAGCACTTTTGGTTGAAAGCACCGGCGTGTCGGCCAAGGCGGCGGCAGAAGAGTTTGATACGGCGCTGCGACGCATCTTCTATTATGCTGCACAGGCCGACAAGTATGATGGTGCTGTCCACGCGACCAAGTCACGCCATGTGACGCTGGCTATGAACGAGCCCTTTGGCATTGTCGGTATAGTTTGTCCGGATGAAAACCCACTTCTGTCCTTTGTTTCGCTGGTGCTTCCGGCCGTTTCGATGGGCAATCGTGTGGTGGTCGTGCCGTCTGCTCGGCATCCGCTGCTTGCAACCAATCTGTATCAGGTGCTCGACACATCCGACGTGCCCGGCGGAGTGATTAATATCATCACGGGTGAACGCGATGTTCTTGCCAAAACTTTGGCCGAACATGATGAAGTTGATGCGATCTGGTATATCGGCTCCAAGGAAGGCAGCGCCATGGTGGAGCGAGCGTCATGTGGAAATTTGAAGACCACATGGGTCAGCAATGGCCGTCAGCGCGACTGGCTGGGCGGCAAGGCGCAAGGCAAGGAATATTTGCGCCGGGCTGTACAAGTCAAAAATATATGGGTTCCTTACGGCGAGTAAGAAACTTACATAGGCGGACAGTACTGTCGGTAGTGATAGGATAGGGAGCCGAATGTTCACATTCGGCTCCCTATTTCAATCACTCGGATTGTTTTGGCCTGTTTATTTACGGCGATAGAGCCAAAGCGTGAGCGGCGCGAGTGTGATGGTCAATAGAACAGGCGCGATCAATGCTGCGCCAATTTGAACCATTGTCGCATTGCCAGCCATAAGACCGCGCATAGCTGTCGTCATCAACGATACAGGATTGACCTCGACAAATGCCCTAAGCAGACTGGGCATTGTTGCTGGATCAACAATGATGTTCGATGCGAAAACCAACGGCATGATGCCGGTGAACGCCATTGTCATGACCGTATTGGGCGTACGCATGACCAATCCCAGCACCAGAAATATCCAGCCAAAGCCAAAACCTATAACAATAAGCAACAGCAAAGCCTCGACGATACCTATAATCCCAGCTTCCGGCCGATAGCCAAGAATAATCCCTATTATCAGAATAAGCAGGGACGCGATGAGATGGCGCAGGATATCGCCGACCATCAGACCGGCGAAAGGCGAGAGAGACCAGATTGGCAATGAACGAAACCTGTCAAACAGACCCTTGCCAAGATCTGTACTCAGACCCATTCCCGAGTACATTGAATTGAACACCACGGTCTGTACAAGGATGCCTGGCAAAAAATACTGCAAATAGGCTGATGTTGACCCTGAGAGCGCGCCGCCAAAGACGAAGGTGAAGAGCAGGGTGAACATGATCGGCGTCATCACCAGATCAAAAAGCTGTTCAGGGACATGTTTAAATTTCAATACTGCCCGCCAGCCAAACACAAGCGCATTGGAAAATGCTGAAGGTTGAGGAGGGCGGGCAGCATGGATAAGTGCAACTGTTGCCTTATTATCGTCCATCACGCTTCTCCGTCAGTAATCTGAGGCTCGGTAATCTGGCCAGTCAAAGCGAAAAACACTTCGTCTAGGCTTGGCGCACCCATAGAGAAATCAGCAAGTTCGATGTCGGCTTTTATTAAAGCGGCCAGAGCACGATTGGCATTTTGAGGCGTATCAATCATCAATGATAAGGCCGCACCTTCCGAGCTTCGCTGGGGCTTGTTACCTGTTATTTCTTCAAGCACCTGCTCCGCTTCGTCAATGCGTGAATGCTCAACCAATGTCAGGTGCAGAAAGCCGGAGCCAGTTGCAGCTTTCAATTCGCGGCTGGTGCCCTCGGCGATCTTTTTGCCATGATTGATGACAGCGATGCGAGCGGCGAGCTGGTCAGCTTCCTCAAGATACTGCGTGGTCAAAGTATCGTAACGCCCGCCTCGGAAAGAGAGCGGATCATACGCCAAACACTCTTGCGTGCCATCGGGTCGAGACCGGTTGTTGGTTCATCGAGAAAAAGAACCCCGGGAGTAACAACAAGCGACGCGGCGATGTCCAGCCTTCGGCGCATACCTCCAGAATAATCCTTTACCTGCTTGGTAGCCGCATCCATCAGGTCGAAAGCTGTTAGCAAATCATCGGCACGTTTCTTGGCGTTGCGTCCGCGGAAACCCCATAGTCTTGCCAGCAAGATCAGATTCTCACGTCCCGTCAGATCTTCGTCAAGCGAGGCAAATTGACCGGTCATGGCAATCGATCCGCGCACCTCGTGAGGCGAGTCCTTCAAATCAAAACCCAGCACCTTTGCCGATCCCGCATCTGCCGGCAGCAACGTCGCCAGCATGCGTAACAAGGTGGTCTTGCCAGCACCATTTGGTCCGAGGATGCCAAAGATCATGCCGCGCGGCACGGTAAGATCAATACCGTCCACGGCGCGGACATTGCCAAAATTTTTGGTTAGCCCATGCGCTTCGATTGCTAAAGATGAAACGCCATTGTTCGGCGCAGCGGTGTCGGCCATCGTCACAGTCCTTAAATTGGCGAAATGTCAGGTAGGGATCAGCGGCGGCAAGAGCGAACAGATATCAATGCCAGCATTTTCTGTCAAAGTTGCACGAGCTGCTCACAATTCATTCCTGACAGATACTGCCAGGTCTTTTTGCAAATCATTCGCACTTGCAATAATTGATGATCCTCGCTAAGGATGCAGTTGCAACTCAATTGCAATAAGGAGAGGCTATGCTGGATGGAGTGAGGCGGTCCGTGTTGACCGGAATAACGGGCGCGGTCTTCGGAATGATTTTGACGATCATCCCCGCAGCGGCACAGGACAAATTCAAGGCGGTGACCACATTTACGGTTATTGCCGACATTGCGCGCAATGTTGCTGGTGATGCGGCGATTGTTGAATCTATTACCAAGCCAGGCGCGGAGATTCATAATTATCAGCCAACGCCGGGCGATATCCAGAAAGCGCAGGGTGCCCAACTTATTTTATGGAATGGCCTCAATCTCGAGCTCTGGTTTGAAAAGTTCTTTGCCAATTTAAAAGACGTTCCAGGCGTCGTTGTTTCGCAGGGTGTGGTGCCGATGGGCATTGCTGAAGGGCCCTATACGGGTAAACCAAATCCGCATGCCTGGATGTCCCCGACAGCGGCGCTGATTTACGTTGATAATATCCGCGACGCTTTTGTAAAATATGATCCGGCTAATGCTGAAACCTATGAGGCAAACGCCGAGACCTACAAGGGACAAATCAAGGCAGCGATTGATCCGATTAAGGACGAGCTTGCAGCCATTCCAGCGGAAAAGCGCTGGTTGGTGTCCAGCGAGGGCGCGTTCTCCTATCTGGCTCGCGATTTTGATCTGAAAGAAGTTTATCTCTGGCCTATCAATGCAGATCAGCAAGGCACGCCTCAACAAGTACGCAAGGTGATTGATGCGGTCCGGGCGAACAAGATCGGCGTGGTCTTCTCGGAAAGCACGATCTCGGCTAATCCTGCCAAGCAGGTCGCACGGGAAACCGGCGCAAGTTATGGCGGCGTTCTTTATGTGGACTCGCTTACCGACGCGAGTGGTGAAGTCCCAACCTACATAGATCTTTTACGCGTCACATCCAGCCGGGTTGCGGAAGGCCTTGCCAAAGGTATCACGCAATGAACGCCCAATCGTTTCAATCGGCTCAAAGATATTCACCCGCGTCGTCTGACGCGGGTGGGGGCATTTCGGTAAAGGGCGCTACGGTAATCTATCGCAACGGTCATACGGCGTTGCGCGATGCGACGTTTGAAATCCCTACAGGCACTATCACTGCGCTAGTGGGAGTTAATGGTTCCGGCAAGTCAACGCTTTTCAAGGCAATCATGGGTTTTATAAAGGCTTCCGAAGGAACGATTTCAGTTCTTCGCCAGTCAGTAAATGAAGCCTTGAAAAAGAACCTTGTTGCCTACGTTCCTCAAAGCGAGGATATAGACTGGAATTTTCCGGTCTTGGTGGAAGATGTTGTCATGATGGGCCGTTATGGCCACATGGGCATGATGCGTATCGCCAAGGCTGCAGATCGGCAGGCAGTATCGGATGCCCTCGCGCGCGTGGGAATGACCGATTTTCGCAAACGCCAAATTGGCGAGCTTTCGGGTGGCCAAAAGAAACGGGTATTTCTTGCCCGCGCATTAGCACAAGATGGACGGGTCATTTTGCTGGATGAGCCATTCACCGGCGTGGATGTGAAAACGGAAGAGGCGATTATCATATTGCTGCGAGCCCTGCGCGACGAGGGGCGGGTAATTTTGGTTTCAACGCATAATCTTGGTAGCGTACCGGAGTTCTGTGACCGCACTGTTCTACTCAATCGCACCGTACTTGCTTATGGTCCGACAGCCGAGACATTCACACAGAAAAATCTGGAACGGACATTCGGCGGAGTGCTGCGTCATTTCAAGCTTGATGCACCGCACGCAGGTGAAGGACGTCCTGTCGGCGTGATTACCGATGATGAGCGGCCCTTCGTGCTCTACGACAATACCGTAAATCCCAAAAGCAATGGACCACGTTAGATGACATTGCTGCTCGAACCGTTCTCTTATCAATATATGATCAATGCCATGTGGGTTTCGGCGTTGGTGGGCGGTGTCTGTGCCTTCCTGTCGGCCTATCTCATGCTGAAAGGTTGGTCTCTTATCGGGGATGCGCTTTCGCATTCCATCGTTCCGGGTGTGGCTGGTGCCTATATGCTTGGGCTGCCTTTCTCAATTGGTGCATTCTTTTCGGGCGGACTGGCCGCCGCTGCGATGTTGTTTCTCAACCAACGTACGAAGCTC
Organism: Phyllobacterium ifriqiyense; assembly: GCF_030817885.1. Classification (NCBI taxonomy): domain Bacteria; kingdom Pseudomonadati; phylum Pseudomonadota; class Alphaproteobacteria; order Hyphomicrobiales; family Phyllobacteriaceae; genus Phyllobacterium; species Phyllobacterium ifriqiyense. The sequence goes on from NZ_JAUSZT010000002.1 coordinate 689,023, forward strand.
AAGGAAGATGCTATCATCGGTTTGATCTTCTCATCCTTTTTCGGTCTCGGCCTGTTCATGGTGTCACTCTCTCCGACGTCCGTGAATATCCAGACAATTGTTCTGGGCAATATCCTGGCGATTACACCGGAAGACACGCTCCAACTTGCCATTATCGGATTCGTTTCGCTGGCTATTCTGCTGGTAAAATGGAAAGACCTCATGGTTGTTTTTTTCGATGAGAGTCATGCACGTTCTATCGGTCTCAATCCAACGGCGCTCAAAATCATGTTCTTTACGCTTTTATCGGCGTCGACCGTGGCAGCTTTACAGACAGTCGGCGCATTTCTGGTTATTTGCATGGTCGTGACGCCCGGCGCCACCGCTTATCTTTTAACGGATCGATTTCCGCGGCTGCTCGTCATCGCTGTTGTCATCGGTGCAATGACAAGCTTTGCCGGTGCCTATATTAGCTATTTTCTCGACGGGGCTACCGGCGGAATCATTGTCCTGTTGCAGACGCTTATTTTTCTGGTCGCTTTTATCTTCGCGCCCAAACATGGACTGATCGCAGCCCGGCGCCGCGCTGCAGAAATGCAGGAGGTCGCATTATGAGCGTCTTTGAAACCCTGCTTTTGCCCTTTCAGTTCGAATTCATGATCAATGCGTTGATCATCTCAGTACTCGTAGCAATTCCGACAGCTTTGCTCTCCTGTTTCATGGTGCTAAAGGGCTGGTCGCTGATGGGCGACGCCATTTCGCACGCTGTTTTTCCAGGAGTAGTCATCGCTTATATTGTTGGTTTGCCCTATGCGGTTGGAGCCTTTGTGGCAGGCATGTTCTGCGCAATTGCCACCGGGTTTTTGAAGGAAAACAGCCGTATCAAGCAGGACACAGTTATGGGCGTCGTTTTTTCCGGCATGTTCGGCCTTGGTCTCGTGCTATATGTGAAAATCCAGTCAGACGTTCACCTCGACCATATATTGTTTGGTGACATGCTCGGTATCAGCTGGAGCGATATCGCCCAGACGGCGATCATCGCAACGATCACAGCCGGAACTATCGTGTTTAAATGGCGCGATTTCTTGCTTCACGCATTTGATACGGTGCAAGCCCGCGCAGTTGGATTACGTGTGGGATTGCTGCACTATGGGCTGCTGTGCCTGATTTCCCTGACGATTGTGGGCGCTCTAAAAGCTGTTGGCATCATATTAGCAATTGCCATGTTGATCGCGCCGGGAGCAATTGCTTTTTTGCTTACCCGGACATTCAGTAAAATGCTTCTCTTCTCCGTCGTCGTTGCGGTATTGGCCTCTTTCTTCGGTACTTATTTTGCTTTCTTCATTGACAGCGCGCCGGCGCCGACCATCGTTCTGTTGATGACGGGAACTTTCATCGGTGCGCTGGTACTGGTGTCCTATCGGCAAGCTCGAACCGAGACGCAGCCGATGTAAATCAGTGCATTGGGCTGGGAAATATTAGCGATTGATGTGCTGAAAACCCCCGCCCTAGCGCCGTCGCCCACGGCAAAGGAGACCGAACCGGCCATAAGGGCTGTATCGCCACAGGCATAGACACCAGGAACCGACGTTAGTTTGCTTGCGTCCGTTTGAATGAATGTTCCGAGCGGTCCATCTTCCAGCGCGCACTTCAATTGTTGCGGGAGTGGACCAGTGACAACGGTGCGCGAAAGAGTAAACAATCCGGTAAGCGATAGGGCACGACCATCAGAAAACTCTACAATCGGCTGTGCCTCTTCGCCCGATATGGCGGCAATCGTCCCATAATCGAGCGTCACATTACGCGCAGCCAGAGCCGCCAATTGGTCGTCACTAGGCTCAAACATGTTGTTGACAAAAAGCTTGGTATTGCCCCAGTCGGCAAGCATTAAAGCTTGATGGGCAGACAAGGAACTTGTCGCCAACACGCCGATATCGCCGCCACCTGCTTCATAACCGTGGCAATAGGGACAATGAAAAACGCTCTTGCCCCACCGTTCGCGAAGACCGGGTATTATTGGCAATATGTCCGTGACACCTGTTGCCAGAATAAGACGCCGGCCCTTGTAATCTGCTCCGGATGAGGTGCTGACAGTGAAGGCATCGAGGATACCTTCGGCATTTTCCGCACGGGCATCAACCCAGGTGACATTCGGATAAGCCAATAGCTGCTCGCGCCCAACATGCGCAATCTGTACAGCCGAACTGCCGTCTTGTGTCAGGAATCCGTGAGAGGTTTCAGCAAATCGGTTGCGGCGCTCGCCTGCGTCCACAACAAGTACATTGCGACGTGAACGGGCGACTTGCAACGCTGCTGCAAGACCGGAATAACTTCCCCCAACAACAATAACGTCATAGGTCATGGGATTTTCTCTCCTTTCTGATCGCATCAAAACGCCGGTGAAAATCGGCGGCGAGATCGGCGAGTGTTATCGTGCCGAGCCGTTCAATGATAAGGGCTTCGGCTTCTTGAAATGCAGTGTCGAGCGCATGATTGACCGACTGTTCCACAAGGCAATCGGGTGCGTCGGCTCTATTGCTCAAAGCAAAAAAGTCAGGGGAGCCAAGCGCGTTGTAAATGTCGCGAAGAGTTAAAGTATTGAGGTCGCGTGCGATAATCCAGCCACCACCATGGCCCTTCTCGGATCGCACAAATCCGGCATCTCGCAATCCCGCCATTGTCCGGCGGACGACAACGGCATTTGTATGCATATGTTTGGCCAATTCCTCCGATGTCATGGGTTTGGCGCGCTCTGCCATGTGGAGAATGACGTGGAGGACGGCGGAAAGGCGGCTGTTTCTTTTCATGTAACAGAATATGATACGTGACATAGCGCACGTCAAGATTGCGTGAAATAAATTCGTCAACTCATCTTGGACAGTGAGCAAAAGCGTCTACATAAGGTCAAACGGTTATCCGGAGATGTGCATGTTGATCAATCCGCCCAACTTACTTCTGCTGCGGAGCGAGCAGACATGAACAGATACTCCGGAGGATTTTGGATATTCATTCTGTGCGTCGTTTCCATAAGCGGCGCACTTTTTAGCTGGGCCTTTTACGGAGAACCATCAATTGTAGGTTCCGTTTTTGCGCTTTTTACTTGCGTACCCATTATCGCACTCGAGCGTGGGGCATTGTTTCCTCGACTCTATGCAAGAATTGCCGCGCTTTCGACCCCGCTTTATCTGATTGCCATGCTCATCGTTACATACATTTTGATGTATGTAGGCTCCGCATTATGTCGGCTCCTGTTGGGATTTATAGGTTACCAAACTTACGAATCCTGGCGTGAAATCGCAATTTTGCCCGCTAGCGCCATGTTCGCCGCGCTGGGTGTTTCGCTCGTCGTCAGTTTCGTTGCGCGGGTACGCGAATTGTTGGGGCGTGACGTCTTTTCAAGTCTTCTTATCGGGCGTTACCGCAAGCCCATCGAAGAGGAGCGGGTATTCCTGTTTATCGATCTGGTTGGGTCGACTTCCTTTGCCCAGGAATTTGGTGATCTGCGGGCCCAGCAGTTCCTTGGAGCGTTGTTCGCAGCCTTTGCCGAGCCAGTACGCAGATATAGGGGGACCATTGACGATTATATTGGCGATGCCGCCATTATTACTTGGCCAATGGCGAGAGGCACCAAGAATGGCAATAGCGTAAAATGCGTCTTCGCTATTCTCGATTCCATTGAGGCAGACCGGGAAAAGTGGCTGAAAAATTTTGGACGTGTTCCACAACTTCGCGCAGCCCTTCACGGTGGTCCCATCATTACTGCGGAAATAGGGGTCGATCATCACAAGATTACCTATTTTGGTGACACGGTGAACACCACTGCGCGGCTGGAAACGCTTTGTCGGACACTTGATGCACCAGTATTGATTTCCGGAGATCTCGCAAAGCGAGTGGAGTTCGAAGGCGATATTCAGCCGGAATTTCTTGGAATGCATGCCGTGAAGGGTAGGGGGCAGACGCTCGGAGTCATGGCGTTGAAGCGTGCGGCAAATATCCCCACTTCGACAAATTTTGTTCATTAAGCGCCAAATTTGCCATTTGTGCGGATGACAGGGTCGTTGCGCTAGGCTATGGTCCGGGCTTGTCGAGGGCCTTGGGATTGAAGAATCATAAGGCCCTGTCAGTTTGCGGGAGAGTGTTCTGTGCAGTGATGTGCAGAGCCACCGAAGGGGAAATCGCCCGAAATCTCTCAGGTATCAAGAACCGCAAACGGGTAAGGCAACTCTGGAAAGTCGGGGGAAACCTCGCGCCGAAGGTGTAAGTTCAGCTGGGACCAAGGTCCCGTAACGGCTGTGCGAGTCTCTCAGGCTTCCGACAGAGGGGCAAAGAAACATTCCGTCGTTGTGGCGGAGGTCTTTGCGCGACTCTGGAGAAGTAATGGGCAACGAAGAAGAACAACTAAAATCACTACCACTTGATGATCTGCATAAAGCTGCCGGTGCGCGCTTTGGTGGATTTGCCGGATGGTCAATGCCTATCACCTATCCGCTGGGGGTGATGAAGGAACATCTTCATGCGCGCGAAAACGCCGGGCTTTTTGACATTTCCCATATGCAATTGTTCGATGTTTCGGGTCCAGGCGCAACAGCGCTTTTGTCACGTGCATGCCCGCTGGATGCAGGGGCATTGCAATCGGGACAATCCAAATACACGTTTTTTCTCGACGAGCAGGCAGGCATACTCGACGATCTTATCGTAACCCGTTTGGGTGCCGCTCATTACATGGTGGTGGCCAATGCCGGCAATGCGGCGGCCGACGAGGCGCACCTGCGCGGTGTCGCAAAAGATTTTGACTGCAAGATCGATGCGCTAGACCGTGTTTTTCTGGCCATTCAAGGCCCGCAAGCAGCTGATGTTCTGCATAAAGCAGGGATTGCGGGGACCGAGCTAGCTTTCATGCATGGCTTTGAGCCGAAGCCGGGCTGGTTCATGAGTCGCTCAGGCTATACGGGTGAAGATGGTTTCGAAATTGCATTGCCTGCGACCGATGCCGGTGAGCTTGCAGAGACGCTCTTCAAGGATGAGAGAGTGGCTTGGGTCGGACTTGCGGCCCGTGACAGCCTTCGGTTGGAAGCCGGTCTTTGTCTACATGGTCACGATATTACCCCTGACTTTAACCCGGTAGATGCAGGCCTTACTTGGGCAATTGGAAAAGCTGTCCGTGAGAAGGCCGGGTTTATCGGCGCCAAAGCTCTGCTCGAAAAGATTGCCTCGGGTAGCGCGCGAAAGCGGGTTGGCTTGAAACCCGATGGTCGCCAACCGGTTCGCTCTGAGACTGTCCTCATTGATGCGGACGGAAAACATGTCGGCATTGTCACTTCGGGCGGGTTCGGTCCCTCCGCTGGTCATCCGGTGGCGATGGGATACGTCAATAAGGACATTCTTGCCGCAACGGTGCCGATTTTTGCTGAAGTGCGCGGAAATCGCATTCCGGTCCACATTCATCCACTTCCCTTCACGCCACATCGCTACCACAAAGGATAATACAAATGGCAACCACTTACTTTACCGAAGATCATGAATGGGTACGCGTTGATGGCGATATCGCAACGGTCGGTATTACGGATCATGCACAGGATCAGCTCGGCGATCTCGTTTTTGTTCAGTTGCCCGATATCGGCACCAGCCTTTCCAAAGGTGATGCAGCTGTTGTTGTTGAATCTGTCAAGGCTGCCTCCGATGTATACGCGCCGCTGGATGGTGAAGTCACAGAAGTGAACGAAGCGACCGCAAGTGATCCGGCCCTGATCAATTCTGCCGCTACCGGCGATGGCTGGCTTTGGAAGATGAAGCTTTCCAACACTGAACAATTGACAGGCTTGCTTGATGAAGCCGGTTACAAAGCGATTATTGGTTGAACATCATGAACAAGAGCATATTCCCATTTGCCGACAGGCATATCGGCCCTAGTACGCAAGGCTCGCGCGCCATGTTGGCTGCGCTTGGTATTCCTTCACTCGATACGTTGATTTCACAGGCTGTTCCAAAGTCTATCCGGCTCGAAAAACCCCTTGATATTCCCGAGGCGGTTAATGAAGCCGAAGCACTCGCCGAACTGGCCGCCAAGATGGGCCACAACAAGACCTTCAAAAGTTATATTGGCCAAGGATATCACGGTACTCATGTTCCGGCAGTGATCCAACGCAACCTCTTTGAGAATCCGGCGTGGTATACGGCCTACACGCCATATCAGTCTGAAATCAGCCAAGGCCGTCTTGAGCTCCTGTTTCACTTCCAGACGCTGGTGGCCGAGCTGACAGGACTGCCCGTCGCTTCCGCGTCGCTCCTTGACGAGGCAACCGCTGTTGCGGAAGCCGTAGGGATTGCCTATCGCCATCACCGCGAAAAGCGTACGCGAATTGTCCTTGCCGGAGATGTCCATCCGCAAATCCTGGACGTGGTCAGAACTCGTGCTGAACCCCTGGGCATGACGGTCAATGGCGGCGAGATCGATAATACTGCAGCCGCTGTCATCGTATCTTGGCCGGATACTTACGGAGTCTACAGGGATCACTCTGCTGTTATCAAGGCTGCGAAGGCCGCAGGCGTACTTGTTATTGCAGTTGCCGATCCGCTTGCTCTGACGGTCACTGCATCACCTGCGTCGCTGGGTGCCGACATTGCTGCGGGTTCCATGCAGCGCTTTGGCGTTCCCGTAGGTTATGGTGGCCCCCATGCCGCCTACCTCGCGGTGACTGAAAATCTAACCCGGCTTATTCCAGGCCGGCTGGTCGGCCAATCGGTCGATAGCAAAGGCAGGGCGGGATACCGTCTCGCATTGCAGACACGCGAGCAGCATATTCGCCGCGACAAGGCTACGTCGAATATCTGTACAGCGCAGGCACTGCTTGCGAACATGGCGGTATCCTATGCCATCTGGCATGGTCCGCAGGGGCTTCAGGCTATTGCCAGCCAAGTTCACGCAAAGGCTGCAAGATTGGCGGCTGCACTTGAGGCTGTGGGCCTTGAATTAAGTGGGTCACAATTCTTCGATACGGTCACGGTCAGCGTTCCGGGTAGAGCAGATGCTATTGCGGCCAGCGCCGAAAAAGGCGAACGACTGCTCCGCCATATTGATGCGGACAGACTAGGTATCACTGTAGATGAGACAACGACGGACGAGGATCTGGTAGCGCTTGCCGGTTTGTTCGGTGCCAAGGTGCTGAATGATCCCGGCTCAAAGTTGCCAAGCTCGCGGCCTGCCGAGGGTTTCATGACCCAGGCTGTCTTCCATCAACAGCGTTCGGAAACCGAAATGATGCGCTTCCTTCGTCGGCTTGCCGATAAGGATCTGGCGCTTGACCGTGCGATGATTCCGCTCGGTTCCTGCACGATGAAGCTGAACGCTGCAGCAGAAATGCTTCCCGTAAGCTGGCAAAGCGTTGCTAATGTGCATCCTTTCGCACCGGAAGATCATGCGCTGGGCTATAAGTCGCTGACCGATGATCTTGAAGCTTGGCTCTCAGAGATCACAGGCTTTGATGCCGTGTCACTGCAACCAAATGCCGGTAGCCAAGGCGAGTATGCCGGTCTTCTTGCAATCCGTCGCTATCATTTAGATCGCGGCGATGATCATCGCGATATTTGCCTCATCCCTGAATCAGCCCATGGCACCAATCCTGCCAGTGCGCATATGGCGGGGATGCGGGTGGTCGTTGTTGCTTGCGAAGAGGCAGGCGACATCGATCTCGATGATCTGAAAGCAAAGGCTGAACTACACAGCGCCAATCTTGCCGCATTGATGATTACCTACCCGTCAACACATGGCGTATTTGAGGAGGGGGTCAAAGATATTTGCGCTGTCGTTCATGAACATGGCGGTCAGGTCTATTTTGATGGTGCCAATTTGAACGCGCTCGTTGGGCTTGCACGTCCCGGTGATATTGGCGCGGATGTCTGCCACATGAACCTGCACAAGACCTTCTGCATTCCTCATGGTGGCGGGGGGCCCGGTGTCGGCCCGATTGGTGTTAAGAAGCATCTGGCTCCATTCCTGCCTGGACATGTGATGAATGGCACCGGCAATGCGGTTTCCGCCGCACCATTCGGCAGCGCATCAATTCTGCCAATCACATGGATGTATATCCGTATGATGGGTGGAGCAGGCTTGAAGCGCGCAACCGAAATGGCGATTCTCAATGCCAATTACATTGCTGAACGATTGAAGGATTATTACCCTGTGCTGTTCAAGGGCCGTAATGATCGCGTGGCACATGAGTGTATTCTTGATACTCGGGTACTTAAGGAAAGTGCCGGAATTGGTGTTGAAGACATAGCCAAGCGTCTGATTGATTATGGGTTCCACGCCCCCACAATGTCCTGGCCAATTGCTGGAACGCTGATGGTTGAACCTACGGAATCAGAATCGAAGCGCGAGATTGATCGTTTCTGCGATGCGATGATCGCAATCGCGGGTGAGGCTGCAAAAGTTGCGAGCGGAGAGTGGCCGAGAGATGACAATCCACTTGTCAACGCTCCGCATCCGTCGGGCGATGTTCTGGCTGATGACTGGTCGCACCCCTATAGCCGCAAGGTAGCAAGTCTGCCCGGCGGAGAATCGGAGGATCTGCTGAAATATTGGCCACCGGTTTCCCGGATCGACAATGTTGCAGGCGATCGCAATCTGGTTTGTTCTTGCCCGCCCATGACGGCATATAATTAAAAGAAAAAGAGCGCTGGCATGTCCGGCGCTCTTTTTTGCTACCAGTCAGGTGTCAGGCTTGGAGGTGCATTTTTAACTGCAGCCGAGTCGAACTCCGAGGCAAGCTGGCGTAGGGCAAATGGTAAAGCCTGTAGGTCGCTCGATTGGAAGGAGAGGTGGGCAAGGTATTTATTGATAAGCTCGGCAACGACACGTGCCTGCTGCTCATCCCGCAAACGTTTGGCTGCATCTCGATCCGAACGACGTGAAAGCCACAATTTGTGGAGTGCGAAGGCTCTAGGGTCGGGACAGGAGAAACTGACTGGATATCCTCGTTCGTCTATCACTGTCTCGGATGCTTTGGGACTGTTAACCAGCCAAGAAAGCCCCTCAATCTCTATCGCCTGCAAATCTTCGGCATCGGCGCTGAAGCGGTTTTTCTCGTTGGAGGAGAGAATATCTTTTGGCATAGGCTTGATAAGGTCAACCAGAAACCCATCACGGTTTGCCGCCCGGTATCCATTTTTGGCAAGAGGGCGAAAAGAGTGATCAATTTTCTGCAATAGGCCGATCAAGCCTTTGTTAGAGAAATCCTTAACGATGAGCCTTAAACTGAAACGCGAATCCATCAACAAGTCGACGTCCTGTGTGGACAATAGCCCGCCGCTGATATGAACAGCAGCCATGCGTTCATAGATGAACAGGGCGTTGGTGCCAACAACGTCGACTGCTGTTCCGATAAGGCCAAGTTTGTCGAGCGCCCGAATGATACGGGCTGTCAATAGCGGGACGCGCCCAAGGGACATAGCCCGGTTAACGGGCGCAAGCTGGTCAAGACGCTGTGCCAACCGCGACATACGATCCTTCGAGTCGTCGCGACCCGAATGAAACTGGTTATGTATCAGTTCTGTTGCGGCTGATTTCGGACCCAAAGATTTCCAGATGCCATTGGTCTTCTTGTAAAGATAAGTCTTGTCATTGGTGCTTTTCTTCCATGACATAGACCCAGAAAACCGCTGTTCATAGTCTTTCGCGCTGGTTCGATAAACATCATAAACCTGCGCTGTATCAACCTGTTGGCGAATTTGTTCTGATGATAACGTTTTGAATTTAATCATGTTATCCCTAGAATGTTCGATGAACTTTAGAATAGGGATAATAGCATATTATGCAAGTTTAAAACTATGAAAATAAACGAATTATCCCTTTAATGATGTTTTCTTGGTGCGCAAGGGATAATGGTAGTTCCATAACTATTATTACGTGATTTTATGCTTTTAGCTGGGCACATTCTATTTTCAAATGCGACACGTACAAAACCCTCTTTGTTTTCAGGAGGATGACTGGATGGCAAAACTCAAAGGCAAACGTCAGCACCAGGCATCGTTCCGGTGTTGGGCTTCAGTCTCATGAATGAAAAGGGATTGGTCCGTTGTGGAATCAGACTAAAGTCTGATCGAAACGACGCAAAGGACTGAACCCCTACAAAAATGATAACCGGTGGGCAAAAGCAGGAATCCCAGTTTGACAGTCGACGCGGCGCAATAATGGCGTCAGATTTACGAAGTTGCCAAATCAAATGCGGAGGCGCATAGGTTGTGAAAATGACTACAGGCGTCCAGACCTGGCTCGATCAAGGGTAAAGAGCTCCTGGGCACGTCCCACTCCCCGCAACGCATAACGCCCGACGGAGACGAGTTGGTCTCGCAATTCGCTTGGCAAAGCTTCGGCAAAACTATCGGAAATCAATATGTCCTGGTCAACCGAGCGACACATTGATGCGATGCGACTGACTTCGTTTACCGCGGGACCGACAACTGTAAAGTCGAGGCGCGTATCACTCCCAATATTACCGTAGAATACCTCTCCGATGTGAAGGCCAAGATAGACATCGGTTGCTGGAGCACCATCCGCGTGGCGAACTTGATTAAGCGTGACAAGGCGTTTGCGTAGCAAATATTCAGCTTCTAGCGCTGCTGCACAATCCTGAGCAGAGTTGCCGTTGGTAAAGATCGCAAGAATACCGTCTCCCATAAGCTTGAGTACGTCGCCGCCCGTTTCGTGTATCGAGGATATGACTGCTTCCGCATAATCATTCAGCATGGGAATGATTGCATCGGGCGATGCTGTATCTGAAATGCGTGTATAGCCTCTCAGATCCGAATACCACAGGACCGCTTCAATACGCTCCGCGGCACCTCGATTGATGCGTCCGGCAAGGACACGCTTAGCGGCATCATGACCTAGATAGACATCGGCCAAGGTCTGGACGATACGGGTCAGCGAGGCGCACTTTATGGCCAATCCCAGTCCTCGCACCATTCGACGGATCGCCACCAGATCCTCTGCACGGAAACCCTGTGGGTCATCGGTAGACCAGGAGGAATAAAAGCAATCCATTTCGCCGATAGTGCCTTCAGAAGAGAAGCGATTTATGAGCGCGAGATAATCAGTGCAGCCTTCGCCTTTGAGCGTGAGCAAATGCGGGAATCCCAAGTCTTTTTCCCGTCCCAGCTGCACGCGCATTTCATCGTCGCCCGCATTCAACATGCTGTAAAAGGTTGATGTCTGCCAGTTGCTTGCGCTTTCACCCTCCTGCGAAGAACCATATTCAATGATGGCGCGCTCGACCTGCCCTTCCCTGCGCCATAGAAAAACTCGGCCTTCGTAGATGGGGTGCAGCGTGTCGACAAATGCATTTGCTCGCTCAAGCCGGATTCCAGCATCAAGACAGCGCTGGCAAAACCCATTCATAAGTTCTGTTTCGCTGGCGCCGGAGAGCCCTTGCATGTCCAGCCAGGTTTCAATTTCTGCGATCTTGGCTTCGTTCATTGCCATACCTGCCTACGAGATGCGCGATGGTTAGCACTGTTACGCGATTTTGACAAAGACAGACCTGCTTTTGAACTGATTTATGGGCAGCTACATGCGGAGGCCAGCACAGGTGAGGTTCAGGGCGGAAAAGCCGCGGGTATCAGGGATAGCAATTGTCAAATACTCAACCTGCCTTGGCAATTGACCCAATCAAAGCTTTTTGACGTGTCAGACAATCCGTAAGTTGGAAGCGATGTTCGACTGTTCTGCGGGCAGCGATACGCAATGGCATATAATCGTCTGGCTTGTGCAAAACACGTAAAAGGGTGTCGGCCAAAGCGTCGGTATCATAAAACGGCACAAGTAAGCCATTTTTCCCCGATCGAATGATCTCCTGCACCGGAGGAGTGTCCGAGCCAATGATCAGAGCGCCACAGGCCATGGCCTCCACCACGGACCAGGAGAGAACGAACGGGTAGGTTAAATAGATATGCGCTGTGGAAATTTGATACAGCTGACGAAGAAGATCATGTGAGATTGGACCAGTAAACAAGACTCGGTCAGCCGGGACATTGTGCTGCGCCAGCATAACCTCTTTCCATGTACCTCCACCTGACGGCGGCTTGCCATAGCTTACGCCATCGCCGCCCACAAAGATAAAAAGAGCGTCGGAATTCTTGGCCAGAACCTTCGATGCCGCTTCAAGTGCTTGCGGGAAGCCGCGATAAGGTTCCAGATCGCGGGCGACGAATGTGATGATCGGCGGATCCCCTGCCCGCAAAACGCGCCCGTCGGGAAGACGCAGCGAGGCGTTGCGGTCTGGACGAAAGCGTTGAGTGTCAACGCCTTCGTGGCAGACCGCGATGCGGTTTTGTGCAGACGCGGGATAGAGGCTCTTTTGCCATTGTGTAGGGCTAATGCCGCCATCCAGGGCTTCGAGCGAGATGAGCTGGGCGATATTGCGCAGACGCAAGCGCTTGCGTGTATCCGCGTCGGGTAAGTCGTCGGGTGCAAACCCGACATCAGCACCCTCTGCCCTGTAGAAAAATTCGCAATATCCTATCGCAGGTACCTGTGGCAGCACGTCTTTTACAAACATCATGCTGCCCCAGCCTATGTGACCGACAACAATGTCTGGTCGCTGGTCATGACGTATCATGGCCTCAAATGTTTCAGCAACCCGGTGCCCGATCCGAACATGGTGATCCGGTATACCCAGATGTTTTGCCATCTGAGTATCCGATCGAGGGCCGGGTTCTGCCCTGTGTCTGACTACGCGGACCGATGGGAGGCGTCGGTCTACAGTTTCACAAACGAGGCTGACATCATGCCCACTGGAAGCAAGATTTTCAGCCAGAGCAGAAAATTGACCAAAGCCACGTCTGTGCACGAATGCCACATGCATGATTTCAGTCCTTTCCGAGCGTCACGACATACTACTTGATTGTTAAATGCCGTAACGTGCAGCATTACCCCAAACCAGTTCAAGCCGATGCAATGTTTGAAATGCGATCTCAAGATTACGCAGGTCACCATCATCCCGCGCAAGCACCCGATTATAGGCGCCGCCAGCGTCGCGCAAATTGGCGCAAAGCTGTTCGCCCTTCTCCGTCAGACGAATCCTCGCAGACCGCTTGTCGCGCTGCGATGCTACCCTGTCGATATATCCACCATCGGCCAGCTGCTTCAGGTAGTAGGAAATGTTGGAGCCGACGTAATGGCCGCGATCCAGCAATTCTCCAACCGAAAGTTCAACGTCGCCAATGGCAAGAAGAACCATCGCCTGAGCAGGCCCAACATCTTCGACGCCGAGCTTTGTCATCTCCGTCCGGAGCAGACTTGCGAACCTCCGATTGACCCTTTCGATCATTCTCGCCAGTTCAAAATGCGTTACAACTACTGTATGAACTGGATGTCTATGTCCCTGTTTTTCTGCGGTAATTTCGGGGAAATTGGCGGCATCATAGCCGTCAATAGATGTTTCGACTTCCACTTCTTCGTGCAGAAGTTTTTGTATCATCTCGGTCTCCATGATCAAGTTTACTTCAAAATTTGAAGTAAGTTACAAGTATGTTTTCGGTTCTCCTTCGAATATTTCCCCACCGTAAGAACTTTTTTCTGTCACATTCTGCGCAGTATTACTTTACTAGTCTATGGCCTTGGACCAAGGTCGTTGGAGCTAAACCGTGGCTGTGTCATTTCCAAGGCAGAAGTGTATGGTAGATACTCGTCAAATCAATGAGAATGGCAAGAGCAATGTTGGAAAAAAAGCGATGACACCTACGGTGCCCACGCCCCAAACCCTTATTTTCAAAGCCCGCCGGGTATTTTTGGCGGGGCTGCTTTATGCTGTATTGCTCAGTGCATGCATCAACATTTTGCAGCTGACAGTACCGCTTTATATGCTGCAGGTTCATGACCGTGTTTTGAACAGCCGCAGCACAGATACGTTGCTGATGCTAACGATTCTTGCGATTGGCGCATTGGTCGTTTTCGGCATTCTGGAGTTCATCCGCGCTCTATCGTTTCAGGCGATGGGCAGCGCATTGGTTCGCCGGCTTAACCTGCCGGTGTTGACTGCTGCAGTACAGGCCTCGGTTGATCAGGGTCTTCCAAAAGCAACACAATCCTTGCGTGATTTGACCGAGCTGCGTTCGTTTCTGACATCGTCGGCGGTAAGTGCTCCGCTCGATGCAGCTTGGTCTCCTATTTTTCTTGGAGTCCTGTTTTTGCTGCATCCCGTCTTTGGCATTATTGGTATTGTGGCGGTCATCATTCTGATCTGCTGCGGTGTCGTGACAGATTTGATGACACGCAATCTGGTGAAAGACGCCAATCAGGCGAATATCGAGGCAATCTCCAAGATCGGTGCAACATTGCGCCATGCTGAAGCGATTGAAGCCATGGGTATGCTACCTGCTTTGGCCCGTCGCTGGCGTGGCCTGCAGATGAATGCTCTGGATCTGCTTGACCTTGGCGGCAGCCGCAGCCGTGCCATGACATCCATCACACGCACATTACGGTTCATGATCCAGGTGGTAACGCTCGGCGCCGGCACATTGCTGGCCATGGAGCAAGAAATTTCGCCTGGCGCGATGATCGCCACGAGTATCATTGTCGGACGGCTTCTCATGCCCTTTGATCAGGTTGTTGAGACCTGGCGGCAATGGGTGAACGCAATTGGAAACTGGCAGCGGATTCAATCCTTGCTGGCCCAAAATCTCGCAGTGCGGCAAACAATGCCGACGCCTAGGCCCCATGGTGATCTTATCGTGGACAGGCTGGTCTATGCCGCGCCTGGTGTCGAAATGCCAATCATCAAGGGAATCTCATTTGCCCTTTCACCCGGAGAGGTCCTCGGCATTGTCGGTCCTTCAGCTGCTGGCAAGTCGACGCTTGCCCGGTTGATGATCGGCATCGTGAAGCCCACGTCAGGAGGCGTCTTCCTCGATGGCAACAATGTATATCTGTGGGAGCGCGGTTCATTCGGCGAAATTGCCGGCTACTTGCCGCAGTCTGTGGCGCTGCTTGAAGGAACGATCAAGGATAACATTGCACGCATGGGCGACAGTGACCCTCACCGTGTTCTGGAGGCCGCGAGGCTTGCCGATGTTCATGAGATGATCGGCAGGCTGCCGCTCGGCTATGATACGCCGGTGGGCGACGGGCGTTTAACGCTGTCTGGTGGTCAACGCCAGCGGATTGGCCTCGCTCGCTGCCTTTACAACCGCCCCCGCCTGATAGTGCTGGATGAACCCAATGCCAATCTTGATGCCGTGGGCGAGAGAGCATTGATGCGGGCTATAGAACAGGCGCGCGATGATGGTGCGATCGTGATCATGATAGCTCATAGACCCACAATCATGCAGGTGGCGGACAAGCTTCTCGTCCTTGAAGATGGCCGCATCACCCAGTTCGGGCCGCGCACGGATGTTGTCGCTTCGATAACACCGACCGGTCCCAAGAGAGCGACTGCATCATGACCGACAAAATCAATCTGCCCAAACGGGTTTCCCAATTGCTTGCTCCGCGCGCCGCATTGACGGGCGACAATCTGCCTACGAAATTCGGCACGGTTCGCCCTGAATGGGTCGCCGACCTTGAGCAGGAAGATGCAAAAAGCCCGTTACGCAGGCTGATCATTGCCGGAGTTGCAACGATAGCCATAGCATTTGGTGGTTTTTTCGGCTGGGCCTACTCGGCTGAACTTGGCAGCGCTGCTGTTGCGCTTGGAACGGTAATCGTTGATTCAAAGCGCAAGACCATCAGTCATTTTGAAGGTGGTATCCTTGATCGCTTGTTGGTCCAGGAAGGCGACGTCGTCAAAGTTGGGCAGCCGCTGGTAAGGTTGGACAACACAAAGGCACGCTCGGAGTTGCAATCGCTACAAAGCCGCCGCGTCGGATTGATCGCAAAGCTTGCTCGCCTGCGGGCGGAGCAGGCGGGTGCTACTGAAATCGAGTTTCCAGAAGATTTTGGTGCAGCTGATGATGTCACGGCACAAAATGCCATGAAAGCCGAGCAGATATTTTTCCAAAAGCGCTCTTCCCAAAAGACAAGTCGCATCGATGTTCAGCAAAAAACCATTGAACAATATACCGAGCAGGCTAAGGCATCAGAGGCACAGATCGTAGCCACGGATCGGCAAATTGCCCTTATCACGGAACAGCGCGATGCAATCGCCAGCCTGGTTAAAAAGGGTTTTGCCCAAAAATCCAAACTTACCGAGATTGATACCCGGCTAAGCGAACTTGCCGGCCAACGTGGTGAATATGCCGGCGACAAGGCCAAAGCAGAACAGGCAAAGGCAGGCGCTGAATTTTCGCTGACCGGCATTGAAAGCGATATGCAGTCAGAGATTGCAGGTGAAATTACCACCAGCCAGACTGACCTTGCTGACACCGAAGAGCGAATTGTTGCTGCCAAAGATGTCATGCGCCGGGTGGAAATACGTTCGCCGCAGGCGGGGATCGTCGACAATATTCGTCTGCGTACACCTGGCGGTGTTGTTGCAGCCGGCGAAGCAATTCTTGATATTGTTCCGGAAAATGAGCCGATGGTCGTCGAAATGAAGATCAGTCCGCGAGATATTGATGGCGTTGCTGTGAATTCTGCAGTTCAGGTCAAATTGACGGCGTTTAATCAACGCTCCCTTTCGCCGCTCGACGGCAAGGTCACCTATGTTGCCGCTGACCAGCTTATCGATGAAAAAAGCGAAACTGCCTACTTTGTGGCACGAGCGGAAATTTCTCCACAGTCGCTGACAGCCAATCCGTCCATCAAGCTCTATCCAGGCATGCCTGCCGAAGTCCTGATCGTGCACAAGGCCCGCCGAGCTATCGATTACATCGCTGGTCCAATCACCGATAGTTTCAACAGAGCCTTCAGGGAAGATTAGCCGGAAAGTGCTGGTAAATCTGATGTTTTTACCGGTACTTCAAAATTAAAAATAATTTACACCTAATAAGGATGCATAACGAAAGTATATTGAGTATAAAGCGCAATTATAAGTCTAATATATATGTCGCAATACATTCATGTAATAAATTGTTACTATAGATTGCCACATTTATATTCATAACATATGTTGCATTTCGATTTGGTGCAGCGCACAATCGTCAAAGCACTCGATCGCCGGGGGATTTTTTCCGGCAATGCGTAAACTCAATGCAGGACAACAAAGGAGAAGCAGATGGCCACTTTAGAAGGCGGCGCCTACGACGACGTTTTGTTTGGCTCCCGTTTTGACGACTTCATTCACGCCCGTGGCGGTGATGACGTTGTTTTTGGTGGGAACGGAAGTGACTCAATATTCGGCGATGATGGGGATGATCTCCTATTCGGCGGCAATGGGAATGACTCCCTTTTCGGCGGTGCAGGCAACGACATCCTGTTCGGCGATAATGGCAATGACGTCTTGACCGGCAATGAAGGCAACGATGTTCTGTTTGGCGGTCGTGGAGACGATGTTCTTCTCGGCGGTGCAGGCAATGACATTCTGTTCGGCGGGCAAGGTGATGACATCCTTTCTGGCGGTGCTGGAAACGATATCCTTTCTGGCGGTGCTGGCGATGATACACTCATCGGCGGTGCAGGCAGCGATACGTTTGTCTTCAATGGCGGCGGCGGCAACGACGTCGTGCTCGATTTCACTCCGGGTCAGGATCATCTCCAGATTTCGAGTGGCATTAATGGAACGGATATCCACTCGGCTGACGATGTGGCTTCCCATGTTACCCAGGTTGGTGGTGACGTAGTTGTCGATCTCGGCAACGGCGACTCTGTCACACTGGTTGGTGTGAATGCAGACGATGTACTCGCAAACCCAGGCGATTTCTTCGTCGTTCATTAATATTGATTTTATGGCGTGCCCTGTCTCCCACAGGGCACGCTTTTTTCTCGCGTTGCGCAGTGAGTGAAAGGGCAATTTGTTGCACCTAGACCATTCAACGGAAACTGAAGATTACCCAGAGGACCTTTCGATCTCGCGCCTTTGCGCCGATGTAGCTGTCGTAATATGGGATATTCCAGCTTCCTCCAAAACGCTGACAAAATGCACTATTGAAGCGTCAAATCCTCTGGTGCCGCTCGTCAGCCTCAGCATGCCGCTCGAAACGGGCGGTCAGCGCATGTTCTGGGCAATGCGGACGAAAGCTGATCCCGTTTCGCTTAAGCTTACAAATGGCAATCCAACCTCAGACCGGCAAGTAATGCTCTATCCAGCTTCCGAGCTTGGTGCTTTTGATATAGAGCGTGCGTTGAGCAATATCGGCTCGGGCGGACAGGTCAAATTTCTCAACAATCTGCTCGGCACGTGGCGAAGTGCCTTTCGCCTTTCGCAGAACGCAATTTTCGCGGGCGTCGTTCGCGAGGTTACGGTGGCACTTACCCCCGAGCCGCGGGAAGTGCGCAGTTGTGGTCAACCTGTGGATGGCCTCCACTTGCTGGAAACCGGTCTCAACCCGGACCTTGGGGTCATTACAGCCATATATGGTATCAGCGGCAATTCAGTCATTTCACTTCCGGTGAAGCTGGTTATTGGTCCTGCGGTCAAAAAGGGCCTGCAACAATGCCACCTGCTTGTGGAATCCGCCCGCGCCCTTCCCCAGTCGTTTCGACTGGTTATTTCAGGCAAGAATGGCGTTGCCGTGCGCAAGCTCTCCGACATTGCCAGCGCCTCGGATTTCCAGAAATGGTGGGGAAAAAAACAGGGAGATGCAAGTTTGCGCGCCTTTCTGGTACGCCATCTTGCAAAGGTGCCTGGTGCCGGCATCGCGACCGCAATCGACATGCAGATAAGGGCTCCGCTCCCTGCCCGTCAAATCGGTAAATCTGCTACTCAGCCTTCCGGCGAAATTGATCTGGCGCTGGCACTGGATGGCGGCTTATTGGTTGGAGGCTGGACGAACGATCCGTCCGGAATGCTCGCCGGTATCGAATACGTAACCGAAGATGGAACAGCCCTTCCACTGAAGCCAAACTTCTACAGTTTTCCAGGCAAAACTGGAAAAGGTGAGGACGGATCACGGTCTGACGTGACAGGTTTTGCTGCCTGGCTTCCGCAGGTCAACAATCTTGGGCCGCTGTTGCAGCCCCGGTTCCAAATGCGGCTGATTTCGGGTGCAACCTCTGCACTTGTGCCACAGATGCAGCCCTTTGAGGCTGGTGCTCAGCGCAACTGTATATTACGCGCTGTCCCGCCACAGCATGCCAAGGCGCAGGTTTTTGAAAGAATTCTGGCGCCAGCCCTGCGGGAGGTCGAGCAAAAGATAGGAAAAATGGTCAAGATCGCCGACGTGAAGGATTACGGTATTATGCCGGAATCACCGTTGGTTTCCCTTGTTATTCCTTTGTACCGGAATCTCGATTTTCTGCGTTTCCAACTTTCCGCTATGGCAACAGATCCTTGGCTTGTTGAGAACGCCGAAATCATTTTCGTGCTCGATTCCCCTGAAATTCAGGACGATACCGAGCACATGCTGGGTGGACTGCACATTCTTCACGATCTGCCCATGAAGCTTGCAACGATGAACCGCAATGGCGGTTATGCGCGGGCATGCAACGCCGGCGCCAGCCTCGCCAATGGCACGATACTGGTGATGTTGAATTCGGATGTCGTTCCCTGCAAGGCGGGGTGGCTGGATGAACTTATCAATCCGCTATTCAAACAGAAAAAACTTGGCGCTGTCGGACCCAAATTGCTGTTTGAAGACGGTTCTTTGCAACATGCAGGCCTTTATTTCGCCCGGGATCAGCGCGGAGTATGGCTCAATCACCATTTTTACAAAGGAATGCCGGGGGACTATGCGCCAGCTCGGGTCGCCCGCTTTGTGCCAGGTGTAACAGGCGCGTGCCTCGTTACGCGAAAGGATATTTACGACCTCGTTGGAGGTTTTACGGAAGACTATGTGATCGGCGATTACGAGGACAGCGACCTTTGCCTTAAAATCCGCCAGATAGGATTCCAGATTGCCTATGAGCCGAACGTCGCACTTTACCACTTCGAGCGCCGGTCAATACGCCGGAGTTCTGATTATATGCGGGGCTTGGCCAGCCAGTACAATTCATGGCTGCATACGCAGCGCTGGAACCGCGACATTTCAGAATTGATGACGAGTTATCTCGACGAGACTGACGAGGATACGGTCACACCTTTTGTTAGTAACAAGTCGGAAAGGAGCGCCGCTTGACCGAGGTCATCGCACTCAAACAATCACCAGCCGATCATGTCCGGGTCTATGATAATGATTACGTTGAATGGCTGATGGAGACCGTGCTTAAGAACCGGTTTCTCCCCTCCCCCGAGCTTGAGAGCATATTTGTTGGGGACGGTAGTTATCAGGCCGTTGGCGCTGAATTTCTCGGCCATTTCATTCGAAAGGGCGGACTGGAAAAAACAGACCGCATATTGGATATCGGATGTGGCATCGGACGCATGGCGGTGCCGCTCACGCAGTATCTCGACTACGAAAAAGGCACTTATTGCGGTATTGATCCCGTGGCTGGCGGTATAGAATGGTGCAATCAAAAACTTAGCCCCATCTATTCAAACTTCGAATTTCGCCACGTGGATATTGCGCATAACCTGTACAATCCAAAAGGCGCGATCGACGGCCTTGAGCTTGTCCTTCCTTACGATGGAAATCAGTTCGATTTCATCATCATGACCTCGATCGTCACCCACCTGCCGGATGAAGAAGTCAGCGCTTATTTGCGCGAAATCGAGCGCCTTCTTGCTCCTGGTGGCCGTCTCTTCATGACCGCATTTGTCGTCGACAAGGTGGCACAGGAAAATGTTTCCAAGAAACGTGACGCCCGGCTTGGGTTTCAACGCTATGACAATGGACCGTGCTGGTTCGTACCGGAACTGCCGCCGCTTGCAGCTGTGGGTTTCGATGATGGCTTTCTGGACCGAGCGATTACTGGCGCCGGTTTGAACACTGTCCTTAAATCATTCGGTCATTGGCGCGGTGTTTCGTCGGATCATTATCAGGATCTGTTTGTTGCAGAAAAAGACGGGATCCGCCGATGAAGGTTCTCGTTGCTGCCCACAATCATCCCTCCCTCCATCCTGGCGGGACCGAGATTTTTGCGCACGATCTGTTTCGGGCGTATCAAAGGGCTGGCTGCGACGCGCTTTTCCTAGGTGCGACCAATCATATTCATCGTGAAGCTCGTCCCGGAACCAGTTTTCAGAGCATCGGCACCACTGGTGACGAGATCCTTCTGTGGTCCGGTCATTTCGACCGATTCTTCATGAGCCAGGTCGATCTTTATGGAATTGTGCCGGATATTGTGGAACTGCTTCGCGATTTCCGGCCAGATGTCGTTCATCTGCATCACCTACTGCTGCTGGGTGCCGAATTTCCGCACATCGTCAGGCGGACACTTCCCGATTGCCGTATCGTCATGACGCTGCATGATTATTATCCAATCTGCCATCATGATGGTCTGATGGTTCGGACCACAAACAAAGAACTTTGCTACGGCGCAAGTCCTGACCGTTGCCACAGCTGCTTTAAAGAGATCGCGCTCGACAAGTTTGTTTTACGGGAGCGGCATTTGAAATCGCTGCTAAGCACAGTGGACAGCTTTGTTTCACCAAGCGCGTTTCTGAAGCAGCGTTATGTTGATTGGGGTTTGTCAGAACATCTTATTAGCGTGATACCGAATGGACAGCCCGAACGTGCGCCGGTCAAACCATCAGAGACAGCCCGCCCCAAGCCGGTCTTTGGTTATTTCGGCAACCTTAATCCGTGGAAAGGCACCACGGTTTTGCTTGAAGCAGCAAAGCAGCTGATTTCCGAAGGATTGGACTTTGAGTTGCGGGTCCATGGCGCGGCGCCATTCCAAAGCGAGACCTTTATTGCCGACATAGACCGGTTGTTCGCCGAGACGTACCCTTTCGTCCAGCGACGTGGAGCCTATCGGCGCGAGGATATTGGCAAGCTCATTGCCACTGTTGATTGTGCAATCATGCCTTCGATCTGGTGGGAAAATGCGCCTTTGGTCATCCAGGAAGCCCAGGGCCTCAATTGCCCGGTGATTACCAGTAATATCGGAGGCATGGCCGAGGCAATCGAGGACGAAGCAAACGGTCTGACCGTCACTCCCAACGATCCTATGGCACTGGCTTCAGCTATCCGGCGTATCGCGGAAGACGGCGACCTGCGTCAGCAGCTTTCCAGTCGCGCACGCCATCCCGACACCATTGCCACATCGGCAGCGAAGTATCTCGACTTGATCGGGACATTGCGCTCGGATCGTGTGGCAGCCGCCTGAAAGGAAGATCATGTCTATAGCGACACAAGTCCCAGCGCAGGCTTTACCACAGCCTCCTGCTGCACCCGTGCAAGATAATGCGCGACCACTGAAGACAGAACCGATGAAGGGCCGGGTCGACGCCGTCGACGATGGACGTCTTTACGGCTGGGCCTTCGATCCATCTGCACCCACCGCGCGGGTGACCATCCGGGTATTGCTGGATGGGAAACCAATCGCCGAAGCAACAGCTGATCAGGATCGCCCAGATTTGAAGCGAAGCGGCATCGGTGATGGCGCGCATGCCTTCAATGTCATGTTGCCGCAATTTGCCGCGATAAGGGCGGCCGAACTGGTTGTGGTTGCTATCAGTGCCTCAGGGATCGAACAGGCTTTGCGTGTCCCCAAACCCGCCGAACAGGCAGCAGAGGCACTTATCGCTGCGCCAATGACGCGGATATTGGACAAGCTCGACATGCTGATGGCAGCGCAACGTCAGCTGCAGGTTAACCAGAGGTCCCTGCAACGTGCTGCGCCTGTGCTTGATGGCAATAGCGGTAGCTCGTCTGTCGAAGGCCTGGATATTGGCGGTTCAATTGAAGCGATGCGGGGCGACGTAAATAATCGTCTGACCGAGCTCGATGTACATTTGATGCGTCTTGACGGTGTGGTCGGAGGCTTGGAAAAGCGTATTGAATCGCTGCAGAAGCGGTCCAATGGTGATGTGAAGCCGCTGTTCCTTCTGCTTTTTGTTCTTGTCGGTTTTGCCGCGGGAGCCCTTGTTTCCTTGACGATACTCCACTGAACTCGGGAGTAATGCACTTGCGCGATGACAGGAACATATTACCGATAACCAACGCTGCCAAACCAGCGGGAAACCATTCCATTGTCATGGAAGGCGAAATGGTTGTTGGTTGCCCTGTTGACGATACGCTGGTGCTCGTTATGGGCATAGGGAATTTCAACCTGGAGCACGTGGCGGTGTTCCTCAATGGCGACCCTGCCCTAAGCCTCAAGGCGACCTTGGTGTGCTGGCCATTGAAAAATGCCTCGCCAGCAGGAACCCATGGTTTTGTAGCAGTTCTTCCTACAGGCATACTGCGTCGGGCTTCGCTCAAAACCATCATGTTCCAGCATAAGGCAAAGGTAACGCGCTATACTTTCGCCAATAGAGGCGCATCGGTTGGCGATCTGATTGCCATGATCGCAGATCTGGCAGGGGCAAATCTCCCGTCCGTCATTGACGGGCTTGTGGAGGCCCTGATCTCCGGCCCCATAGGCCGAAAGAAGCTCGCGGCGATTACCGTCTTGCTACAGGCGGGCGCGCGGTCGGATGGATGTGTCGAGCTTATCGGTGGCAGTGATGAGGGTGAAATCTTTGTACAAGGCTGGGCTCAAGACCTCACGCCATCAGTGACGCGGCTTTTCATCAGCGGACGCGCTTCGTCTCTGGCAGAATGTGTGATATCGGTGTTTGCCCGCCCGGATCTGAACGACCAAGCTTCGGGCTTTGCCGGACTGTTGCTTGCCAATGAAACTGTCGAAGCAAGTGATATCGAACGCCTGCTCTTTCGCGGACGGCGCGGATGGCGTTTCACCGAAGTCTATGATCGCCGTCTGATTGTCGGTTCGCGGGAAACGCCAAGTCATGTGCGTGCAATTTTGCCGCGCGTTAGAGGTTCTACAGAAATATTGCTTCGAATGCGTTCGGCTGCCAACCGCTTTGACGGAACTGAGACCGTTTCCGGTTTGCCGCTTCCGGTGCGCGCTGGCATTGATAATGTCCTGCGTGTCGACGGCAGTGGCCTCCTGGTTTCTGGCTGGTTGCTTGATCCCGACGGTCATGTCGAAAGCGTAAAATTGCGTCGTCATCGCGGCGAGTGCCAGCTTGATGGCAACTGGACCCGTATCGACAGGCCAGATGTCACCGCCGAATTCGACAATCGGGCACCTTTCAATGCTGGTCTTGATCCAAATCGGCATGCTCACGGATTTGTTGCCTTTGCGCCGGAACTGTCAGGAGACAGCACCGCCCCGTTTTATCTCGAGCTTTGCCTCAGCGATCAGCGGCGCGCCTTTCTGCCTTTGACACCGATCCGGGTCACATCACGAGAAGCTGTTGTCAGACAGATCCGTGCGATTGACCCAAATGCATGGGCACTTCGCCACGTAGTCGACCACCAGCTTGTACCACTTTTGCGCAATGTGAGCCGTCCTGCACCGGAAATCTTCGGTGTCGCGGATGTCGGAGCATTTGATGATATTGAGGGTCCGGCGCTAATCATTGGTATCGATGAGAGAGTTGAAGAAGTTGGACCGCTTATAGCTTTGCTTGCGCTTGATCCCGAAACCCGGGGTTTGCCTGTCGTGATTGCCGGGGCAACTGACGTTATAGACCGTATTGGTGTGCGGGTGCGCAGACTGGCGCAGTTCTACAAGCTAAGTGTCCGGCTGGTTTCGGCAAGCGGCTCGGAGGATCTCTATGATGCACTTGAAGTTGGTGCGCGGGCAGTGTCCTGTGAAACAGTTGTGTTTCTTGCCGCCTCATTGCTCCCCCGGAACAAGGGCTGGTTCAATAAATTGCTGACGGCTTATGAGATGCGCAAGAATTGCGTCCTCTCCCCCACCCTCGCATATGAAGATGATTCCATACGCTGGGCCGGAACATGGGTGGCTGGTGCGCATTCGGATCGCGCCTTGATCAGCCGTTACGCAGGCTATCCCATTGATGCGGTAACCGGCATGGCCACGACGGAAGTGGCAACGGCGACATTTGAATGTTGCATCATGCCTCGAGAGGCGCTTTTTTCAGTTGACGGCTTTACACGCGGCTATATGGGAACGCATGAGAAAGGCCTGGATCTCGGACTCAAGTTGAAGCAGTCAGGTCTTAAATCCTACTGGCTGCCATCGGCACAAATGCTCGGCTCTGACGATATTATAGTTTCCGAAAAGGCTTCCACGGTTGCACTGATAGAGCGGATCGACAGACAGATTTTTGATGCCCGATGGGCCAGGAGTTTCGGGAAAGAAAACACCGTGAAAATGGAGACGCCGGTATGACCGAACAACTCCGCGTTCTAGTAATTTCTCACGCGCATCCGAGCATTTCGCTGGGTGGTGGTGAAATTGCATCGTATAATCTGCACAAGGGCCTGAATGCCCTGCCCCGGGTTCAATCCGTATATCTCGCCCGCGCGGGACACCCGATACCCCGTCACGGAACGACGGCACTTATGAGCTTGCGACGCTCCAGCGATGAAATTCTGTTTCATTCGGACGAGTACGATCATTTTTATCTGTCGAACAATAATACAGACGAAATTCATCGTGATCTTCTACGTTTTGTCGGCGATCTCAATCCGCATGTGGTGCATTTCCACCATGTATTGGGCCTTGGTTTGGAAACTCTTTATGCTATTCGCGAGGCGCTTCCCAAGGCGATAATATTGATGACCTTTCACGAGTACCTTTCTATCTGCAACAATGACGGGCAAATGGTTAAAGTCGGTACGTCAAAACTTTGTCATGAAGCGTCCCCCATCGACTGTCATGCCTGCTTTCCTGATGTTCCGCCCGCTCGATTTTTGAAGCGTGAGAAGTTTGTGCGTGGGATGCTCGAACTGGCAGATGCCTTCGTTTCGCCGAGCGGTTTTCTGGCCGAAAAATATGCAGAATGGGGCCTGGATCCGAACAAATTGCACGTCATCGAAAATGGCGTGTCGATCGATAGCGTTACGCCGCCGCGGGAACTCTCCGGACCGAAGCCACGCCGGAACCGCTTCGCTTATTTCGGCCAGATCACACCATTTAAAGGCATTGATGTGCTTATCGATGCGGTCTCGCGAGTGCCAGAGGAAGTCTGGGGCGAAGATACAAGGCTGATGATATTTGGCGGAAATCTTGAAAAGCAGCCCGCAGAATTTCGAACGCGCATGGAAAAGCTCATTGCAGATGCAGGATCTCGTGTGCGATTTCACGGAGCTTACCAGAATAACGAGATGCCTCGGCTGATGCAGTCAGTCGATTGGGTGTTGATGCCCTCCATCTGGTGGGAGAATTCTCCGATCGTTATCCAGGAAGCCTTGCATCATCGTCGGCCTATTATCTGCTCAAATATTGGCGGGATGGCTGAAAAGGTCCGGGATGGGCAAGATGGATTACATTTCCGCGTGCGGAGTGCCGAAGATCTTGCTGACCGATTCACCGAGGTTTTGAGCGACCCGCTCATTTGGGATCACCTGCATCACTCAATTCGACAGCCGACTAACTATGTCGATTGTGCGGAAGAGCACGTTGCCCTTTATGCAAAATTGCTCCGATCCGTTCATCAAGGTTCAACCAAGACAATGGCAGCGAACGAAGTCGTTCTTTCACAAGCAAGCTGATTGCTTTCAAAGTTACAAAAAGGAATACCCTATGGCACGTGTACTCGTAATGAGCCCATCAGGCGAAGTTTACGACCACGATAATGTTCGCTGGTACCAGCACAGTGATATTCAAAAATATATCGACCATTATCACAATATCGGCGATGCCTTTGTCTTTGACTCATCACTCAAGCTGATGAACTTCGAAAAGCTGCGGGAATTGCCGCTCGGTGAGCCAAATTTTGATCAAATCGATCGGCTGAAAGAAGAATATGACTACGTGATTCTGCGTGGATCGAACTACATTCATCAGCATATGGGCTGGCCACATGCGATTGCGGTTTTGAAGCGCCTTGGACTGCCTGTAATCGCCTGGGGCATTGGAGCACAGGCTCCTGTTGAAGGACAGATACAACTGCCTGAAGATCTCAAGACGCTCCTGAAGATCATGGCAGATTCAACGGCATCCATTGGCGTGCGAGGGGCCTATTCTGCGCAGGTGCTCAAAGATATCGGCATTGACAACGTTCGGATCGTTGGCTGTCCCACTGCATTTCGGCGCAATGATCCCACGTTGAAGGTTACTTTGCCCCTGCTTGAAGATGTTCGCCATGTTGGCCTGACCGTGCGCCGGGAGGTCTCGCCAGCCTATGCCCGTAATATTGAGCGATATCTGACATTTCATCGCGATTTGATCAAAGATACCGCAAGCAAATTCGACGTTACGCTGATGGCGCAGGGCGAGATTGAAGAAAAGAAGCTTGTATTTGGAACTGATGAACAGAAGGAAGATGCAATTGCGGCCCTGAAGGCCAATCGATGGGCTTCCGACTGGTATCTCGACGACACAATCGAAAAGCTTTACCGCGAGCGGCTGTTCTATTCGGACGTTGTGGCCGACTATGAGAAAATTGGTGCAGACAAAAGATCTCGTATTGGGCTACCGGCTGCACGGCAATCTTATGGCTTTGGCCAATGGGGTGCCATCAATCTATTTTACCTATGACAGCCGCACAGTTGAGTTCGCTGAAACCTACCAGATACCCCGCTTCGATGTCTTCAGCGGAGATAGGTTTCGCCTTGAAGATTATTGGGATCAGTCATTGTTCGATAAATACAATGACGCCTGGTATCGAACATATGGCGAAATGCGCAGATTTCTTGATGAAAACCATGTCGACCACAAGATGGTGGACACAAAAGAGAACCTGCCGGATTCCGTCCGGCGTGTAGCTTAGACAAAATTCACTAATCGGCAAAAGCCAGAATCTTCAACAAAGCTAGAAGTAACCTCCCAGGAGTTATCAATGACCGTTCTTGTTACAGGTGGCGCAGGCTATATAGGCAGTCACATGGTTCTTGCCCTGAAAGATGCGGGAAGGGATGTTGTTGTCCTCGACGACCTTAGTTGTGGGTTCGAGTGGCTGGTACCAGAAGGCGTTGCCTTTATTCGGGGCGATGTCGGTGATCAGGCCCTGGTTGCTGACACGATCCGCAGGCACAGCATCACGGCAATCTTGCATTTTGCCGGCTCCATTGTCGTGCCCGATTCCGTTAGTGACCCGCTATCTTATTACCGTAACAATACGGTACAGTCGCGAGCATTGATGGAAACCGCCATCGCGGAAGGCATCCGGCATTTCATTTTTTCGTCGACCGCCGCCGTTTACGGCGAACCCGAGCGGACACCGATCACCGAGGATATGCCGCACCAGCCGATTTCTCCCTATGGAACATCCAAGCTTATGACCGAATGGATGTTACGTGATGCCGCTGCCGCTCATAAGGATTTCCGGTTTGTTGCATTGCGCTATTTTAATGTGGCTGGCGCTGATCCGAAGCTGCGTTCTGGCCAATCATTTCCTCGTGCAACCCATCTAATCAAGATCGCCAGCCAGGCCGCCACCGGTGACCGGTCCCATATCGAAGTCTATGGCACGGATTATCCGACCGCCGATGGAACCTGTATCCGCGATTACATCCATGTCAGCGATCTGGCGGAAGCTCACCTGTGCGCCCTCAATTATCTTGAGGCAGGCGGTGCGAGCACAACAGCAAATTGTGGTTATGGATACGGCTACTCGGTTCTGGAAATTATTGATGCTGTTAAGCGTGTATCCGGGGTGGATTTCGCCGTAAAAATGGCTCCCCGCCGTGCAGGGGATCCGGCAATATTGGTGGCCGCAAATGACCGTGTCCGTAACGACTTCGGTTTTGTGCCAAAGCGTGCAGATCTTGATACAATTGTAGGTGATGCGCTTGCCTGGGAACGTCAGCTGCAGGCAATGCGGCTTGTAGAGCAGGAGCGCCTGGCCGTCTAAGCATATCAACCTGAAGGTCGAACCCGGCAGTCGATCGCCGGGTTCGGCAAGCTATTATCCGGAAAATAATACTTCAAATATTGAAGTAAAGTCCTATTATAATATAGTCAAGTTGTGTCCATAATAATACCAGTTTGGTTTTAGAATAATGCCAAACAGTTGAAATAATTTTATTGTTGCACTGCAATAGAAATATGTGACAATCTTCATGAAGTTGCCATTTTATATGTATAGGAATTCAAATTCCAACACATCAATCGATCAAGGGTCCAGAATATGACGGTTCAGACTTCGTACAAGCTTTCGCCGGCTACGAAATCTTCGAAAAACATTGATCTGTTAAAAGAACCGATCCTATTACGCTTGGGCATCGAACATGATGATTTGCCGAATGAGCTTTCCAATGCGGTAAAGATACTCGGATTCGAAGGCGTCAAGGATGAGGCCGCCATTTTCTCCGATGCAACTGGGGGCAAAACAGAAGCCTTTGAGGCGCCTTTGTGCATCCTGGCTGTTCTTTTAAATCCAGCACACAGAGGGCGCGAGAAGCGATTGCTCGATTGGCTAAAGGGCCGAGGTATTATTGAGGAACCGGTGATCCTTGAGTGGCGAACGGGCAAGGAAATGGAGACGGCCGGTGTCCTTATCAGGAAACTGTCGGGAATGCTGGTTTCTGATGCACGGCGAATGGTCAAATCAAACCGGGAGCTGTTGGCGTTAAGGACTTTGAACGATAACCTTCAAAATCGTTTTGCCACTGTCGAAAGCTTTATTGATCGCAAGGGGATGCAACCCTTCGAACTTGCTTTCTCCAACGAGCCTGTAACCAGCTCATCTCGTTCAAACGTATTGGCAGATGCTTCCTTTGATGGCGTATCACAGGTGCTTCCCGTCGCAAGCGCGGGCGTTAGTGCCATTGCCATACATTTCGATCGCCTGTCACATCGCGATGACGCTACGTTGAATGCGCAACTCGTGACTATGGAAGACATGGCTATCGTCGAGAGCTGGGTCATTCCGCTGGGCAAGCTCAAGCATGGTTGGAATTACCTTGGTCTTTCCAGAACTCTTGCGGGATTGCGGCGCACGCTGAACTTGCGGGTGCAGTTGGACGGCGCTGATGATGAACTGCCCCTCTTGTCGCTCGGCGGGCTTCAGCCGCTGGAGATGTTTCAGGTGCGCGATGCCGCCAATGATGTGCCGCTGCTAAAGAACAGTTTGGCTATCCAGGTCTGGTGCGGAATGCCGGGTGTTGTTCTGCCCAGTTGGGCCAATTATTTGCCGGCTCAGTCGGAAAAGGTTCGCGAAGGCGGATTCAGGGAGATGCCGCTTGCGTCTGGTATCCTTGATCTTGCCACATTGGCAAACACCGATGAAATCTCTTTCGAGTTTGCCGCCATCCTTCCTTTGCCGGAAGAGAAAGCGGTGGGTTGTCACCCTCCGTCAACAGGCATGACAATCGGCCAGATTCCCGCCGCGTGCCCTCCTAAAATATTGAGGATTTCTTCGGATGTCGTCGTCGACAACGAAGAGTCGCAGGATGTCGAATTTGCGATTGTCGTAGCCGCGAGCCTCGAGAATGCGCGGCCGCTATTTGCCGAACAACGGACGGTGGACCCGGGAGAAGGGTTCTCTGGATGGGTGAGTATTGCGCCGGGAGAAAATAATCGGATCAGCGCTTTCATCAATGATCAGATTGGTGTTTGGCAGAATATCTATTTCGCAACGCGGATGACGACACCGGGTGACAACAGTTTCGCGTGGGCCAAATTCCGCAATGTCAGTCTTATGGTCAACGGGTAGTTTCATGCTGGACCAGATAAACCGTTTACGGGAGCAAGTCGTGGATCAGTTGCCTTCGGGTGAAGAGCCGGAACCACGTTTTTCGCCTAAGGTCGCCGTCATCATTCCCGCTTATAAACATTCGGTATTGTTGGCAGAAGCCATTGAATCGGCGCTGGCACAACAGGCACCGTTTGAGATTGCTGTACTGGTTATCGATGATGGCTGCCCCTTTCCCGAGACTGGCGAAATCGGGCGAACCTATGCCATGGCGCATTCAAATGTCTTTTATCTGCGCAAGGCAAACGGCGGATTAAGTTCAGCGCGCAATTACGGGATTGAATTTGCGCTACGCAATTTCGATGGCATCGAGGCTGTTTACTTTCTTGACGCTGACAATCGGATTACGAGCACTGCCCTTCGCGACATTCTGGCTTTCATGCAGGCCGATGACAAGGTTGATTGGGTATACCCCAACATCGACAAGTTCGGGATTGAATGGAATGGGAACTATACGACCCAATATTCACGCCTGTTGCATTTGACCTTCGATAATATTTGCGAGGCTGGAAGTCTGGTCTCAAGGCGCATGCTTGATGCAGGCATTCGCTTTGATGAAAGCATGACATCCGGGTTTGAAGACTGGGATTTCTGGCTACAGGCAATCGGGCGCGGATTTCTTGGTGCCAACTATCCGTTTTTCGGGTTTGAATATCGCCAGCGTGCCGAGAGCATGCTTCGCGATTCCAATCGCACCCGAGAGGGCATTCTCACCTATATCCGCCAGAAGCATAA
Organism: Phyllobacterium ifriqiyense; assembly: GCF_030817885.1. NCBI lineage: Bacteria > Pseudomonadati > Pseudomonadota > Alphaproteobacteria > Hyphomicrobiales > Phyllobacteriaceae > Phyllobacterium > Phyllobacterium ifriqiyense. Next base: position 720,486 of record NZ_JAUSZT010000002.1, read on the forward strand.
GAAACTCTTCGCCACGGAAACATTGTTGACCTGGGAGCATCAGGAGGCACCCCGATATGCTGCAATCGGCATGGGGGCTTATGCAGTCGATATGTTTACCGACCCGACGGTGGACCATGCCAAATGCAGCCTCGAAGATTTTGTAACCCGCTTTTGGGCAGCAAAGACGGAACCGGAAACATTCGGAGTTCCGCCGTTCATGCTTTGGATGACCGCCGCCCATCGCGAAGCTCTAACCCGCCTTGGCCTCATTCATAATCTGCTATGGTTGAGTGAACGCATCGCTGAGAAGCATCATTTCGTGGCGATACGCTTCGAACGGAATAATGCCAGGATGGGAATAGATATCCGCACCATTAATGATGGTGAGCCTCTTGCCGACAAGCCCTTCGGCTGGATGTGCACATTCGATATTTTCTCCACCTGTGCAGATGACACCTCCGATGATTGGATACGCTCGCTGCACAAGGCTGTTCCATCGCCCAATGTCGTGGAAATTGTTGTGAGTGGACCATTTACAGCACGCGAAATGCAAAGCACGGCTTTATCGTCAACAAATGCACTTTTAGCCACGCTTGGAGCATTGCGTGACTCAGGATATCGCTCAAAGACCAGGAATCGTTGGCTTTGGCGATCCGTTTATTTTCCCAACCGGAGCCGCTATTTCGAGCTGTTGCGCCATGCGGTGGGCGCAAGGCCAGTCATGCCACGATTGCCGCAGGCTTCGAACCCGCTGCGCGTCGGTTTCCTATTGCCAATCGCCAGTTTTGGCGGCGTGGAAAAGGTAGCCTATGCGGTTGCCAACGCTTTGAAGAATGCCGGATGTGAAGTACATCTCTTCCTGTTTGGAAAAGCGATCTACAATCGCGTCCCGGAAAATGACGGCGTGTTCAAATCGGTCAACTTTTTGTCCGACGATTATCCACTGTGGGGTGGGCCAAACAAATTTGCGGGCCATGACCTGATGATGGGGCATGACGAAGCTGCCAAGGCCGAGCAGATCATGGGTTTTCTTGCCGGTCTTGATGTCGTCATCAACAATCAGGTGGCACCCGTAAACGCCTTGCTGGGCGATCTGCGCCGCCGCGGTGTCAAGGTTCTGAACTATGTCCATGTGCTGGATAAATCCAGAATGGGACGTGATGCCGGTCATCCTTATCTCACACTGGCATTTGAGCATGTCTATGACGCGATTCTTACCTGCTCGAACGATATGGTCGAATGGTTGCATGGCATGGGTGTGCCAATAGCAAAGCTCACGCATATACAAAATGCAGCAAGCTATGCATTGGCCGCCAAAGAGCGAGACACCATACTGTCGGCACGGCGGGTAAAGTCCCAAAGGGACAAGCTCAACGTCCTGTTTCTTGGCCGGTTAGATGCACAAAAAGGAATTGAGCGCCTATTTGCATCAGTTCGGCATTTGCGTGAACGCGGAGAGCCCGTTGACTGGAAGATTATTGGCAGCGACGTGATGGATGCCGGTGCGGGCGGATCGTGGAAGGACCGGTTTGCCGAAATTGGCGTGCAGGTTGAGCCACCGGTGTATTCAAGCCGTCATCTCAACAAGGCCTTCGCATGGGCGGACGTTGTTGTATTGCCATCGCGCTGGGAGGGCGCTCCACTGACAATTATTGAAGCCCAGCGGCTTGGCTGCGTGCCGATTGCGACAGCCGTCGGTGCTGTTGATGAACTTATCGATCACGCTGTGGATGGGCTGCTTATCCGGTCTGAAGATGACACAGTAATTATCCGCGAACTCACAGAAGCTATTTCCGCCTTGGCGGCCGACCGTGATGCCTTGCAGCGTCTTTCGGAAGCGGCAGCCATTCGCGGCGGCGCCCTCGCCTGGGAGGAAAGTGTTTCACCGCTGGTCAAGCAGTTGAAGGCATGGTTCCCCGACCGGTTACCGCAGAGCGTTGAACAGGCTCCGAAAGTTCTGGAGCAGACCGTTGTACCAATCTCGACCAGTCGGATTCACCGCGTGGACGCGGAAGCAATCGACGAAGATCAAGAAGATCGTAATGAAATTACCGAAATCAGGCCGTTGCAAATCGCTGCTGCCGGGTCAGCCAATATGAATAATTTGAGGAACTAGCGATGAAGAAACTTTTCGTTCTGAATGGTGGTGCTGCGGTCAAGCCCGGCAACAAGGCAGCCTATCTAAAGTTTGAAGATCCGCTTGCGGCCTTCAACAAGGGCGGCATCAACACAGGCGACGTTCTCGTCTATGACGCTACGCTCAAGGCGCTAGCCTATGATGAAATCAGGAACGTGCAGTTTTCCCATGCGGGAAATGAAAAGCTATGGCCTCAGGATGACAGCTATGAAGCCACTGTTGTGCGTGGATCGAACTATTTGACCGAGACCGTTGATCTTGGTCACGTTGTACCTTTGCTGAAGAAGCTCAAAGGTCCGGTCGTTGCTATCGGCGTTGGTGCGCAGGCTGGCAAATACAAGAAGCTCAATGTTCCAAAGGGCACGGTTGAAGCCTGGAAGATCATCGCTGACAAGTGCGAAACAATCGGCGTTCGCGGCTTCTACAGTGCCGAGATATTCAACGATCTTGGTATCAAGAACGTGCGCGTTATTGGCTGCCCCAGTTTTTACCGTTCGTTGCGTCCTTCAATTGCGATCAAGTCGATTGATCCGGAGAAGGCACGTATTGGCCTGACCCTGAACAAATATCTGTCTGCTGATTATGCAAGTAATGCGACGAAGACCAATCGCATGCAGCGGGCTTTGATTGATGCCGTTGCCAAACGCCCATCCAGCAAGCTCTATTCACAGGGTGAGCGGGAAGAGACGCTGGCGATCTTCTCTTCGGGCAAAGAAAAGCAGGATAACGTCAAGGCCATCCTGACCAAATTCGGTTTGCTGGGCCATCCTGAAGCTGAGGAAATGCTCAACAACCGCATGAGCGCGTTCTTCGATATCGACGAGTGGGCAGCAGACGCGGCTGCCAATGTCGATGTCATGGTCGGCTTCCGTCTGCACGGCAATGTTATTGCCCTGCATCAGGGCATACCGGCAATCTTCTTTACCTATGACTCACGCATCCGCGAATTGTCCTCACTCTTTGCTATTCCTTCAATAGAGATCGAGGATTACCTTCCGATCAACCTCGAGAAACTGCTTGAAAAGGCTGATTTCACCAAAGTTCAACATATCTACCGCCAGAACTTTGCCGAGTATCATCGCTTCCTGACGGAGAACAAGCTCAACCACGTACTGCCGAAGCCAGTGGCAGCGCCAGCTGACAAGCCCCAGTCTGTACCTAATCTGGTACAGGTGCCGCATAACATTCATGAAGCGGTTTCATGGTTCCGCAGCGAAATCGATTTCATGACCGGTGAGGTTGAAGTGCTTCGCAACCGTGCATGGAATCTTGAAACCAGCTTGCGCAGTCTTAAGGAAACACCGGCAGCAAAGGTGGCTGCTGAATGAATGAAGGCCGTGCACAACTCAGCCGACGCTCCTTTCTGACCCTTGCAGGGTTTGGTGTTGCATCGGCTGGTTTGCTTGCACGACCCGCTCTTGCCCGTGCGCTTTGCCCCACTCTGCCGTCTGCTCTGCAGCGCGCCTCCGGGGATTGGCAATTATCATTCACCGATGATTTTACCGACAATGCGGGTTTTGATCAGCGGTGGATTAAGGTTACCGACAGTGGCGGCGAAACAAAATCTGTCCGGCGGCCGGAAAATGTCACAATCTCCGGTGCCGGGCTTTCGCTCAATCTGGGACGAAATCGCGACAACCGGGGCGGCAATCGACCCTTCGTTGGTGGCTATGTGCGGACCAAAGATTTTCGTCAGCGCTATGGCTATTTTGAATGCGAGATGAAAATTGCCAATGAAGCGGGCGTCAATAATGCATTCTGGCTGACCTCAGTGCCGGATAGCGAGGGGGATAAACGTTTCGAACTCGATGTAGTTGAAGCCAAATTCCCCAATCTCGTGCATGTGACAGCTCGCCAATGGCTGCCAGTGAAAAAGGTGCTCTCAAAGAGTTACCGCCCGCGGCTCAAGCTTGCAAACGAGTTTCACCGTTATGGCATGCTGTGGAGCGAAGACAGCTTCAAATTCTATTTCGATGAAAAGAAAATCTTCGAAGCCGTCAATGATTTTGCGCATACGCCAGCGCAGTTACTGTTCAGCAATGCAGTGGCATCTTTCGCAGGGAAAGACGATGGCGATGTCGATGGGGCTGCGACCTCGATTAGGAATATTCGTGTCTTTCAAAATACCGAATGGCAGGAATTGCAAGTCAGGAGATGTTCATGACCGATGATTTTACCTCAACGTCGCGCGCCGACAAAAGCAAGAAATATCTGTTGGGCAAGGATGGCTGGATATTTCTCGATCACGATTCCAATCGCGTTATCGACCAGATCACCGGGCGGCATATTCTTGACCACAAAGGCATCGAAGCTTGGCGTAAATTGATCCTTGAGCGTGACGCCTATGTTTCATCGCTTGGCGCACAACATTTGGTTTTCGTCGCGCCAAACAAGGAGCTCGTCTACTCCGAGCAATTACCGGACTGGGTGGAGATTGCCGATACCAGACCGCTGCACCAGATCATGACGGCGCTTGGACCGCGCCGTGCATCAAAGATAGTCTATCCGCTTGAAGCAATACGTGCAGGCAAGTCCAAAGGACTTACCTATCCCAAAACAGACACGCATTGGAGCGGTTTTGGGGCCTATATCGGCTATCAAGAGTTCTGTCGGGGACTGTCGCAAAACGGCATTGAACCCCTGCAGATCGAACCATCGCGCATTTCCTTCGAAGAAGTTCCCTATGTTGGCGATCTCGGCATAAAGTTCGAGCCGGCAGTGTCGGCGCCTACTCTGTCTGCCAGAATAGATAACGCGGCCGGGAAGCTGTCTTTTGACAACCGGATTCCAAATCGTGGCCGTATCCGCGTTTTCACCAATAAGGACACGACATTGCCGCGTTGCGTCATGTTTGGGGATTCCTTTGGTGGCAATCTCCTGCCATTTCTGAAGGAGAGTTTCAGTACGCTGGTCTATATTTATGGCAAATCGTTCGACCGGGAACTGATTGAGGCCTACAAGCCCGATGTTGTACTGTCTGAATTTGTCGAGCGTTTTCTGATCGATCCTCCGGTCGATACGCCACATTTCAGCTATGCATCCGTCGTCCGCTCGAAAATGAAACTCCTGTCACGGGATGATCTTGCGGAGGCCACCAAGCAAACCTTGCAGGTGCCGCTGGAAGTCTTCCCAGTGCGGCCGATCTATGAGGCATTGATTTCAACTCATAGCGGCAAATCGGTCAGCGCTGCACTGATCGAGCAGCTGAAGAAGCACCATCCGGACAATCCGGAAGCTCATCATCTGATTTCGGCGGAATTGTCCCGCTTGGGTGAGCGGTTGGATGATGCCAAAGTCTATGCCGAACGTGCCGTTGCCGCCGAACCATGGAATGCCCGTGCTCGGCATCAGCTGGCTCTTACGTTGATGCGGCTTGAGCAGCCTGAAAAAGCCGAAGAGCAGCTTCGAAAAGCAATTGAATTGGATAGCAATGTTGACTGGTGGAACTACCAGCTTGCCCAAGTGCTGTTTCGGCAGCAAAAGCATGCTGAATCTGTCGAGATCATGAGAGATTATCTGTCCAGGCGCCCTGATTCTGCAGATGCCTGGCAATTGCTTGGCCGGTGTCATGAGGCACTTGATAATATCGAAGAAGCTGCCGAAGCTTTTGTACGCGCGTCGGATGCCAAACCTGAATGGACTTGGCCCTTGCTCAAGCTCGCCAATTTGCGCGTTCACACCAAAACCAATCCTGAGCAGGGTCTGGTTGCTACGGACCGATTGCTTGAAACGCTTTTCCATGCCCGGCAAAGAGCAGAAATTTATATGCTGCGGTCGCAATTGCACGAGGTCAATGGCGATAGAGTCAAAGCCACTGAAGCTGCAATGCGAGGTACTGAGTTAGCGCCTGATTGGGATTGGGCTGTCAAAACTCTGGATCGGCTGAGCACGCAGAAGGTCGCTGCCCGCTCGTCATAATCGTCCATTTTGTCAAAAACGCGGGTGTGGTGATCCCTTGCTATGCCCGCTCTTGTGTTCGCAGAGGCGCGGGCTAAACAGGTTGAAAGAACCACACTCGCTAAGACCGTCAGAAGACTTGTTGCCTCAATATTACGGGATGGTGGATGGTCGATACGGTGTTATGGCCAAGCGCCGGCTGTTTGATGGACGGCCGATCGGCTGATGTCTTTGATCACTGGCATTGTTGACGCTAACCGTACCTCATCTTGCTTGACATTGCCGCTCAACGTGAAGCGACGCCCGGGCGCACTCTAGGGGGACTAGCAAATCGAGCAGCCTCATCGTCGAACACCTGCTCGATCGAAAAAAATCGCTGACCTGGTCTCGGTTAGCGATTTAGGCGTCTGGCGTAATGAGCGTCACAGTTGGAAAATAAGTTCGGTATCGACCGATATCGCGGGTTAAAAGAGTAAATCCACTGACAGCGGCTTGAGCGCCGATGAAGAAGTCTGGAAGAACACCGGTTCGCGAGCCACCAGATTTGCGATAACGTGTAAATACCTTTCCAGCCAGATACAGGGCAGATCGGGGTATTGGCTGAATGTCGAGGCCCGCGGCATTCACGAATGCGTCAAGTTCCTCAATTCTTTTATAACGCACTGCTAGCTCGGCATAGACAACATCATTAATTAAGAGCGGGCCGCGAAACGAAGCGGTTTCCAGTTGTGCAATCGACCAATCCGCCCAATTCGGATCGTCTGTAACAAGGTCGAGCAGCACGTTTGTATCGATAAGCGTCATCATTCTCCGCGTGTAAGAGCCATGATCGCGTCCGTATTCAATCCCTCACCGGCATGACCGCGCAGATTGTTAAACCGACTCTTCGGTTGATGTCTGTCAGCGCGAGTGATCACAACGCTTCCGTCGCTCGCCCTATGAAATTCGACTTTGCTGCCAGGTACGATTCCAAGGAAATCACGCACTGGCTTGGGGATGGTGACTTGGCCCTTTGTCGTCACGGTCGTTGTCATTTCTGCCTCGGTAATGATTATTTTACAAAAGGTATTACCTTTAAGGCATGGTTTCAAGCATTCTCTTGGCTCCTTGGCGCGCACTGACGTCATCGGCTCAAGCCTTACGTGTCAGGAACGGATCAGCGAATCTGCTTTCCGAGCCCAGGTGCCATCGATGACCCATGCCGTGTTCATTTCAAGATGCAGCCAGGCGAGGGAAAGCTCGAAGATATTTTGTTTTCCGACCCGGCTGATCTTTAGGGCGCTGGTCCCGCGTTTGGACGGCATTGCAGTTCATTCTTTACTGCACGTGGCCCCAAGTCTGGCACCCCAGGCGATGGCCCACTCGTCGAGCGGCATGATAAGGCGGACCAACGCTTTCCCATCTTCTGTCAAATCATACCCGCCAGTATGATGGACTACGATGGCAGCGGCTCGCAATTCCTTGAGGCGTGTATTTAGGAGGCTGGGATTCGTTTCGGCGACAGCCTGAAGCTCCCGAAACGTTAGGGCTTGTTCTGCATGAGCAAGCTCCCATAACACGCGCAAACTCATGCGCCGCCCCAGTAGGTCGAGCAATGCCATAGTTGGATGACCGGTTTTCGAGCCGCGCACGGGTTGTCCAGGCTGAGGAAATTTCATGCTATACTTTTCATAGCGACCCATGTACTCATTTGCTAAGAAAATAATAGCAGAAGGATATCCGAAATGATACCTCGCATCGGCCCGGCCAAAATGACCACACGGAAAGACGCGGTGGATCAGGCAGCTGGTTTTCCTTCATCGCTCGCGGCTGATGATACCTTGCGGAAACCCGGGCATAGAATCAAAGCCCGTGCGGTGCGTATGCCGTCCGATAGTGTATTGGCGCCGTTTTATGTGGGCGCAGACCTTATTGATGCTTACGCGATTCAGTTACCTATACAGGCTGACGACAATATCGAAGTGCTGGCTCGTGCTGGGTTCGAGCGGCAGGCGTGGTGGATTCGCGCGTTGACGCGGGTACGCGATGTGGTGATGGCGACAGTCGGCGTCAAAACGTCTCGTGCGGTCGGTGTTGCCGCGGCGGCGCAAGGCCCGGTGATCGGCTTCTTTCCACTGCTATCGAAAAGTGCGGAGGAGCTGGTGATGGGTGCGGATGACCGGCATCTCGACTTCCGGCTCGCGATCCTGTTGCGCGCAGCAGGTGCGGCGGGCGACCGGGAGCTCGTCGTGGTGACCGTGGTGCATTGTCATAACTGGCTGGGACGGACCTACTTGGCGGTAATAGCGCCGTTTCACCGCGTGATCGCGCCGGCGAGTCTGGAACAGGCGGCAAGGTCGATAACAGGGTAGTTTGGATCCCAGGAACGCGGAGAATGGGCCGCCGCCCGATGACGGAGGGCTGACTTGTGGTTATTGTTTTGCTTGGAAGAGGTTTCCCATCCGGAGAACGAGCCGCGATCCCCGTCCAGCACCCTTTCCCTGACTTCGCCATAATGGAAACCGTGTTTGGCACATAACAGACAGCCAGGAAAAAGATCATATGTGAAGTCGGTCGAGATGATGTGACTGCGCTGGCGGGGCCATAATTTTCGCCGGTGATGGCACTGACCTGATCTTCGCCGGGAAGATCATAGACCCAGCTATATTTGAACAGGGCATTGAGGCAGTCAATGCGCCGGGGCTGCAGGCATAACAAAAGTCGACTTCGCCCCAAACACGGTGGCATGATGTGCAAAATTCTGGACGCGAAAAGGCTTCGTGTCCACTCGAACGAATAAAGCGATTTTAACAGGGCTCCGTCAAAGTCGCACCAAACGCTCGCCCTGCTCGGCAAACTGATCCGCGTCGGCCGTGCTGAGCGCGGCCCTGACCGCACACGAACTGGCCGACCGCCGGTATCAGCCGGACGACATTGTCCAGCATCGAAAAAGGTACGCCCGGTTCTGAAATCAGTATCGTTTCGAGGTGCCTGACTCGTTGGCGTACGCCTGTTCGACTATGACGAGCGCAACCTCCAGATGCACGAGGCCACCTCGATGAGAAGCTGACCGTGCTGCCCAAGAGTGTCGCCACAGTGTGAAGCAGGTCGATGATGACCTCTAAGCCAAATGCCACTGAAGCTTTTGTCTGAACGTGGCTGCCGGGGTCGACGGAACTGGTAGTGGCGGGCCGCCTCGACCAGGATGGTACAAGCGCATCAATTGCCCTCTGCACCTCAGGCGATTCCACCCGGCCTGGATGGCCTCTTGGTGGATTTCATACATTTCCTTTGACAAAACCATATCAGGAAACGTCCCCCATCGCCTCCCGGCTTGCCCTGTTTGTCATCTTCGTAGTCACATCCAGGGATGCGTGACTCATGGCACTCATTCCTGCGAAACGACCCGGTGCGGCAAGTGAATCAGTTCCCGCGCACAAAAGGATCCATTCCTCGAGGGTGTGTCATAGTGCCGATTGCAAAAAAGCGATCTGAGGCTGATAAAATCTTCCAAGTATTGCGGGCTGGAGTTGGGGGACTTTGCTGTGGAACGCTTCATACGTCGCGACGATGCGCAATACAGTGCTGAAGATTGGAGTTGTATGGAATTGGCATTGCGAATGGCGTGCCAAGCTCTTTCCAGAGATCCAAAAAACGGAGAGCATTCAGGCCGTGCCGCTCGGATGGTCCTCACCCTGTGGGAACAAGGACTGCGTGACGCGGAAGAGATTGCATTGCGTGTCGTCAACCGTGAATTGGAGCTGATCGAGCTCGCCCGGGCAGAGTATCAAAGGAAATGATCAGCTCTGCTCTTCTTCCGCCTCTTCAAGCCTTCGCAACAATTCTGCAAATCGCCCGTTTGTGTCGATAGGAGGGTTAGCCGATTTGGCTGCCAAACGCAGATCCCGCGTCTGGGCATTTTCCTTCAAATAATCGGAATGTGATTGCTTTTTGCGTTGATCATCATTCATGGGTAGCTCGCTCGTTAGGCAACGAACAAGCGAACCGGAGGATGGTTCCAAAATTACAAGATTACATCGCGATTACTTTCCACCGCCTCTCCGCTTTCCAGCCTTCGCCATTCATGCTCCGCAACACCTTTTGGCACTCCATTCGATCGAATTCTATCTGAACGCGCTTCTGTTGTGCAAGGAATTGATCACGAGATGCTCCGCGGTTTCCAGCACGATCACGGCGAGCTGGCGCGCATGGCGATCAAACGGGGGCTTGTCCTTCGAAAGCGTACGGCCGCTCACGCTCTCCTAGAGCAACGAGTTTTCGTTGTCCGGTATGGGCTGACGCTGATCAACATCCTCTGCCAACAAGGGCTGCAAAGCCATTGGTCTTCTGCAACGCCCCGCTGAACCAAGTCGCCAGGGCTTGTGATCCGTAACGACACCCGGTTCAAAGCAACTGGATAACATCCACCATTGAGAATCGATCGACGTGCCGTCCATGTCCAGGAGAACGGAAAGATCAGAAGTCGGGATCTGGATTGAGTTTCCTATCCGCTTTTCTAAGTGTAGGCCCGATGTTCGTTAGGGTGCAGGTACCATGCGATCTGCATTTACGATCCGACGGCTTTGACAAACCAGTCTGCCTCAACGACCTGGACAACTTCGATCCATCCCGGATCTGACATCTCTTGTTGCGGTTGGCAGTATCATGTGTTTGGAGAGTGCCGGCCGTCGCGGCCAGGATAGAGGCTTGGAAGCCCCCTAACAGCAGGTCCGTGCCCAGCCTGCCCCGGCGGCATTCTCGTCTATCGGGACGGGACCAGTTGCGATTAAACAAGTGCCAGAATACGAGCCGGGCCACCTGTCCCGCCTCGGTGCGTTGGTGCGCCGACGACGATTGTCGCTCCTTTGACCGGCAACGCTTCAAGGTTGTTCAGGCCTTCGATGCCGTAGCGGCCTGCTGGAAGCCACGAATTATGCACCGCAAAATCGGCAGAGTTGCCCGGATCCAATGAGAGCGTGTCGACGCCGATTGCGACGGTGTCGATCTCGAGCAGCAAATCCGTTGCCGACTTGCTGAAGCCGGGGAAGGCAAATTTCCCAGCGTCGTCATTACGGAATGCGGGACTTTTTACCTTTGTCGCCCAGCCAGAGCGCAAGGCCACGACAGCACCTGCGGGAATCTCGCCATTTGTGCTGATCCAGCGTTCTATATCCGCCGTCTCAACGGTCGAATTGGCATCCTCTTTGGCACGATCTGTGATGTCGATGACAACCAGCGGCGCGACCAGCTTTTGTGGTTCCAGCTGATCAACGCTGGCGCCATCGGCGCTGAAGTGAAAAGGCGCGTCGATATGAGTTCCAGTGTGCTCAAAAACCGTCAGTTTATGGAGTTGATATCCGTCTTTGGCGATATCGGCGGCCCATTCAAACTCTATTCCGGGCTTGCCATCAAATGTTGGAAACGTTGAATCATACACATGAGTGAGATCGACAACTTTGCCAGCTGTCTGAGCAAGCACCGGTGTTGCCAGGTTTCCCGCGCCCATTGCCATTCCCGCCAGAGCCGCACCCTTGAATAGCATGCGACGCGACAGCATGTTCTTCTTCACGTCCTCTATCACGCAGTGATTGCACATCCGCTCTTCCCCTCGTTTCAAAACTCTGTTCATGAGGGTATCTCAAAACTGTGATGAAGCAAGATTGGACGATTTTTAAGGTTGCAGCTCCAGTAGAAAGACATGCTACCTTTTCACCGGTCAGACGGCGTTCGCTTCTGCCGCTATGGCCGGGAAGACGGGTAGATGGTGCATATCCGTTATCTGGCTCTCCCGCCAATTCCAGATAATAAGCGTACCGGACCTCCGCTCATTCGAGGTGATCGCAGATAGTCACAGCACTCGAGCTTCGACCCTCCGGTGAGAAATTTTTTAAGCCAGCACTGCGTAGAAATGCTGCAGTCGGCATAGATTTTATCACCAAGTGGTGCTATTTTCCGCGCTTCAACTACGGAGCTACATCATGCGATCAACTATTAACCTCGATGACACGCTCATGGAGAAAGCTAGGTTCTTGACCGGTACAAATGAAACTGCGGCCCTAGTGCGCCAGGCGTTGGAAACGCTTGTCCGTGTAGAGTCCGGAAAGCGCCTCATCGCGTTGGGAGGAACTATGCCCGATGCCGAGGCAGCTCCGCGCCGCCGGAGCGCAGCGGCCAAGTGATACTCGCTGACACCTCGATCTGGATTGATCATTTTCGTCATGTTGATGCAGAGCTTTGCAGGATTATTGAAGACGACCTCCTACTTTGCCACCCAGCCGTGATCGGTGAGCTGGCGCTTGGCAGCCTTAGGGATCGCGGCAGCGTGATCGCTTTTCTGGCGGCTCAGCGCGCGGTGGTCGTCGCCACGCACGACGAAGTTATGACAATGATCGATCACCACAGTCTTATCAGCATCGGCATTGCCTACACCGATGCTCACTTGCTGGCATCCGTCCTTCTTGACCAGCGAGCGACCTTATGGACCAGAGACAAGCGCCTGAGAATAGCCGCCGAAAAGGCAGGCGCTTCATGCACCTACCCGTAAATCGTCCAAACTAAAATTGCCAAGCCAAAGCCCTTATTTCCAGGCCCCGGTATGAGACATCACCCGGTGTGATTGGAATGACCCAGCTGTGCAGGAAGCGGTCAGTCCGCATTCACGACCAAAACTTCGATAGCGGCCATTTATCCACCAATCAGAGACAGGCAATTTCTGCCAAATTGCGTAAGAGCGCTCATTAGCCAGCTATCGAAGGCCGAAACAGGGATGCCAAACGAGGCCGCCGCTTCTCTAACTGGCCAACTTGTTAGGAGATCCTTCGTCAGTGATCGTCGTCCGACTCCGGTCTCATAACCACTTCGATAAGCAGGTCTTGTTGGTCAGGCCACTCCCTTGCCGCCTGTCACGCCATAGACTTCGCCATTGATAAAGCTGGCTTCCTGCGAGGCAAGCAAGACAAAAACTGGTGCCAGTTCGACCGGCTGCCCGGGACGACCGAAGTCACTATCCTTGCCAAAATTCTTCACTTTCTCATCCGGTTGTCCGCCACTTGGCTGCAGCGCCGTCCAGACCGGGCCGGGTGCTACAACGTTGGCGCGAATGCCACGTTCAATCAATTGCTTGGCGAGCGCTTTGGTATAGGCAACGATGCCGGCTTTCGTCGTGGCGTAATCGAGCAGGATCGGCGATGGCTGATAAGCCTGGATCGAAGCGGTTGTTATCACCGACGACCCAACCGGCATATGAGGAACGGCAGCCTGGGCGATCCAGTGCAGCGCATAGAGATTGGTCTTCATCGTCTTGTCAAAATCGTCGGTCGACAACTCCTCAATTTTCTCTCGATATTGCTGCCGGCCAGCATTAACGAGGAGAATGTCGAGACCACCGAGCTCAGAAACAGCCCTCTCGACCAATGCTCGGCACCACGATTCTTCCTTGATATCGCCCGGCAGACCGATTGCCTTGCGTCCTTCTTCTTCAACAAGCCGGATCACCTCTTCGGCATCCGCTTCCTCATCTGGAAGATAGGCGATGGCAACGTCGGCGCCCTCGCGCGCGAAGGCGATGGCCGCAGCGCGGCCGATCCCGGAATCACCACCGGTAATGAGCGCTTTCCGTCCCGTCAGCTTTCCCGATCCGCGATAGCTTTGCTCACCGTGATCCGGTGTGGGATTCATCTTACGTGCGAGGCCAGGCGCGGGCTGCGGCTGGTCGGGAAATGGCGGTGTCGGATAGAGACCGCGAGGATCGTTCAGAGAAGACTTTTTGCTCATGATAACACCCAATGTTTTTACGGAATTGCTGGTAGTGACTGTTGGCGAACGTCCGTTTCACCGCTTTGTTCCAGTGACGCTGCTCCTCCAAGCACCGATCTTCGTCTTCCACGGCTTCTTCGCAATTCCTTCTGAACGCGTTATTTTTCTTTTCCGAGGGGTGTTCGATTGATACGAACTCGTTGCCCTGGCCCGACACTGTCGTGATGGGTGTACCGGGACACGGCACCAGAGACTTCTCAGCCGCGTTACGGCCCTCCTTGCGGTTAAACTGCGGTAAGAAACGCCAGGCGCGATGAGTTGCAGTCGGGCCGTCCGCAGCGCCGCCTGCTCAATCGGCAGCGCCCTGGCGACTTGACGTTGCTGGTCTGAAATACAGTACTGCTGGATTATTCCATAGGCCAATGACGTTCCACAAAGATGCCTTCCGCTCCGCCGAAAACTGAAGGCATATCAGTTCATTGTCTTCACGTCGGTCAAATGTTCCGTAAGCGTAGGCAAGGTTTGAGTAGCGAATTTTTTCAGCTCACCAGCCTCTCCGTTTGCCGCGTAGACGGAGAAGAGAGAAACGGCGGTTTCGTGCGCCTTCAACTGCTCGGCTTTGTACATCTTGTCGAAGCTTGATTTGTCGGCGGCTTCAAGTGCATCCAGCTTTGCTTGATGTTCTGCATCCAATTTCGTCGGAACTTCGACCTTGTCTGCTTTGGCAGCCGGCATCATTTTTTCGCCTGCTTTGGAATGATCCGATATCATATGTTCAGCGAATTTCTTGACAGCAGCATTGCCGGATTGTTTCAGAGCCAGTTCGCTGGATTGAATCTCAAACATATTCGAGACTGTCGCCATCTTGGCGAATTCAGCAGGCTTTGTGATCTCCGCCGCAAATCCCGAAGTAGTGAGTAAGAGATTTGCAGCAGCAGTTAAGATGAGTAGATGCTTCATTGTTTCCTCCAGTGTGTGAGAAGAGGAAACTGTCGCCGCCAACGAACGTTCCATTGTAAACCGGCTCATTTCTGCGCCCGCCAAGCAAGTGGAGCAACGCATGATCTGCCAAGAGCTTCGATGTTGATAACGCTTTACGAAGGCGAATTGAACCAAAAAGGGCTCGCGCGCGGCAAACTGCGACAGATTCTAAAAAGAGAGCCATACATGGACCCGTCCTGGATCAATCACGTTTTTCGTTCAGCTGCGATGTTGAGGACTGCCGGCACCCGGCCTTATTCACACGGTGGGAATGAAAGCAAACACGACGTTTCTGGTTGAACGTGCCGACTACCTGCTGCGCTTTGTCCGCAGCAGTGTTCAACAGTCAGACTGCGATGGCCAGCACGCTTCGAAAATCCTGTGCTACACTGCTTTGTGCAGTCCTAGCGGAACCCAAAGAATCCGAGAATTGCAAGGATGATCACGATAGCACCGACCCACCATATTATACTGTTCATAACGTTCTCCTAGTCGAAAGTAACATTGTTGCAACGCGCTTCTTCCCGGTGAGTTCCAGCGCGCGTTGTCGAATCGACGAAGCATCGAACCTGGCCGCCCCCGATTCTGGCAAATGTAAAGGAACCTCATGCGATTGTTTATCCAACGTTCCGCTTGAATGCAGATGTTCTTGCTTTCCTTGCCTGTGAGCCAAAAGCGCTCTCGGGCCAATCCACGCCAAGGCTTAGCCGGCCCTTCGAAACCATTTCGCGATCGGCGCCCGATGGGCGAGGCGGCAGACCTGCCATAGTTCGTAACGATGCGGGCTTCCGGAACGCCTTCTCGATTTCCTTTCGCGACCGATAAAATCGGTCTTGGGACCGGGAAGTGGCCCTCGCCTCGAACCATCGCCGACGCTGTTCCGCGTCGGGCTCGATCCCGATTAAGGTGAGTAGTGCCAAAGGGCATGTGTGCAAAGTGTAGGAACATGGTACGAAATTTAGCACCTGAAAAGATGCGGACGTCCGGGGCGCAACAACCCTCCCTCATGCGCTGGGTCAATCGGAGGGTACAAATCCCGGTTAGCGCATGCTGTGAAGCAGTGCTATCAGGTTTCCTTGTGAAGCATTCAGGATAAAATAACATGGCGATTTCGGGCGTGCTGCAACTTGCAGCGTCAACATGAGTATTCTTGCTTGCTGCCATCGGAGCAAAACACTGGGCGATATCGCCCACACTTTTGAAGATGGTGCTTACGCTCATTTTATACACCATCGGCAACCTGATCATGCTGCGGCTGGTACGTGACTTTGGCATGGCGTCGGCATTTACTCTATCGGCGCTCCTGCAACTCGTAGCCGTTAATGCGATCGCCATATTCTACTTCAGTGAAAAACTGCCGGCAGCTCAGCTCGCCGGGATATTGCTGGCAATCATTGCCGTCGGGCTTATCACGCTCTCACCGTCAAAATAGGTGGATTCAGGAATAACGATCAGCCTTGCGGTTTCTCCCAACCGAAAACACTGCGGCCGCCCCACTGCGTTGATTGCTCGAATTCCCCGGCAACAATTTCCTTCAGATCAGGTCCGGTCACATACCGTTCCAACTGCCTGGACTGGTTGTCCAGCCGCGCAAGTGCATCCAGTTCTTCGCGCTGACCCAGCTTGCCATTTTTGACAGCGGATTTCAGAACGTTGATGGTTTCATCGTAAACCTTGAGGGGCACGGGAAATGGATGGCGGTCCTTACCGCCATGGGCAAGCGAAAATCGCGCAGGATCGGAAAAACGGCAAGGGGCGCCGTGCATCACCTCGGCAACCATTGCAAGCGCCTTGACCGTACGAGGTCCGACTCCGGGAACGAGAAGCAGATTCTCGAAATCAGCCGGAGCCGCCTCGACTGCCGCAGCGATATTGCCGTAAAGGCGACGCATGATGATGTCACCCTCCCGAACATCATGGTGCTCCGGCATGACAAGATGCGGCAGGAGCATTTGGTCTGAAAGGGTCGGCTTGGCCGCAGGAGTCCCCTCGAGAGTTGCCACCTCCTCGACAATCCGGCCAGGGTTCAATGTCTTCAAAACCTCGATTTGCTGTACCCGCGAGTCCGATGCGCGACGATCAGCAAGGTTGATAATATTTCCGACTTGCTGACCTTCGATTGCGGCATGAGGAGCATCGACAAAGCTGGTCAGCCCTTCAGACAGCCAGTGATAACGTCTTGCCTGCCGACTATTCCCATTCATTCCCTGCTGGACAACCACCCACTTTCCATCATCAGCAACAATGAAACCGTGGAGATAAAGATCAAATCCGTCCTGCAAGGCGGCACTGTCGACTTTTGCGACCAGTCTGCTTGCCTGTCCCAGAGCACTTCCGTCAATTCCTACACGCTCTCCAATCGCATTCAGCTCCGAAGGCGTTTTTCGCGAGTGAGAGCCGCGCCCGCCGCAAACATGAATTCCCAATTCATGCGACATTGGGGTAAGGCCACGTTTCAACGCGCCGATCACACTGGTTGTGATACCTGAGGAGTGCCAGTCCATGCCCATCACTGCACCAAAGGACTGAAACCAGAATGGGTGAGAAAGCCGACGTAAAAGTTCATCCCGGCCGTAATGGTGAATGATCGCTTCGCACATAAGTGCTCCGAGCTTCGTCATCCGATCGCCCAGCCAGCGGGGAACCCGTCCTCCGTGCAGCGGTAAATCCGCACTGCCAGCTCGTCTTGCCATCGGTTGTTTTTACCCTTCGTTCAAATGTTCGGCCTACTAAATATTCCAGGACGGAATGTGGTGACACTGGTCCCAAAACACAACTCCGTAGCGGTTGCCTGGATATGAAGCGCCAAAGTCAGCTTGGATTAGTGCCGAAGGCTGGCTGATGGGTTCTGTCCGGGAGGGATATCTTGTCACTCGGCGGATGGAGCCTGCACCCAACTGACAACGAGTCCTGACGAAAGAAGGAGTAACTCATGATCCACAAGCTTAGTAGTTCGCTATAGCATTAATCGAGCTAATGCCTCTCCAAGGAGATTGATCTGTCAGTCCTTACTGCATCGAATATTCCGCTAGGGCGTTACCCTATAGAGGCTAGGCAATTGTGCCAAGGTTTCTAGTTTGCCCTCTTCCAAATTAACGGGGCATAACGTGGAGAATTAAAGCATGCAGATTCCAAAAGGGGCAACTGTTGCAGTTGCGGATGGCGAAAAATTCAACCTTTTTCAGAACATAAGTGATAACACCGAACCGACTCTGAAAGCACTTCCTGACACCGATGTTGATACCGAGAGCAACAACGCAAGCGGAGGACGCAAAAGCAGTTCGGCGAATCCTGACCAAGGTCAGGCTGACGAGGATAATTTCGTGGGAGGAATTGCCGACGTCTTAAACCGACGGGTGCTCAACGGTAAGATTACCGGCTTAGTCGTGATCGCGGCTCCCAAGGCGCTGGGAGAGTTGCGAAAGCACTATCATAAGGAATTGGAAGCAATCTTAGTTGGCGAGATTGCAAAAGATCTGACCGGACATTCGATCCAAGATATCGAGAAATCTATCGCGGCAGCTTAACCGATTTCTGAAACCACTGGAGCTCCTGCTCCAGTGGTTTCGTCCAATATTGAGAGCAGCGCCGGCTTTCGCTAAACCGAGGGATTAATGATGCGAATTATCGTCTTTGGACTGGGAGCAATCGGTGGAGTTGTGGCCGCAAAGCTTGGCCTGGCTGGACATTCGGTTGTTGCAATCGCCAGAGGGACACAACTTCAAGCTGTAAGACGATCCGGCCTTACACTGCTGTCACCGCAGGGGACCGAAACAACGACCTTCCCCGTCTATGCAGATCCAAAGGAAGTTATATTTAATAATGACGACATGATATTGCTGGCAATGAAAGGACAGGATACCGCACAAGCGCTGTTTCAGCTCAAGGCTGCCGGTGTGGTCGAGCAGCCGATATTCTGTTTTCAGAACGGCGTAGCCAATGAACGAACTGCGTTGCGGTTTTTCAGGAATGTCTATGGCGTTACTGTCATGCTTCCGGCTGATTTCGAGAGGCCAGGTGAAGTAGCAGCCTATTGCATTCCCAAAATCGGAATCTTCGATATCGGCCGCTACCCGGCGGGCGTCGATGCAGCAGTAGAGCATTTATGTGAGGTTCTGAATTCATGCGGGTTCGTGGCAAATGCAAGAAGTGATGTGATGAACAGCAAGTATCGCAAACTGCTCGCCAACCTGGAAAATATCATCGAAACTGCTTTCAGCGATAAACAGCAACAAGCCGACTTGTATCGAAAAGTCCGCGCCGAAGCAGAAGGCGTTCTGACTGCCGCGGGTATTGACTGGGACAAGTCGGAAGCGGAGGCTCGCAACCAAATGATCATGACGGCCATTCCGGGAAGAGATCGGATAGGGTCGTCCACCCTGCAAAGTGTAGTAAGAGGTACGGGTTCTCTGGAAACAAGCTATCTCAACGGCGAAATCGTACTTCTCGGGCGTCTTCATAACATAGAAACTCCATATAACTCTGCTCTCTGCCACCTCTCTGAAAAGCTTGCTGATGGTCGACTAGCGCCAAAATCGTCAGAAATTACAAGTCTGCTCCAAAATCGTACAGCTAGGCAAGGCTGATGCTCATCGAGCCAAAACGTGTTTTTTGTTCCGCTAAGATCTGACACCAGGCTTGGCATCAGATCTGTGCTGCGGGTCGCCCCTCGCCGTAGTTGCGGTCAGAATGGAAGATTGATGGCACAAGGCCATAGCGATCAGGACGTCGGATGAACGACGCTACCAAAGCGCCGTCCTGGAAGTTCTCCACAATCTCACAGGGAAAGCCACTTCAGCGTCCCCGTTGATGTCTGGTCGTGCGTGCAGCGCGTTAATAGTTTAGTTGCCCGATGAGCGGCGTTAAACCCGTGCGATGCCAGTGCCATAGCCATGCCTGTCTGCATTGTCGAAAAGACTGTCCATGAAGGCTCTGAAGGATGGTGCCAGCCAGCCGCAGAACCACCGCTTAATGGAGGAATGGGACACCAACGATCGGGCGACCTATATGGTTGCGAATTTAATGAAGAGAAGTTTTTTATACCCTCCAACGAGGCCGATGCCCGATTGGAAATCGTTGCAGCCAAACCTCAACATGAAAGACCGCTTGTTATCAAGGGGACCTCCGTTAAACGCCGCCTGCCGCCCCTGTAGCAAAGTCATGATTTCCATCACACTGCTCCAATGACCGCTTGCGATGGCCAGTAGAGTATGACTCCTTCGGAGAGAGTGATCGAATGTCGAACATCAGCGGCTTACGAAATAGTAGCCACCGGCTCCCGCAGGTCGAAACGGATAACATCCCTGGCGCTGAGGCGGAACGGATAATCGGAATGCTCCGACTGGCGTCCAGCCACATAGCTAGCGTCCCAAGTCGAGAAATCCTCCATGCAAATCCGCGCGGCAATACGCTGGACAAATTCTCACCGATTTGCTGCCAGTAGATTGTTCCGAGAGCATTTAAGGCGCAATTGTTGTGCCACGAGCAGCGTTGCACTCCATGCCTGGACGTTTCAGTGTCTCTTCTAGTCAATTGGATGGCAAATATGCCTTGCACCGTGACAGAGATAGAAGCGATGCTGTAGTATCCGGGTGAAACTAACACGCACCGTGCGGGAGCGGCAATGAAGCGCCGTCTTGCAGCCATATTAATCGCAGACGTCGTTGGCTACAGCCGGTTGAGCCAGATTGACGAAGAAGGCACGCGCGCACGTTTCCAACTCGACATGACAGATATATTCGATCCATCCATCGCTCACCATCGGGGCAGATTGGTGAAGACCTTAGGTGACGGCCTCTTGATTGAGTTTCAAAGCGTGGTTGATGCTTTGCGTTGCGCAGTGGATATCCAGAAGAAGAAGGCCGAACGCAACTCCGGTGCGTTGCCGGAGCAACAGTTGGTGTTCCGCATTGGCATCAATCTTGGGGACATCATTGTTGAAGGCGAGGATATACAGGGCGATGGTGTAAACCTTGCGGACAGGATTCAGGGTTTGGCAGAGCCCGGCGGCATTGCGATCTCCGGTTCTGCTTATGACCAGGTGAAATCAAAACTCGCATTGGGTTACATTTCCTTAGGCGAGCGGATGGTGAAGAACATCGCCGATCCCATTCGAGTCTATCGTGTTGTCGCCGATCCGGCAGCCAGCATCAATGCCAAACCAGTTCAGCCACCGCGCCGTTGGCCGCCCCGCAAAGCCCTTGGCTTGATCGTGTTCGTTTTATTAGCCGGTGCAGGAGTTTGGTGGCAGATAGGCGCAACTTTCCTGCCGGCATCGCCTGGGCGCTTTGCCTATCCTCTGCCAGAAAAGCCGTCGGTAGCAGTGCTACCCTTTATTAATGTGAGTGGTGCGACGGAACATGACCATCTTGCAGCCGGTCTAACCGATGATCTCATTACCGAACTTTCCAAAGTATCCGGCCTTTTTGTAATTGCCCGCCATTCCGTTTTTGCAGTACGAAACAAGGATTCATCGATTCAGGACGTTGCAGCAGAACTGGGCGTGCATTATGTGCTCGAAGGAACGTTGCAACGAGCCGATACGCGCCTGCGGATCAACGTGAAATTGATAGACGCGCTAACGGGATTATCCCTCTGGGCGGAGCGGTATGACCGGCAATATATGGATTTGTTTGCGGTCCAAGATGACGTAATTGGCAAGATTATCTCAGCGCTTGAGGTCAAGCTCAGCAAGAATGAACGCGAGCAGCTGGCACGTATCCCCACGGATAATCTGGAGGCTTATGATTATTTCTTGAGAGCTGAGCAGGAGGGTTTTTTCTACGGCGACGTTCAGTCCTTTCGTCGAACCTTGGCATACTACCAAAAGGCAATTGATCTTGATCCAGACTTCGCCAGTGCTCATGCGGGTATTGCCCGCGTCGCCGTTGATGTATGGCGTAACGACTATAATTACTTATGGTCAGGAGCTGTTGCGCGCAAAGTAGCCTATGACGCGGCAGGACAAGCCTTGAAGATTGATCCCAACAATGCGCGTGCTCAAACGGTCCTCGCCCTGCTGCAACTGGTAGACGGCCGCGCCGTGGAAGCGAAGGATTCCGCTTACAGAGCAGTCGCGGCCCAACCGAACGACGCGGAGATCGTTGCAAATCTTGCTTTGATCCTGGCGTATTTTGGCGATTCAAAGCAGGCGATCATTGAGATGGACAAGGCATTGCGGCTAGATCCAACACCGCCACCAAACTTGCAGCTGCTGGCTGGCATAGTCTTCTACACCACACGGGAAAATGCACGCGCGATACCACTGATTGAAGCAGCACGATCCGCCCTTCCAAATGTCGAGCCCGCTCGGGAATATCTGGCAGCGGCATATGCATATGCAAACGAAAAACAGCAAGCTGAGCAAGAAGCAAAGCAATTGCTGGCAATCTTTCCCGATAGCAATTTGACCTACTACACCTATTTATATGATTATTGGCGTGACAGCGATCTACGCTACCACCTGGCAGGCCTCAGGGCAGCTGGCATTCCGCAATGGCCTTTCGATTTTCAAGGGAATCCTGCCGATCAAATCCGTGGCTCAGAACTGCGCGAGCTGATGAACAACAAAACCTGGACCGGAAAGCACAGGAACGGGACTGAATTTATACAATATTTTGACAAGAGTGGAGGCACTGCCTATCGCAGCGCCAATACGAGCATTACGGGCACCGTGGAAATCCGGGATGATCGCCTCTGCGAACAATTTACGGGGTATTTTCTAGATCGCATGGTTTGCGGCTATGTCTACCGCAACACCTCAAAAGAGTGGGAACTAGACAAGCCATTTATCCATGTCACCCCGCGAGCGGTAATGTCGTTCTCGGTTACACCCTGACTGACGGGCGGTCGGTCGTGATTAGTTTGGCGGTGTCTCACGCCAGTTCTTCCCGGTTTTTTCCGAAGCCAGCATGTGTTCAACCTCGGACCAGTGCTTTTTCGAGTCAGCAAGTTTGGCTGGTATTTTTTCAAACCCGTCAGCCGCTCCCGGATCGTAACTGAGATAAAGTTTGCCTTCGATGATGCGCCAAGCTTTGGGGTCAATGTTTGTGGTAACGGTTCCAAATGACACACCATCAGCGCAATACCCCCCATATTGAGGGGCATATTTGGTTGGCTCGGCGATAAAAAGATCGCGATTTTCCGCACTGGTGAATTGCCAGTTGGCTCCAAGCCATCGATAGGAATATTCCGGCGTTCCCTGCATTGCCTTGTTTTGAGTGAAGTATGCGACGGGATCGTATCCCTTGATCGCCACATCACCGAAATAGCCAGTATTGATAGGCTCATCTGCGTCAACCGCCGAGGACAATGAAACCAGTGCGCACGCCGCTCCTAGGATCACCGCGGCCCAGACGCCACCTTTGTGTTTGTTACCAATCATAATGAATCCTCCTTTACCGGGCGGCACCTGTCGTGAAAGATCATTTTCGCTTCAGGCACTCGTTATAAAGCGGTTCTCCGACGATGTCGGCCGCCTGGCATACCGCTCCAGCTTTAAGCAGCAAGTCTGCCGCTTCCCAATGCGACCGCCAACCGGCTTGGGTAACCGGCGTATAGCCGTTGCGTTCCTTCGCCTCGATATCGGCCTTGTTGGCCAGCAGGAACGCTACAACCTCCGCGTGTCCTTCTTCAGCCGCGGCGTGCAATGGTGACATATGGTAGAAATTCTTATCGTCATTCACCGGAGCTTTTTTCGACACAAGCAATTTTACGACGTCAAGGTTTCCTGCATATGCCGCAGCATGCAATGCCGTCAGCCCTCCCTTGTTGCGACTTTCAACACTGACACCCTTATCAAGAAGAAACGCAACAATATCTGCGTGTCCTGCGAGCGATGCGATCAGCAGCGCCGGTTCACCCGAGCTATCAAAATCGGTTGGGTTCGTTCCTTGGTCCAGAAGCTGCCTTGCAAGCTTCAAATCCCCGTTCTTGGCCGCGTCGTGCAATGGGCCAGCGACGGTGGACGAAGTACCCATGAGAACCAGCATTATGGGCAAGAAAACATTCACCGCACAATCTCACTTTCGCTGCGGTTCTTCGTTCAAGAGCAAAATACATTATCACAGCGGCATTTCCCCCACAATCAGAGCAATCTAAGATATCTGATTAATGATCCAACTACTTTTGTTTACCTGGACACCATGCCCATCGCCGCCCCCCCGAAACAGAGGTGGTCGCTGTCGCCGGTTGAACCCGTAGGCGGCGGGTCCGACCGGCAAAGACGTGGCTCACATGGGAGGAAGCACGCCATTTTTGCCGACGACCACCTGATGGGCGACCGGGCCGGTCGCAGCCATTTCGGCCGCAATGAAGACGACGGCACCGGGAACAAGATCGTCCTTGGTTGCCTCAGCAATGGTCACGGCAGCCGTCCGGAATGGCGATCTTCTTTTCCTGGCCATGATAGGTCACGGTAACGGTCCGACCATCGACGCCTTTGACGGGGAAATTGCTAACAATGTACTCGGCGCGGAACTCTTCCTTTGCCCCGGCGATTGGCACCTGTTCGCTGACAATGCGCTCGCGGGCTATGAGGGCGAGGCAGCGGCGCTGTCCGGCGCTCGCTTTCTCGAATTCCTGGGTCGCGTCTGAACATGACGATATCATCGGCATTCGGACGGTGCCCTAAGCCTGTTTTGCTCTACTTCAGGTCGCTCCAGAGCCGAGGCTTGTCGAAGCATGAAGACACCGCCCATCGATCTCTTGAAAGCGGCCTCGAGCTCTCTTTACCGAAAGCCGATCGATCGTCCCGCGCAGCGATCTGCAAGGCTTCGTCCACAGTATGTGCTTGGTCGCGATATGGTCGAATCCTTTCGGCGATCTCCTCGAAATTTTTCCTATCCTGAGACTGCCTGGCAGGGCGCTCATACCAGCGCGCGATAATCTCATCAAATTCGTCAAACGACAATTCGCGGCGCCGTTTCTTGATGGCGTACGGCGACTTCGTAGCTCCCGACCATCCCCCTGCTTGCGTCCAGGTCAGGGCGAGGACACGGAATAGTCATTGATGGAATTCTGATAAAATCAGTCAACATATGGAAAAGATTGATGAATTTTGATCCAACAATATATTAGAATTCTTCTAATATATTGTTATTGCTTCGTTTTTCGCGGCGGTCTATGACTCCGACGGCTTTGCTTGTCATCTGGATGAGACAGGCATGAGGCGCTGAGGTTATTTAATGCTCGTTCCATTTCTGATAATGCTACGCGAAGGTATCGAGGCGGCTTTGATCGTCGGGATTGTTGCAAGTTATCTACAAACCGGACGTGGCGCCTGGATGCCTGCGGTATGGGTTGGTATATTTCTCGCGATTGCACTCTCGCTTTTTGTCGGCGCGGGTCTTCAGCTGGTAAGCGCCGAGTTCCCCCAAAAGGCACAAGAGTTCTTTGAGGCGATTGTCGGCGTTATTGCAGCTGTCGTATTGCTGTCCATGGTATTTTGGATGCGCAAGGCCGCGCGGTCGATCAAGTCCGAGCTTCACGCGTCCATCGACAATGCGCTCGCGCATTCATCAGGCCAGACCACCGCCTTGATTGCCATGGTATTCTTTGCTGTGGCCCGTGAAGGCCTGGAATCGGTATTTTTCCTGCTCGCAATATTCCAGCAGAGCACAAGTAATGATGCTTCGCTTGGCGCATTGTTAGGCATTCTCGTCTCGATTGTCATCGGTTACGGAATATATGCTGGCGGTATCCGCCTCAATCTTCGCCGGTTCTTCTACTGGACCGGAATTTTCATCATTATCGTCGCTGCGGGCATCCTATCAGGGTCACTGCGTCATTTCCATGAGGCCGGGGTCTGGAACAGTTTTCAGACGGTTCTTTTCGATTTCAGCGGTGTTTTGCCGGTTGCCAGTCCGCTTGGCACTTTGCTGTCAGGCATATTCGGTTATCAGGATGCTCCGACACTTGGCGAAGCGATTGTCTATATAGGTTTTCTGTTAATCAGCCTTTTCTTCTTCCTGCGCCCTGCAAGTGCTCCCGCGCCTTCAGCATCGCCAAAATTTTCCCGTTGATTGAAAGAACCAGCGAATGACGCGCAATACCGGCCCTTCCGCTCCCTCCTCGAAACTGATGAAACTGGCCGTTGCCGGTGCTGCAATTCTGGCGGTCGCGGGAGCTGGCGCTTTCTATTTTGCGTCAAAGAACATGAAGTCAGGGGCGTCTGACAATGCAGTCGTCGTCACGATTAAAGATGGTGCTTGTGACCCTAACGCCATCACCGTTCCTGCTGGCCGTTCCACGTTCAAGATAATCAATAATTCCGACCGTGCGCTTGAGTGGGAGATCCTTGATGGCGTTATGGTTCTGGAAGAGCGCGAGAATATCCTTCCAGGCTTTACGCAAACGATGCAGGCAAAGCTGAAGGCCGGGGATTATGAAATCACCTGCGGGCTTCTCAGCAGTCCGCGCGGGACATTGCACGTCACGCCATCAGCAGAATCCGAGGCAGAAGCAGCGCGCCCTCCCCTCGTCTCTTTTGTTGGTGCACTTGCCGAGTTTCAGGTGTTTTTGATGTCCCAGACAAACAATCTGGTAAAGGCGACAACCGCATTGGACGCTGCAATTCAATCGGGTGATCTCGATCAGGCGCGCGTGCTTTATCAAAAAGCGCGGATTCCTTACAAGCAGATAGAGCCCATGGCCGATCTGTTTGCCGATTTGCATAACGCCATTGACCCCATTGCCGATTATCTGGAAAAGCGCGAAAAGGATCCGGCATTTACCGGCTTTCACCGGATCGAATATGCTCTTTACGCTTCCAATAGCCTTGATGGGCTGGCACCGGTTTCAGCCAAATTACTGGCTGATGTCACGGCGCTAAAAGACCGGGTGCGTGGTTTGCGCATTCCACCGGAGCAAATAGCCAAGGGTGCCGCCCGTCTTATGGGCTCAATCGCCGATACGAAAATAGCCAATGGCGAGGACCATTACTCCCAAACCGATCTGGTCGATTTTGAAGGCAATCTGGCGGGAACTTCGCGCATGATGGCGCTTTTGAAGCCGGTTGCAATTCAGGCAGCGCCGGCAGTCGTGACTGATATTGAAACCCGGCTCGCCGAGGCCAACACGACATTGGCCGCCTTGCGCGGCGCTGATGGCTACCCGTCCTATGACAAAGTTACAAAAGAAAGTCGGGACTTGCTGGCGCAGAAGATCAGGGCTCTGGCCGATGCTATCGGCAAACTGAATATTGCAGTTGGTTTGGAGTAATTTGAGATGGGCAAGGATATTGATAAATTTACGACAACGCGCCGCAGCGTGCTATTTGGCGCGGGTACCGCCGTGGTTGCAGGATTAACAGCTGCCAGCGCCGCACAAAAGCAGGGTGAACAGGTTACCGACGCTCCTGTCAGCGACAAGACGCAGGAACGTCAATCGTTTTACGGCGTCCATCAAGCCGGTATTGTCACCCCGCGGCCCGCAGCAGGAATGATTGCATCTTTTCACGTTCTCGCCAAAACGCCTGAAGAAGTTGAACGGCTGTTCAGAACACTATCACAGCGCATCGACTTTCTGATGAAAGGCGGCAGGCCGCCAGAGTTTGACGACAAACTGCCGCCGTCGGATTCAGGTATTCTGGGCCCGGTTATCCCGCCGGATAATTTGACGATCACCGTGTCCTTGGGCTCTTCGTTCTTTGATCAGCGTGATTGGCTCATAAACCATAAGCCAAAGCAGCTCTCGCGCATGAAAGCGTCGCGCAACGATGCTCTCGACGCTGATTTATGTCACGGCGATCTGAGCTTGCAGATATGCGCAAATACACCGGACACAAACATTCACGCCCTGCGGGATATTTTGAAGAATTTGCCGGATCTGATGGTCCTGCGGTGGAAGCAGGAGGGCTCGGTTCCGGTTCTTCCGCCAAAAGCCGATGGCACTCACGAAACGGCGCGAAATTTTCTGGGATTCCGCGATGGAACCGCAAATCCCGATGGCAATGATGCTGCGCTCATGGACCAACTCGTATGGGTGCGCCAAAGCGACGAGCCTTCATGGGCCCAGGCGGGTACTTATCAGGTGGTGCGGATCATACGCAATTTCGTTGAGCGCTGGGACAGGACGCCGCTGGCCGAGCAGGAAGCAATTATCGGACGAAAAAAAGCCAATGGAGCGCCCTTCGGTGGCACCGCGGAATTTGACGTTCCGGACTACTCAAATGATCCGGAAGGCAAAGTCACCGCGCTGGATGCCCATATCAGATTGGCCAATAAACGCACAAAAACATCTGACGAGAATCGCATTTTGCGCCGCCCGTTCAACTATTCAAACGGCGTGAGCAAATCAGGCCAGCTTGAACAGGGCCTGCTTTTCATCTGCTACCAGGCCGACCTTGAGAAGGGCTTCATCACCGTTCAGCGACAGCTCGATGGTGAGCCACTCGAAGAATATATCAAACCGATTGGTGGCGGTTTCTTTTTTACACTGCCCGGCCCAGCGAACGAGGACGACTTCGTAGGCCGGACACTTCTTGAAGCATCGGGCCATCAGATGACCCGCATCAAATCCTAAGGAACTCACGATGAAGTTGAAGATAACTCTCTCTGCAAGCCTCTTTGCGATCACAGCTGCATTCCTGCCGCGCGTAGCGTCAGCCGAAGTTGCTCCACTCGATCTGGTTGGCCCAATTGCCGACTACAAGATCTATGTATCAGAAAATTTGGAAAAGCTGGTCGCGGATACCAAGGCATTTACCGATGCGGTAAAGGCTGGAGATGTTGACAAGGCCAAGTCGCTCTTTGCTCCGACGCGTATGAGCTATGAAGCAATCGAACCAATCGCAGAACTTTTCAGCGATCTTGACGGGTCAATCGATTCTCGCGCAGACGACCATGAGAAAGCGGAAAAGGATCCCGAATTCACGGGCTTCCACCGTATCGAATACGGTCTGTTTTCCGAAAACAGCACAAAGGATCTGGCTCCTTTTGCCGAGAAGCTGATGGCAGATGTGACAGAGCTCAACAAGCGCATTACTGAGCTGACGCTGCCACCCGAAAAGGTCGTGGGTGGCGCTGCAGCCCTTATGGAAGAAGTTGCAGCCACCAAGATTTCCGGCGAAGAAGATCGTTACAGCCACACTGACCTTTGGGATTTCAAGGCGAATTTCGATGGTTCGCGCAAGATCTTCGATCTCGTGCGGCCTTTGATCGAGAAAAGCGATGGTGAGTTCATCACCAAGGTTTCAGGCAATTTCGACAAGGTTGATGTCACGCTTGCAAAGTACAAAAAAGGTGATGGTTATGAGCTTTATGACAAGCTGACTGACGATGACCGTGCCGTGCTGGCAGCGGCAGTTAACACGCTTGCAGAAGACCTTTCCACATTGCGTGGCAAGCTTGGTCTAAACTAAGTCATCACATCGTCAATTTGAAGCCCGGCCAGATCAAGTGATCTGGCCGGGCTTTTTTTGTTTTAACGGGCAGAGGAGCACAATCGTCGCACCTTGGCGAGTGGCGTTGAAGAAGGAGTTTTCATGTAGTATCGTTATTTCAGTAATTACTGAAATAACTGATGAGACGAAAACATGATGAACCTGCCGCCCCTTGTCCAATCTTTTGTGCTTCATTTTGGGGAAATGGGCAGTCGGTGGGGTATCAACCGGACCGTGGGTCAAATCTACGCCCTGCTTTACGTCTCGCCCGAGCCGCTGAATGCCGAGCAAATCGTTGAATCCCTGGGTATTTCCCGCTCCAATGTTTCTATGAGCCTGCGTGAACTGCAAGCCTGGAATTTGGTGTTGCTCAAGCATCTTCCAGATGACAGGCGCGATTTTTTCACGACGCCCGATGATGTCTGGCAGATTTTGAGGACGCTTGCCGAAGAGCGAAAGAAGCGTGAAGTTGACCCGACATTGTCGGTTTTGCGTGAAATCCTCATGCAGAAACCCGCAAGCGATGCTGAGCGCCACGCACAAGTGCGCATGGGAGAAATGCATAGCCTGATCGAGCAGCTGACAACCTGGTATGAAGACGTCAAGCAACTTGAAACGGATCGCCTCGCAACACTGCTCACGCTTGGCGCAAAGGTCACAAAGCTTCTGGAAGCCAAGGACAAGATCGTTTCTCTTGGCCGATCAAAACGTACCAACGACAAGGGCTGAGTATGAGCTCTTTGCACCCATCCACCATAGCGCTTTCCAGAGAAGGGTTGGCAGACACTGATGCGTCAGTGCGCCCCAATCCCGTTGATGGCGAGGCTCGGATCTGTGTAAAGAAGAATTCCGAGAATGAACGCGGTGCTGCCATTATGCAGGTACTGGCATCGCTGCTTTGGCTACCGCAGGCCGCCCTGCTGGCTAAAGGTGCAACGATCATCATCGCCGGCAGCATGGCGGAAATTCACTGGATCGTCACAGCTATAATCATTGTAGGCGTATTACGAGCACTGCTGGATGCTTTCGGCGCAAGACTGACCTTCCGCAAGGCACGGGAAACATTGTCGGAAAAAAGAAGGCAAGCAATCCTGGCATTGTCCCAGCGCTCTCCCCTCGACATCGAGAAGCCAGCATCTGGCCTCGCAGCCAGCGTCATCGCCGAACAGGCGGACGCCATTTTGCCCTATCTTGCCCGTTTCCGCCCTGCAAGGATGAAGGCCACAATCATACCCTTGGTTATCCTGATCTGCATCTTTCCACTGTCCTGGGTTGCAGGGCTGGTTTTGTTGATGGCGGCGCCATTAATCCCGATTTTCATGGCTCTGATCGGATGGCGTGCAAAGGCGGCAAGCGAGCGGCATCTGGCCGAAATGGGCGATCTGAACGCATTCCTGTTAGACCGATTGCGTGGTCTTGCGACGATACGCTCGCTCGGTGCAGTTGATTTCACAGCTCAAAGACTGCGTGCCAATGCCGATGAGCTTAGAACGCGAACGATGGCAGTTCTGCGCATCGCATTCCTGTCCTCGGCCGTTCTTGAGCTTTTTGCGGCACTGGGTGTTGCCATGGTCGCCGTCTATGTTGGGTTTCATTTTCTTGGACAGCTTGAATTCGGCGCCTGGGGCCACCGCCTTGGTCTTGGCGAAGGCCTGTTTATACTCTTGCTGGCACCAGCCTTTTTTGAACCGCTGCGTGAATTGTCAGCAGTCTGGCACGACCGAGCCGCTGGAGAGGCCGCAATCGATGCACTGGACAGCCTCTCAGTGACGGGTTTGCCCATTACGGATAATTCCAGACAGTTGCAGGTGGCGAGATGGTCAGGAGCGCCTGTGGAGCTAACGGTAGAAAACCTGTCATTTAGCCATGCAGGATCGCATTCTCCGCTATTTGATGGCCTCAATCTTGAAGTGCGCCCTGGCGAGCATATCGCACTACTGGGTCCAAGTGGCGCGGGCAAATCTACCCTGCTGGCATTGATTGCAGGATTAGCACCTGTCACGGCAGGAACAATCAGGATCGGTGATACGGTGCTTGATGCAAACACCAGTGGGATCTTGCGCGCGCGCATAGGCTGGATGGGGCAAACGCCGCATATTTTCGCAGGTACAATCTCCGACAATCTATGCTTGCACCGCCGCGGCTTGACCAAAGATGATATTGACGATGCATTGCGTGTCTCTTCCTTGCACAAAGTCGCCAATGCGCAACGCCACAATTATCTTGGCGAGGGTGGCTCAGGCTTGTCCGGGGGCGAGATCCGGCGGCTTGCTCTGGCCCGCATGGCCATTGACCGCGACGCTGGTCTAATCCTTGCGGATGAGCCGACAGCACATCTCGACAAAGCAACAGCAGATGAAATCGCAGATCGTTTACTAGCGGTTGCTGCCGGAAAAACCTTGATCGTCGCGACACATGACCCGGTGCTGGCCGCGCGCATGGGCAGGACAATCATCATTGGAAATAAGACCTGCCGGGAGGAACATCCATGACTCTCTGGCGTGTGTTTAAACCTGTTATCGGTCTCTTTTTTGCCGAACGACGCGTAATGCTCCTGGCTGGCGCTCTGCTTGCGGCGGGTACTGTCTTTGCAGGCATTGCTTTGCTGGGCGTGTCTGGCTGGTTCATTACAGCGACGGCAATTGCTGGTACCTCGGTAGCAACGGCCCTCGTTTTTGACGTGTTCGCTCCTGCGGCGGCCATAAGGTTTCTGTCGCTTGCCAGAACTGCTGCCCGCTACGGCGAGCGGTTAACAACGCACGAGGCAACGTTGGGTGTGCTTGCAGCGTTGCGTGAACGGCTCTTCAGGAACACCGCCCAACCTGGCGCAGCAAACAGATTGGCACTTCAACCTTCCCGACTATTGTTTCGGCTGACAGCCGATATTGATGCGCTGGATTCCCTGTATCTGCGGATATTGGTTCCGATGGCAGTAGCGCTCTGCACGGCTTTGGCTGTTGCCGTCGTATTTGGCGTGATGCATCCATTGCTTGGTCTGGCGGTGGCGGCTTGGCTCCTTGCAACAGGATTGGGAATTCCTGTTCTTGCAGCGCGCGGGAGTATCGTGCCAGCGCGTCGCCGCGCTTACAGGCTTGAAGCGCTTCGGTCGCGCACGATTGACGTGGTGGCGGGCCAAACCGAACTGGTTATGGCAGGGCAATTATCAGCTTTTAAAAACTCGGCTCTTACTGCAGACACGCAGCTAGCTCTGTCTGATGGCACTCTGAACCTTATCGAAACCAAGGTAGCCGCAGGTTTCGGCATTGCCTCAGCCGTTTTGCTCGGTGCTGTCTTGTACGGCGTTGCTTATCTAGCGAGCCTGGGAACTATCAGTGGCCCTGTGGCGGTGATGGGGATTCTGGTTGCTCTTGCAGCGCTGGAGCCTTTTGCCGCTTTAAGACGTGGCGCCATTGAGCTCGGCAGAACGGTCCTTGCCGCACGAAGGCTTGGACCGGATTTGGTTACCCCAGCTAACCCTCTCCCCTTGCAGGTTCCTGCGGAAAATTTGGCGGTCGAACTGCGTGAGGCCTGTGTAACCTACCCAGGGTCTGCCCTGCCCTCTTTGCAGAATGTGTCGCTGACACTTGAGCGCGGTGATCGTGTGGCCATCATTGGTGCAAGCGGTTCGGGTAAAACGACATTGCTCGCATTGCTGGCAGGTGAAATCGAAGCTGTGACCGGGATTGCAAGGGGCATTGCCTCAGCATCGCTGATCCAAAGGACGGAGCTTTTTCAAGATAGCCTGCGCGATAATCTGCTTTTGGCGGCTCCCGGCGCAACCGACCAGCATCTGCTGGACGTTTTATCGGTTGCCGGATTAGCCGAGTTGATTGCGACGCTGCCCGAGGGACTGAACACGAAGCTCGGCGAAGGCGGAATTGGCCTTTCTGGGGGACAAGGCCGACGCTTTGCATTGGCCCGGCTTTTGTTAAGTAGCGCGCCTGTCTGGCTGCTGGACGAGCCTTCGGAAGGGATCGACGGCGAAACCGCGCGCGATGTCCTGCAACGGCTGTCCGGTCAAATGAAGAAAAAGACAGTTGTCATCGCAACACATATCAGGCGGGAGGCCATGCTGGCCGATCGACTGCTGGTTCTTGTACATGGGCGTCTTAAAGCCGCGTGTCGCAAGGGCGAACCTGAATACCAGTCAATCCTCAACCGTCTGAGGCCTGATTAGACGCTTATTTCTATTGGCTCGTATGAGACGAGCCAATCAACAGGGGGTCGGATAACCCGACGCAAAGCAATGGAACTCGACATAGTAGCGCTCTCGCGCCTGCAATTCGCGATCACAGCTCTTTATCACTTTCTGTTCGTACCGCTAACGCTGGGGCTTTCTGTGCTGCTGGCAATCATGGAGACGGTTTATGTGATGACCGGCCGCGTGATTTGGCGACAGATGACCAAATTTTGGGGAACCTTGTTTGGAATTAACTTCGCTATCGGCGTGGCGACGGGCATCGTTATGGAATTCCAGTTCGGGATGAATTGGAGCTACTACAGCCATTATGTAGGCGATATTTTTGGTGCGCCACTGGCGATTGAAGGTCTAATGGCGTTCTTTCTGGAGGCGACCTTCGTTGGTCTTTTCTTCTTCGGTTGGGACAAGCTGTCCAAGGTGGGCCATCTGGCTGCTACCTGGGCCGTTGCCGCAGGATCCAACTTCTCCGCACTATGGATATTGATCGCCAATGGCTGGATGCAAAATCCGGTAGGCTCGGCATTCAACCCGCAGACAATGCGCATGGAAGTCACTGATTTCTTTGAAGTTTTATTCAACCCCGTTGCTCAGGCCAAGTTTGTGCATACGGTTTCCGCAGGCTACGTCACAGCCTCAATCTTCGTGCTGGGCGTATCCGCGTGGTATATCCTGAAGGGGCGGCATGTCGAGCTTGCCAAGCGCTCAATGACAATCGCCGCGTCATTTGGATTGGCCTCTGCTCTCTCAGTTGTCGTTCTTGGGGACGAAAGCGGATATCTTTCAACAGAGCACCAAAAAATGAAGCTGGCTTCAATCGAGGCCATGTGGAAAACAGAGCCCGCCCCGGCCGCCTTTACGGCATTCGGTTTTCCGGACCAGGAAGCGCGTGAGACACATTATGCAGTCCACATTCCATGGGTAATGGGCCTGATTGGTACGCGATCGCTGACGACGGTCATTCCCGGCATAGAAGAGCTTGTGCAACACGCGGAGGTCAGAATCCGGAAAGGCATGATCGCCTATGATGCACTTCAGAAGATTCGTGAGGTAGGCAGCACCACGACAGTTGGCGCGGATGTCCGCGAGGCTTTCGAAACAAACGGCGCCGATCTTGGTTATGCGCTGCTGCTAAAGCGTTATGTCGACGATCCAAGGCAGGCTTCTGACGAGCAGATCGCGAAAGCCGCCTGGGATACTGTTCCACATGTACCCACGCTGTTCTGGTCATTCCGTATAATGGTCGGGCTTGGCATGTTCTTCATTCTGCTGACTTTCACCTTTTTCATACTTTCTGTTCGCAGAAAGATTGATGCCTATCCTTTCCTTTTGCGTATTGCGGTTTTTTCGATTCCGCTGCCCTGGGTCGCAGCGGAGCTTGGATGGATCGTTGCAGAGTTTGGACGGCAGCCATGGATTATCGAGGGTGTACTACCCACCGCTGCTGCGGTTTCCAACCTCGGTGCCAAGTCTTTGCTTATCACGATTGCAGGCTTTGTCGTCATCTACACGACGCTTTTCATCATCGAGATGGGCTTGATGTTGAAAGCTATCAAGGGTGGACCTGAGCCAGACCATGAGCCGGAAGCCGCCCTCATTTCCACACATATTGTACCAGCGGAGTAGACGATCATGATCCTGCATCAACTTCTTGACTATGAAACGCTGCGTCTCATCTGGTGGGTACTGCTTGGAACTCTCCTCATCGGGTTTGCCGTCACTGATGGTTTTGACCTGGGGATTGGAACGCTCCTCCCCTTCATTGCGAAAAACGATATGGAGCGGCGGGTTGTCATCAATACGATTGGCCCTATCTGGGAAGGCAATCAGGTATGGCTGATCGTGGGCGGCGGCGTCATATTCGCCGCATGGCCTCCGCTCTACGCCGTCTCTTTTTCCGGCTTTTATCTTGCTATGTTCGTTATACTTGCAGCACTCATCATCAGGCCGGTGGCGTTCAAATATCGCTCCAAGAGGGAGAGCTTGCTCTGGCGCTCCGCATGGGACTGGGCTCTTTTCGTGGGTGGTTTTGTGCCGGCGCTGATCTTTGGCGTTGCTGTAGGAAACGTCATTCAGGGTGTGCCGTTCCGGTTCAACAATGAATTGCGAATATTCTATGAGGGATCATTCTTCGGCCTGCTTAACCCCTTTGCACTTTTATGCGGCGTCCTTTCTGTAGCGATGCTCGTCATGCATGGCAGTGGCGTGGCTGATGATCAAAACATCCGGACCTGTTGCAGACAGGGCGAGGCGCTGCGGAATGGTTGCGGCACCCTTGACGGTGGCGATTTTCGCTCTTGCAGGATTATTTCTCTGGTTGGGCATTGACGGGTACAGGGTAACAAGCCTTCTCGACAAGGCCGCTCCTTCCAACCCCCTGATGAAGACGATTGTAATCGAGCAAGGCGCCTGGTTCGCCAATTACAGCGCCCAGCCTTTGCTTTTGGCAGTCCCTGTTTTGGCTGTTCTTGGGGCAATCGCCGCATTTTTTGGCCTGAAGGCGAGGCGTGAAGGCACCACGATACTGTCGAGCGGCCTGTCTGTGGCATCGATCATAGCAACGGTCGGCGTTTCAATGTTTCCGATCATCCTGCCATCATCGCTCGATCCCGTATCGAGCCTCACAGTCTGGGATGCTTCATCAAGCCACCTGACACTGTTTATTATGCTGGTTGTATCGGCAATCTTCATTCCTTTGATCGTTGCCTATACAAGCTGGGTCTACAAGGTTCTTTGGGGCAAGGTGGATGAAGCAACGATTGGCGACAAAAGCGGACATGCTTATTAATCAGGAGAACTGTCATGTGGTATTTTGCCTGGCTTTTGGGATTGCCATTTGCGGCAGCCTTCGCCGTATTGAATGCAATGTGGTACGAGCTTGTCGATGACGACAAATCCCGCGTCAACATTGAGAATTCAGACGCACACTCATCTGGTTTGAGAGAGAAAGACCGATATTTACTGTAGTAAATTGTCGGCCCTTTTGTTGCCGGCGGCGTCTGTTCGCCGTTGGCGAGGGCAAAGACAGCATCTGCCACCAGGCTAATCTTCTTGCTGTCATGTGCGAATCGGAGCCTAATGGCGGTTAGCGGGACAATTGTTCTCAAAAAGCGCTATTAGAGGTTTCGGTTTCGATGAATATCGCAGTGCCTCTGCCCAAGTTCGAGTTCGATGAAAAGATACTTGATCAGGGTGCAGAGATCTCACGCCGGTTGAACCAGCTCCGGATGGAAAAATTTCCACCGGATGCCAGAAGGACTTTGCGCCAATTTTCGATGGCGGAAGTAGCGCATTATCTGGGCGTGACACAGAACAATCTCAAGCGCCTTCATCTTGAGGGCAAAGGCCCTGTGCCTGCTCAGCTATCGTCCGGGCGTCGTTTCTACACCGCCGATCAAATGCTCGACTTACGCCATTATCTTGACCGCAATGGACGGACCGGGTTTAAAAAATACGTTCCGCATCGCAGAGCCGGTGACAAGCTGCAGGTCATCGCCGTGGTCAACTTCAAGGGTGGATCGGGCAAGACAACGACAGCTGCCCATCTGTCCCAGTATCTGGCGTTGACCGGGCATCGCGTGCTTGCAGTAGATCTCGATCCTCAGGCTTCTCTCTCTGCCCTGCACGGCTTCCAGCCGGAGCTGGATCGCAACTTGTCGCTCTATGAGGCCATTCGTTACGACGAAGAGCGCAAACCCCTATCCCACATTATTCTGCCCACAAATTTCCCTGGACTCGATATCATCCCGGCAAATCTTGAATTGCAGGAATATGAGTATGATACGCCGCTGGCCATGCAGGATAGATCCTCGCGTGAAGGACGCCAGTTTTTTACCCGCATTGCTACGGCCCTGGAGGAGGTTGACGCCCGCTATGACGTCGTCATCATCGATTGCCCGCCGCAGCTTGGCTATCTGACGCTGACTGCGATGTCTGCTGCAACGTCCGTTTTGATAACGGTTCATCCTCAAATGTTGGACCTGATGTCAATGTCGCAGTTTCTCCTGATGCTCGGCGGCATTTTGAAGACCGTCAAGCAAGCCGGGGCAAAGGTCGAACTGGACTGGTTCCGTTATCTGATCACACGCTATGAGCCGTCAGATATACCCCAGGCACAAATGGTCGGCTTCATGCAGTCTATGCTTGCGGAAGAAATCCTTGCCTGTCCCATGTTGAAATCGACAGCAGTTTCAGATGCAGGTCTGACGAAGCAAACCTTGTACGAAGTCGAGAAAACCAGTTTCACCCGGTCAACCTATGAGCGGGCAATTGAATCGCTGGACGCAGTCAATTCCGAAATTGCCGCCTTGGTCCATCGTGCGTGGGGACGTAAATAATGCAGAAATTTACTGCGGTAAAAACCGACGTCTTAGGTACAGACGGACAGCTGTTTGCGGGGCAGGCAGATGGCTCGTAAAGACATTTTCCGTAGCGTTATGAACGTCACGCCAGCCAGCGACGATCGCAATGATGCCGTCTCCTATGCCGCCAGCGGCGCATCGCGCTCTATAAAAAGCTCTTTTGAAGAACTGGCAAAAGGCAGTGTCGTCAATCTTGATCCGGATGTTCTCGATGGATCATTCGTAACTGACCGGATCAATGACGATGACGACGCGCTTCAGGATCTTGTGGCAGCGATAGGAGAAAGAGGACAAGACACGCCAATTCTGGTGCGTCCGCATCCAACGGTTTCCGGACGTTATCAAATTGTCTTTGGCCATCGCCGGACCAAAGCTGCGCGTGTGCTTGGACGGCCTGTTCGTGCCATCGTCAAGCCGCTTGCAGATCAAGACCATGTCATCGCCCAAGGACAGGAAAACGCTGTGCGTTCAAATCTGTCCTTTATTGAACGCACATTGTTTGCCAAACGGCTTGCTGATCTGGGCTACGACCAGACAGTTGTGAAATCAGCACTTGCGCTCGATGCAACGACTTTCTCAAAAATGCTGACCGTATCAGGCTCGGTTCCAGAAAATATGATCCTGGCGATCGGTGCAGCCAAGGCGACGGGCAGGGACCGCTGGTGGCAACTCTCTAAGTTTTTGCAAATGCCAGGAAGCATTGAGAAAGCTTACACGGTTCTTTCCGGTGCCGAAGCAAAGTCCGCCGATGGCGATACGCGCTTCAACATGGTTTTCAATGCACTCAGCAAAGCCACGGGGCCTGTGAAGAAAAAAACATCGACTGCGCAAACCTGGCAATCGACTGACAAATCCATCAAGGTTGATATGACGAACAGCGGGCGGGCATTCACCCTGGCACTAAAAGCCAAGAATGCCTCACGCTTCGGTGCATATCTTGCCGATAACCTCGAAGAGCTCTACCGGGCCTTCAAGGAATCGGAAACTGTAGCAAAAACAGGAGATTAACCCGCAAAAGAAAAAAGCTCCCGAACGTTGCCGTCGCGGAAGCCCTTCTCATGTCTAGCAACTAGAGAATCGCATTTCCTCGAATCACTGTCAAGACTTTTTGGCGCCGTTTAAGCGAGTGGATTTCTTTTGCCTTGAAGAAGGTAAAAGACAATGCAGACCGGACATGCAGTAACGACGCCCTTCGGGCGGCGATCGCTGTCGCTTGGCATGTTGGCCACGCAAGCCTTGGCTCAGGACGTTGATTGCGAAGCATCAATCGATAAATGGAAGCTGTTTCGCAACCTGTGTGAAGCGCGGCAAAGCCTTGGCCTATCAGATCGGGCGCTGATTGTGCTCAACGCCTTGCTGACATTCTATCCGCAAACCGAATTGAAAGAAGAGCACGGCTTGGTGGTTTTCCCGTCAAATGCGCAGCTCTCACTTCGCGCCCATGGGATGGCACCCGCAACACTGCGCCGGCACCTGAGCGCTCTGGTTGAGGCCCAACTTATATTCCGCAAAGACAGCCCAAATGGCAAACGCTACCTGCGTAAAACCCGGGCTGGCGAGAACGGAGAGGCATTTGGCTTCTCATTGGCACCATTGTTGGTGCGTTCAACCGAGTTGGAAGCACTTGCCAACCAGGCAAAGACGGAGAGATGGCAGTTAAAGCTTTTGAAAGAACGTATAACCTTATTACGCCGCAACATCGTCAAGCTCGTAGAACTCGGCATGGAAGAACTGCCGCACCTTGACTGGAACAGCCATTATGGACGGTTCAGGATGGTTATAGAAGGCATTTCCAGGCGGTCGACTGCACCGGATCTGGAGCCGGCGATTGACGGACTGGAATGGCATTGAAACCGAAATACTCAGCCTGTTGGAAAACAAGGTAAATTCTCGAAAAACAAGCGGCAATGAATCTCATTTTGAGCGTCACAAACATAATTCAAATACACAACCTAAACTTGAATTTGAACCTGGCCCAGAAAATAGACCAGAGGAGAAATCCGAACCAGATTGGAGGAGCGCCGAGATAAACGCAGGGGAGAATCTGCCGGCAATAGCTGCCGCATCTGAACGCGTGGACGCGCAAATTGCGGCCCAGGACGTGAGGCCGATTCCACTCGGCCTGGTTCGGCAAGCCTGCCCGGAGATAGAAGCCTACGCCACAAACGGAATTACAACATGGTCCGATTTAATGGGGGCTGCTGTCGTGGTACGGTCGATGTTGGGCGTCAGTCCGTCGGCCTATGAAGAAGCTTGCGATATTTTGGGTCAGGAAAATGCAGCGGTTGTCGTGGCTTGTATTTTGGAGCGCGCTGCGCAAATCACTTCGGCCGGAGGATATCTGAGATCCCTTACGGGCAGAGCTTTCAAAGGAGAATTCTCGGTTTGGCCGATGCTGTTGGCTCAATTGAGAGCTCATGGCACTCACTTGAATTTGGTGCCAGATCGATAGCCGGGAATTGCCAAGTGCATATATGCCAGAAAAGGAACGATAGCGTGTCGGAAATGGCGGGGACAAATCGCCGGATCGAATAAAATGCTCATTGCGTCAAAACGGAAGGATCTTCGCAGCTTGCGCCCGATTTTATCGCGTCCTGCAAACTTTCAACGATGGCAAAATGCAGTGTTTTGCGTGACAAATTCAAACAGGCATGACGCAGGGCAGCGCTCAGCTTGACATGCTCTTGCGTGGCCTAAAAAGCCTGTTCTCAGCTGAGAACGTATTACCAGCTGAGAACGACTTTGCCGGAACTGCCCGAGCGCATGGCATCAAATCCGGTTTGAAAATCATCA
Source organism: Phyllobacterium ifriqiyense (assembly GCF_030817885.1). Lineage (NCBI taxonomy): Bacteria > Pseudomonadati > Pseudomonadota > Alphaproteobacteria > Hyphomicrobiales > Phyllobacteriaceae > Phyllobacterium > Phyllobacterium ifriqiyense. Next base: position 760,949 of record NZ_JAUSZT010000002.1, read on the forward strand.
ATCGGGAGCCGGTGTGTGATGATCGGAGTAAGATCCAGTCCACCTTGCACAAAGGCAATCATCTTGTACCAGGTTTCGAACATCTCACGTCCATAGATGCCTTTAAGATTGAGCATCTTGAAGATTACTTTGTTCCAGTCGATCTCAAATCCGGTGGGAGCAATGCCAAGAATGGCGATCTTTCCGCCATTGTTCATCTTGTCAATCATGTCCCGGAATGCCACCGCTGCACCAGACATTTCAAGGCCAACATCAAAGCCTTCAGTCATTCCGATTTCTTGCATCACATCGGCGAGATTTTGTTTGGATGCATCGACAACATAGTCAATTCCCAACTTGGTGGCGAGCGCCAGCCGCGAAGGATTGATATCTGTAATGACGACTTTGCGGGCGCCAGAGCGTTTTGCGATGAGCGCTCCCATAATGCCGATGGGGCCAGCGCCGGTGACAAGTACGTCTTCGCCAACAAGATCGAAACTTAAAGCGGTGTGAACCGCGTTGCCGAATGGATCAAAAATGGCAGCGATTTCGTCAGGCACGTCATCAGGTATTGGAACAACATTGTACTCGGGAATGCAGACATATTCACCAAATGAGCCGGGGCGATGAACACCGACGCCTAGCGTATTGCGACACAGGTGACCACGACCGGCACGGCAGTTGCGGCAGACGCCACAGACGATGTGACCTTCGCCTGATACCCGTTGCCCTACTTTGTACTTGGTTACGGCAGAACCGACATCAGCGATTTCGCCGCAAAACTCGTGACCGACAACCATAGGTACGGGAATTGTCGCTTGCGCCCATTGATCCCAATTATAAATGTGAACGTCTGTGCCGCAAATGGCGGATTTCTTGACTTTGATAAGAACGTCATTCGGTCCCGGTTCAGGTACCGGCACACGCTCCATCCAAATCCCCGGCTGCGCCTTGGCCTTCACCAGTGCTTTCATCATGTTTGACATGTTCATTTTGCTCCAATGACGCCGAGCTCGCGCCCAACTTCTGCAAAGACTTCGATAACGCGCGCTACATCTTCACTGGTATGGGCCGCCGACATCTGGGTGCGGATACGCGCTTGACCCTTTGGCACAACAGGAAATGCAAAGCCGACGACATATACGCCCTTCTCCAGCATTCGGGCTGCCATTTCCTGAGCCAACGTTGCTTCGCCGAGCATGACCGGTATGATCGCGTGGTCAGCGCCAGCCAGCTTGAAACCGAGTTTGCTCATGTCGCGACGGAAATGTGCGGCATTCTCAGTGAGCCGGTTACGGAGTTCAGAGCCCTGTTCGATAAGATCGAATACCTTGAGCGATGCAGCGGCGATAACCGGCGCGAGCGTATTGGAAAAAAGATAGGGGCGCGAGCGCTGGCGTAGCCAGTCTATTACTTCGGCTTTGCCGGATGTGTAACCGCCCGAAGCGCCGCCAAGCGCCTTGCCGAGCGTGCCGGTGATAATATCAACCCTGCCCTCGACTCCACAATATTCTGCGGAGCCACGGCCATTCTTGCCGACAAAACCGACCGCATGGCTGTCGTCGACCATGACCATTGCACCGTACTTTTCGGCAAGATCGCAAACGCCTTGCAGATTGGCAATGATCCCGTCCATGGAGAATACGCCATCTGTCGCAATCATCTTGAAGCGGCTTCCCTCTGCCTTCTTCAGTTCTTCTTCCAGCGCGACCATATCATTATTGGCATAGCGGAAGCGCTTGGCCTTCGACAAACGCACCCCGTCGATAATTGAGGCATGGTTGAGCGCATCGGAAATGATCGCATCTTCTTCACCGAGCAGGGTTTCAAACAGGCCGCCATTTGCGTCGAAACAGCTGGAATAAAGAATGGTGTCCTCAAGACCAAGAAATCTCGAGATGCGGGCTTCAAGCTGTTTGTGTTCTTCTTGCGTGCCGCAGATAAACCTGACCGAAGCCATGCCGTAGCCATAGCGGTCAAGAGCGGCTTTCCCCGCTTCAGCAAGTTCGTCATTATCGGCAAGACCGAGGTAATTATTCGCGCAAAAATTGAGGACCTTGGCGCCGGACGCGATCTCTATCTGCCCTGCTTGCTTGGACGTGATGACGCGCTCGGATTTGTAGAGCCCTGACGTCTTCAGTCCCTCGATTTCGTTGACTAGGTGATCGATAAATGGATTGGCCATGACGGATCCTGCTCTGGGCTGGTGTTGTCAGTTCATCTCACGATCAGACAAATGTCTCAAGCCCTCGCATGAAACCTGCGGAAAACCGCACGATAAGGAACGGTTACTCGGTCATTCTGGCAATATTTCTCATAAAACGCTCTCGGCTCCGGCAATTTGCTGAATTGTTCTAGGCAACTTGAACAATGTGCCCGGTGGAAACTTCCTTATATTGTCTCGCCGGCGTGACGAAATCGGGTGTGCGTACAGGGCTTTTAATTTCGTCATTGGAAACCGGCCGCTTTATACCGCGCCGGGAAGGATCTGGCACGGGTACAGCCGATATCAGCTTCTTCGTGTAGGGGTGCTGGGGATTTTCGAAGATCGCCGAACGTGGTCCGATTTCAACGATCTCCCCAAGGTACATAACAGCAATGCGATGGCTGACGCGCTCGACGACAGCTATATCGTGTGAGATGAAAAGATAGGCAAGATTGAGACTGGATTGCAGGTCGAGCAGGAGATTAATCACCTGCGCTTTGATGGAAACATCCAGTGCAGAAACGGATTCATCTGCCACAATAATCCGGGGATCGAGGGCCAGGGCGCGCGCAATGCACACGCGCTGGCGCTGACCGCCGGAGAATTCATGCGGGTAGCGTGCCGCCATATCGGCATTCAGGCCAACCCGCTCCAACAGATCCGCAACCCTGTCGCGGGCCTGTGCGCGCGTTCCAAGTTTATGCTCGAGATAGGGTTCAGCGATCGCTGCGCCGACAGTCATACGCGGATTGAGACTTGCGAACGGGTCCTGAAAGATCATCTGCATGGTGCGTCGCATATCGCGAAGCTGTTTTGGTTCCATCATCAAGACGTCTTTGCCGTTAAGAAGGACCTCGCCCGATTGCGGCTGCACGAGCCGCATGATGGAACGACCCGTTGTCGACTTGCCACAGCCAGATTCGCCGACCAAGGACAGTGTCTCGCCAGGTTGCAGGCTGAAGGACAGGTTTTCCACTGCATGAACCCTGCCCTCCAATTGGCCGAACATGCCGGAATGAATGTTGAAGCGCGTCGTGAGATTGCGGACTTCAAGTAATGGCGGCTTTTCGGTCTGGACCGTGTCCGCGGCCTCGACAGGCGTATCTGACGTGCCGGTATTTCGGTCTACAACTGGAAACCGCAATGGCCGCTCGCGGCCCTGCATAGAGCCAAGGATAGGCACCGCCGACAGCAATGAGCGGGTATAGGGGTGCCGGGGCCGGGCAAAAATGTCTTCAGTGGGACCCGTTTCAACCGCTTCGCCATTGTACATAACCACCGTGCGGTCCGCAATTTCGGCAACAACACCCATATCATGGGTGATGAAGAGGACCGAAGCGCCCTCCTCATCCTGCAGAAGCTTTATCAGGTCCAGAATCTGGCCTTGAATCGTAACGTCGAGCGCCGTGGTCGGTTCGTCGGCAATGAGCAGTTTCGGTTTGCTGGCAAGCGCCATGGCGATCATCACGCGTTGACGCATGCCACCGGAAAAACGATGCGGATACTCGTTGAACCGCGATTTTGCTGCCGGGATACGGACTTTTTCCAACAGTCGGATCGTCTCGACCCGTGCATCGGCCCGAGACATATCGTGATGGCAAAGCAGGGCCTCGCTGATCTGCTGGCCGATGGTGAACAGCGGGTTGAGACTGGTCATCGGCTCCTGGAAGATCATTGCGACATCGTTGCCCCGGACCGAGCGCATCTGGCTTTCAGGCAAGCTAAGTATGTCCTTACCATCAAGCAATATCCTGCCTTCGATGCGACTTTTGTCTTTCTGCAGAAGCCGCATAATCGACAAGGAGGTGACGCTTTTACCGGAACCGGATTCACCAACAATGGCAACTGTTTCGCCGGGGGCGACATCGAATGAAACATTGCGCACCACGGGCCGCCATTTGCCGTCAGCCAGAAATGACGTTGTCAGGTTCGAAACTGACAAGACAGGGGAAACGGATTTATCCATGGATTGGTCCTTTCAGATGTGCGATCAATCGGGCCAGCGCATCAAGGCATCAATGCGCGCCTGATATCGCTCCTCATAAGGCGAGGAGATAATCTGGTTGGAAGCGCGGGCCTTGGCCAACTCCTCCTCAAGACGGCTTGCGACGATTGTCTCTTCACCAGGATGCAGATTGCATGGGTCCAGATAAAAATAGCCATGTTCCGCCTCATGATCACGCACGATGACCGGGCGTGATCCTGCTGCCAGTGCATCGGCAAAATCCCAGGCAGTTATATGGGCTTCGTGTGGATTGATGGTTACTCGGAGCCGATCAAGGGGGTTGTGCGTCGGATCCGCTTCGATCTCGGCAGTGACACCCGGTTTGCCGGTCAGTGTCTGCTTCCATAGGTGGAGATAGCCCGGTTTCCCGCTCACGAGTACCGATATGGTCACGCTTTTCCCATGCTTCCAGTGCCGCAATCGTACCAAGAATACTCTCCTTGCCGATCTTCATGCCGCGTCCAATGCCGCGATTTTGCAGGAAGGCATCGCGTACAAGCTGCTTCTTTCCGGCAACAATACCGCCTGTTGGACCGCCAAGGAACTTGTGCGACGAATAGAGTGCGATGTCTGCGCCCTGTTCAAGGAATATCTTGAAATCATATTCCGAGGCCGCATCAACAATAACTGGAACACCGCGAGCATGGCAAACTTCGGCAAATTGCTTCAGGGCAATCAGACCATACTGGACTGTATGGTGGGACACGACAAAAACGGCAGCAGCGGTGCGCTCGTTGATCGCGCCATCCAGGTGATAAGGGTAGCACGAGGTTGCCTGACCAATCAGGACCGCCTTGGCACCAGCTAAACGAATGCCCTGATCGACGGGCGCACCATAGCTGACAACGTGACCGGTTTGAATAATCACTTCGTCCTTGAGGCCAGTGGCATCCGGCAACCGTTCAATGGCGGCCAGATCATTGCCCGTCATGGCTGCCGCTACCGCAAGCGTAATTCCTGCAGAGCATGAGGCCGTTACAAAGCCCGCTTCTCCGCCGGTCAGACGGGCAATAACGGGGCTGGCAAGCTTGTGCAGATCGTTGATTTCCACAAACTGTGGAAGTATGGCGGTCATTGCTGCGACCGCTTCAGGCACAACAATCGATGCGCCCAATGCCGTCATTGTTCCCGAAACATTGATTACCGGTCGCAACCCTCGCGATGCGCGAATGTCAGTCATAGTATTCTCCTTGCATTCCATTTTCTTGGCATATATGCCGCTATAATGTAATAAGAGTGGTGTAACCCAAACCAACCAGCAGGAGCTGCGAACGTGACCGCCAAAATATCAGACATGGACACATCCGGCGGTTACGAGAAGGCAGAGTCGACCGGAAAACGCTCGCGCGTCAGCGGTATGGACCGCGCGTTGCAGGTGCTTGACTATCTTTACGAGACGGGCTCTCCAGCAGGCATTTATGCTATCGCCAAAGCTATCGGCGCTCCGCTTTCGACCGTCTATGTGATAATCGACGATTTGGTTGAAAAGAATATGCTTTCGCGCAACAGCGACAGCACGGTCTGGCTGGGGGCTCGCCTTTATCATTATGGCCTTGCCTATGCGCGGTCTTTGGATTTCCTGAATGTGGCAAATCATGAAATGCATAATCTGAGCCGCATATCCGGCGAGACTGTTCAGGTATGCGGACGCGATGGCGACCATATGATGGTGCTTGCCATGGCAGATGGTCCTGGTCATTTCCAGGTGACATCCCGCGTCGGCACGCGTGTTCCGCTGAATTGGACCGCTTCGGGGCGTCTGCTTGTCGGGCACCTTCCGGAAAAAGAACGGCTGGATCTTTTCGAGCACTGTGCAAAATCTTCTCCCACCGGACGTGCAGTCATTGATCCCTCGGCCCTGTCGGCGGCGGCCGGAGAAGCTTTGAAGGCTCGCATTTCCATTCAGGCGGGTGAATCCGACTATGCAGTGGCCTGCGTTGCTTCGCCGATCTGCGATGATAAAGGTGTATGCATCGCGACTATTTCCATAGTCCTTGCAGAACAGAAAATTGCGGACAACCCGGACCGCTACGCCAGTGAGGTCAAAGCCTCTGCGGACCGTATCGAAACCATTATGGGTTGGCGTAGTCATTCCTGATTCCTAATCCTTCAAGGCGATGATCGCCTCGATCTCGACTGTGATATTGCCTGGAAGTGACCCGAAGCCGACCGCAGAGCGGGCGTGATTGCCTGCTTCGCCAAAAACACTGATCAGCAAGTCCGAGCAGCCATTGATAACAAGGGGATGGTCGGCAAAGTCCGAAACGGCATTGACCATTCCAAGCAGTTTCACGACGCGCTTGACCCTGTTCAGATCCCCGAGTGCTGATTGCATGACGGCCAGGAGATTGATGGCCGTCAGTCGTGCATGTTGGTATGCATCTTCAACGCTGACATTGCCGCCGACTTTTCCCGTATGCATGAAACCGTCGGCCTCACGCGGTCCTTGCCCTGACAGATAGAGCAGATTGCCTTCCTGAATGTGGGTGACAAAATTTGCTATCGGGTTTGGCGCCGGGGGCAACGTAATTCCAAGCGCCCTTAACCGCTCATAGGGCAAGGTTTCGCTCTGTAGTGCTGTAGGGGTACTGTGACTCAAGACGAAATCCTAACGGTACGAATAGGGCGCAATGGCGCCGGAGGTCTCCGGCACGACTGGCTGATAACGGCTGGCCGCAATCGTCTCGGTGCCCAGAACAACCATACGGGGTTCGAATAATTTGCTGAGGTTGGCCTCATAGCCCATGGAGTCGATGACCTTGAGGTCTGAATCGGCAAGATCAAAGATCGTAAAATCTGCGCGCTTGCCAACAGACAAGAGATTGTCCGTCGGCAGACCTATGGCAGAGGCCGGCGAGAGCGTGACCGCCTCGACCACCTTATCAAAAGGCATGCCCACACTCAGCAATTTGGACATGGTTGTGCCAAGGTCCCATACCGAAAAGTTCAGGCTGCGCAAGTGAATGTCGGTTGATATGGAAAAAGGCAAAAGTCCGCGCTGAATGGCAACTTCCGCGACGCGGAACGAGAATGAGGCACCGCCATGGCCGATATCGAGACGAATGCCCTCGCCTGCGCAACGTTCAGCTAACTCAAACAAATCATCGTCTTCAATAATGCTGCTGCCAACCTTGCCGTTGAAGCAATGGGTGATGATATCGCCGGGCCCCAGGATCTCCAGAACCTCCTCATATAGAGCTGGAGGCTCGCCGACATGAACCATCATGGGAATTTTAAGGATCTTGGCGATTTTCTTGCCAAGTTTTACCGGAGTAACGCCCCACGATCCGGTGATGACATGGCTTGCGCGCACTTTCAGACCCACGATGTGATCGCGGTTTTCATTGACGCATGCAACGGTCCGGTCAATATCAATGGAGCGAATATCGCTCAGCTCGCTGACGCGGTTACAGGCTACGAGGCCTATTGAGCCCAGATTGAGAAATGCCTTGATCCGTTCCTTTGCCGGATCGATGATATATTCGCGGAAGCCATGAAAGTTGGCTTCGCCTGCTGAGCCTGCATCCACAATCGTCGTAACGCCACGTTCAACGCCGCATACTTGCGGCCGAACGGAGATATCGGTGCCGCCATGCCAAATATGGGCATGCAGATCGACCCAGCCTGGAGAAATCCACGATCCTTTGGCGTCGACCCGTTGCACGTCGCCGGTAACGTTCAGCGAAGAACCAAACTGCGCAATATTTCCATCAGCGTCGATCAAGATATCGATTTTCGTTGCGGGGGTATTCGGGCCGAATGCTACCGGATTTACGTTGGTCAGAAGCAAGCGCCCTTCCCTTTGAGATGAAGCAGCGGTTGCAAAAGTGGCAGGCATGATCACAGATCCTTTCTGAGACGGGGGTCTAACAGGTCGCGAAAGCCATCGCCGACCATTTGCAGGGAGAGAACGGCAAGCACGATCGCAATACCGGGAAACAAAGTCATCCAGTCTGCGGTGCCGATATATTGGCGTCCTGACGCGATCATCGTTCCCCAGGTGGGTACTTCGGGGCTGACGCCAAGACCAAGGAATGACAAGCCGGCTTCTGCCAGCATCGCATTGGCAAAGAGGAAGGTTCCCTGAACAAGGATCGGAGACAGAAGATTTCGCAATATATGCCGCGTCATGATGTGCCATTTGGAAATACCGAGCGATGTTGCAGCTTCCACATAGGGCAATTCACGGATGACAAGTGTCGACGCCCGCACAACACGTGCCAATCGTGGTGCATAAACAATACTCAGCGCCACAATCACGGTTGTCAGTGATGGCCCGAGCGCGGCAACAAGCGCAATTGCGAGCAGAATATCGGGAAACGCCATCATGGCGTCGATAAGCCGGGTGATCGGCGCATCGAGCCTTTGGAAGAAGCCAGCCAGAATACCCAACGTCACGCCTATCACTGAGGCAAGGACAACCACTGCGAAGCCTACGAGCAGTGATAGCCGTGCGGAAAAAATTGTGCGGGAGAAGACATCACGCCCAAACTCGTCGGTGCCAAAGAACCAACTGGCGTCCGGTGGTTTTAGCCGGTTAACGATTGAGAGCTTGTTAGGCGCATAGGGCGTTATCAAAGGCGCAAAGATCGCCAGCGTTACGAAAACTGCAAGGACAATCAGGCCAAAAAGTACGGTCTTTCGCTTGATCAGCACATGGAAGAATTTGGAGCGCTCGCTTTGCGGCGCGGTCGAGACAATATCGGTCATCAGTAACGCACCCTTGGATCAACGACGAGGTAGAGCATGTCGATTGCGAAATTAATGAGCACGTAGAGTGCCGCGATAATAAGCAACGCACCCTGGATGACGGGATAGTCGCGGCGCAAAACCGCCGATACAACCAGGCTGCCGACCCCGGGAAGACCAAAAACCGTCTCTGTAACAACCGCGCCGGAAATCAGCACGGCAGCGGTCAGGCCAATGACAGTGAGGATGGGGATCAACGCATTTTTGAAGGCATGCTTTAGCACCACGCGGCGCTCATCGACGCCCTTGGCGCGCGCTGTGCGGATATAATCATCGCCAAGTACATCGAGCATGGAGGCTCGTGTAAAACGCATGATCAATGCGGACGAGACGATGCCCAATGCAAAGGCCGGCAGCACCAGATATTCAAGCCGCTCTGTCAGCGATGTGCCAGGCCCCCCATAGCCGGAAACAGGAAACAGGCCGAAGCGCACAGCAAAAATCTGCATTAATATGAGGCCAAGCCAAAAGCTTGGGATGCTTGCCGCAAGCATGGCAAGGGCTGTTGCAGCCTGATCAAACACCGAGCCACGGCGATAGGCAGCGTAAATTCCAATCGGTATTGCAATGATACTTGCGATCAGTAGCGAGAATATGGTCAGGAAGAAGGTGGGTTCTGCACGTTGTACAAGCGCTTCAAGTACTGGCTGATTAAGGAAAATCGACTGACCGAGATCTCCCTTCAGCAAATTGCCGATGAAGTAGAAGTACTGCAACAAGATCGATTGATCGAGCCCAAGCTGTTGCCGCAAGGCAGCGATATCAGCGGCCGTGGCCTCCGGCCCGAGCATGACAGCCGCCGGATCGCCGGGTGTGACACGCACGATGACAAATACAATCGTCACCACCAGAAACATGACGATGATCATACCGATAAAGCGTTGGATGATATAGCGAAGCATCAGGCGTCCTGTCAGAAGGAACAAAATCCGGTTTGGCAGCGGAAGGACGTTCGTTCCGCTGCCATTGAAGTCTTACAGGTCCTACTGTTTGAGCGAGACGTTCCAGAAATAGGGCCACGGCGCTGGTGTGAAGCCTTCCAGCTTCGGTGATTTTGCTGAGAGCGCGTTGAAATCACCGATCTTGATGATCGGTACTTCGGCATAGATCACCTTCTGCACCTCTGCCCAAAGAGCCACACGTTTTGCCGGGTCCACTTCGGAATTGAATGCATCCACTGCGACTTTACGCGCAGGCGTATCCCAATTGCCTGGTGCGCTTGTTGACATAGCACCAATGAGCGCGGGTTCTGGCAAGAACGGACTATGGCTGATGTAAATATCCCAGAGCTTCGGGTCAGCTCGCCGCTGTGTCAGTGTCGCCCAATCGACAACCTGCATATCCACTGTAAAGCCCGCAGCTTTCAGATATTCGGCGGCAACTTGCGCCATTTTATAATGGAACTCATACTGACGACTGGTAAGAATGCGGATCGGTTCACCGTTATATCCGGCCTTTTTCATCAGTTCCGCAGCTTTTTCCGGATCAGCAACATTATAGGCGCCTTCCGTTCCTGCATCTGTTTTCCAGCTGTAGCCATCAGGGTAAAGTGAAGCATCCAGAGAATAGAAATCGGTACTTCCAAAGGCCGCGGCCAACATGTCTTCCATGCTCAGTGAGTCACGGATAGCCAGGCGGATATCCTGATTTTTGGTGATGCCTGCGCTTGTATTCATGACAAAAACTGGCCAGCCAAAAGGTTTCAGCAGCACGGCTTCAGTCGTTTTTTGATCTTTCAATCGGGCATAGGCTTCAACCGGAAGACTGTCGACATAATCGAACTGGCCAGCGACGGCACCTTCGACGCGCGTATTGGCATCTGGAACGGGTACGAAACGAATTTCGTCGAGATATTGATGACGCGCGCCGCCATAGCCGGTTTCTTCGCCTTCAGGGGACTTGTAGTCATCAAAGCGTGACAGCTGGATATATTGATCGGCCTTACGCTCTTTAAGCTTGTAAGGTCCGGTGCCAACAGGTTCGGTCATCGGGCTTTGCTGTTTTTCGCTCGGGAGGATGATCGCGGCTGCATTGTTGAATGCTAGTAGCGAGAGAAGCGGCGCATGAGGCGCATTGAGTGTTATTTTGACAGTGGCTGGATCAACAACGTCAATTGATGTGATCAAGGAGGCGACCTGTTTTCCGCGGGACGCGATTTGGGTCCACCGCTTTAAAGAGGCTACGACATCGGTGGCATCCATGTCTGTTCCATCATGGAACTTAACCCCGGTGCGCAGCTTAATTGTGTAGACTTTGCCGTCTGGCGATACTTCGGGCAGGCTTGCCGCCAGCAATGGCGTGGCGTTCCAGTTTTTGTCAAACGTATAGAGCGTTTCGAAGATGTGCTGCGAAACAATGCCGACCAGATCGGCCGTTGATGCCATTGCATCCAGCGTTGGCGGTTCGCCGATCGTGGCGACGTTGATCACGCCGCCTTTTGTTTGGGCAAAAGCAGATGGGCTCAGTGCAATCAATGCGGAACCGAGAAGCAGTGCTAGCTTTAATGGTTTCATGGTCATTCCCCTATTATTCTATTATTATGGATTAGAATTCTTTATAATAGAATAAGAACAAATGTTGGGGATGCTGTCAATTCAAAAAATAAGGGCAGCGCTTTAGGGCGCTGCCCTTATTTTTTCTAATAGATGATACGGATTAGATGATGCCGCCACCGCCGGCCAGGCTGGCAGGGCGTTCCTTGCCGATTTTCAGCCGGTACTGGCTTTTGCGATAGGTAGCGATAGGATCAATCGCACCACCTGCCCGCAGTCTTGCTTCAGCAAGAATGGGCTCAACGTCAGTCCGGTAAGCCCGCTTCAGCGAGTCCGAAGCCATCAGCGCGTCGTTATCGTCCTGGAAGGCGCCGAGCGCTTTGCGATCTACCAGCAAAGCCTGCGCATAAGCGCGGCGAATTTCATTGGCGCTTGAGATCAGGCTTTCGATAGGATCGGTGACATTGTGCGATTGGTCGATCATGTGCGCGGGGTGGAAATCTGGCACACCACGATCCTCGGCATCAACAAGTTCATTGAAGACAAGGAACAACCGGTAGGGATCGATTGATCCCGCATCAAGATCGTCATCCCCATATTTGGAATCGTTGAAATGGAAACCACCGAGCTTTTTGAATTGGATAAGCCGGGAAACTATCATCTCAATATTGGTGTTGGCGGCATGGTGACCGAGATCGACGAGACAGAATGCTTTCGGCCCCAAAGTTTGCGCAATGAGGTAATTTGTACCCCAATCCTGCACGACCGTTGAATAGAAGGCAGGCTCATACATTTTGTGTTCGGAGAAGATGCGCCAGTCATCGGGCAGAGCTTTGTATATCTCCGCCATTGATCCGAGATACCGCTCAAATGATTTGGCAAAATTGCTTTGACCTGGAAAATTGGAACCGTCGCCAACCCACACCGTAAGCGCTTTCGAGCCAATCGCAACGCCAATGTCGATACATTCGATATTGTGATCAATGGCTTGACTGCGCGTAGCCTGATCTACGTGGCTAAGTGAACCATACTTATAGGAATGCTTCTGATCGGCGGCATCCGAGAACGTGTTGGAGTTCATTGCGTCGAAACCCAGACCGAGCGCATCCGCGTGGGCTTTCAATTGCTTTGGATCGGCCTTGTCCCACGGGATATGCAGCGACACATTTGGCGTAGCCCGGGTCAACTGCTGTATCACCGCGCAATCATCAAGCTTATCGAAAATACCCCGTGGTTCGCCATGTCCTGGAAAGAGCGCAAAGCGCGTGCCGCCGGTGCCGACTCCCCAGGAGGGTACGGCAACGAAAAACGCCGCCACTTTGTTGGTAATCGTTTCGATGTCGACGCCGTGCCGGTCAAGACGTGCGCCCAGCGCATCATAGTCGCTCTTTTGGGCAGTTCGTACTTTGTCGTTTTCACTCGCGATCAGATCGCCTGAAATCTGCAGTTCAGCCATAATATCCTCCCCGGACAGCTAACGTGTAAAGCTTTGCGCATTACCCGCGTCGACATTGATGATGTTGCCTGTCGATTTGGCCGACGCGTCGGAAGCCAGGAAGTAGATAGCTTCGGCAATATCCTCCGGGAACACGTTCAGCTTCAACATTGAGCGTTTGCGATAATGCTCCTCCAGTTCATCAACCTGCAAATTCGACGAAGCTGCACGTTGCTCGCGCCATTCCCCGTTCCAGATTTTTGAACCTCGCAGAACTGCGTCAGGATTAACGGTATTGACACGAATTCCGGCATCCGCTCCCTCCAGCGCCAGGCAACGTGCAAGATGAATCTCGGCAGCTTTGGCTGCACAATAGGCGCTGGCATTCGGCGATGCGGCAAGACCATTCTTGGAAGCGACAAACACAACATTGCCGCCGATCTTCTGCCGGCGGAACAGACGGAAAGCTTCGCGTGACACGAGAAAATAGCCGGTTGCCAAAATGTCGATATTGCGGGTCCACATGGAGAGTTCAGTGGTTTCAATAGGCGCAGACGACGCGATGCCAGCATTGGAGACGAGAATGTCAATTCCGCCAAATTCAACTGACGCTTCGGCAAAACCGGCAATGACGCCAGCTTCATCGGTAACGTTCAGCTGCACACTGCGCACAGCATCAGCTGTGTAACGGTTGGCGAGGTCCTCACTGGTCGCTTTTAAGGCTTCAGCATCTATATCAGCCAGCACAACGCAAGCGCCCTCCCCGAGCAACCGCTCAGCGGTTGCTCGCCCGATGCCACCGGCCCCACCGGTGACAAAAGCGACACGGCCAGCCAATGATTTCGGCTTCGGCATACGTTGAAGTTTGGCTTCCTCAAGCAGCCAATATTCAATGTCAAAGGCTTCCTGTTCAGGCAGCCCCTGATATTCCGACACAGATGATGCGCCGCGCATCACATTGATCGCGTTAACATAAAACTCTCCCGCGATACGCGCGGTGGCCTTGTCTTTGGCAAATGAAAGCATGCCAACACCGGGAATGAGGAAAATGACCGGATTTGGATCACGCATCGCAGGTGAGTTGCCATGCTTGCAGTCATTATAGTATCGGGCATAGTCGGCTCGATATGCTTCCAGCGCACTATCCAGGGTGGCGACAATGGCATCCGCATCGGGTTGTGCCGGGTCAAAATCGAGCACAAGCGGCCGGATCTTTGTGCGCAGGAAATGATCGGGGCAACTTGTGCCTAGCGCGGCTAGTGGTTGCAGATCGTGCGAATTGACAAATTCCAGCACGGCGGGCTGATCGTCAAAATGCCCAAGCTTGCGTTCGGCAATACCGATTTTCCCGCGAATTTCAGGCATCAGCTTTGCTGCGATGGCACGGCGTTCTGATGCGCTCAGGCTTTTCGTTGCCGCACCTCCGAAGACATCCTTGCCAGATGTCTGTTGGTCGAACCAACTGATTGCCTTGTTGATGATTTCCAGCGTCAATTCATAGCAATCCTTGGCATCATCTGCCCAGGTGAAAAGCCCGTGACTTTCCAGCACGACACCCTTGGAGTTTGGATGGGCTGCAACATAGGCACCAAGGTCAAGGCCAAGTTGAAACCCGGGGCGGCGCCAAGGCAACCAGCCGATATCGTCACCGAAAATTTGACTTGTCAGTTCACGGGAGTTTTTCGACGCAGCGATGGCGATAATTGCATCGGGGTGCATGTGATCGACGTGCCTGAAAGGCACAAAGCCATGGAGGGGGGTGTCGATCGAGGCGGCACGGCTGTTCAGATTGAAGGTGCAATGGGGCAGGAATCCCACCATGCGATCTTCATCCTCAATCCCTTTATATATCGACTTCAAGGAGTTGAGCTTTTCCATGTAAAGTGTGGCAAAGCCATCAAGCTTTATGGTTCCGACATCGCCACCGGAACCCTTGACCCACAATACTTCCACAGGCTGGCCGGTGAGCGGGTCCGTCTGCGTTACCTTTGCGGAAGTATTGCCGCCACCATAATTGGTTATGCGCTTATCGGCACCAAGCAGGTTGGAACGATAGAGCAACTTGCCCGGCTCATCGAGACCAGCTGCTTTTTGATCATCCCAACGATTATCCAGAAGTTGGATGCTGCCTGCCATGATTGCCTCCCAAAAGTTATGCGGGGCCTATAAAACCCCCTCAGAATTTCGATTAGCTATGCGGCAGACGGCACTTTGATGTCAATCACAAACCATCAATTTCAGTCATAAACTTACATTGTGCAGTGCAATATGAAACTATTTGATTGAAGTTGATTGACACTGAGATTGAATTTGCGCAATAGATTAAAGCAGGAGGAGCCATCCATATGCACGAGCGTGAGCGTCACCGCATCATTCTGAGCGCTGTTCAGGAAAAACCGGTCATCACCATTCAGGACATTGCTGAGCTGACGGAAGCGTCAGAGGCAACGATCCGTCGTGACATTGCCGCGCTGCATGTGCAAGGTAAGCTGCGCAGGGTCCGCGGTGGTGCTGAAGCCGTTCATCCGGCACAATTGGCCCCGCTTGCCGGGCGGCATTTTCACGTTTCTGAATCCGAAAATGCCGACAAAAAACGTGCCATTGCCCGTGAGGCTGTTGCCCTGTGCGAAGAGGGTGATGCCATCATTATAAATGGTGGCACCACGACATTTCAGATGGTGCATTTCCTTGCGTCGCGCCGCTTGCAGGTGATGACCAATTCTTTTGCCATCGCCGAGCATCTTGTCAAGAATTCAAAGAGTTCGGTTACCGTTCCGGGCGGTGCGATTTATCGAGAGCAGAGCATTATTCTTTCGCCATTCGATAATGATGTGACCCGCAATTTTTACGGCAAGCGCATGTTTATGGGCTCCCAGGGTGTGGGGCCATTTGGCGTCATGGAATCCGACGCACTGATCATTCAAGGCGAACAGAAGCTCATCAATCAGGCCGACGAACTTGTTCTGCTGGTCGATTCGACAAAGTTTTCGCGCAGATCGAGCCTCATTCTGTGTCCGCTGGGTAGGGTAACGACGATTATCACTGATGATGGCATTTCCGATGCGGATCGGAGAATGGTTGAGGAGGCTGGCGTGCAGCTCATTGTTGCAAAGGTTCAGGACAAGCGACGGGATTCCGCTTCGGTCGCGTAAGCGCTGCAGCGGTCTTAAGGAATACAGTAATCAATCTCTGGGAGGACAGAAAATGAAATTACTAAAGAAAATCGCGTTGGGCTCGGCTCTGGCCGTTGCAATGTTCGCATCTCATGCTCAGGCAGCCGATACGATCAAAATCGGTCTTGTAGCGAAATCTCTTGGCAACGGCTTCTTTGAAGCGGCTAACAAGGGTGCGCAGGAAGCGGCCAAGGAACTGGGCGGTGTCGAAGTCATCTATACGGGGCCAACATCGACGACGGCGGAAGGGCAGATAGAGGTCATCAATTCGTTGATCGCCCAGAACGTCAACGCGATCGCCATCTCGGCCAATGATCCTGATGCGGTTGTTCCAGCCCTCAAAAAAGCAATGGCGCGTGGCATCAAGGTCATCTCGTGGGATTCAGCAGTGGGCAAGGATGGACGTATCGTTCACCTCAACCCATCGTCGAACGAGTTGATCGGCAAGATGTGCCTGCAGCTTGCTGCCGATCACCTCAAGGATGGCAAAGGCGATTTCGCAATTTTGTCCGCCACGACAACCTCGACCAATCAGAACACTTGGATTGAGGAAATGAAGAAGCAACTTCCGAATTTCCCGGGTCTCAATCTGGCAACAACGGTCTATGGTGATGATCTTGCCGACAAAAGCTACCGTGAAGCACAGGGCCTTTTGACCTCGCAGCCCAATGTAAAGGTTATCGTTGCGCCAACGACCGTCGGTGTTCTTGCGGCGTCTCAAGCCGTCGCAGATGCCAAGAAGATCGGTGAAGTCTATGTCACGGGCCTTGGTCTTCCGTCCGAAATGGCCGGCGCGATCAAGTCTGGCGCGACCAAGGAGTTTGCAATCTGGAACCCGATCGACCTTGGCTATTCCGCTACTCAGATCGCCTATCGCCTTGTGAAAGAGGAAACCGACGGTGCACCGGGCAGTGAAATCGAAGCTGGCCGCATGGGCAAGATCAAGATCGGTGACAATGGTGAAGCCGCCATGGCTGACCCGTTCGTCTATGACGCCAAGAATATAGACCAGTTTTCCAAAATATTCTGATCTCGATCAATATTCTCAAGCCCGGCAGGCAATCTGCCGGGCGTTCCTGTTCGGTAAAATCAATGAACCAGACTGCAGCGCTAATGCCAATTCCTGATATGCCGCTCCTGGAGATGCGCGGCATTTCCAAATCGTTTCCTGGCGTAAAGGCTTTGAACGACGTGAATATCGCCCTCTATGCCGGCAAGGTGACGGCATTGATTGGGGAAAATGGCGCCGGAAAGTCCACCCTCGTAAAAATCCTCACCGGTATCTATTCCTGCGACGAGGGAGAAATCCATGTCGACGGTGCGCCGGTCGCATTCGCCAATGCGCAAGATGCGATAGACGTCGGCGTAACAGCTATTCATCAAGAAACGGTCCTTTTCGATGAGCTGTCCGTTGCGGAGAATATCTTTATTGGCCATGCGCCGAAGTCCCGGCTCGGGCTGGTAAACTGGAAGGCGGTCAATGCGCGGGCGCTCGCCCTGCTGCATTCACTGGAAAGCAACATTGATCCGCGCATACGACTCAAGGATTTGTCCATTGCACAGCGTCATCTCGTTGCCATTGCCCGAGCCTTGTCGGTCGATGCGCGTATTGTCATCATGGATGAGCCCACAGCCGCATTGTCGCGCAAGGAGGTGGATGATCTTTTCCAGATTGTCAAAAGGCTGAAGGCGCAAGGCAAAGCCATTCTTTTCATCAGCCATAAATTTGATGAAGTGTATGAGATCGCTGATCACTATGCGGTGTTTCGTGATGGCAAGGCCGTGGGCAGCGGAGAGCTTGCCGGTGTCGAGCAAAATGAAATCGTAAAACTGATGGTGGGACGATCCGTCGAACATGCGTTTCCCAAGGTAGATATTGCCTTGGGAACAACCGTATTCGCCGTTGAGAACTATACGCATCCCACAGAATTTCGCGACATATCGTTCGAGCTGAGAAAAGGTGAGATATTTGGCATCTATGGTCTTGTCGGTGCAGGGCGTTCGGAAATCTGCCAGTCATTTTTCGGTATTACCCAGCCCTCCAGCGGCAAGCTGAAACTGGACGGGAAGGAAATTACCGTTCGTAGCCCCGGCGAAGCGATCAATGCCGGAATTGTATATGTCCCGGAAGAGCGGGGGCGGCATGGGGCGGTGCTGCAATTGCCAATCTATCAAAATGTCTCCCTCCCCTCGCTGGCACGCACATCGCGTTCCGGCTTCCTGAATGCGGCAGCAGAATTTGCTCTTGCGCGCAAATATGCAGAGCGTTTCGATCTACGTGCTGCAGCGCTTTCCGTGCCGGTGGGAACATTGTCGGGCGGCAATCAGCAGAAGGTCGTCATTGGCAAATGGCTGGCAACGCAACCCAAAATCCTGATTCTTGATGAGCCGACGAAAGGCATTGATATCGGATCAAAAGCTGCAGTTCACGCCTTTATCAGTGAGCTTGCTGGCGAAGGCCTCAGCATCATCATGGTCTCGTCGGAACTGCCGGAAATAATGGGCATGTCAGACAGGGTGCTCGTTATGCGTGAAGGTCTTTCAGCAGGTATCTTTGAGCGTGACAGTTTGAGCCCCGAAACACTAGTTCGTGCGGCAACCGGCAATGCGAGTGTGTAATGATCAAACAAATCTTCAGATACCGCGAAATATTGCTGGTAATTATTATTGCCGTTCTGCTTGCGGTCTTTTCAACGCGCGCGCCGGGTTTTGCCAGACCCGGTAACTTATCCAACATATTCAACGACACGTCGATCCTTATCATCCTGGCCTTGGGGCAGATGACAGTAATCCTTACCAAGTCGATTGACCTGTCCGTGGCCGCCAATGTTGCCTTTACCGGCATGGCTGTGGGCATGTTAAATGCATCCTATCCGGATCTGCCCCTGCCCCTGATTGTTCTTGTGGCACTCTCAATCGGCGCGATACTCGGTGCCCTCAACGGGCTTTTTGTGTGGAAGCTCAATATCCCTTCGATTGTTGTTACTCTCGGCACTTTGACCATCTATCGGGGGATGGCTTTTGTGCTTTCCGGCGGCGCGTGGGTTAACGCCCATCAGATGAGCGAACCATTCCTTCAGACGCCGCGCCAATTGTTTCTTGGCCTGCCGGTTCTTGGTTGGATAGCCATTATCATTGTGGCTGTAATGTATCTCGTCATGTCACGCACATTCCTTGGCCGCGCAATCTACGCGTCGGGCGGGAATCCGACTGCCGCAGTTTACGCAGGCATCGACGTTGGGCGCACCCGCTTCTTTGCTTTCGTAATTTCCGGCACGCTCGCGGGTCTATGCGGCTATCTTTGGGTTTCGCGCTACGCGGTCGCGTATGTCGACATCGCTGCAGGCTTCGAGCTCGACAGTGTTGCGGCCTGCGTCATTGGCGGAATTTCAACCCTCGGCGGCATAGGTTCCGTCGCAGGCGCTGTTCTTGGTGCGCTGTTTCTTGGTGTTATCAAGAATGCGCTGCCAGTCATCAACATTTCGCCTTTCTCGCAAATGGCAATTTCAGGCGGGGTAATCATTGCTGCAGTTATCTTCAATGCGCGACAAGAGCGTCGACGCGGGCGGATCATCCTCCGAGATCGCGGTGCATCGGAACAAATCGAGGTAGCAGCATGAGCGCAGTCACGGAAAAACGGCATATTCCTGATCGGTTGGGTACATCTGCCTCGCGTCTTTTTGCAAGCTGGGAAGCGCTGCTTTTATGTGTGGCAGTGCTGATCTTCATTGCCAATAGCCTTGCCTCACCTTACTTCCTCAATGCTTGGAACTTGTCGGACGCCACATTCAATTTCACTGAAAAGGCATTGATAGCCTTTGCTATGGCGCTGTTGATTATAGCCGGCGAAATAGACCTATCCGTGGCTGCGATTATTGCGCTTGCTTCAACTGCCATGGGAACAGCGGCTCAAATGGGGGTGGGTACACCGGGTATCGTTTTGATCGGCATTGGTGTTGGTCTCGGATGCGGCGTAATCAATGGCGTACTCGTTGCCGGTCTGCGCCTGCCTTCAATCGTCGTCACTATCGGCACCATGAGCCTGTTTCGAGGCATCGCCTATATTGTGCTGGGCGACAAGGCTTATGGCGGCTATCCCCCATCCTTTGCGTATTTCGGCCAGGGCTATGTCTTTTGGGTCGTCTCATTCGAATTCGTCTTGTTTGCAGTTTTTGCCTGCCTTTTCGCGATTTTGCTGCATGCCACAAATTTTGGCCGCCGCATCTATGCCATTGGTAACAATGAATTTGCCGCACGTTTTTCCGGCATTCGTGTCGAACGCGTCAAGTTTCTGTTGTTTCTGCTCACTGGCCTGATGTCCGGTATCGCAGCTGTCTGCCTGACGTCCCGCCTAGGTTCCACCCGTCCTTCGATTGCACAAGGGTGGGAACTGGAGGTCGTGACCATGGTTGTTCTTGGCGGAATTTCGATCCTCGGTGGTTCGGGCCGCATTGGCGGTGTCGTTATCGCTGCGTTTGTGATGGGATTGGTAACATTTGGTCTCGGTCTGCTGAATGTGCCGGGTATTGTTATGTCGATCTTCATCGGACTTTTGTTAATCGCAACAATCACGTTGCCGATCATCATCCGTCGATTGAGATATGGCAAAACAGCATGAATCTCACTGAGAAATATGCATTCACCATGACGCTGAATCCGGGCATGGAAGCAGAATATAAGCGCCGCCATGCGGAAATATGGCCTGAACTGGTGGTTCTGTTGCACGATGCGGGTGTCAGGGATTATTCGATCCACCTTGATCCGGCTACCCATACGCTTTTTGGGGTTTTAACCCGGCCAGCAGATCATGGGATGCAAAAACTGGCAGAGCATCCCGTTATGAAAAAATGGTGGGCTTACATGGCTGACATCATGGCAACCAACGAGGATAATTCGCCTGTCCAAACTCCGCTCACGAACATGTTTCATCTCCCATGAGCGCAATTCGTCATATTGCAGTTCTGGATATCGGCAAGACGAATGCCAAGGTTGTCGTGGTTGACGCTGGTACCGGCTTGGAAATCGTCGCGAGAAGTACGCCCAATCGTGTTCTGAAGACCGGCCTGTACCCACACTATGATGTCGAGACTCTTTGGGAGTTTTGTCTCGGTGCGTTGTCGGAATTTGCTTCCGCTCCGGGGTTTGACGCAATCTCCGTAACGGCGCATGGCGCAGCCGCCGTCTTGCTTGATGGGCAAGGTCTGGCCATGCCGGCTATTGATTATGAATATAGCTATCCCGATGAGGTCTGCGCAGCCTATGCGGCTTTGCGCCCGGATTTTTCAGAAACCGGTTCCCCCCTGCAGTCTGGTGGCCTGAATGTTGGAGCGCAAATCCATTATCAGAAAACCCAATTTCCGGCCGAGTTTGCCACGGTCAGGACGATTGTCACCTACGCTCAGTACTGGGTGTGGCGTCTCACCGGAATTGCCAGAAACGAAGTGACATCTCTGGGCTGTCACACCGATTTATGGAATCCGCAAACATGCAGCTATTCCAGTCTTGTCGATAAGCTTGAGCTGCGGCCGTTGCTTCCTCCTATAGCCTCGGCATTTGAGAGGATCGGCGGAATTCTGCCTGCAGTGGCTGCCGAAATCGGGAGCAAACAATCAATTCCGGTTTATTGCGGCATTCACGATTCCAACGCTTCATTGCTACCCCATCTGATGAGGCGCAAGTCTGGTTTTTCCGTCATTTCTACAGGTACCTGGGTGGTGTTGTTTGCTGTGGGAGGAACACTTGAACAACTTGACCCGGATCGTGACACGCTGGCCAATGTTGATGTTTACGGCAAAGCTGTACCTTCCGCCCGCTTTATGGGCGGAAGAGAATTCGATCAACTGACGCAAGGTCAAATCGCCGAACCTGACGCTGAAACGCTTGCCCGGATTATCGCCGACCGGACAATGATCCTTCCAAGTATTATACAAGGATCGGGACCCTTCCCCAATCATAAGGCTGTTTGGGTGAATGGTGAGCCGGACGGTGCCTCAGACAGAAATGCAGCAGCTTCTCTCTATGCAGCGCTGATGACGCAGACGAGCCTTCAATTGATCGGCGCGATAGGCCCGACAATTGTCGAGGGTCCATTCTCCCGCAACCAAATATACCTTTCCGCCTTGCGATCCCTCACATCCCGCGAAGTGATTGCCGCTCCGGGTTCAACGGGCACGAGTCTTGGTGCTGCGTTGCTGGCGGGTGCAAAGCTGCCCGTCGAATCTGTTGATGAAACAATCCTGTCGCTCGGTACTGATTTTGATTTCTACGCCAGACATTGGCGAGACAGTACCGTCGATGCCCGGCTCCTTTTGTAGGAATACCCGATAATCTGGACCGCTGACTGTTGAAAAACGGGCTCCGGCACTCCCATCAATTCGACTTCTTGCTATTTATATTACTATATTATAGTAACACATTGAGGTCTGGGAGGATCTTAACAGTTTGACCATTTAGGGAGGAGAAGTTATGGCTTTTACGAAGAGAATTCTGCTTGCCACTACGGTGGCGATTGCCTTTGCCGGGTATGCCAATGCGGCAGATTTGACAGTTGGCTTTTCGCAGATTGGCTCTGAATCCGGCTGGCGCGCCGCTGAAACGTCCGTATCTAAAATCGAGGCGGAAAAGCGCGGTATTAACCTGAAGATCGCCGACGCCCAGCAGAAGCAGGAAAATCAAATCAAGGCGATTCGTGGATTCGTCGCTCAAGGCGTCGATGCAATCTTCATTGCGCCGGTCGTTGCGACGGGCTGGGATACTGTTCTCACAGAAGCCAAGGAAGCCAAAATTCCGGTTATACTTTTGGACCGCACAATCGAAACAGCCAGTGATGATCTGTATTTGACAGCTGTGACGTCAGATACAGTGCACGAAGGCAAGGTTGCGGGCGAATGGCTGGTGAAAACAGTAGCTGGCAAGGATTGTAAAGTCGTCGAATTGCAGGGAACTGTGGGCTCGAGCCCGGCAATCAACCGCAAGAAGGGCTTTGAAGAAGGTATCGCATCTGCATCCAACATCAAGATTACCCGGAGCCAGACAGGCGACTTTACCCGGTCCAAGGGCAAGGAAGTCATGGAAGGCTTTCTGAAAGCCGAAAATGGCGGCAAAGACATTTGCGCATTGTACGCCCATAATGATGACATGGCTGTCGGTGCAATTCAGGCAATCAAAGAAGCAGGCTTGAAGCCAGGCAAAGATATTCTCGTCGTGTCGGTTGACGCGGTTCCGGATATTTTCAAGGCCATGTCTGAGGGCGAAGCCAACGCAACCGTTGAACTGACCCCAAATATGGCCGGCCCGGCTTTTGATGCGCTCAAGGCGTTCAAGGATGACGGAAAGGCCCCGCCAAAGTGGATCCAGACGGAATCGAAGCTTTATACGCAGGCGGATGATCCAAAGAAGGTCTACGAGGAGAAAAAGGGTCTGGGATACTGATCAAACCGTCATTGCCAGCTGCCCTATCGGGCGGCTGGCTACTGATTGACAATACGCTCGCGAGAGGCGCAATGACGGAACATCCCAGTCTTCTGGCCGTAGAAGGCATCTGCAAATCATTCATCGGATTTAAAGCTCTCGACAGCGTCGATTTTGCCGTTCGCCCCGGAGAAATCCATGCACTTCTCGGCGAGAATGGTGCAGGAAAGTCGACGCTTATCAAAGTACTGACAGGCGTGCATCAGCCCGATTCCGGCGTGATAAAGATAGACGGGCAGCCTGTGAGCGTGCGCGACACGCAGCATGCGCAAAATCTGGGCATCGGCACCGTCTATCAGGAAGTAAATCTGCTGCCGGATATGTCTGTAGCCGATAATCTTTTCATTGGTCGCCAGCCAATGCGTTTTGGCTTCGTTAACCGCAAGCTGATGGAAAAAAGTGCAAGGGAGCTTCTGACCCAGTACGATCTCCATCTGGACGTCTCATCGGATTTGTCCCGCTATTCCGTCGCTGTCCAGCAGCTTGTGGCAATTGCCCGCGCTGTCGATATGTCAGGACGGGTTCTCATTCTTGACGAGCCGACAGCCAGTCTCGACCGCCATGAGACCGAAATCCTGTTCGCAATTCTTCGCAAGTTGCGAAGCCGTGGCCTGGGGATTGTCTTCATTACCCATTTTCTCGATCAGGTTTATGAAATCTGCGACCGGGTGACGGTCCTGCGTAATGGCAAACTGGCCGGAAGCGCATTAACAACAGAGCTTTCAAAAATTGAGCTTGTTTCGCTTATGCTCGGGCGAACATTGGCTGTTGCCACACATAATACGCGCCGTGACCGGCCCGCTCCCGAAATCAGACAATTTTCTTTCAAAGGGCTCGGACGCAGTCGCAGCATCGATCCATTTGATCTGGATATTGGCGAGGGCGAAGTTGTTGGCATGGCGGGACTATTGGGTTCTGGGCGCACGGAAACCGCTAAAGTTCTGTTTGGTATTGATGCCGCAGACACAGGGCAGATTCACATTGATGGTGATCCGGTGCTTATCCGGACTCCACAGGACGCAGTGGCCTGTGGCTTTGGCTTATGTCCGGAAGATCGCAAGTCCGACGGTATAATCGGTGATCTTTCCGTGCGGGAGAATATCTGTCTTGCGCTGCAAGCGCATAGGGGCTGGTTCCATCGCCTCTCAACTCAGGAGCAGACTGTACTAGCTGATAAATTCGTCAAGGCTTTCGATATTCGAACGACCGACATCGAAAAGCCGGTGAAATTTCTCTCTGGCGGTAATCAGCAGAAAGTCATTCTTGCGCGCTGGCTTGCCACCAATCCACGGCTTCTCATTTTGGACGAACCAACCCGCGGCATTGATGTGGGTGCTCATGCGGAGATTATTGCCTTGATTCATCAATTGTGTGACGACGGCATGGCCCTGCTTGTTATCTCATCGGAAATCGATGAGATCGTTGCCTATAGCAGCCGCGTTGTCGTTTTGCGTGACCGTGCCCATCGCGGTGAAATTTCCGGTGATGATATTGTTCCAGCTAATATCATGCAGATGATTGCTGCTGAACCCGAAAGGGCATCGGCATGAGCGGTCCGCGTGTCACAGCACTGACGAAGGCCATGCCGCAGCTGCTTAC
Source organism: Phyllobacterium ifriqiyense (assembly GCF_030817885.1). Classification (NCBI taxonomy): domain Bacteria; kingdom Pseudomonadati; phylum Pseudomonadota; class Alphaproteobacteria; order Hyphomicrobiales; family Phyllobacteriaceae; genus Phyllobacterium; species Phyllobacterium ifriqiyense. Next base: position 786,057 of record NZ_JAUSZT010000002.1, read on the forward strand.
GCTCGTGCTGATATTATTTCTCAACTATCTGGCTTTCCCCGGATTTTTCGACATACGCCTTCAAGACGGGCGGTTGTTCGGTAGCCTGATCGACGTGCTCAACCGGGGTGCGCCGGTGATTATCCTTGCAGTTGGTATGACTGCTGTCATCGCGAGCCGCGGTGTTGACCTTTCCGTTGGTGCAGTGATGGCGGTGTCCGGTGCGATAGCGGCAACGATGACCGTTGCCGGATATCCCCTGCCGATCGTCATTCTTGCCACGCTTGGGGTAGGTTTGTTGTGCGGATTGTGGAACGGTATTCTTGTCGCCTATTTCGACCTGCAACCCATCGTGGCAACGTTGATTTTGATGGTTGCCGGGCGGGGTATCGCGCAGCTGATTACGGAAGGTTCCATCGTCACCTTCAATGAACCTGGCCTGATATTTTTCGGAACCGGATCATTTGCCGGGGTTCCGATGCCTATCCTGATTGCGTTGCTGCTTCTCATCGTGGCGATTGCGGTTGTCCGGCGCACAGCACTTGGGCTGCTGATCGAATCCATTGGTATCAATCGCAGCGCCAGCAATTATGCAGGCCTGAACAGCAAGCTGCTGCTGCTTGTAATCTACGCTTTCTGCGGGTTTTGCGCCGCATTGGCGGGGATCATTATTGCAGCCGATATACGTGGAGCGGACGCCAATAATGCTGGTCTTTGGCTGGAACTGGACGCTATCCTTGCCGTCGTTGTCGGTGGCACGTCGCTCTTCGGCGGTCGGTTCTCCATTCTCATGTCGGCGCTGGGAGCGGTCATCATTCAGGCAATGAACACAGGAATACTGCTGTCCGGTTTCCCGCCAGAATATAATCTCATTTTGAAAGCGCTGGTCATAATCGTGATCTTGCTTGCGCAGTCATTCTCATCGGCTGGCGGCTGGGCATTCGTTAAGGCAGAATTCGGTACCACAAGGGCGGAAGAGCCAGTGAACACACGTCTTTTACCTCTTTATGCAACATTGCTGATCTGTATCGTTGCTTATGCTGTCTGCGTCTTTCAGTTCCCCATGATGTTTTCAACGCGGGTCGCCGGAAATTTGCTGACTGACAACGCGTTTCTTGGAATTGCTGCCGTTGGTATGACCTTTGTCATTCTCTCAGGTGGCATTGACCTGTCGGTCGGATCGGTGATTGCCTTCACCGGCGTATTGCTTGCGGTGCTGATCACGCATTACGGAATTCATCCCCTCATCGCTTTCGCCATTGCGCTCGTCATTACGACTGCTTTCGGGGCAAGCATGGGTGCCGTTATCCATTATCTGGAAGTCCCCGCCTTCATTGTTACGCTGGCAGGAATGTTTCTGGCGCGAGGCATGTGCTTTGTCATGACGACGGATTCAATACCGGTCAATCATCAATTCTATACATATCTGCAGGGATTATATTATCTGCTGCCGGGTGGCGGAAGACTGACTTTCATTGGCTGCCTGATGCTGCTGATCTTTGCATTTGGCATTGTAATGGCCCATTTCAGCAAGTTTGGCTCATATATTTATGCCGTCGGAGGAAATCGTACTTCTGCCGAGCTTATGGGAGTGCCCGTTGCCAAAACAACCATCGGCATCTATGCAATGTCGGGCTTTCTGTCAGGGCTCGCGGGTATCGTCTTCTCTCTTTATACTTCGGCCGGATATTCTCTTGCAGCAGTTGGTGTCGAACTTGATACAATTGCGGCCGTAGTTATTGGCGGAACCCTACTGACCGGTGGCGTTGGCTATGTTGCGGGCACTTTCATCGGCGTAATTATTCAGGGCATTATCCAGACATACATCGTTTTCGACGGAACTTTGTCGAGCTGGTGGACAAAGATCGTTGTGGGAATACTTCTCTTCTCATTCATTGCCTTGCAACGTCTGTTGGTGTTGCTGTCATCGAAAAGAACGGCGACCCTTACCAAACCATAACTGCCGAATAGGTTTTTCGGCCCTCTAGCGCCAGCGTTTCGCAGGCCAAGGTCATAACAAATCCTGGATTTTCGCTACAAAGCGGCATAGTCAGTTGCCAATCACGCGTTCTCGTCCTATTCCAGTTATAGAACATTGGAGGAATTATGAATACAAATGTTGCATTGACAGGCTTGGCGCGGGATATGCAGGCGCGCGCTGATACGGGACGCCCAATCCGCATTGGCCTGATCGGCTCCGGGGAGATGGGAACCGACATCGTTACACGCGTAGCGCACATGCCGGGTATCGAAATCGGCGCTATTTCAGAGCTCAATACGCCCAATGCGCTTAAGGCGGTGGATATCGCCTATCGCGAGGAGGGGCATTCGCGTGAAGTATCGAATGCTTCCGCTCTTACACAAGCCATGGAAGCCGGTAAGATTGCTGTCACCAATGATGCGAATCTCATTCTGGAAAACGGACTGATAGATGTCGTCATCGATGCGACAGGCGTGCCGGCGGTTGGAGCCGAGATCGGTCTGCGGGCCATGGAGCACGGCAAACATCTGGTCATGATGAATGTTGAAGCTGACGTCACTATTGGCGCCTATCTCAAAAGCGAGGCTGATCGGCTCGGCGTCACCTATTCCCTTGGTGCGGGTGATGAACCTTCCTCTTGCATGGAGTTGATCGAGTTTGTTTCTGCCATGGGCCACCCGATCGTTGCTGCGGGCAAGGGCAAGAACAATCCTCTCAATATTGATGCCATTCCTGACGATTACGAGGAAGAAGCAGCGCGCCGGCACATGAATGTCCGCATGCTCGTCGAGTTTGTGGACGGTTCCAAGACCATGGTGGAAATGGCGGCAATTGCAAATGCAACAGGGCTTGTCCCGGACAAGCCAGGCATGCACGGTCCTGCCGCAACCCTTGATCAGCTTTCCAAGGTACTGGTACCGGAAAAAGATGGTGGTGTACTGTCGAGAGTTGGCGTCGTTGACTATTCCATTGGCAAGGGAGTGGCTCCCGGCGTGTTCGTTATTGCCGATATGTCGCATCCTCGCATATCAGAGCGGATGGAAGATCTGAAAATGGGCAAAGGTCCCTATTTCACATTTCATCGTCCCTATCATCTCACCTCTCTTGAAGTGCCGCTAACATGCGCGCGCGTCGTTCTGTACGGTAAGGCGGATATGGTTCCTTTGGCCACGCCGGTTGCAGAAGTGTGCGCTGTTGCCAAAAAAGATATGAAACCCGGCGACAAGCTCGATGCTATCGGGGAATATTGCTATCGGGCCTGGATCATGACTGCTCCTGAAGCGCGGTCAGCTGGTGCAATTCCTTGCGGACTTTTGCAAGGCGGCTTGGTTACGGCCCCGATAAAAAAAGGCGAGCTCATCACCCATGCCAATGCCGCCACAGCTCCGGGATCCAAAATTGTCGAGCTTCGCGCACGGCAAGACAAGTTGGTCTACGGTTGATTGATCAAACTATATTTCGTTGTCGTAACGAACAAAAATTGTGAATATTTAACAGCAAGTTAGACAGAGGCTCATGCTTCTGCCTAACTTGCGTTCCGTGTGTATAAAGCTGGTTCTAGCCTTGCAAAAAGCCTGTCAAGTACCAATATTAATAATTGGTTAACGACTGAGTCTTTGATGCAGGAGTGCTCCATGCCAGCCTATCAAATAAAGTTTGCCTATCTGACGAAGTACAAGCAGTCGCGCCATCTGTTTCACCAACTGGTGATTGCAGACGATGAAGCAAGTGCGCTGGCGCAAGGACGGCAGCTCATGAGTAAACGTTCACCCCAGGCTAGAATCATCCACGAATCCTGCACACTTCGTCCCGATAGCTCCGAAGTCGAAAGCGCAACAGCCCATGGTTGGACGCTTAACGACAATTGGTGGTCCCGCCCGATTAAACCGGATGACGATCTTGCAGCGATTGCAAAACATGGCTTTACCCATAGCAATCATATTCACGCCAAATCTGCGATGGACTGTGTTGCCATAGATAAATATGCCGCGTGATCATAGATCGGTCCGAACAGCCCAAAGCTCCGGGAACAAAACGACGTCGAGCATTTTTCTCAAGTAGTTGACACCTGAAGTCCCGCCTGTCCCGCTTTTAAAGCCGATAATGCGCTCGACAGTCGTGACGTGGTTAAACCGCCAGCGCCTGAAATAATCCTCAAAATCCACCAGTTTTTCGGCAAGCTCATAAAGCGACCAATGTGCTTCCGGATCGCTATAAATAACCAGCCAGGCGGCACGGACGCTTTCATTGGCCTCATAGGCCTGCGAACAATCGCGTGTCAAAATAGACTGATCAATGGGAAACCCTTGCCGGGCTAAAAGACGGATCGACTGGTCATAAATGCTTGGTGCCTGCAAAATCCTTTCAAGCCATGCGTGAATATCGGCTTTATGCGCATGCGGACGCATCATCGCCGCGTTCTTATTGCCCGCCAAAAATTCAATTGCACGATACTGAAATGACTGAAAGCCGGAAGACATGCCAAGCGCCTTGCGAAATGTCGTATACTCGCTGGGCGTCATGGTTCTCAGCACGTCCCATGCGGAATTCAACTGGTCAAGAATGCGCGAAACCCGAGCAAGCATTTTGAACGAGGGTGCAAGATCATCTTTGGCAATGTGATCGCACACGGATGTCAATTCGTGAATGACCAGCCGCATCCAGATTTCGGAAGCTTGATGTTGCACGATGAAAAGCATTTCGTCATGCGCATCGGAAAGCGGGGCTTGCGCAGTCAAAATTGTATCCAGCCGCAGATAATCGCCGTAAGACATCCGTCCGTCGAAGGACATCTGTGCGCCCTCGCCGGAGGGATCGTAAGGTGTGCGCGTCATGTGACCGCCCCGAGTACACGATATTCGTGTGCATCCCAGCTGCGTGTTACCAGGACTTCCTTGAGTATAGAAACGGCGTTTTCGACATCAGCAAAACTCAGATAAAGAGGCGTAAATCCAAAGCGGATAATGTCGGGTGCCCGGAAATCGCCAATCACACCCCGGGCGATCAGCGCCTGCATGATGGCGTAGCCATTTTCGCATGAATAAGAAACCTGGCTCCCCCGCTTATCGGCGTCTCTCGGCGTGACCAGCTTTAGGTGATATTCCGCTGCAAATTCTTCAACGCCTTCGATGAAGGTGTCGCACAGCGCCGTCGACTTCATCCGCAAAGCTTCCATGTCGACATCATTCCAAACTGACAATGCTTCATCCAGAGCGATCATTCCCAGAACTTGCGGTGTTCCGCAAAGATATTGTTCGATGTTTCTGGACGGAGCATAGACAGTTTCGAAGTTAAAAGGCGCACGATGGCCAAACCAACCCGATAGTGGCTGATTGAATTCTCCCTGATGAGCCGGATTGACATATAGAAAAGCCGGAGCGCCGGGGCCCCCATTCAAATATTTATAGCCGCAACCTATAGCGAAATCGGCATTTGCGCTGGTCAGATCCACGGGCATTGCGCCCGCTGAGTGAGCCAGATCCCACACAACAAGGACACCTTTGTCGTGGGCGGCCTGCGTTATTGCCGCCATATCGTGACGGTAGCCGGTACGATAATTGACATGGGTAAGCATGAGAACGGCTACATCATCGTCAAGCGCGTCAGCAATGTCGGCCGGTTTGTCAACCAGCACAAGCCTGTGGCCTTTTCCTATCTGTTTTGCCACGCCTTCTGCTATGTAAAGATCTGTTGGAAAGTTTTCTCTTTCCGAAACAATCTTGCTGCGTCCGGCATTGAGCCCGAGAGCGGCTGACAGCACCTTGAAAAGGTTGATCGATGTGCTGTCGGCGGCAACGACGGTTCCTGCAGGCGCGCCGATCAAGCCGGCAATTTTATTTCCCACGCGTTGAGGCAGATGGACCCAATCGGCAGTGTTCCAGCTTCGAATGAGTTGTTCGCCCCACTCTTCACTTATGGTTTTTGCAACCCGCTGCCTCACGGTTTTCGGCAGCGCGCCCAATGAATTACCATCAAGGTAAATTACATTATCGGGCAGCTCGAATCTGTCGCGAAAGGACCTTAGCGGATCAGATTGGTCGGCTAAAATGGCTTTGGTGCTCGTCATGGGTTTCATTGTTCCATCAGGCCGCTGTGTCGACAGAAGGTATGCCACCAGCGCGGGCCAGTTTCAAAAATGCCTCTTTGGCGAGGCGGACGTGATCAATCAGCAAGGCCTCGGCCTTCAATTTGTCTCGTGCGAGTGCTGCTTCGAGCAGGGCTGTATGCGCTTCGATGCCAAGCGCTTCACGGGATAAGACAGCATTCCCGGCTGCTCCTTCCGCAGCACGGTTCAGGTGATCTATGCGCAGGATTATATGTCGCCTATATCGCTGCAGCTGCGCCGTGGTCTGCTGGGCAAAGCTCATGAGCCATTTTGAGGATGTTCCCGCTATCAGCGCCAGATGGAATTCGGCATGAGCGATATCCCATGCATCTATTGCCTCTGATTGTGAAAAAGAATTGGGCGTGACGCAAGTGGCAAGGCGGTAATGCGCGCTGACCAAATTAGCCTCCCAGTTGCGGTCACCTTCGGCGATGGAACGCGCAAGCAATTCAGTTTCAATCACGGACCGGGCGGTCTCAAGATCTTCAAGTTCTTCGAGCGTCATAGTGGCCACACGAAAACCTTTGTTGGCTTCGGTCGTGACGAAGTTTTCAGCATGAAGGCGATTGAGTGCTTCACGCATGGGAGTAGCGCTTGTGCCAAGCTCGTGCGCCATTGTTCGCAACCGCAATGATTGTCCAGGCCGCAACTCTCCATTGAGGATGCGGGATCGAAGCACGGTATAGAGGCCATCAGATTTGACGCTATCGGCCATTTGGTCCCTTTGTCACGTTGGTGCTTAATTCCATATTGTATATCATTTCACGTTTGTTATACTATTTTCAAGCTTTACAGAGCGGAACATATAAAAAGGGAGAATCGGATGGTTTTGGCACACAAATTGGCCCGTCTAACAATAGGTACGGCGCTCGGACTTGCTTTTGGGTTTGAGTGCCGCGGCCGCAGAAACCCGCATTGGCATTGCACAGTTTGGCAAACATCCCCAATTGGATGAGACGGTTACTGCTTTCAAGGCGGAGATGACCAAGCTCGGTGTTAGTGATGCCGTCTATGATGAGCTCCAGGTTAACTTTGATGCCACGCTGATCCCGCAAATGGTAACCAAGCTGGCCTCCAACAGTCCGAAGCTTATTTTGGCTGTCACGACACCCGTTGCACAAGGCGCGCGGCAGATCGTCGGAAATACCAATACGCCAGTTGTTTTTGCTGCCGTTACGGATCCAGTTGCAGCCAAGCTGACACCATCCTGGGAGGCTGGCGATAAGGCGATGACCGGAGCCTCCGATCTGCAGGATGTTGCCTCCGTAATTACCTTCATCAAGAAGCTGCTGCCAGATGCAAAGCGCATCGCATATCTTTACAATCCCGGCGAAGACAATGACGTTGCTGTACTCAAATTGATGCAGGAAGTCACCAAGGCGCAGGGTCTGGAACTCGTTGAAGTCGGCCTCGACAACACGAACGACATTCCAATTCGTGTCGGTTCACTTGCAGGAAAAGCTGACGTGATTTACGTGCCGGGCTCCAATCTTGTACAACCAGCCGTTCCGGCTGTTGCGGCGGCGGCCCTGAGCATCAACATTCCCGTTGTCAATGCCTCTGCGCAAGCGGTACGCGATGGGCTTGTGGCAGCGGCTTTCGAAGTTTCCTACACCAAAGTTGGTCAGAACGCGGCAAAACTTGCCTCTGAAATTCTGGCCGGAAAATCGACGGAAAGCCTGGCGCCCATCAAACCGGCTTATGAAGACCATGCTGCAGCCATAAATGAAGCCGTTCTGGCAAAAACCGGACAAAAAGTGCCGGATAGCCTCAAAGATTGCGGTTGTTTCGTCAAATAAGCCTTCTCTTACAAGCCATAAGCATATAGTTCCCGCCTGTAGCGCGGGAACTATCATATTATAGCGGCTCAGCTTAAGGGGCTCACATGACCGACATGCTCTCCGTCAAGGGCGGCACCAAAATCTTCTATCGCGGCACGCAGGATGAACGACGTGCTCTCGATGGATTGGATGTAACACTTAAATCCGGTGATTTTTGCATCGTGATTGGTAGTAATGGTGCTGGAAAGTCGAGCTTTCTCAACGCTGTTTCCGGTAAACTGCCGCTGGATTCCGGCAAAATATTCATTGACGGTCAAGACGTCACAAAGCTAAGCGCCCATCGCCGTGCCCAGTTCATTGCCAGAGTCTTTCAAGATCCGATGATAGGCACTGCTCCGACCATGACAATCGGCGAAAACATGCTGCTTGCCGAACTGCGGGGAAAACAGCGCAGCTTTGCCTATGGGCTGACAACATCCCGCCGCGCTCGATATAGCGAGCAATTGGCTGAACTCAATCTTGGATTGGAAAACCGCCTCGATATGCAAGTCGGGCTGCTATCCGGTGGGCAGCGTCAGTCACTTTCGCTGGTCATGGCCGTTTCAACACATCCAAAACTGCTGCTCCTGGATGAACACACGGCTGCCCTTGATCCCCGCACTGCCAAACTTGTCATGGACACGACAGTGCGTGCCGTCGATGAGCTCAAGCTCACGACAATGATGGTCACGCATAATATGGAACATGCCATCAATTACGGTAACCGGATTATCATGATGGATGCTGGCAAGGTTCTTGTAGATATTGGGCCCGAAGAGAAGCGCGGCATCACAGTGATGGACCTTATTGACCGGTTCCATACAAAGTCTGACGCAATCGCGTTGCAGGGGGCCTAAGATGCTGGATGTTTTTAACAGTTTCTACGGGCTCATCCCGGTCACAATTGCGCAAAGCCTCATTGTTTCCTTTGTTGTTCTTGGCGTTATGTTGCCATTCCGTATCCTGAATTTCCCGGATCTGACATCTGAAGGTGCGTTTCCGCTCGGCGGGTGTGTTTGCGGAACCCTGATAGCGGCCGGGGTAAATCCTTTTCTCGCCGTTTTTATTGCTCTGCTTTGCGGATTTGCGGCGGGTTGCACAACGGCGTTTATCCACCTCCGGTTCAAGATCAACACGCTCCTTGCCGGTATATTGGTGATGACGATGCTCTACAGCATCAATTTGCGTATTATGGGCCGCACAAATATTCCGCTTTTTACCTATGACACGACCTTTACTTTATTGGCCGGACCGGCTGCCAATTTCGCATGGGTGAAAATTGCGATCGTAGGGGTACTGGTCGCGCTTGTTGTTGCCGCGATGTTGTACTTCTTCATGTCGGAGAAAGGCACATCAATGCGTGCGGTCGGGGCGAGCCCGGATATGGCTGAAGCGCAAGGCATCAATGTCAGCACTGCGACGATCATTGGGGTTGGTGTCGCCAGTGCGCTTTCTGCCACAGGTGGAAGCATCATGGTTCAAACTCAAGGGTTTGCCGACGTCAATATGGGTTTTGGCATTCTTATCAATGGACTTGCTGCTCTTATTATCGGTGAAGCGATTACCGGTCGTCAGACGATCTTGCGGCAAATCCTTGCCCCCATTGTCGGGTCGTTGGTTTATTACCAGTTGATCTCATTCTGCTTGACGCTGGGACTTGCTCCAGCAGACCTTAAATTTGCCACTGGTGCCTTTGTGCTCCTGATGCTGGCTCTGCCGAATCTGCGCAAGTCCGGCGGAGGAAACCAGATTCGTGAGAAAATAAGGGAATAATCACAATCGGGAGATAATCATGACGAATGCTATCGATTGGGATGATGCCTATTCCAACTTCGCCTATATTCCGGACGGAGCCAGTTATCCGCAAAAATGGCGTACAGAGGCAGCCCAGTTCCGGTCGGAAATGGATGATAAAGGTCTGCTGAAGGCAGATATCGCCTATGGCCCAGATACGCGAAACCGACTCGACCTTTTCATGCCTTGGGGCGATCTAAAGGGCATTATGATATTTGTCCATGGGGGCTATTGGAAAGAAGATTTCGACAAAAGCGTGTGGTCACATTTGGCAAGGGGTGCGCATGCTCATGGATTTGCTGTTGCCGTTCCATCATATGTGCTCTGCCCGCAAGTTCGCATCAGCGATATTACGGTTCAGATCGGTCTTGCCATCACCAAAGCCGCAGGAGAAGTTGCAGGCCCGATTCATTTGACCGGGCATTCAGCAGGTGGCCATCTCGTGGCACGCATGGTTACAGTCACATCGCCATTGCCGCAAACGATCCGTCAGCGCATTCGCAAGACCGTTCCGATATCTGCTATCACGGACCTTCGGCCTTTAATGAAAACAAAAATGAACGAGACGCTTCATCTTGATGCCATAGAAGCGCGGTTGGAGAGCCCGGCTTTGCTCGAACCGCAAGAAGGGATCGACCTTACTGCATGGGTTGGTGCCGATGAGCGTCCGGAGTTTATCAGGCAGAATGCATTGCTTGCCAATATATGGGCTGGCTTTGATTGCAGCATTACGGCTGTTGAAGATCCGACAAAGCACCACGCCAATATTATCGAAGGCCTGACGAAGGCGGATCATCCGCTGACGCGTACATTGCTGGGACTGTAGCAAAAAGGCTGCCAGGATTGGGATATCACCCTGGCAGCCTTTTTACCGATTTGTTGTTATCGAAGTGTCAGGCGCTAAGGCGCTTTGAATCCTCAATGATCATTGCATTGCTCGGCAAACCGAGTGCATGAGCAATACGTTCTAGCTTGCTCGGGTCCGAATTTTGACCGCTTTCAATAGTCTCGATTTCGAGAGATGTCAGACCGCATGACACGGCCAGATCTTCAATTGAATAACCGAATTGTTCGCGAAATGCCCTGACAATATTAATACCATTGGCTAAAGCTGTTGTAATCGATTCTGGCAATGAATAGTTATCGATGGTTTTGTTCATCGCTTTGCTCCTAACGTGAATGGTTTGGTTAACAAATCGGAAGGCAGAACTTATACGTCCGTCGGTTTGGATCAACCCTTTTATGCCTGTTCACATAAAACGTGATCGAAAACTATGTGGAGCGCTTGCCTTAAAGTAGCACCAAATCTCGGTAAAATGACAAATATGCCGATCGTTGACTTGACCAATTGCTGAAGAATATCAGTGGATTGTAACGCCGCTGTGTCACTTGCAGCTCGACATATATAGGTATGCCATCATGAAAAAGAAGGCTTCTGGCTGGATTTATTTCACGAGTCTCGTTTTGGGGTTTGTAACATTGGTTTGCCTGCCTTCAGGCTGTGCTCAGGTCTACTACGGAACGTTCCGCTATGAGGCTCAATGTCTGGAGCGCCCGCAACATGGTGAAACACTCTGCAAAGTCGAGAAGATTAAATAGCCCGGTTTCCCGGGCCATTTAGTTCAAACGGCCACATCAAAAGCGGCTTGGGTTTTTGCTTTGATTTCTGCAACGGTCACACCGGGGGCGATTTCTATCAAGGTCATTTTGGCCTCACCACGTCTCTCGATAGTGAAAACGCCAAGATCAGTGATGACAAGGTCTGTTACCCGCTGGCCGGTTAGTGGCAATGTGCATTCTTCGAGCAGTTTGGCTTCACCTTTTGCTTCATGCTCCATCACAACGACAACCTTCTTGACCCCTGCAACCAGATCCATTGCGCCACCCATGCCTTTGACCATTTTGCCGGGCACCATCCAGTTGGCAAGATCACCATTTTTTGCAACCTGCATGGCTCCCAGGATCGAAAGGTCGATATGCCCGCCGCGGATCATTCCAAAACTATCGGCACCGTTGAAGTAACTCGTCGTTGGCAACTGTGTGATTGTTTGCTTGCCGGCATTGATGAGATCAGCATCCTCTTCGCCTTCATATGGAAATGGCCCCATACCAAGCATTCCGTTTTCACTCTGGAGCTGTACACTCATACCGGTTGGGATGTAGTTGGCGACGAGAGTGGGGATGCCAATTCCCAGATTGACGTAGAAACCATCTTCAAGTTCCTTTGCAGCCCGCTCGGCCATTTGATCACGTGTCCACGCCATATCAGTGCGCTCCGTTTTCAGCGACAAGTCTCGGTCGCGTTGTCCGTTGTTCAATATGTTTTGTCGGATTTGGAACGTGTACAATCCGCTTCACAAAAATACCGGGTGTATGAACATGGTCACCATCAATCATGCCTGCCTCGACCAGGTGTTCCACCTCCGCCACAGTGAACTTTGAGGCAGTCGCCATGATCGGATTGAAGTTGCGGGCCGTTTTACGATAAACGAGGTTACCCTCCGTATCACCCTTATAGGCATGGACTATGGATAGATCGGCGAAAAGCCCGCGCTCCATGACATAAGACTCGCCATCGAATTCCCGCACATCCTTGCCTTCTGCTATGATGGTGCCGACACCGGTCTTGGTGAAAAAGGCGGGAATTCCGGCTCCTCCTGCCCGAATGCGCTCGGCAAGCGTGCCTTGCGGATTGAACTCCAGTTCCAGTTCCCCCGATAGATATTGCTGCGCAAAAAGTTTGTTCTCGCCAACATAAGACGAGATCATTTTGCGGATTTGCTTGGTTTCGAGCAATACGCCAAGACCAATGCCGTCAACACCGGCATTGTTGGATATTACGGTCAGATCTCTAACACCGGAATCGCGGATTGCATAAATCAGCGCTTCGGGAATACCACAAAGGCCAAATCCACCGGCCATGATCGTCATGCCGTCGAACAGAACACCTTCCAGTGCGTCAGCCACGCTTGATTGAACTTTTTTCAAGAATAGTCTCCCATTTCTTTCGTCCTCCTTATCAACGGTAAAGCTTGTGCCGGTGCCACAGATAGTCGTATTAATACTGCATGACAGTACCGGAGCTTTCCAGTTTAGACATTGTGAATTCTGCGAGCGAAAAACGCTTTCAGTTGACGGACCTGCCAGTGCCGATGGTCTATGCAACGCACCGTATCATAAGGGATTGCAATTCCGAATTTGCTGAAACCTTTGGCTATGAGCGGCTGGAGTTGATCAATCAGAGTTTCAGCCGGCTCTATCCCAAGATCAGAGATTTCGTTCGCACCGGCGAGATGTGGAGAAGCAATCTTGGAGGCGGTAAGGTCTATTACGATGAACGTTTGATGAGGCGCAGGGACGGAACCAGCTTCTGGTGCCGGGTGCGCGGTCGCAGCCGCAATAACGCCGATCCGTTTGCAGAGGCACTTTATTGTTTCGAGCCGACAAACCGGGCCGTGACAGGAAATATGAGCCTCATCTCCGATCGACAGAAACAAGTTCTGACCCTGGTGTCCCAAGGCAAGACCAATGCCCAGATTGCGGCGGAAATAGGCTTGTCGAAACGCACTGTCGAAGCGCACAGGGCACGCCTTATGCGGGCCCATTCTTTGCACAATAGCGCGGAACTTATTGCGTGGTTTTCAAGTCTGCGCTGAATCAGAAGGAAGCAGCGCTCTTTGGCCGCCAGACAAGCAGACGGTTTTCAACAAGTGTCACCAGCCAGTCGACAAGAATAACGAAAAAAGTCAAAACAAACATTCCTGCAAAAACGCCGGTGACATCGAAGACGCTTTCAGCCTCGTGAATAAGATATCCCAGGCCCGCTGCTGAGCCGAGATATTCACCGACTACTGCTCCCACGACCGCAAAACCTACCGACGTATGCAAAGATGAGAACATCCAGGACAACGCGGACGGCATATAGACATGGCGCAGCAACTGTCTTCCGTTCATGCCAAGCATGCGCGCATTGGATAGCACAGCTGGGCTTACTTCCTTGACGCCTTGATAGACGTTGAAGAACACAATGAAAAAAACCAGAGTAACGCCCAAGGCCACTTTCGACCAGATGCCAAGCCCGAGCCACAATGCAAATATTGGTGCAAGAACAACGCGTGGCAAAGCATTGGCTGCTTTCACATAAGGATCGAAAACGGCAGCAAGGAGTGGTTTGCGCGCAAACCAGAACCCGACAATCACGCCCCCGAGCGAACCGATGATGAAGGCAAGTGCAGCCTCAGTGAGTGTTATGCCGAGATGATACCAAATCGAACCATCGGCAAACCAGTCGAGAATGCGGTTGCCAACGGCCAATGGCTCGGCGAAGAAAAAACTGATTGTTTTAGGATCACCGATAAGGGTTGTGGTTGAGGCAACGTGCCAGGCTACCAGAACGACGACAGCCACTAAAATTTGCAGGAGAAGTAAAAGTCCCCGGTTCATCATGCTTTTTCCGCCTGCCGATAACCTTTGAGCACTTCTTCCTTTAACGCATTCCAGATTTCCCGGTGCACTTCATGGAATTGCGGCTCGGATTTGATGTCAGCCATATTGCGTGGTCTGGTTAGTGGAATTGTGTAATCGCCAATAATGCGCGACGACGGTCCGGCAGACATAATGACCACCCGGTCAGCAAGACCGATTGCCTCATCAAGATCGTGCGTAACAAACATGACTGCCTTGCGATCTGCTGTCCACAAATCAAGCAGCAGATCACCCATAATAAGGCGGGTCTGTGCATCCAACGGCCCAAAAGGCTCGTCCATTAATATGATCTTCGGGTCGCGGATAAGGACCTGTGCCAATCCCACACGTTTGCGCTGACCGCCGGAAAGCATGTGCGGATAACGGTCGCAAAAGGCGGAAAGTCCGACTTTCCCCAGCCATGTGCGAGCGCGCTCAAGTGCTTCACGACGCGGAATTCCGGCTACTTCCAGCCCTATCGCAACATTATCAAGCGATGTCTTCCACGGCATAAGCGAATCTTGCTGAAAGAGATATCCGGCATGGCCATTGATCCCGGTATGTGTCTTGCCGAAGATTTTGATCTGGCCCCGTGCTGGTTTGAGCAAACCAGCGGTCGCATTTAAAAGGGTGGACTTTCCGCAGCCCGTTGGTCCGACAATTGCAACGAACTCACGATCACGAACACTCAGATTTGTTTCGCCAACGGCCTCATATGTCTTTTCATGGGCAACCGGAAAAGCGATGGTAATGCCTTGCAACTCGACGGCGTCTGCACGGGTGCCCGCCTCGGATAGGGGTACTGTCATTGATGCTGCCTATCCCTTGATGAACCGGTCATCAAACGTTGCAGCAAGATCGATATCGGCTTTTGCAAATTCTGGATCGAGGATTTTTAATGTATTGAGAACCGACTGCATGCCCTCCATTGTCAGGACGCCGTTAAGCGAATAGGTGGGCAATGAATTGGCTACTGCTTTCAAATAAAGCGATTTATCGCCCAATTGATATTCCGCTGGAACGCTGTCTGCAATTTCTTCTGGCGAAGCACCATGCAACCATTTCAACGATTTGACGAAGGCATTGACCAAGGCTTTTGAAGTGTTGGGATTTGCGTCGGCAAACTCTTTCTTGACATAGAGCACTGCCGCTGGATTTGATCCGCCAAATAGTGCCTTTGTTCCCTCTTCGGTACGGGTATCGATGATGACAGTGATGTCGCCATCTGCTTCAAGCTTGGCAATGACCGGGTCCAGATGTGAAATTACATCCACCTGTCCTTGTTTGATTGCAGCCACGGCGCTGGCGCCACCGCCAATACCAATCAAGGGCGCCGCATTGGCTTTGAGTCCGGCTTTGACCATCGCATATTGCGCAGTCAGCGCAGTTGACGATCCAGGTGCTGTCACGCCGATCTTCAATCCGGCAAAATCGGCGGGAGACTTGATTTTATCAGCGAGTTCCTTGCGGACAGCGATCACAATGGCCGGGAACCGGCCAAGCTCGCACAAGGCTCGCACATCCTGTCCTTTTGCCTGCATCCGGATCGTGTGCTCATACGCGCCGGTTACAACATCGACAGACCCGCCGATCAGGGCCTGCAAGGATTTTGCTCCGCCGCCAAAGTCATTGACGGTGACATCAAGACCCTCTTCCTTGAAAAACCCCCGGCGCTCGGCAATTGTCAGCGGCAGATAATAAAGAAGGGGTTTGCCGCCGACACCCAGTGTAACGCTGGTTTTTTCCAGGGCCCCTGCTGTTTGAGCCCCCGCCCTTGAGCTGGAAGTACCAAGCAAGGATAGTGCTGCCGCACCAGCAAGAAATTGACGGCGTTCCATATTGCTTCCTCCGCTATGGATTGCACAACTTGTTCCGATGGCTGGCGATACCAGCTGGCTGTGCATTTGTTTTCTGATTTTGAGAAAAGTTAGCATCAGGATTCTGGCAAGACAAGCAGTTCCGCGGAAATACACAAAGAGGGAGATCTCCATAACCAAGGCTGCATCAAGCGAACGTGATGGCACTCATCAAGACGTCGCAGTCACCCATTATCGATCCACGCGCACAAACAGGCCCACGGCTACAAGAGCGAACGCAGATTATTGTCCAGGACGTGCTCGTGGTGCGGAATCGGTTGGCAGGGCGTCGAAAATGCACCCGAACCCTTCATCCATACGACATGGGAATGATCCACGCTTCAACCGCCGGCATTTGCTACCAGGTCGGTAATCGGCATCAAGGTGTCTTTCTGCCCTCCGCTATTTCAAGGGCAGGCTCGAAATCGCCGAGCCCTTCAATTGTTGCGGCTATTATCATTTGGTTTCACCACACTGTAACGCTGCGCCGTCTTGTATCGCGTATTCCTCACCTCGATAATGCCGCCCTCCAGTACGATGTATACGACCTCCCCATTTTGGGAAGTCGCCATGTCTCCGACTTTACCCTCACCTCGTATGATTTGATTGACGGTGATACGCGCCACCTGATCATCTTCTGCAGCTGCGACCAGGCCGGGATATGAGCAGGCGAAAATCGTAAAAGCCGAAAACAGCGCTATTTTTTTGTTTGCCACTTCACAGTCTCCCATTCACATGAATGTCGATTCCAACCATTCTCGATAAATGGCCGCGACTCAATGTTTGAATGATATCGAGCCCGCCATCGTTACGCCAATGTTTGGCAGGCTTGAAAGCAGCAACAATTCCGTGTAGAAATCTAGAAATAACGCTATTTTTCTAGATGGAATGCACCATAGATGAGCCTCAGCATCAAAGATCCGGAAGCCCACCGCCTGGCGCAGGCGATTTCTCACGCCACGGGGGAAAGCATGACCCGCGTCGTCACCGAGGCGCTACGCGAGCGGTTCGCCAAGATCGAACGGCAAAAGGGCCGGGCCAGCGTCGAGGAGCTCCTAGCGATCGCCGATCGTGCCGCAGCGCACGTCAAGCGCCCCTATGTCGATCATGCCGAATTCCTTTATGACAAGAACGGCCTGCCGAAATGATCGTCGATACCTCGGCTCTGGTCGCAATCCTCTATCTTGAGCCCGAGGCGGCGAGCTTCGTTAAGATCATCCATGACGCTGAAGTCACCCGGATCAGCGTCGCCAATTACGTCGAGTTGGCTATGGTGGTGGAGGGCCAACTCGGGGCCGATGGCATGCGTCAGGCCGAGGCCTTCTTCCGGCGCGCCGGCATCATCGTCGAGCCTGTGACACTGGAGCATGGCGAACTGGCCCGACAGGCTTTCCTTGATTTCGGCAAGGGCCGTCACAAGGCCGGCCTCAACTTCGGCGACTGCTTCGCCTATGCTCTGGCGAAAGCCTCGGGCGAACCGCTGCTGTTCAAAGGCAACGACTTCTCGCAAACCGACGTTCACGCGGCCTGATGGCCGACGATTCACAACCAACCGACTACAATTCGCTAACCCCTTCTGCTCCAAGTGCGCCTCCTCCCCTGCCGACCCATTTGCAGAATCTGACCGAGCGTGCCCGTGATTATGTCGAGGCGCGAGCTCCGCCAATACTCGCAAGGTTTATGCGTCCGACTGGAAACACTTCTCGGCTTGTGCCGGCGTTCGAACCTGCGTCCCCTCCTCGCTGATCCCCAAGTCGTTGGGCTCTACATTACGGCATGCGCGACCGGCACTGCATGAAACCGTAGTCGGTGTCGAACCATCGAGCGGCGCGTCTCTCTTAGCGGCCATCGAACGTCAATACCGTGCCGGTGATATAGACGGGCGTCGGCCGGAAAGAGAACGGCATTGGCGATCTCGCTGGGCTCGCCCAGCCTCCTATTGGCGTCCTGCGCATCCAGGTTCCGAACCATTCCTCCTTGCTGCGCCCCTTGAGCGTCAGTTCGGTGCCGACATAGCCGGGCGCGACAGCGTTGACGCGCACGCCCTGTTTGGCCGCCAGCGGTTCGGTCAAAAGGTTCACGCTGGCCTTCGCGGCATTGTAGAAACCTGCGGTTGCGGATAGACGATCACTTCACCGCAAATGGACGAGATATTGACGATTGCGCCGCGCCCGTCCAAAAGCCCCAATTGGCACCGTCGGAAAGGATGCTCCTGACTTGCTAGCTTCAGTTCCGCTACGACCACCCACTGCTAGGGGAAGGCATAAGAGCCGTCCGGCCGTTTCGGCACACGTCGTTGCCAGTGAATGTAGCCTTCCTCCGTCATTGCCTGCTCGTCCATCTCGACACCCCAGCCTGGCCTGTCCGGGCGCAGCTCCAGATAGCCTTCCTTAGGTAGATAGGGGTCGACGACATAGCGGTTTTCGTCCGTTTTTTCTTGGCACGTCCATGTGATGTTGTTTGGATTTGCGCCAGCCGTGCTTGCCGGATTTCTATTGACAGCAGTCCCCAACTCAACCGGAGGGTGTCCGGGTGTCCGGGTGTCCGGGTGTCCGCTGGTGGCCCTGCTTTCGATCTGGGCAGTTGGACGTTCCGCAATGATGCTGACCCGGACGATCGGTGTTCTGCCCGCCGTTGCAATTGACGCGTCATTTCTTCTTTCGCTTCTTTTCATTTGCGCTCGAGAGGTGATCGCCGGCCGCAAATGGAAAGATCTGAAAGTCGTCGGCGGATTGACCGCACTGTCGATCGCGAACATATTCTTTCATTATTCCGTCATAAGCGGAGGCACTGCCGGAAGCGCGACCCGATTGGCTGTCGGAGTCTATTCAATGCTGATGATAATTGTGGTGGCGGCATTCTTCCAAGTTTCACCCGTAACTGGCTCAATCGCTTTGGTCGAACCGACTTCCCGGTTTCCTACAACGCGTTCGATGTCACTGCTATTTTCGGTGCACTGGGGACTTTCGCCTCTGGACTTTCTGGCCGGAGAGCAGGTTAACCGGAATAGCTGCGCTCGTCGCGGCGACCCTGCATGGTGTTCGGTTGGCGCGTTGGCGCGATTGGACGACACACCCGGAAAAGCTGCTTCTGGTTTTGCACGTCGCCTATCTGTTCGTTCCACTGGGATTCATTGGTATCGCCACAGGAACAACAGGATTGATCGATCAGATCTCCGTGCTGCACCTTCTGACTATCGGTTCGATTGCATGCATGATGCTTGCCGTCATGACACGGGTAAGCCGCGGCCACACCGGACGCTCGCTGACATCGTCGGCCAAGACCCCCACCGACCTTAAGGCGCACTGCTGACGACAAACATCGACTTGGACGAAGGCACCTGCTCGTTTGCCCTGCTTGAGGCGACCTCAGAGTTCTTCGGCCTCACACTGCAGCAGACGCGCGCAATCATATCGGCAAGGTTTCGCTCCAGCCTTGGCAGGTAGGCGTGATCGTCACGCGTGGTCTCGTTCTGGAACCGTAAGGAGGTTGATCACGGAGAAGCTGAAGCTTTGGCGCGATTCTCGATGAAAAGCCGATCAAGGCGATGATTGAGTTACCCGTGCCACTACACAGGAATCTCGTTGCTTATACCTCACCAGGTCGCCCGGGTTCCTGATCTCTCGCTTCAACGCGGAAAATCAGTCTGCCCTGCCCCATTATTCAGTGGGGCAGCGACCGGCCAAGCCTGAACTGTTGGTCACGCCCCCCAATGTCACAACGCGCTTTCTCTGCCGCGAGACATTGGCGGCCACGTCGCAAAATCCGTTGCAAAGTGTCAACTGGTCCCGCACGAGGCAACCGTAAGCTTACCCGGCGTATCTGTCTGAGGTTGCTCGCGATCACCTATTGAAGGTTTGGAGGCAGAGTGCGTGACGAGATGGCAGGGAATAATCAGCCTCCTTGGCGTATTGTTCACGCGTTCTTCAAGATTGCCGAGAATCTCGGGTCGAAAGCACGGGCGATAGGTTCGGCAGCAGCACCCAGTGCAGCAGACCAAGGATCGGCAAGTCCAGCTTGCAGTCGCGGCAGCGGATGGCGGTTTGTCCGATCAGCAATGGATGGTAGTAAGGGCTCGATTTTTTCTACAAGCCGGTCAATCAGAATTCGGGGAGCGCCACCGCATAGGATAACTGTTTGCGGATCGAAGACGAGTTCCAGTATCTGGACCGCGCGCCGCAACCGCTCTGCAACGTCATCCATCCAATGTTCAAGCTTTGACCCGCCCTGTCGTACCGCGTCGGTCACCTTTGCAAAAAGATCCGGCGCAGACGGATCAAGTTCCAGTAATTTACACAATGCCGCCATCGAAGCATAGTGCTCCAGCGGCTCGACATCGGTGCCATCTCCCGGCACCAAGGTCAGCATCATGCCGATCTCTCCGGCATTGGAATAAGCGCCCCCATAAAGTTCGCCGTTGAGGATGAGGCCTGTACCCAGGCCATAGCCGAAGTAAATGCAGATGGCATGGTCAAGACCGTGTGCTGCGCCGAGTAACCGCTCAGCCGTCGCCGCCGCTGAAGCGTCATTTTGTAACGCGACCTCAAGCCCCGTACCTTCGGCGATACGTTCCACAAGTGGATAGCTTTGCCAGGCGGTCATCATCCAAGGATCGTCATAAAGCGTGTTAATACCAAAAGGTCCGGGCATGGCGATCCCAAGCCCGACAAGGCGATCTTCACCGCCGGAAACCTGTTCGGCTAACATTGTTCTTGCCCGTGCTACTAGATCAAGCACCACGACGACACCCACCTCCGGTCCTCCTGACGGGAGCATTGCCTCGATTTGAACCAGCACATCGCCAACCAGGTTGACGATAACAGTGCGCGTTACATGTCGGTCAATCTGAAGGCCGATTGCAAAGGCACCCTCGGGCACCAGTTGATAGGGTGTTGCCGGCTGTCCCCTGCCCTTTCGGATACTGGCTTGCGAGCGTACCAGACCCTCACTGGCAAGGTCTTCGATGATGTTGGACACTGTCTGGGGTGTCAGCCCGGTCGCCCTCGCCAAGTCGGCACGAGACAAGGCTCCGTTAATCCGTAGCGCATCGATCATGATACGTCGATTATGGGCGCTTGCTCCACCAAGGTTGGTACCGCTTTTGGCTTTTATCGCCGGTCTGTCATCCATGTCCGTGCCCTCTTGACAGCAGCAGAATATTGATCGACTAATAAGTCAAGAGAATTGATTTAATAGTCGACCAAAAGAGTCGCCGAAAAATCGTCTCCAGGGGAACGTGAGCAAAAGCTCTCGATCTGTAGCGATCGTCGAGCACTGTCCATACCGGTCAGCGTTCAGAACTGCCAGAGCTATACAGGAGGTAAGAATGTTGAAATCCGTCACGACCGCGCTTTTAGGCGCAACGCTGCTAGCGGCGGCGCTGTCCGCACCCGCTCACGCTCAAACCAAGATCAATGCCTTGTTCATGGCACAGGCCGCTTACAGCGAAGCTGATGTGCGCGCCATGACAGAGTCTTTCACAAAGGCGAATCCGGATATATCGGTCAATCTTGAATTCGTTCCATACGAGGGCTTGCATGACAAGACTGTCCTCGCACAGGGATCGGGTGGCGGCTATGACGTTGTATTGTTCGACGTTATTTGGCCTGCTGAATATGCAACGAACAAAGTATTGCTCGATGTGTCGGACAAGATCACTCCCGAGATGAAATCAGGCGTTCTTCCCGGTGCATGGACGACTGTCGAATATGAAGGCAAGCGCTATGGTCTGCCATGGATACTCGACACCAAATATCTGTTCTACAACAAGGAAATTCTACAAAAAGCCGGTATCGCGAACCCGCCCAGGACTTGGGCCGAGCTTTCCGAGCAGGCCAAGATCATCAAGGATAAGGGTCTGCTCTCAACGCCAATAGCTTGGAGTTGGTCTCAGGCCGAGGCGGCGATTTGTGATTACACGACGCTGGTCAGTGCCTATGGCGGCAGTTTTATCAAGGATGGCAAACCGGTATTCCAGACAGGTGGCGGCCTTGATGCGCTCAACTACATGGTCGAAAGCTACAAGTCAGGCCTGACAAACCCCAACTCGAAGGAATTTCTCGAAGAAGATGTCCGGCGCGTGTTCCAGAATGGCGAAGCTGCCTTCGCCTTGAACTGGACTTATATGTACAACATGGCCAACAATCCAAAGGACAGCAAGGTTGCCGGCAAGGTGGGAGTCGTTCCGGCTCCCGGCGTAGAGGGAAAAAGCACGGTCTCGGCAGTTAACGGCTCGATGGGTCTCGGGATTACCTCGACCAGCAAACAACCTGATGAGGCGTGGAAGTACATTACTTTCATGACTTCCCAGGCGACGCAAAACCAATATGCCAAGCTCAGCTTGCCAATTTGGACATCGTCTTATGACGACCCAGCTGTTTCGAAAGGTCAGGAGGAACTGATCGCGGCTGCCAAGACGGGGCTGGCTGCCATGTATCCGCGCCCGACAACACCAAAATATCAGGAACTGTCGACGGCATTGCAGCAGGCAGTTCAGGAATCATTGTTGGGTCAGGAACAGCCGGAAGCGGCGCTAAAGACGGCGGCTGAAAACAGCGGCCTATGATTTGATCTGAAAGGCGGCGGCTTTATCAGCCGCCTTTCAATACTGTTTGCATTATTGTTGGTATAGCGAGCAATATTTCATGACGAACAATTGGATTACGACCCGGGCATGGCTGCTTATGCTGCCGCTGCTTGTCGTCATGATAGCGGTTATTGGCTGGCCGCTGATCGATACGATCCGGCTCTCCTTTACCGATGCAAAGCTGGTAGGAACCCAGGGCAGTTTCGTTGGGCTGGACAATTATGTGAAGGTCCTTTCCGGTTCAAATTTCCAGCGTTCACTCCTGACGACTTTTTGGTTTGCGGTTCTTTCCGTCTCCGCAGAGATGGTGATCGGGGTCTTGGCGGCATTGCTTCTCAATCAACGTTTCTACGGCCGCTCAGTCTTGCGTGCACTGATGATTTTACCCTGGGCCTTGCCAACTGTCGTCAATGCCACCTTGTGGCGCCTGATATATAATCCCGAATATGGAGCACTGAATGCACTCCTCGTGCAAATCGGAATGCTCGACTCATACAGGTCTTGGCTTGGCGAGCCCGGTACGGCGCTTGCATCGCTGATCCTTGCGGATTGCTGGAAAAATTTTCCGCTGGTTGCCCTAATTGCTCTTGCCGCTCTTCAGGCTGTGCCCCGCGATATTACGGCAGCTTCCATGGTAGATGGCGCAGGTGTCTGGTCACGCTTCCGTTTTGTCACCCTGCCCTATCTGGCCGGGCCGCTCATGGTGGCATTGGTCCTGCGAACAATCGAGGCTTTCAAGGTCTTTGATATTATCTGGGTCATGACTCGCGGCGGTCCTGCAAACAGCACCCGCACCCTGTCCATCCTGGTCTATCAGGAAGCATTCTCGTTCCAGCGAGCCGGATCCGGCGCATCATTGGCATTAATTGTCACCTTGCTGGTGACGGTGCTGGCCGTCGCCTATGCAGCTCTTATTCGCAAAACCGCAGGAGCATCCTGATGGAACGTCAAAGCCTGCCTTTCACCATATTTGTTCACATCGCAGCCTTGGTCCTGGCGATTATCATTCTTGCACCCGTGGTGTGGCTTTTTGTTATGAGTATTTCATCAACACCGGACCTCGTTGCAAAACCCTTGCATTGGTGGCCGGATACGGTGGACCTTTCGCGCTATGGTGTGCTTCTGTCTTCAGTTGCAAACAGTGCGGGTGAGGCTTTTGTCGCTTCGCTTTTCAACAGTCTCAAGGTTGCCGGCATGGCAACTGTCGCAGCGCTTGCCGTTGCCATTCCATCGGCATGGGCAGTTTCAAGGACGCCTTCCGTTGGCTGGTCGCTCTATGCTGTCATTGCGACCTATATGCTTCCCCCGGTCGCCCTTGCTGTTCCGCTTTACATGGCACTCGCATGGTTCGGTTTGCTCAATAATGTCTTTGGTCTTGCCCTCGTCTATCTGACGATCCTTGCTCCCTTTACCACATGGTTGTTGAAGTCAGGGTTTGACTCAATTCCGCGGGAGATCGAAAGCGCTGCCGTCATGGATGGTGCGCGACTGGATCAAATATTACGTCTCATCACACTCCCCCTGGCGGCGCCGGTTATGGCCACTGCCGCTCTGTTTGCATTTTTGCTTGCGTGGGATGAGTTTTTTTATGCGTTGCTATTCACTTCTGATCAGCGCGCCAAGACCTTGACCGTGGCTATTGCCGATCTGGCTGGCGGGCGTGTGTCGGATTACGGTTTGATTGCAACTGCGGGCGTACTGGCCGCCCTCCCCCCGCTGTTGATAGGTCTGTTCATGCAGCGTGCTCTAATTTCGGGCCTCACAAGTGGCGGTGTTAAAGGATGAATATGCTTTCTGAAACTACAAAGCCCGCCGGACTTGTCGCTATTGAAAAAGAAATGGGACGACAGAACGCAGACGCCCTTGCTTCTTTTGAGACCGCTTCGACTTTGGCGGCAACAATTGCACAGTCATTGCGCAAGACCCGGCAGTTGCTGCTGCTCGGCATGGGCGGTTCGCATGCTGTCGGTCGCGCAGTCGAGCCATTTTACCGAAGCCTCGGTATTGATGCCATTGCGGTTCCTTTGTCCGAACAACTGGGTCAGCCACTGTCGACGGACGGCAAAACAATTATTGTCACGTCACAGTCAGGTGAAAGTGCCGAAGTTTTGCGTTGGTTCGGTGAGAGAGGTATTCGAGCTGATACGTTCGGTCTGACGCTGGAAGAAGGGTCGACGCTGGCGCGTACAATTCCTTCCCTCGTAGGTGCTGGCGGAACTGAAAAGGCATTTGCTGCGACGCGCAGTCTGACCATCAGCTTTGCGTTGCACCTCGCGATCATCAATGCATTGGGAGAAAACACGGCAGAAGCCTTGCGGATCCTGGGATCGTCTGACGTTACCCAAGTCAATGAAGCGATTTCTGCTTTTTCCAATGTGAGG
The DNA here is from genome assembly GCF_030817885.1 of Phyllobacterium ifriqiyense. Lineage (NCBI taxonomy): Bacteria > Pseudomonadati > Pseudomonadota > Alphaproteobacteria > Hyphomicrobiales > Phyllobacteriaceae > Phyllobacterium > Phyllobacterium ifriqiyense. The sequence continues at coordinate 811,023 of NZ_JAUSZT010000002.1, forward strand.
GCGATCGTCACATCCGGGCGGCGAATGCAGGGTGTGGCCGAAGCCATAGCGCTGGGTCTTACCGAGTTGTCGCGTATCCCTTGTTTCTCGCTGGAAGGCGGTCAATTGCGGCACGGGCCAATGGAGATGCTCGGACCAGATGTTGGCGTTGTTCTGTTTCGAGCCAAGGACGGAACGGCGGAACTCGTCAGCCGCATGGCGCTCTCCGCGCTCGAGGCAGGATCGCCGGTTATTGTGTTTGATGCATCGGATGAAGAGCCTCTCAAAGAGGCAGTAATGATTGATGTCGGTGCCGCATCAGGTATTGCCGCTGTGTTTGCACTTCTGCCCGCTGCGCAACATTTCATGCTCGGCTTTGCCGGTTCGCGCGTAAAGGACCTTGGAACGCCTGTACGTTCCACCAAAATTACGCGGAGTGAATAACATGGCGCTGCGGCCTCTTGCCATTATAGGTAATGTCAATGTTGACCTTATATTGGGGCCTGCCGAACCTTGGCCAACACCAGGAACGGAGATCATGGTCGACCATGATGAGCTCCGGGTCGGTGGATCGGCCGGCAATGCAGCTTTAGCTTTGCTGGGCTTGGGCGTTGAATGCCAGATCGCCGCCAATGTTGGCGATGATCAGTTCGGCGAATGGTTGCGGCAGGCATTCAACGACCATGCCACCCATTGGCCAGTGGCCCGAACCGGAACGACCCTTTCCGTTGGGATCACCCACCCCAATGGTGAACGGACATTCTTTACAACCCAAGGCCATATTGGGCATCTGTCATGGCCGGACGTGAAAAGCATGCTCGACCCGACGCGTCTGGAAGGCGGTACGGCAATCCTGTGCGGCTCGTTCCTGACCGGTATACTTGCAAATGATTATGACGCTCTGTTTGACTGGGCAGCAGCGCATAATATCAAGATCGCTCTTGATACCGGCTGGCCTGTTGACGGATGGACAGAGGAAAATCGTTCACGCACGCGACATTGGCTCAGGCGTTGTCACATTGCCTTGTTTAATGAGGTGGAAACCACCTCGCTTACCCATGCGACCGATGCAACTGAAGCTGCGCACAAGCTGAAGGCATTGATGCCGGACGATGCAATTGTTGTCGTCAAACGTGGCCCGGAAGGCGCTCTGGCTATAGGGCCGGACAATGTTGTGGTCCTGGCACAAGCGCCTTGTGTTGCTGTCGTCGATACAATCGGCGCAGGGGATGTTTTCAACGCTGCCTTCGTGGCTGCGCAAGCCAGAGGCCAGAGTATCGAAGAAAGTCTCCTTGCTGGTGTGCGTATCGCCACCATGGCCATATCCACTGTGCCTCGCCGCTATGATGGTGAAGATCTTCAAATCGTTTCGGGGAAAGAGTCATGAGCGCGCTTGAACTTGTGGATATTCGCAAACGCTACGGTAACATCGAAACTTTAAAAGGGATTGATCTGTCACTTGCCGATGGGGAGTTTCTGGTGCTGCTGGGATCTTCAGGTTGCGGCAAGTCCACTCTGCTCAATATTATCGCTGGACTGGCCGAGGCCACGGGTGGAGATGTGCGCATTGGTGACCGCTCTGTAACCGGAATTCATCCGAAGAACCGGGATATAGCGATGGTTTTCCAGTCTTATGCGCTCTACCCGAATATGTCGGTGGCCCGAAATATCGGTTTTGGCCTGGAAATGCGCAAAGTTTCCGAAGCAGACCGCAATGTCGCGGTACAGAAAACGGCAAGGATACTTCAGATTGAGAATTTGCTGGGGCGCAAACCATCCGAACTGTCCGGTGGCCAGCGCCAGCGTGTGGCCATTGGACGGGCGCTTGTGCGCGATCCGCAAATATTCCTGTTTGACGAGCCGCTTTCAAATCTCGATGCGAAATTGCGGATGGAAATGCGAACCGAGTTAAAACGTTTGCATCAAATGCTTGGCACGACGATTGTCTATGTAACTCACGATCAGATCGAGGCCATGACACTGGCAACGCGCATCGCGGTTATGCGCGATGGTCAGATCGAACAGCTGGCCACACCGGATGAAATTTATAATCGTCCCGCTACGCGTTATGTGGCAAGTTTCGTCGGCTCTCCACCGATGAACATGCTGGATTCCACTTTTTCCGATGGGCTTGCTCACATTGACGGGACAGCGAGCAGTATTCCCCTCCCCGCGAATCTTCACAAGTCCGCCGCTGCAGCGAGGAACATTACAGTTGGTGTCCGTCCCGAAAGCCTGACGCTTGCGCAGGTAGGGGCCACGAATTTTGGCATAGATGCAAAGATTGAAGTGGTCGAACTGACAGGGCCGGAACTTGTTGTTACTGCTACCATCGGCACGCAACGCCTTACAGCCAGTCTGCCCCCTCGATCGCAGGTGACAGTGGGTGCCGTGCAACGCTTTGCCATTGATGCCGATGCTCTGCATGTGTTCGACAAATCGACAGAAAAGCGAATTTAGATGCTTGGCCGACTGAGAACATATGCGGCACTGGCGATAAAAAAATATAGCGACGAACCCTGCCAATAATGGTGACGGTCGAGCGAAATGATAAAATGAAGCATAGCCGACGGCCATGCCGCCGCATGCAATCCATTTGATCCGGATTGGTATGGCGCCATGCGCCCGCCATTTGACCAATGTCGGCCCAAAGACGGGATGCTCAAGCAGCCATTTCTCAAATCGCGGCGATGATTGTCCAAAACACCAGGCGGCCAAAATCAGGAAGATCGTTGTCGGCATCACGGGAAGAAGCAGGCCTATGAAGCCGAGCGCGACCATTAGCCAGCCGAGTGCGAAATAAACTGTCCGCTTCGCCTTGTTCATACCGCCTGCTTTCCACGTGCCGTTTATTGTGGACATGTATCTACATGTTTTTGCATGTGAAGTCTGCGGGTTTGCAGGTGCCAATCTCACGCAGGCAGCAGTTGCTGCGGCCCTTCCCTCCTTGACAGAACCGTATCAATCAATCCCCATTCTTTTGCCTCGTCGGCGGTCATGAAATGATCGCGATCCAATGTCCGCTCCACCTCTTCAAAAGAGCGTCCGCAGTGTTCTGCATAAAGTCTCGTCACACGCTGCTTCGTTTGCCGCATCTCTTCAGCCTGGATAAAAATATCCGAGGCCTGACCCTGGAATCCACCAAGTGGTTGATGCACATGGATGCTGGAATTGACCAAGGCAGTTCGATGACCGGGTTCGCCAGCCATCAAAAGAAATGAACCCATTGATCGAGCGGTACCCATGCACAATGTTGCAACAGGGCAGGTGATGAATTGCATTGTGTCATATATCGCAAGACCACTGGTTATCACGCCGCCAGGCGAATTGATGTACATGGAGACAGGCTTGGTGGGGCTTTCAGATTCAAGAAACAGCAGTTGTGCGCAAATCAACGCGGCCATTCCATCCTCCACCTGACCATTGAGAAAAACGATACGTTCGCGCAGCAGTCGTGAATATATGTCAAAAGACCGTTCCCCCCGACTGGACTGTTCCACGACCATAGGCACAAGTTGCATCATGTCGCGCATAGGCGAACTCCTCTCTGTCAAATTGGAAGTTTGTTGTGGTCAGGCGGCCAGGCGTTGCCTTGGGAAATTGCAGTTCGCAGCAATCATGGATTGCTCATGCACGATATGAAAAGTGGTTCCACCTTTGTCATTCGCGTTGATCTGGAACGACACGGTACTAACCGCTTCATTATCTTTGATGCTATAGCGCACATACGTGCCCGGTTCCGCAGAGATGAGGCGCAGCTCGATACGGTCCTGTGCTGCTTCATCGTCCATATCAGAGCACGGGAGACTGCCGAGCCACCGCGAGACATATTCGGGGACGGTTAATGCGCGCCACACTTTTGTTGGTTCAGCATCCAGTTCGTAAGTGAGCCTGATCTGCGCTTCGCTTTTGGGTGTCATTGATCCATCTCCTTGAGCAATTGTCTCAGCTCGTCCACCCGCTTCGGCCAGAACGCATGATATCGGCTTAGCCATTGGTGCATCCGTGCAATCCCATCCGGGTTTATTCTATACATCACGTTGCGACCGAGCTTTTGTTCGGCAATCAAACCGGCACTACGCAAGACAGCAAGATGTTGCGAGATGGCTGGCTGGGACATTGCAAAGCCCTGCCGCAACGCGGTGGCATTCATTTCGCCGTCAGCAAGACGTTCAAAAACTGCGCGTCGCGTTGGATCGGCCAGTGCCTTGAAAAACTCTGTCTCATTCATGAGAATACATAAGCATAGACTTATGTGATTCGCAAGGGCTGTGTTCGGGCAGGGGCTGGTGACCGAGCCGGCCAGGACAAGCCGATCAGCACCATCGAAATTTGCTCTTTTTTTACCCCTAATCTCGTCAGATTTACGGTCTATATTGTTAATCAGCAAATCATTAGCCCGCTTATAGCCGGGCTCGACTGTCCTTTGGAGATCATGCCTTGTTCACATATCAAAAATTTGGCCTTGCCCTTGTCCTGTCCTCCGCACTTGTAACCGGTGCTGCCGCCGATACGCAGCAGGTAACCGGCACTTATGTCAATCAGTCCGGGGGCACCAAGGTCCGGCTAAGCGACTGCGGCACCGGTCTGTGCGGTACGGTCATATGGATGAAAAACCCGGTCAATGATGTCAACAATCCGGATGTTTCAAAACGGAACCGGTCCGTGGTCGGTATTCAGGCGGTGAGCCTGAAATCAACAGGTCCTGCCACATATGCCGGCTCTCTTTACGATACAGAAAGCGGCAAGACCTATTCAGGCAAGGCGCAATTCTCTGACAATGAGGTCACGCTATCTGGATGTGTTCTGGGCGGATTGATATGCAAATCATCCGTCTGGCGACGCGCAGAATAGCCGGCTTTGTCCGCAAGTGATTGCAGCACTGCGGCAGTGGTCTCGCAGCACGGATAGGCAGGGCGTGCCGTTACGGCAGGTAGTGGATATGCGGGCGCTGATGGTGTCTGTACATTCCCACACGTGCCTCGACGCAGAAGGCGTCACGTAACAGATCCCGTGTTGATGCTCCTGCGCGCCGGAAGCAACGAGCCTGGTCCGCTGCATGCTCCTTGACGAACGGGACCAATCATCTTGACGCTCAGCATCCATCAGCATCCATCAGCATCCATCAGCATCCATCAGCATCCTGCGGCTCGTGGCTTTGGTGATTGTGCCGGTACGCGCGCATTATGAGCAAGCTGCTCGTTGGCGCGCGAAAGGCTCTGTCAGCGATCATTGGGCTTTTCGGCCATCCTGGCACGATAAAAGGCGCCCGCTGCCGCCGCATAGTGGGTACGGGACCATCCGAAGACATTGAGCGGTGCGGAAAACGTCCGAGTTTGACGACACCAAGAGCTGCGAGATTGGCATTCGCCGTCGCATGTCGCCTGGCAGGCGGATTGCACAACAGTGACTGCATGATGGCGCCGGAAAGAAAAATTCCTGCACCGCAAAATCCGCCATCAATGCCCGCCTCAAACGATAATTCCGGGTCATCGTCCGGATCCGTTTGATCTCCACCGCTGTCCGCTCCATGCGGTTGGCCCGTGCAAAGAACGTCGTCGACAGCGGTATGGACAGGTCACCGATTCCCACGCTGACCGCAGCTACAAGGGCGATTGCCGCAAGCGATGCCAGCAGCAACGTAGCGACAAGAGGAAGATGCCGGGCAAGGTGCCCTGTCTCATTTACTATCCCAGACCAAGAGCCATCACTGCCTCGCCACCTTTCCAGCCCCGTAGAGGATGTTTTCGGATTCAAGGCCTGCCCGTCCATGATCAGATGGCCTGTTCGTTGCAGCGGACCAACGGCCGGATCGCAGTCAGGATTTTGATTTTCGCTTTGCATCTGTCGTCGTTGCTTGCCACACGATCGGCTAAAATGTCAGGTAGGCAAGCCTTATGCACTTGATTAAGGTAGGGCGATAGTGCAAGATATTGACAGGCGCTATCCATCGGCGGCTGTGCCCTCTTGGCCAGAAACCCTCCGCTGCAAGCTTTGATAAGCAGTTGGTCAACGCCTTGATTATCATTGCAAAATCAGTCGTAACGGCAGTTAAATCGCCGTTAGTTGCTCTTCCTCAGGGGGGATGGATTTCCCGACGGGCAAAATATAACCGGGAGTGCAATCCGCGTCATTATGGTCATCCGGTCAGCGGCATGCGGCAGACGGGTTGGAACCTCCACAGGTATTATCGAGGCTTATTTCAAAAAGTTCTCAGCTGAGAACTTTTGCACAGATTTTGGTGGCCGCCATTTGCAAGAGTTCTCAGCTGAGAACTTCCCGGGAATGCGATATCGTGGGTTTTGAAGGCGGTCGAGGCGCGGTTTGCAACGTCTTCCTAATATATGCTTGCCCCACTTGTTTTTTGACGGTTACGGGGCTCCGCCATGTACATTACCGATTCCGCGATCGCTGATCTTTGCAATCCCACGCCCCCGGGGTGGTTAAGGCAAACGGCTGGCGGCGGTTAGGCCTCGACAGGTATTAACGAGACTTATTTCAAAAAGTTCTCAGCTGAGAACTTTTACCAAGATTTTGGTGGCCGCCATTTGCAAGAGTTCTCAGCGGAGAACCTTCCCGCGAATGCAATGCCCGTTGGCTTTGAAAGCGGCGGCGGTGTGCTTTACAACGCCCTCCCTGATGATCCTTGCCCGACTTGGTTGTTGACGGGGCCCGCCACGTACATCACCGGTCTCGCGATTGATTGGTATTTGCAATCCAACAGAGCCACGCTTTCGCGGTGTTTAAGGCAAAGGCCCACCTAGTCCGTTAGTGGCGCCAGCCTGATTTGCGGGCGTCAGCCGAAACATATATTCACTGATGGCGAGTAGATAACCCGGTAGTGATTTGCCTTGCGCGCCCAATCCGGCAATGAGCTGGCCCATATTGGCCAGGTTGCCCGATCAGCCATTGTGCAACACGGGCCGTGGGGATCTTGACCCGCCCTTCCCGCTTCCCATAGGTCAGTTCGATCAATTGGTTCCGGGATAGACCGGCGCGGGCGTCCGTCATTGCTAATGGCAAGAGGATGACGGGCGGCAGCATCCAGTTCTATGTGTCCGTCTTGGGCCGGGCGCGTTATTTAGGTTGATCCGCATGGGGCCTGCATCAATCAATGTGGGTGGGCTTGGTCATTTGTCCACCTATCTGGTCTCAAGCGCATGGACAATGTCCCGGTTTCCAAAGCACAGCGCCCCCAGCAGCAAGCTCGGACCAGCCTGACCCTGCAGCTCTGACTCATGGTCCTGTCTGCTGAGCATGGGTAGATCGCTCATCTGGAAAAAGACAGGCCGTTCGCGGGACCGGACCTGACTGAACTTCTGAATTCCCGCGGGCAGCAAAGGCTTCAATCGCTACAGGAGGAATTGCTGGCCTCGATCACCTGAAACATTGTAGGGCTGTTTAGGGGCGCAGGGCGATCCGACGCCATGGCCAGTTGACCAACTGATCAATCATGGTGATATCGTTTACATCCGAGGTACCGAGACAAAGTTCCCCGATCCGGCGCAGACGGAAAAGAATCGAGTGCTTACCGAGGCAGCCGGGCCGTTCGCCCGGATGTTTGATCGCGCCGGACATTTGACGATGAAGAGGTCGCTGGCACGAGATGAATGAGCCGCTCAATCCCCACGATATTGTCCTCATGGATGGCCTCTCCCGGGGCACCTGGTGACCGATGCACTCGAACAATCGGGTTTTCCGTGCTGACCGCAACCCCGGATCATGCTGCCTAACGATGTTCGGCACATCATGCCCGATATCATTTGAGGCGTGGCAATCTTGCTGCAGATGGACAGAATTGAAAAATGTGAGCATAGCAAACCCCGGCAGCGGTCACGCAGGTTCCGGTTATTGCCATGACGGGACCGATGCCCAAGTTGGTCTTTCTCGATGATGCCTTACTTCGAAGGGCGGCGGGTTGGTCGGCCGGCACGGCAATACGCCCGCTCGTTCTTCAAGCCCTGATTGCGCCGGCACCAGCGCGGGACAAGTGTCCCATTTGCAGGGGCAGGTTCCAGGCGTTGCCCGCCCGCCATCATTTCAGCAGCCCGGAAATTCTAAATTCCGCGCACCGGAGATACCGCAGGACCCGGGGCAAAACATAGCCGGGAAGGCACCTGCCGTCCCTTGCTGCAAAGAATATAGCTCGACAGAAATCCCGCCTCGGTCCGTCAAACCGGTAAAATGGCGAATGCAAGATCCTTGTGGGCGCATGGTGCGGCAGGTCAAAGCCCGGCGACCACGGCATCATTTGATCAGTCCCCAGGGTGTGGATGCAACCCGCCGGATGTCGATGCATACCTGGAACTTCCAGCAAGGGTTCATGCAAAGGCCGGCTTGGGGATGGACAGGCATCACCGATCTTCTGGATCGATATTTGATTCCGCACACAGCGTCATCCCGATCTTCGCTTGGCTTTTGGTTGCGACGCCTTTTCCTGCGAGCGCCCGTCAATCAGGTGCAAAGCTGGCTTGCCGCAGGGGAGGGCGAGCCTGTCAGTTCGTGTCGCAGGTGCCCCTGCCGAAATGCCAGCGATTTTCCATGGCACAATCCCATTCACACCGGCGCCGGCGATAGAAGGGCAGGAGGGGTGCAAGCGCCCAATCACGCCCCACATTGTGATAAGGTCATCGTTCATGCTCAGCCCCACCGGAGAGCGACCAGTCGTCAGCGCCATGTCCCCAGAGCAAGGTAACGGATGCTGGGAAAGGGGCACGCAAAATGCTGTAGCTTGCGATTTTGTGAAACAGCGCCGGTCCCGGCGCGGGATCATCACGAGGGTGAGGCAGGCGCGACGGTCCTCCACCGACCCATATCTCGGGTCACGGCCGGTTACATGATCTCTGTTGGGCAATTGTTGTCACTGTGCGTTGACAGGATCGTTGCAGCAACACTTCCGACTGGCAAAAAGTTTGGCATGTCGCCTCCTGTAACCGGGCGCGAAATGCCTTCTTCACTTGCCCGGTTTAAGCGAATGCCCGGGGCATCACAATGAGCCTGTAGCCGAAGACATCATGGCAGGAGAGCTGGTTTGTGTCATCGTGCAACGGGCAGATCCGTTTGAACGGTGGCAACTAACAGGCGCCAGTTCTCTGGTCTCAACACGCGCCGATCAGGGGGCGTTGAGCATACGAGATTTTTGCGTCCGGGAAGTATCGTGCGGTGCAGCTGCGCTTACCGTCCCCGCTGCAAGAAGGGCCTTACGTGTCGTCCTTGGTTCCGGCGACCGGTATTAATCCCCTGGGCTCGTGCTTGAAGCCCAGCAAGCCTTTCGAAAGAGCAGGAAGGTACTCATGCATAAAGGGATGTAGCCTAAAACCACGCGCCCCGCGAGAGGAAGTGAAATGGGCTTTAGCTGCGGGATGAGCGAAAATGCTCATTTAAAACGGGTACTAGGCACAGCCAAGCGCCGGCAAAACCAAATCCGAATTTTACTCGCGAGCGTTTGTGTCAAAGCAGCCCAGTGACTGTCTGCACAAACAGTTCTGATTTGCTTTCATCAGCGTCAAACGGAACCGGACTTCAGTTATTTTGCAGCCCGTGCTGGTTTACTTCCAGTGCTTTAGCAATGCCAGAAGGTCTGGACACTTCGAACAGCGCCGTTGGTCAAGTGCGGCGCTGGTGCCAGACAGGGCGCATACGGCGCCTGCTGTCAACGGATCAGGTTCGCAGGAGAAAGCTGCCGCCGCACTCTCTGGCGGCCCAGCCGGGGTTCAGTTGCGGTATTTGCGGCAAGCATGAAAATCATGTCACGGTCTGGCTGATTGCGTTATCAATCCACGCACGTGTCTGTTCCAAAATTTCGTCCGACAGAACGGGATCGTCGATCGCGCGGGCGATGATCACCGCCCCCACCATCGCCGCCCAGCTTCCGACTGCCGCACGACGCCTGTCGACCTCGCTCAACTGCGCAAGCGCCTCACCGAGGCGATCGATCTGCGAGCGAAGGCCTTCGGTCATGGCCGAGCGGGCCGCAGGATTCTGATAGCGGATGTCTGCAACAAGGCCCGCAGTCGGGCAACCACTGCCGGCATTATCCCGATGCCGGGGTGAAAGATAGGCATTCAAATAAGCGCGAAAATTCCGCCCGCCGCCTTCGTCCGCGGCAAGGACATGAGCAAGGGTATGTGCGATCAAATCGTCTTTCGAACTGAAGTGGCCATAGAAGCCGCCATGGGTGAACCCGGCCGCTTCCATCACTTCCGCCACGCTGATCGCATCGAACCCTTTGTCGCGAAACAGCCGGCTGGCAGCATCCAAAATCCGGCGGCGGTTATCTGCCATCTGCTCGCGGCTGACCTTCATTTTGAAATTCTCCGTCTCGTCCATTGACTTTTACATGATGACGATCATATTTAGCTAATCATGATGTCCATCATGATTATAGGTTCGATCAGAGAAAAGGGCAATGCCATGACCATTATTCCGTCAGTCCTCATCACCGGCGCCTCCACCGGCATCGGTGCCGCCTATGCCGAGCGTTTTGCCGGCCGCGGGCACGATCTTGTGCTGGTTGCCCGTGATATGGCGCGACTGGAGACCCTGGCGTTCCGCCTGCGCCAGGAATATGGCGTGGCGATCGACATCATCCGTGCTGATCTTACTCAGCCTGGCGAGCTTGCAACGGTAGAAACGAGGCTGCGCGATGACGCCCGTATCGGAATCCTTGTCAACAATGCAGGAACAGCCATTGGTGGTACGTTCATCGAGCAGAGCACCGACTCCGTTGCACGGCTGGTGGCGCTCAACACGATTGCGCTTGTGCGGCTCGCCAGTGCCATCGCTCCACGTCTTACGAAGGCTGGCGAAGGAGCAATTGTCAATATCGGATCCGTGGTCGGACTGGCGCCGGAATTCGGTATGACGGTCTATGGCGCAACCAAGGCTTTCGTTCTGTTTCTGTCGCAGGGGCTCAGCCTGGAGCTTGCGCCCAAGGGGGTTTATGTCCAGGCGGTGCTTCCCGCCACGACGCGAACCGAGATATGGGAGCATGTCGGCGCTGACGTCAACACGCTCTCCAACGTGATGGAGGTGAACGATCTGGTTGATGCGGCACTGGTCGGATTCGACCGCCGCGAGCCGGTAACCATCCCACCGCTTCCCGACGCCGGTCAGTGGGACGCGCTTGAGGCAGCGCGCCAAGCCATGCTTCCAAATTACGGAAATCAGCATCCGGCCGAGCGCTACCGCGCGCCGGCCTAGAAACTCAGATTTCGGTCCAACGATCGCTGCGGTGGGCAAACAATTCTAACTCATGGCAAACAAGGAACTGTCTGAGCTTTATAGTGTTGCCCATCAAATCCTTACCAACCCAATTGTCACTTCACCCTTGACCCGCAACCGGGTTGGCCGGGCTTCGTCCCGGGCGCCGAAGGCGGAACGCGTCATTTTACACCGGTTAGGTAACAGCCGGAACAGGAAAGGGTTCTGCCTGCCCAGGCGCCAACAGACTGAACGAACATGGCGGGATTGTCGCCGCTCATTAATGTTCGGCCGGCAATGCATTGCCCAAGCCCGAGGGGTAATATGCGATTAGGAGAAATAATGAGTTTGTTTACGAGGGCAAAAGCCCGACACGAACCGGATTTTGATCAGTGGCGGGGAAGGCAGTGTTTCAGCGTATCAGGCATTGATTTTGCCCTATGTCCGCCAACGTGCGTTCAGCTGACATTTCCCATTTGCAGCCGGCCCGTAACTGCCATTGGCCATGCAACGCAGAATTTGCATCTATCCGGCAAAATCTGAAATCCCTTGGTCGAAGACCGCAGATCAAAGACGTCTGCTCTAAGGAGATCGCGGAAGATGTCGCCGGATTAACGGACAGGCCGCTGCTATTTTCCGGCGACGCGCGCCACCCTATCTGTTCGCCTCGTTGACTATCTCGTCCCAGGTTTTGACCTTCTCCTGCCCATCCAGGAATGGCATGACTGCCTCCGGCAACTCGGGCGCAAAGAAGATATCGTAATGGGTGCGGTTGGGAATGATAGCGAGCCGGTTTTGTGACATGGTTTCACGCATCCAGCCGGCATCCCTGAGCCCGCCGCCAAGCAATTGGTAAAACTTGATTTCATGTTCGGGCCTGTACATGTCACTGTCGGCAAACACCAGCATTACCGGCATTTTCAATTTGGCAACGTCCTTGGAATAATCATACGGTTTGCGCATGAAATCGCCCATCGCGCCGATGAGGCGCGGAAAGTCCGCCGGCTTCGGGGCCACCGCGGCGTAGCTCTTGTACATGGGTGTATCCTTCATCATGTCGGCCATGTCCGCATTCATCCTCGCCTGCATCTTGATCATCTCAGGATAGAACCCGTCCTGCGCATAGCCCGCCGAGACCAGGGCAAGGCGGCTGACGACTTCGGGATGCTGTACGGCAAGCCGGAACGCCACGCCGCCCCCGAACGAATATCCAAGGACGTCTGCCTGGTCGTGTCCGAGTGATTTAAGGATAGTTGCCATATCATCGCCCATCGCCTCAAGGCTGATCGGGCGGGCTCCAAGCCCGGTGCGGCCATGTCCCTGAAGATCGACACCAATGACCTGCCGGCCTCTGGTGAGCCGCTCCATGATCGGTTTGAACATGTCGATCGAGCCAAGTCCGCCATGAAGGAGAAGCAGTGGCTTGCCTGCGCCCTCACCGTGAACTTCATAGTAATAGTTGATACCGTCCGCTTGGATATGCCCGCTTTTTGCGGACACAGCCGTCGCTGCATGGACTGCAGATGTGACGCCCAGTGCCAGTGCTGCCACTGCAAACAGGCTCGACAGGATTTTCATGTTCGTCTCCTCGGATTGTTTCAGTTGATGTCGTGAAGACGAACCACGACCCTGAAATCCTACATACCTTTCGGCAATGATCGAAAAAAAGTGAAATCGGCAAGCACGTGCCTGCCTGTGGCTTTGGCCGAAATGCGCATTGTCGCCGGTGCTGCTGGCTCAACCAATGCCGCAATCCCTTCGAACTGATGGCCGGCAGGACTGTAGAATTCTACACTCGAACAGATCTGAAATTCATGGTCGCTTGCCTCCGTTGCCAAACAAAGGAGGTCGTAAAGGATGTTAGCGCTTGCAATACAGGACGCCCGGGACCTGAATTCACGGCAACTCGTCAACGAACTCTTCAAGCTGAGAGCACGTGTTTTTTCGGGACGGCTCGCTTGGAATGTCAACGTTCGCGATCGGCGCGAGACCGACGCCTATGATCTGTTTGACCCTACATATATCCTCGCTATTGCAGAAGACGGAATCCTGGCTGGCTGCGCCAGATTGCTTCCCGCAACCGGGCCAACAATGTTGGCGGATATTTTTAAAAAGCTCCTTACAGCCGGGCGACTGGCGGCTCATCCGGCGATGGTGGAGAGCTCGCGGTTCTGTGTTGATACCTCCCTTGTGCGAAGCAGGACAGCGGGCACGTTGCACGAGGCAACCCTTACCCTGTTTGCAGGCATTATCGAATGGTCGATGGCAAATGGATTTAAAGAGGTCGTCACTGCAACCGACGTCAGATTTGAAAGAATCCTGAAGCGGGCGGGCTGGCCGATGCGTCGCCTCGGTGAGCCGTGCAGGATCGGAGATACGATCGCGGTCGCAGGTTCTCTTGCCGCCGACGCTGCAAGCTTTGACCGGATCCGCCCGGCGGCATATCGCTCGGCAATTGTGCCCAATCGCGAGTAGAATATGGGGGCTGTCATGAACCGGTTGCGCTCCCATCCGCGCCTTATCCGCAAGCTTGAGGAAGCCCTTGGCGACCATCTGTGTGCCGCACTTGGCGATGCAAACGTCGTTGAGATAATGCTCAACCCCGATGGCAAGCTCTTTATCGAACGATTGGGGAACGGCATGACGCCGGCTGGCGAAATGCCACCTTCCACAGCCGAGATCATCATTGGAAGCATCGCACATGCGCTGCAATCGGAGGTTGACCAGGACCGTCCCATCATTTCCGGCGAACTACCGATTGGCGGGCACAGGTTTGAAGGATTGCTGCCTCCGGTCGTTGCCCGCCCCTCCTTCACGATCCGGCGCCGGACGTCGCGCCTCATCAGGCTCGAGGACTATGTCAGATCGATGGTGATGACGGAGCGCCATGCTTCCGCCATCCGCCATGCTATTTCCTCTCGCCTCAACATCGTGATTTCGGGAGGCACCGGGTCGGGAAAGACAACTCTTGCCAATGCTGTTCTTGCCGAGATCGTCGAAATCGCTCCGGATGACAGGATTGTCATTCTTGAAGACACGGCGGAGATCCAGTGTGCTGCCGAAAACGCCGTTGCACTGCACACAAGTGACAGGATCGATATGGCGCGACTTCTCAAGAGCACCATGCGTCTGCGTCCGGACCGCATCGTTGTCGGCGAGGTCCGTGACGGTGCGGCCCTCACTCTGCTCAAAGCCTGGAATACGGGGCACCCGGGAGGCGTTACCACAATCCATTCCAATACGGCCCTGTCGGCTTTGCGTCGTCTTGAACAATTGACCGCCGAAATCAGCCCGCAACCCATGCGCGAAGTGATCGGTGAAGCCGTCGATCTGGTGATCTCAATCGAACGTACGCCCAAAGGGCGGCGCATTCGCGACATGGTCCGCGTCGAAGGCTTTACCGGCACTCAATATGAAACCCAAAATCCCCAGATCCAGGAGGAACGTCATGTCGCGTGATTATCGTGTGTTTCTATTCGCCGGAACTTTCGCGGCTGCAATGAGCATTTTTGTTATAGGACCTGTATTTGCCTCTTCCGGGGGAGGCGGGTTGCCATGGGAGTCCCCGCTCCAGCAGATCCAGCAATCCATCACCGGACCGGTCGCCGGATTCATCGCGCTGGCTGCGGTCGCCATTGCAGGTGGAATGCTGATCTTTGGCGGTGAACTCAACGACTTCGCACGCAGGCTTTGCTATATCGCCCTTGTCGGAGGTGTCCTTCTCGGCGCGACACAGATTGTCGCCCTGTTCGGTTCGACAGGCGCATCGATCGGCCCGATGGAGGCGCCCGATCAGAAAGCCCTTCCGCAAGGGGAGAAGTCCCATGGCTGAAGTCGGCTCCGGGCTTGAAAGGACGCCGATCCAACGGGCGCTCTCTCGTCCGAACCTTTTGATGGGAGCCGACCGCGAGCTCGTTCTCCTCACGGCGCTTGCGACGGTGATCCTGATTTTCGTTGTTCTGACGTGGTATGCGGCCCTGTTCGGCGTCGCGTTCTGGCTGATCGCCGTCGGCGCACTGCGGATGATGGCAAAAGCCGATCCCTTAATGCGCAAGGTCTATCTCCGCCACATCAGATACACTGTCCATTACCGGCCGACGTCGACGCCCTGGCGCCGATATTGAGGAGCAATGATGGTCGCTCTTTCTCGCTTCCGCCACGCCGGCCCTTCCTTTGCGGACCTTGTTCCTTATGCCGGGCTCGTCGCCAACGGCGTTATTCTTCTCAAGGATGGCTCGCTGATGGCCGGCTGGTATTTCGCCGGACCGGATAGCGAAAGTTCCACGGACGTCGAGCGCAATGACATATCGCGCCAGATCAATGTCATCCTTTCACGCCTGGGTTCGGGCTGGATGATCCAGGTCGAGGCTGTGCGGGTTCCGGCAACCGATTATCCAGGAGACCGGGACTGTTTCTTCCCCGATGCGGTGACCCGCGCGATTGACGCCGAGCGTCGTGCGCATTTTGAACGGGAAAGCGGTCACTTCGAAAGCCAGCACGCGCTGATCCTGACATGGCGCCCGCCCGAGCCCCGAAGTTCCGGTCTGACACGCTATCTCTATGCCGATCGCGACACCCGGTCTGCCTCCTACGCCGATCAGGCGTTGGAGGCATTCCAGACCTCGATCCGCGAAATAGAACAATACCTCTCCATCACGATGTCGATCAGGCGGATGGTGACGCAGGAAGTCGGAGGGCCACGAGGGAGTGTGGTGAAATATGATGAGCTTTTCCAGTTCATCCGCTTTTGTATTACAGGGGAGAACCATCCTGTGCGGTTGCCTGCTGTCCCTATGTATCTCGACTGGCTGGTGACAGCCGAGCTGCAACACGGCATGACACCCATGGTGGACAACCGGTTTGCGGGCGTCGTTGCGATCGATGGTCTGCCGGCAGAGAGCTGGCCAGGCATCCTGAACGCGCTCGACCTCATGCCGCTGACCTATCGCTGGTCTTCCCGATTCATTTTTCTCGATGCCGAAGAGGCCAAGGCAAAGCTTGAGCGCACGCGTAAGAAATGGCAGCAGAAGGTTCGCCCATTCTTTGATCAGCTTTTCCAGACACAAAGCAGAGCCGTCGACCGGGATGCGATGCTCATGGTGGCCGAGGCCGAGGACGCAATTGCACAAGCCTCATCCCAGCTTGTAACCTATGGCTATTATACGCCGGTGATCATTCTGTTTGATAAGGACAGTGTCCAGCTCAAAGACAAATGCGAAGCGGTCCGCCGGTTGATTCAGGGGGAAGGGTTCGGAGCGCGCATCGAAACCCTCAATGCGACCGATGCCTTCCTCGGCAGTCTGCCCGGCAACTGGTATGCCAATATCCGCGAACCGCTGATCAACACGCGCAATCTTGCAGATCTCATCCCGCTCAATCAGGTTTGGTCCGGCAGGCCCGTTGCTCCGTGCCCATTTTATCCGGCCGGATCCCCGCCCTTGATGCAGGTGGCAAGCGGCTCGACGCCGTTCCGGTTTAATCTTCACGTCGATGACGTCGGCCATACGCTCGTTTTCGGCCCGACCGGATCGGGCAAGTCCACGCTGTTGGCGCTGATTGCCTCGCAGTTTCGCCGCTACAAGGACGCCCAGCTCTTTGCATTCGACAAGGGGCGTTCCATGTTGCCGTTGACGCTTGCGGTCGGCGGTGACCACTACGAGATTGGCGCAGAGCCGCAAGCGGCAAGAAGCGAGCTTGCTTTCTGTCCGTTGTCCGAACTCTCGACGGACACGGACCGTGCATGGGCGAGCGAGTGGATCGAGATGCTGGTGACACTGCAGGATGTCCCCATCACTCCCGACTATCGCAACGCCATCTCCCGGCAGATCCAACTGATGGCGCAATCGCGTGGCCGGTCGCTTTCCGACTTCGTCTCCGGTGTGCAGATGCGCGAGATCAAGGACGCATTGCACCACTACACGGTCGACGGTCCGATGGGGCAACTTCTTGACGCGGAAGCGGACGGATTGTCACTGGGTGCTTTTCAGTGTTTTGAGGTTGAGGAATTGATGAATATGGGCGAGCGCAATCTTGTGCCGGTCCTGACCTACCTGTTTCGCCGCATTGAGAAACGGCTGACGGGCGAGCCAAGCCTCATTGTCCTTGATGAGGCTTGGCTGATGCTTGGCCATCCGGTCTTCCGGGACAAGATCAGGGAGTGGCTGAAAGTCCTGCGCAAGGCCAATTGTGCGGTGATCCTCGCAACCCAGTCGATCTCGGACGCCGATCGTTCCGGCATCATCGATGTGCTGAAAGAAAGCTGCCCCACCAAGATTTGTCTTCCAAACGGAGCGGCGAGAGAGCCCGGAACACGCGAATTCTACGAAAGGATTGGCTTTAATGATCGCCAGATCGCCATTGTCGCCTCCGCCGTGCCGAAGCGGGAATATTATGTAATCAGTCCCGAAGGGCGCCGGTTGTTTGACATGGCTCTTGGACCTCTGGCGCTTTCATTTGTGGGCGCATCCGGCAAGGAAGATATCAAGCATATCCGTGCCCTTTATGCCGAACATGCGGCCGACTGGCCGCTCCATTGGATCAAGCAGAGGGGGATTGCCGATGCGGCATTGCTGTTACCGAAAGCTTAGGAGAAACCTTTTCGCGACCGCCATGGCCGTGGCAGTGCTTACGCCGGTCACCTCAGGTTCCGCGCGCGCTGGCGGTGTCACCGGACAGGCTACAGAATGGACCCAGCTGGCCAACAACGCTGAGCTGATCAGCCTCGTCGGCAAGTCGGCCGAGCAGGTGAACAATCAGATTACCCAGATCAATCAGCTGGCAGAGCAAATCCAGAACCAGCTCAACATCTACAGGAATCTTTTGCAAAATACCGCCCAGCTGCCGGATCATATATGGGGCCAGGTTGAAAATGATCTGGGCAAGCTTCAGAGCGTTGTCGCGCATGGGCAGGGCATCGCCTTTTCCATGGGCAATGTCGACGATGTCCTGAAGCAGCGCTTCGCGAGCTTCGCCGACATGAAAAGTAACCTGCCGGACAGCGCGAGCTTTTCGTCGACCTATCAGGACTGGTCAAACGCCAATCGTGACACGATCCTCGGCACACTGAAGGCTGCAAATCTCACCGCTGAGCAGTTTACCAGCGAGGAGAGCACAATGTCATCATTGCGCTCAATGTCCCAAAGCGCTGATGGGCAGATGAAAGCACTGCAGGTCGGCCATCAGATCGCCGCCCAGCAGGTCGCGCAAATGCAAAAGCTGCGCGGGCTGGTTTCACAGCAGATGACCATGATGGGCACGTGGTTTCGATCCGAACAGGCACAAAAGGATCTTGCCCAGGCCCGACGGGAAAAATTCTTCAACGCACCGATCAATGACATCCGCGGCGGCCAGACAATGGAGCCACGCTGGTGAGCCCGCGTATCCTCGTTATCCTCGTGCTGGCGTGTGCCATCGTTTTCGGAATGGTGATTCAACCCGACGCGATGACTGAGCCACTGGCGATGATTTCGGAACCGGGTGCTGCACAGCGCGAATACCGCGAGCGTTTTTTCGGTGGCGGTCCGGACCGCGATGTCCGCGGCGGCCAGGAGATGAAGTCAGGATGGTAGTTTTACGCGCTTCCCGCGCTCAGGAGACAGCGTTCTTCGTCGTCGCGATTTTGCTGCTTGCGAGCGCGCCAGCGCTTGCACAACAGGGTGCGGTGCTGACCACGCTGGAGAACCAGGTCGTGAGTGCCGCAAAGGGATGGGAGACAACGATCATGAATGCAGCGCGCTCCCTGTTCTGGATTCTCGCCGGTATCGAAATCGGCATTGCCGCTATCTGGCTGGCGGTCAGTGCCGCCGCGCTCGATTCATGGTTTGCCGAACTGGTGCGCCGGATCATGTTAATTGGCCTCTTCGCCTTTATCCTCGACGGTGGCCCGGCATTCGCCAAGGCCGTAGTCGACAGCCTGTACCAGATCGGCGCCGGTGGTGGCTCTCCGTCGCCCGCCAATATTTTCGACGCCGGAATCCGCGTTGCGTCGAAGATGTCCGAGCAGGCAAAGTTCGGTCTGTTCGAGGACAATGGGCTGGCCATCGCTGCGGTTTTCGCAATGGTTGTGGTTGTCGTTTCATTTTCCCTGATCGCAGCCATCTTCATTGCCGTCATGGTAGAGATGTATGTCGGGCTCCTGGCAGGAATGATCATGCTCGGGCTTGGCGGCTCCTCCTACACCAAGGATTTCGCCATCCGATACCTGGTTTATGCCTTCTCGGTCGGCATGAAACTGATGGCGTTGGTGATGATCGCCAAGATCGGCTCCGAGACCCTGCTCGGACTGGCTGAGGCGCCAACCGCAACCACCGACCAATTTATTACCACGCTCGCCATCGCCGGCATATCGGTCGTCGTGTTCGTAATTGCGATGTATGTCCCTCCTATCATGCAGGGCGTGGTGCAGGGTGTGTCCGTGACGGGCGGCATGGAGACGATCCGGCACGGCTCGCAGGCGTCGGGTTTTGCCGTCGGTGCGACGGTGGGCGCGACTTCCCTGGCCATGGGAGGAGCGAGAATCGGTGCAGCGGCGTACGCCGATGCCCGGTCGACGGGCTCGTCAGTGGCAGGAGCGGCGCTGAAAGGAATGGCAAGCGGGTTCGGGGCAACTGGAGGCGCACTCGCCTCGGCAGCCCGCGATCAGGCGATGGGCGGACGCGGCACCTATGGCACCTCAACGCTTGGGCTCGCCAACGCCAAGCTCGAGGAAGCCAGAAAGTCATCCCTGGCGCCCAAAGACTCATCCGGAAACAAGGGACGCTGATATGAGACGACCGACTGCCCGAAACACGGCGTGGGGGGTGATGGCACCGGGTGAGACAGCAGAAAACCCCTATATGGCCGCACGGCTGGAGTGGAATGAGCGCTACGGCTCCTATATCCACGCGGCAAGGACATGGCGGATCGTCGGCATGGCCGGCATGTTGATGGCGGTAATCGGCTTCAGCTATGGGCTTTTCCAAAGCACCCAAGTGAAGCTCGTCCCCTACATCGTCGAGGTCGACAAGCTCGGAACCGCCGCAAGTGCCGGCTTCCCGCAGCAGATCGAATATGCCGACCCGCGTGTGGTGCGGGCCACGCTTGGCGGTTTCGTTTCAAATTTTCGCTCGGTGACTCCCGATGCGATTGTACAAAAGCACTATATCGACCGCACCTATGCGCTGCTCAGAACTTCGGACCCCGCGACCGAGAAGGTGAACAACTGGTTTCGCGGCAATTCTCCCTTTGAAAAGGCCAGGAACGCCACCGTAGCGGTTGAAGTCACCAACATCGTAGCGCTGTCAAAACAGTCCTATCAGGTCGACTGGACCGAATATGAACGCGACCGGAAGGGCAAGGAAACTGCGGTTCGACGGTTTCGAGGCATTGCCACAGTCACCCTCAATCCACCACAAGATGAAAGCATCATCCGGCTCAATCCGCTAGGTCTTTACCTGCGTGACTTCGACTGGACGGCGCAGCTTTAAAAGGTATGAAACCAGACATGAACGTCAGCGCAATCTCCGCCAGGGCCGTCCTGATTGCATCCATCACCCTCCTTGTCATGACCACATTCGTTCCGGTCGCTCTGGCTCAGAGCATGAGCGCAAATGAAGCGAAAGGTACAAACATATCCGGCCAATGGCGGGGAAGCCGCGGACTCGTCACGAAAGGGGCGGATGGCAAGGTCATCTTTCTTTTCGGGGAAGTGCAACCATCCGTCGTCTGTTCACCATTGCAGGTGTGCGACATCGAACTTCAGGCCGGCGAGGTGGTCCGTGACGTGCTTGTCGGCGACACAGTGCGCTGGAAGGTTGAACCCGCCACCTCGGGTGCAGCCGGTGGACAGGCGATTCATCTGATTGTTAAACCCTCCGAGTCTGGCCTGGTCACGTCCATGGTGGTGACAACATCGCGGCGAACCTATCACATTCAGCTCAAATCGCATGCAAGGCAGTATATGGCACGTGTGGGTTTCGAATATCCCGAAGACGTTTCGGCGAAAGTCTCTGACATCAATGCACGGCTGGAAACCGGCACGATTTCCGGCGCCGGTTTGCCCCCAGAACAATTGAATTTCGGCTATTCACTTTCCGGAACAGCAAGCTGGCGCCCTGTGCGCGTCTACAGTGACGGATCGAAAACCTATATCAAGTTCCCAAAATCCGTATCAGCCCAGGATGCACCGGTTCTGTTCGTCGTGTCGGGGGGCCAGAACCGCGTTGTCAACTACCGCATGAAAGGCGATATGATGATGGTCGACTACAATATTGACCGTGCCGTACTTGTCTCCGGCGTCGGCTGGAAGCAGCAAAAGATCACCATCAAGCGGGGAGGGCGGTGATGCGATTGCGTTCACCTGTTCGCGCCATGATGGTTGCCGGGTTTCTCGCCTTTGTTCTTTCAGGGTGTGCATCGGTTGCACCAACGAGATTGATCGCGCGCACTGCGCTGCCTGAAATCTCCGATACTGCCGCAGGCGCGATCGCCGGCGACATGGTCAGTCGTCTTGCCGAACAGGTGGGGCCCCGGACAGCTGCCGTTGCCTTGAATCAGGATGATACGCCGTTCGGACGGGCGCTTGAGGCAGCGCTCAAGGGCTGGGGCTATGCGGTTGTCGCCGACCAGAAGGCCGAGGATAGAACAAAACTCATCTCGCTTGTCTATGCGGTGGAGCCGTTCGAGGGACAGATGCTTGCACGGCTGTCGACGGCGAGCCTGAAGATCGGCCGCGTTTACAGCATAACAAACGTAGGCGCGACGCCGACAAGCCCGCTTTCGGTTATGCAGAGCAGCTAGAAAGGAGCGGTCATGGTGCAATCGCTGCAGCTTGGCGGAACGCAAAACAGCAACCAGGCCACCAGCATGCGGCGCGTCAATCGCCTGCCTGTATTCGTCCTGATTTGTCTGGCTGTCGCTTTTCTCGTCATCATATTCTTTGGTCTTACGGGACGTGGGCTTTATCCTGGTGACGAACCAGGCATTGACCAGTCTGCGGGATACCCGGCCTCTAGCTATGCCGATCAGTTGAAACAGGGTGTGGCCGACGGCATCATTGGCGAGCCTCAGCCGTCCCCAAGCTTCCAGCCCTCTCCCGTGGAAACGAAGCCGGACACATCCGCCAACCCTTTCGGGATGCAGACAAACCATACGGGCGAATACCAAAAGCGCGATAGCGGCCTGGAAGAGGACGAGGTGTGGCGGGCACGTCTTCAACGCGAGCAGGACGAACAATATCTGCGCGAACGGCAACGCCAACGCATGGCGCGTCTGCAAGCGAATGCAGCAGCCCATGATGCCCCTCTTGCCCTTGACCCTGGCAAGTTTGCAAGCAGGCCGGGCGATGCGACGGACACGTCCAATACACTCAAATCTTCATACTCCGCATCTCAAGCTTCCGGCTCGGACCTTTATGCCGCAGCGCTGAGAAATGGTCTTGCCGGTCAAAATTTTGATCCGAACGGCCAGGCATCCAAGCAAGACTTCTTCAATTCAGACATCAGGGAACTCGGATATTTGCCGAACCGGGTCGTCCCGCAGCAATCGCCCCATGAGCTCAAGCGCGGGTCGGTCATTCCTGCAACGCTGATCAGCGGCATTAACAGCGATCTGCCCGGCCGGATCACCGCACAGGTCAGCCAGAACATCTACGACAGTGCAACCGGCCACCGCCTCCTGATCCCGCAAGGAGCCAAACTGTTTGGCCGGTATGACAGCAAGATCGCGTTCGGGCAAAGGCGGGTTCTTGCTATCTGGACGGATATCATTTTCCCGAACGGCTCGACGCTTCAGATAGGCGCAATGGCCGCTGCCGATGTGCAAGGGTATGGCGGCTTCAAGGACAAGGTGAACAACCACTATTTGAGGACGTTTGGTTCGGCCGCCCTCATCGCGGTGATCGGAACGGGAATCGACATGGCCCTGCCTGAAAGCTCTACGCGTGCGACTCAGGATACCGCATCCGACGCAGCCAGGCGAAACTTTGCAGAATCCTTCGGACGTGTCGCCGAGCGCACGATCAACCGAAATCTCGACGTCCAGCCGACGTTGGAAATTCGCCCGGGCTATCAGTTCAACGTCGTTGTCGATCAGGACATGGTTTTCCCGGCGGCATATGGAAAATAGCGTGTCTGATATTTACGAAGCGGAAAACTAGTCGACGCGCACGATCACTTCGGTTGGTTGGCGATGAGGTAGCGCTCGGCTTAGCGATGTCAATGACTGTCGGCTACAATGATGAGGAGAGGGGAACAACGTGCATATTCGATCTATGAGTTAGCCCGATAATTCCAGGTTTCAGCCACGTTGCTGGCCAAAACATGCGATTATTGCTACATATCAGGGCCACCTGCGGGCTATTGGCAGAAACTTGCGTTTGGAAAGACGCCGGTAAGAGGCTCTCGACAATCTCCGGCAGACGAAAGGTGACTATCTTACAAACCCAGACAGCCGGGTGCCCAGTTCTGCGACCGTCGTGCTAATAATGCGAGGCGCTGTCAGGACAGGAGCTGCGCCACCTGTCCTTGATCTGTCAGCAGTTCAACTGCCTGTTTATCGAACGACATAAAGGTTTCGCCGCCCGACCAATTGCCCTCATATGCCATGATACCATCCGCGAAATCACCACCAGCTTCTAGAATGGCGAGTCCGGCCTCAACAGCAGGACGATTCATCACAACATTTCCAGCATCCAGCAAATCACGGATCGTCAGGGCTACATCTTCCTTCGGGAGCTTCGCTCCGCGCCGTAGTATCCAAACCAGCTCACACAGGCACGGCAAGGCTACCGCGATAAGGGAAGCCTCTTTGAGAAGATTGCTGGCGGCACGGCCTTGCTTTGCGTCGTCCTGTAAAACAGCGCGCGCGAGTATATTTGTATCAACTGAGATTTTCATTCTTCACCCGCCCAACCAGAGGCGGCAATCTCGTTCATTTCGTCAATCGTCATCGGCTTTCTGACCTTGCCCGCATGCCGACTGATGAAACTATCAATTGTGCCTTTCGGCCGCGCCGCTTTCACCCGAAGCTCACCGCCCGGCAGTTTGTCCAATTCTATCCGTTCGCCGGGCCTAATGCCGAGATGTTGCAGTAAATCCCGCTTTAGCGTGACCTGTCCTTTCATTGTAACCCCTAGTGAAGTCACGACTCTCTCCTTTTTGCTCAGTAGGTCATGTACAGTAATGCAAATTCTCATTACTTGCAAGTGGGATTGTTTAGATGGGTGCAAAGCAATCGCGAGGGCTCAAGAAGGCCTAGCGGTCTTTACGCCATCAGGAAATTTCCCACAGGGACGAATGATTGCTGCGGCAAAGATAAATGGTTGACGGTAGGCCCATCTGATCATGTACGCTCGAATGCCAGGTCTTGATCTGACCATGCCGACTCCATATCTGTCTCCCCCCGTCTGTGCTCATTGGAAGTCCATGTGACCTCGTTCGCTTGCGTCTCTTTTTTGATTGCCAGGCCGGGGCAGGCTGCTTCCGATAAGCGGCGGCGACATTGGCGCGGGTCACCGCCATGCCATTTCGCTCGACGTAATCTGGTGACGAGGGACATGCGTCCAGGGTTCCTTCCATTGCAGTCCAGGCCACGTCCTTCGCGGGCTCGATGGGGCATGTCTGATCGGAGACCGGCTTCGCCTCGACCGTTATCCGCAACGGCCATCCGCAGCTTTCTTCCCCTGCGAACTGAGTTCGCATTCCTCGCGAAACAACAAAGCTGCTTCCTGCCGTCCTCCACTGCGTTTCGGCCCCTGCGGGGTGCGGTCCGATCGTCGCCGATCTTTGCGACAGCCATCGAGGCCGCGATGGGCGCGGCCCGAAACAAGCGAAAGGAACAAGACAATGGCTACCATCGGCACCTTCACCTCCACCGAAAACGGCTTTACCGGCTCGGTCCGTACCCTCGCACTAAACGTCAGGGCCCGCATTGCCCGCATCGACAACCCCTCCGACAAGGGCCCGCACTACCGCATCTATGCCGGCAATGTTGAGCTCGGTGCGGCATGGCAGAAGCGCTCCAACGAGAGCGAGCGCGACTACCTCTCGGTCAAACTGGACGACCCGAGCTTTCCCGCTCCGATCTACGCCACTCTGACTGAGGTGGACGGTGAGGCAGCCCTGCACCTCATCTGGTCCCGTCCAAACCGGGATTGAAGCCATCGGTCCAGGGGCTCCGCCAGCGAAGGCGGGGCTCCACCCGGGGTTGCCAGGAAGCACACGGGCATGTGGGCCTGGCATTCGTGCCGGACGTGAGCGATCCGGTCGCAGCGCAATCAATGCCCGGACGGAAACAAGACGGTTTTTGCTAACGTCCGGAATTGCGCACACGCCTCAGTCACGACTTCCACACGGTGGTAATGCTTGAGGAAATGGCTCGCGCAACCCAACCGGTTGAATGGCAGGGCAAAGCCGCGCCCGGTTACTTGTCACGGTGATCACGATAGCTGCTTTCCTTGTTTAAGCTGGGCGATTGCTCGACCCATCTGCGGATTTTCCAGGGTCGATATCATCCAACGCCTTTTCGCGCCGATCATCCCGTTCCGAAACGAACACAATAGGTTCGTCGCATCGATACTATGTTCTGTAAAAACGGCTTTTGCCGACGACCGATTTCATATCACTGCGCCGGAACCAGATCGCGCGACCGCATCGCAGCGGTGGGTTGCCCGCTGTAAACACGATCTGCTCGTCAGACCGCATTCGCATGATTTCATGCGGCAGGATCAGGCGGCGGACCGAAAGCTGTTTGGATCGCGAGCGTGACGATCCCCGCATCCCGGAGGAACGGTTTGTCTGGTCAACCTCGACCGTGGTATCGCCGCAACGCCTGGAAAGATACTCTGCTGTTTCCGGATCGTTGATCGCCGCAAACGAGATCCAGGAAGCGGACTCGAACCATTTCGAAGTCGCGTCGCGGCCGCCATAGGCCTCACGCATCTGTCCCAGTGACTGGAAGATCAAGATCAAGGTGATGCCGTATTTGCGTCCGGCATCGCGCGCGGTTTCAAGGATGCGCAGATAACCGAGGCGGGCTGCTTCATCAAGCAGGAAGAGTGTTCGGCCGGTCAACTCGCCCTTGCGGTTGTAGACCGCGTTCAAAAACGAGCCGATCACCACCCGGGCAAGCCCGGGATGCGCCTCGAGCACCTTGAGATCCAGCGTGATGAAGATGTCTGTCTCGCCTGCGGCAATGTCATCGGTCGAAAATGCACTTCCAGATACGAGGGCGGCATAGTTCGGATAGCTGAGCCAGTGCGTCTCCTTGACTGCATTGGCATAGACGCCGCTGAATGTTTCCGGTGTCATGGCGATGAACGGAGCTACATTTTCCTTCACAAAATCTGAATCCGACTGGTCATGGATGCGCGCGAGCCGCTCCCGAAGTTTCGGTTCGGGTTCGGACAGGTTGACGCGGACCTGTCTCAGACTCTGGTCCATCACATGCAGGTTCCCGGACAGGCAGACGTCGGCGATGAGGGCAATGAGGAGTTGCATCGCGGATGCGCGAAAGAAATCATCACGGGCGGATGCCTGCCGCGCACTGTCTGTCATCACCCAGGTCGCGACGGCAACGATATCCTCTTCTTTCGAATTGCCAAAGCGGCCGATCCAATCGAGCGCGTTGAACCCTGTTTCAGGATTTCCCGGATCAAGCACGATGACATTCCGGCCCGCCTTGCGCCGGTGCTCGACCACCATCGGCGCGACCTCGCCTGACGGATCGAGCACAACGAGACCGCCTCCCCATTTAAGTGCTGTGGGAACGGTGACGGATGTCGTCTTGAACCCTCCCGATCCCGCAAAAACCACGCCATGCGTTGAGCCGAATGTGGCATCGAAACAGAGCATCGGCGCCTTGCCACCAGTCCCCCAGGTCTGCGGCGCGTCGGCCCTGAACGCAATATCTGTGACGCTGTCGCGGTCAACGCGGTAACGTTCGCCGACAACAATGCCGCCCGTTTGTGGAAACAACTTTGCCGCCTGTTTCATGCTCATCCATTGGCTATCGCCATGGATTGCACGCTTGCCCCCGATACGGCGCGGCGCGGGTCTGACAAAAGCGGCATTGCCTATCAGCGCAACTCGCAACGCAAATATACCCGCAAGCAGCGTAACGCATGCGCCGATCATGATCGCCGAATCCGCATAGACGAGGACCGATTGACCCTTTGGCACATTATCGGACAGTTCGACCAGGCGGACGCTTTCGCGGATCGCAGCAATGACAACCGTCAAGAAACTTGCGCCTGCAACACTCCATCCGGCAGCCTTGATGTTCGCTGCGCTATTGGCGGCAAACAAGGTGAGGGTTCCGATGACGCCAGCCGTAACGTAAGGCACGGCAAGGCCAATACGGCCGAGTATCATGCGCGCCTGATCGGATTTTCCAAATGCGGCCAGCCAATGTTCGATGCCCGCCATTGCGAACATTGACGCTATCATCAGGGATGCGGGCATTGCTATCAGCAGCAGCTTACGCATCGTCATGGCCGAACGCCTGCGCGCCGATTGCTGTCAGGCGGTCACGCTCTTTTTCATCGTCAGCAAGACGAATGCCAGCGTCGATCAGAAGACCAAGCAGGAGGGCGCGTTTCTCATAACGCAATCCCGCCTTCACGATCAGCCCGCCGAGTTCGATTTTCCCGCGGGTGTCCTGTCTGCGAGCCTCGGATGTCGTCAACCGTTTCATCCGCTCAAGCCTCGCCAGCGCTGTTTTTAATCGCGCCGGACGGGAGCGGCAACGAACCGTTTGCAGCGCTTGATCCTGCCGGTTTCGCCTCGGCCGAGCCGTTTCGGTCCGGGCGAAACCGGGCGGCGAGCTCTTCGAAGGCTCTCAGTAGTTCCGTTTCGTCAATCGCAATATCGCCGATCCCCGCCTTGAGGGCGAGGCGGCCGATGCGTTCTGCCTCACGCGTCTCGGCCTGTCGCAACTGGTCCTGAAGGAGGGCGATTTCTTGCCTGATCTTCGCGGATGGTTTCTTCATTGCGGGTCTTCCTTTCAAGATTGCTGCGGAAATTCCTTTTGGGGTTACAAGCCGCTCTCGGCTTGCAAGGATTGCGCAGACAAGCGCAACGCGCATCCCCGTTTATTCTACAGTCGGCAAGGCCGGCACTTTGGTAGATCATCCCCTCCGTTCCAAAGGAGCGGTCCAAGGGCGCAGTAATACGTCGCTGTCGCGACCCCTTGGCTGACATGGCCCGGTGTCAGCCGCTTCCGGACGAACATGATGCCTGTTTTGTCGTCGGAGAAGGTTTGCCTTGGCTATCACCCATTTCACACCCCAGCTGATCGGACGCAGTGCCGGCCGCAGCGCGCTCCTGTCGGCCGCCTATCGTCACTGTGCGAAGATGACCTATGAGAGAGAGGCGCGGACGGTCGATTATTCCAACAAGCGCCATCTTGCCCATGAGGAGTTTCTGCTGCCACCCGGTGCGCCTGATTGGGCAAGAGCGCTGGTTGCTGATCGTTCGGTTGCCGCAGCGGCAGAAGCCTTCTGGAACCGGGTCGAAGCTTTCGAGAAGCGCGAGGATGCCCAGTTCGCCAAGGAGTTCATCATCGCGCTGCCGGTGGAGCTGTCGAAGGACGAGAACGTTGCACTGATGCGTCAGTTCGTGTTCGAACAGGTCCTGTCTCGCGGGCAGATTGCCGACTGGGTCTATCATGACGATCCCGGCAATCCGCACGTTCACCTGATGACGACGCTCAGACCTTTGACCAAGGACGGTTTCGGCGCCAAGAAGATTGCCGTCATCGGTGAGGATGGCCAGCCCGTACGCACAAAACAGGGAAAGATCCGCTACCGGCTTTGGGCCGGCGAGAAGGAGGAGTTCCTGCAGCAGCGAGGTCGCTGGCTTGATCTGCAGAACGAGCATCTGGCGCTGCGCGGTTTCGAATTGCGTGTCGACGGGCGCTCCTATGCCGAGCGCGGCATTGAGCTTGTTCCAACCACGCACATTGGCGTTGCGGCCAAAGCCATCCAGCGCAAGGCGCAAACACAGGGATGGCAGCCATCGCTCGAAAGGATTGACCTTCACGATGCATCAAGGAAAGAAAACGCCGCCCGGATCATGCAGCGACCACAGATCGTTGTTGATCTTCTGTCCAGTGAAAGAAGCGTCTTTGACGAGCGCGACATTGCAAAGGTCCTGCACCGCTATATTGACGATCCGGTCACCTTCCGCAACGTCATGGCGGCCATTCTTGACAGCACAGAATTGCTCCGCATCGACCGCGATGCCATTGACATTGCCACCGGCGCGCGGATCCGCGCCCGCTATACGACGCGCCAGCTGATCCGGCTGGAAGCGGCAATGGCAAAGCGTGCGATGTGGCTGAGCGAACAAGACAGCCAAGGTGTGCAGGCACAGGATCTTCAAGCGGTCTTGGCGCGCCATCATCGCCTCTCGTCCGAGCAGAGAACGGCGATCGAACATGTCACCGGCGGTGCACGGATTGCCGCTGTGGTTGGCCGTGCCGGTGCCGGCAAGACCACGATGATGAAAGCTGCCCGCGAAGCCTGGGAAGCCGCCGGTTACCGCGTCGTTGGCGGAGCGCTCGCCGGCAAGGCGGCCGAGGGGCTGGAGAAGGAAGCCGGTATAAAAAGCCGGACTTTGGCTTCATGGGAATTGCGCTGGCGCGAGGGTCGCAGCGCGCTGGATGAACGAAGCGTCTTCGTGCTTGACGAGGCTGGCATGGTGGCATCGAGACAAATGGCCCTCTTCCTTGAAGCGGTGGTCAGGTCCGGCGCCAAACTCGTGCTTGTCGGCGATCCCGAACAGCTCCAGCCGATTGAAGCCGGTGCATCGTTCAGGGCGATCGCCAACCGCATTGGTTACGCGGAGCTCGAGACCATTTATCGGCAACATGAAGACTGGATGCGTACGGCCTCGCTCGCGCTTGCCCGGGGCCGTGTGGCGGAAGCCGTCCTTGCCTATGAGGGCAAGGGTCGCGTCATTGGCGAAAGTCTCAAAGAGGATGCCGTGGCGCGGCTCATTGCTGACTGGAACAATGACTATGATCCGGAAAAGACCACTTTGATCCTCGCCCATCTTCGCCGTGATGTGCGCAAGCTGAACGAGCTCGCCCGCGACAAGCTCATCGAGCGCAGGATTGTTGGAAAAGGACATGCATTTGCGACCGGGGAGGGTGTCCGTCACTTCGATATCGGTGACCAGATCGTGTTCCTGAAAAATGACAGCGGGCTTGGTGTCAAGAACGGCATGATCGCCCGCGTCGTTGAGGCGGCACCCGGCCGCATTGTTGCCGGGATCGGAGAGGGGAATGAGCGCCGCCAGGTCACGATCGAGCAGCGTCTCTACACCATGGTCGACCATGGTTACGCGACGACAATCCACAAGTCTCAAGGGTTGACCGTCGACCGCGTCAAAGTGCTGGCCTCGCTCTCGCTTGATCGTCACCTCGCCTATGTGGCGATGACCCGCCACCGCGAGGATATGGCACTTTATTACGGCACGCTTTCCTTTGCAAAAGCCGGCGGTCTGGTCTCGCTCCTTTCGCGCCGTGCGGGCAAGGAGACGACGCTCGACTACGAACGCCATGAGCTCTACCGGCAGGCGCTGCGCTTTGCCGACAATCGCGGCCTGCAGATTGTCCGTGTTGCCCGCACCTTGCTTCGTGATCACCTCGAATGGACGCTGCGCCAGACACGCAAGGTAGCCGGGCTTGCCCGGCGTCTGCGCAGTGTCGGCGAAAAACTCGGCCTTGTTGAAATCAGCAATACCCCTGCCAGAAAGGAGATCAGGCCCATGCTCGCCGGCATTCCCTTCAATCCTTCTGCCCTGGAGGAAACAGTAGAGCAGAAGCTTCTGGCCGATCCCGCCGTCAGGAAACAATGGGACGATGTGTCCGACCGTTTCCGCTATGTCTTTGCCGATCCCGAAATCGCTTTCCGAGCAATGGACTTTCATGGGGTTCTGACGAACGACAAGGTTGCAAGGCAGACGCTTGAGCGCCTTGTCGCTGCTCCCGCCACCATCGGGCGGCTTGCCGGCAAGACCGGACTGTTTGCCTCAAGCCTGGACAAACAGGCGCGGCGCGTTGCCGAAGCCAATGTGCCGGCGCTCAAGCGCAGCATTGAAAAATACCTTGATCTGCGCCAGGCGGCGCAGGAGCGGATAGGCAAGCAAGAACAGGCGCTGCGCCAACGCCAATCGATCGACATTCCGGCACTCTCGCCGGCGGCGCACCTTGTGCTCGAACGGCTTGGCGACGCCATCGACCGCAATGATCTGCCGGCAGCCCTCGGCCATGCGATCAGCAACCCCGCGATCAAGGCGGAGATCGACATCTTCGGCAAGGCCGTGGCGGAACGGTTCGGCGAGCAAACCCTGTTGATGAATGCAGCGCGCCATGCCTCAGGCAGCCTCTTCGACAAGGCCGCAGAGGGGCTTGCTCCGGCAGAACGCGAGAAGCTTGTAAAAGCATGGCCGCTCATGCGCACCGCCCGGCAGCTTGCCGCCCATGAGCGCACCGCAGAAACGCTGAAAATGACCCAAAGCCTTCGTCAAGCCCAACAGCAGCAGGTGTTGAAGCAATGAGACGGGCGAGCGCCATCATTATCATCACCGGCACCGCCCTCGGCTTCCTGGCGGCGGTCGGAACCGCCTGGTTTTGTGAATTTCGGTTCAACCTGACCCCCAGCGAGCCACTCGGATTGTGGCGTATCATCCTGTTGAACCGGCCGGCTAGGAACGGCGACCTGGTCTTCGTGTGCCCGCCTGAGAGCACATTGTTCCACAAGGCGCTCGAGCGCGGCTATCTCAGGCGCGGGCTTTGCCGCGGGGGCTACGCGCCACTGATCAAGAGTGTGGTCGCAACATCGGGCCAGCATATCAAGATCGACACGCACGTTACTGTTGATGGCACTCCTGTGACCAGTTCGGCCGTGCGAAAAAGCGATGGCAATGGCCGTCCGGTCAGTCCCTTTTCAGGCGGTGTCGTTCCACCCGGGTTCATCTTCCTCCACTCACCCTTTGCGAGCTCCTATGATTCACGATATTTCGGGCCGGTTCCGGTCAGTGGCGTGCTTGGTCTTGCCCGGCCGGTCCTTGTCTGTAATCCCTGATCGGCTGCACGGCCCCATCCTTGTTACGTTGTCAATCACCATCGGAACGGGTGGCTGGAGCGGCTATGTGCTTGCGCTTCCGGCAGTCCTCCTCTTCCCGGCGCTTTGGGCGCATGCGCGATCGCGCTGGATGGCGGCCCTCGTGTCGGCGGGATATTTTCTGGCAGCCACCCGAGGCCTGCCGCAGGGTGTTGCCAATTTCTATGGCACTGATCTGTGGCCCGGATTTCTGCTCTGGATCGGAGCCTCGCTGTCTTTTGTTGCCGTGCATGCTGCACTGTGGACCAGGCATCCAGGAAGAGGAAGGGCGGTGCGGTATTTGATAGCGGCCACACTCATGGCCGTACCACCCTTGGGGATTGCCGGCTGGGCTCATCCGGTAACTGCCGCGGGCATGGTGTTGCCAGGCTGGGGGTGGTGGGGCCTGACGATCACTACAGCTGGCCTCGCCATCATGACAACTCGGTGGGGGTGGCCGCTCGCCGCTCTTGTATTCGCAGGGTTTTGGCTCTGGTCCGCTGCGACGTGGACACCGGCAGATCAAACCGAAGGCTGGCAGGGGATTGATCTGCGACAGGGCAAATCGCTCGGCCGCGATATCGCGCTTGGCCAGCACCTGGAGCTGATCGCATTGGTTCGCGTCGCAGCAGGTCATGGCGCTCGCGTTGTCGTGTTGCCTGAGAGCGCACTCGGCTTTTGGACTCCGACCGTCCAAAGACTCTGGCAGGACGGGCCTGCGCGGGTCAAAAATCACAGTGATGGCAGGTGCCGCCGTCGTCGATAAGGCAGGCTACGACAATGTTCTGGTCGCGGTTTCGGATGATGAGGCAGAGATTGTGTACCGCGAACGCATGCCGGTACCGGTTTCAATGTGGCAGCCATGGCTTGGCTGGATGGGGCGGGCCGGCGGCGCCCGCGCTTACTTCTTTGCCAATCCGGTCGCGCAGCTCCAGAACAGGAAAATAGCGCCTCTCATCTGCTACGAGCAGCTCATCATCTGGCCCATCATACAGTCGATGCTGCACGTGCCCGACCTTATTGTGGCAACCGGAAATGTCTGGTGGACCTCTGGCACCTCAATCGCTGCCATCCAGCGAACCAGTGCAAGTGCCTGGGCGAGGCTGTTCGCCATTCCCATCGTCACCGCATTCAACATGTAGAAGGAGGAATTATCGCAATGCTCGACGCTGCCCTTATTCAGCAGTGTGCTGATCCGTCGCTTGAAACCTCGCTCGTCCAACATTTTATCGCGCGGGCGGGCTCTTCCGATCCGCTTGCCGTGACCGTCCGCTCCGGAAACCGCGTCATTCTCGTTGAAAAACCCGCCACTCCTGATGAGGCAGTGGAACTGATCCGCCGGAACGTCGCCCGCAATATTGTGCGCGTCGGAATTACCCAATATCCGGCTGGTCTCGGCATCGTTGAGGCCGCCCAGATCGAAACCGACCTGGTCGACAGCTGTGCGAATATCCGCATGGGGACGGCTTTGTTTGCCAAGGTCGATCGCATCGTCCTGAAATGGTACGGCGCTCCGGCGAACGAGGCGTTTGAGGATGCCATCATCGCATGGCAGACCGGCTATTTCGAAGGGAATGCGGTTTTTGGAGCGGCCGATCCGGGCGGCAACGGGCCTGTCGTGCCGGTACAAGAACAGACGGCTGCGGCGCTGGAAGAGGATGAAAATGAGCGGCCGCAGCATGAGGCCCGCCCGGGTACCGAGGCCGAAGACGACCCGAACAGGGCGGCATTACGCGTCGATCTCTCCGCAATTGGTGGCATCAAATGATGTGCATCCGATCAGGTTCCGGCGCACCGCAATTCGTCAACAAGAAATATCTCATGGCCTGCGCCGGATCCTCGACCGGATGGAAACCTGCAATTTCAGTGCACTGTAGAGGAACATGATGGAAAATCACCAACCGTCGCCGTTGCCATGGTCGTTGGCAGTGTTGCAAAAAGTGGGCAGCAAAAGGGATATGGATCTGGCCCTTGCCAAAATAAGGGACCGTTTCCGGTTTGCTCACCTGACCTTCCTCGTGGTCCGCTCCGCAAACCGGACAGACAGCTACCCCTTCTGTTGCACGACCTATCCAGACGAATGGACCTCCCTTTATCTGCGCAACAACTATTTCGAGATCGATCCGGTGATCGAGCTCAGCCGCACAGGTTTTCTCATGCTCGATTGGTCAAATCTCGACCGGCGCTCCTCGAGGATTCGGGACTTTTTCGCTCAGGCTAATTCATTCAATATCGGAAGGCATGGTGCTACCCTCCCGATCAGAGGACCGGGCGGCGAACGCTCTCTCTTTTCCGCCACATCCAACCTGCCGAGGCTCGAATGGCGGCAATTGCGTATCGCGAGCAATCACAACATCCAGATTCTGTCCCACTACCTGCACGAGAAAGTGCTTTCCCTGACGGAGCTGCGGGAAAGCAGCAACTACCGGACGCTCTCCAGACGCGAGCAGGAGTGTCTTCAACTTCTGGCGCAAGGTCTCGTCCCCAAACGCATTGCTCCCAGATTGCATATTTCGGAAAGTGCCGTGCGCCTTTATCTTGGATCCGCCAGACGCAAACTCAATGCCGCGACGATCTATCAGGCTATCGGAAGGGCAAGCTTTCTTGAGCTAATCTGGACCTGACCGCCTCTGCATGTGGTCTCTCCCAATGCCTCAGGCGTGTTTTTTCCAACTGCAATCCGCTCGTCAATCTGTCGAAATCAACAGGTTGCGCCGTCGCCCCTCATCCATCAGTTCTACCCGACCACGGATAGCCACAGGAACCCCTGTAGCGGGCTGGTTTCCAAAGCCTGGACTGGAGCGGCACCTGTCGTTTGGCATGATAGCGAGGATTACGCCATGGTGGACACAAGGACGATAGATGCCTGGCGGAGGGCTCCGCGCATCAATTCGTTTGCCGCCTTCTTTGAAAGAACCGCAAGCGGACTGGACGGGGCTCCGGACCTCGGCAAGCCGGAGCCTGCGATGGACCTGCTTTCGTTCGATCTCGACTGCATGTTGTTCTGGGACACGCATCGGCGTTTGTGGGGGCATTTCGACAGCCATTATTTTGCAAGCATTCCCTTTCGCCTCGAAGAGGAATGCCGCCTGGGCGCGGCGATCCTCTTGTTTGGCCAGACGGTATGGGCGCGAAGTGGCCGGCCTGCCACGATCTATACTCTGGGGGCAGGCGCCGGCACACTTGCAAGGGCATTGGCAAAGCTCGGGGACGGGCGTCTGAAAACGCTCAACTGCAGTCCAACAAAGGGAAACTGGGTCTGTTTTTTTGCGCGAAGAGGCAGCGACGATGCTCACTTTTACCATGGACCATTCTTCCAACTGGACGATGAGCGTTACGAGACAGATCAAACGCTTGAACCGTTCAGGGACGGATATGATGTGTTGCTGGAAGATACGACCTTTCAGATGTATGGCCCCGACCGGGACAACCAGACAGCTTTCATAGCGCCTAGGGTGAAGCGGGGCGGCGTCCTGGTGCAGGTGCAGAAACTGAACCACCCTAACCTTCAGGTCTATCTTGAGCGGGAACGTCAGAAAGACAGGGAGTTCAAGTCGAGGTTTTTTTCTACGGAGCAGATAACGGAAAAGAAGCGCGCTGTTCTGGATACGATGAAAGATCTCCAGGTCGATCTCGAGCGAACGCAATCGGCACTTCAACGGCATTTCCGCTACGCCGTCCTCACGTGGAACAGTGGAAATTTCTACACCATCGTCCTCCTCCAATTGCCTGGGATCGGTCCGTGATTTCGTCACATCAATGGTAAAGCCGGCGCTGCCGTCAGAGTTTTGCTACGAACAATTGCCGCGCATTCTCGTAAATGATGAAAATGATCCGTTACCCTCGGACTGGACATGGCGCGCACCCTGGCCGATCGGCGGTGAAATGTGAACGGCAGTTTCTCAAGCAAGAGTAGATGCAAATGAGCAGAGAGCTGCGAGATTCGGGTTGCGATAATGCTGTAGAGGAGGTCAGAAGAGCGTTGTCTTTTCTTCTGCCCGATCTTGACGGGTTCTGGAGGCGTTCGCTCAAGGATTATGCCTGTGCAATTTATGACAAAGGTGCCCGCGGCCAATGTCAAGTTCGCGACGAGGCAATGATCAGGCTGCAAAAGTTTGTCGCGCGCATTGCGACAAGGTCAGGAGCCAGTCTAGCCGATGCAGAGCGTGCAAGTGCGCAAATTGCGGATTTGCCGATCATACAAAGCGGTCCTCACTGTCATTTGCTGATCGAGACGGATGCCTTCTATACGCACCTGTTCAGCGCACTCGGCCTGGTGGCCCACCATTGCTCATGGCATATCTGCTACAGTTCTTCGACGGTGAAGTTCGTAGAAAAATCCAAAAAGGGCCCCGGATGGCTTTCGCTCGGCAGCGAGGCGGTAAATGTTTTCGGTCTGTCGCGAAGCCGGATGGATCCTTTCAGTATTTGCGGTTTCAACGGGCGCTATCGATTTACCCTGTCCGGGCAAAAGGGTGAGCCAGCAAATGCTGCTGTCGCTAAGCTCAAAGTTATTTTGCCGGAGCGGGACTTTCCGTCAGCAGCCGAGGCGATCAAAGCTGCCAATCAGATTCTGTGGCGCAGATCATTTCCTGCGTCCCTCGGATTGCTGCAATTCGACGATATCGACGTTGCTGACCTCGTGGCGGAACATTTTGAGGATAAAGCATCCTGGCTGTCGGCCAGTTTTGCCGGCGCCGGTCTCTTCGCGAAAAACATACTAGGCGCGTCGAGACAGCTCAATGCAGGACCATGGGCGGGATGGGTGCGTCAAACAACGGATTTTTTCTGGGGCATGGAGGGCGGCAGGATATATCCCCTGCGTTTGAACGACGGATTCCTCTCGGGCGGATCCGATACGAGCTTGAAGATAAGGTTTGAACCCGAAAGCATTGCAATCTCATTGCGCCAACGCAAACTGGTGCCCAATCTCCTGGTGACGTTTCTAGTGACGTCCATTCTTCCCGGGGTTCGTGTCCTCGGCGGCTGCCGGCAGGTCGTATATTATCCCCTCATGCGCTATCTTGTTGCCACCGCACTCGTGGCTTCAGATGATCGCGATCTGCTTGACGCAATGCGTGCTGACGAGCGTCCGGGCATGTGGGGACACCGCGTCTTGCGGCCACCGGACGGCTGTCCATTTCTGGAGATCGAGGAAAGCGGCGATGCGTTGGAGGTGGCTGCAAGATATGGCGGCAGACCGCTTGAAGGGGCCTGCGGTAACCTTGCCAGTTTTACCGGTGATCCCCTTTGGGCAGAATTATCCACGCATATCCGCCGGCGTGCAATTCATCCTGCTTCCCCGGAGTGGCAATGGGCATAGTTCTCATGGGTTCCGGCGCGAATGCGACTGGAGGACTCTCGAACACCGTCGCTGACCCGTACCGAAAGAAACCTTCATTTATTGGAGTTGTCCATGGATACAATGGAAATATTGATCAGGCGGATTTTCCCTGATGAGTTCGAGATCTTCCGGCGCATCCGCCTCGAAGCCCTTCGTTCCGAACCGGCTTCATTTGCAAGCCGCTTCGAGGATTGGGTCGCACTTTCCCATGAAGAATGGCGTCAACGACTGCATGATCCCGTCTTTGTCGTTTTCAACGCGGACGAACCGGTCGGTATCATGGGTTTAGTGCGCGAGCGCCCGGCAAAAATGGCTCATCGCGCCACGCTCGTCATGGTGTATGTGCGGGCAAGTTTCCGCGGTACAGATTTGGCCGTGTCGCTTCTGGACGTGGTCCTCGATTTTGCAAAAGGAGAGGGGATCTGCCAGCTTGAACTCGCAGTCAGCGCAGAAAATTCCGCGGCGTTGCGCTTCTATAATCGCTACGGATTTATTGAGGTTGGCCGGATTCCCGGCGGGCTCCTGGATCGTGACAGGGAAGTTGATGAGGTCTTTATGGTGCGGCGGTTGAGAGCTGTACAGCCGTGCGACGCTGAGACAGTTTGAAGTGTGTGGTTATCGTGAACGCTGCTGCAGTACTCCCTCGCGTTGCAGATTTAGTGGAGTTGGCAAGCACTGGTGGAAGAACAATCAGTTCGAAATGGCTTGGAGACGGTGTCCGAAGGTCGGGCGGGTAATATGGCAGGATGATATTGGTGCTGAATGGATAATGGTAGGCGGCCCACAAGCCTCGGAACTGGAATTGTCCTCGAGGAGCGTCAATCGCGATCCGGTACTGTTTGCCCGACGGCATTTCCAGCGTGGTCGATCCCTCCAGTAATGCGGCAGCCAACACTTGGGGCTCGCCGTCAAAATCGCCTTTCGGGAGTGTCTGACCGTTGATGACCTCGAACTGCAACGTCGCGTGAACTTCGTGCCGCGCACCGTCTGCCAAAATTAAAATGTAAGGCATTCCAGGTTTTCCTTTAGGTGGACCCGAGACGCTCTGTTGCAGAAGTCTATCGGAACCGCGTCGAGTGCCCCCCGGCAAGAGCGAAACCGGTTCCATTCATTAAAGTTCCAAAAGAAAACCAGCACCAAGGCTGGGCAAATTAAGTTCGTCACAAATGGCGCTCGAAAGGCGTGGCTGAACACCATAGGTCACAACGCGCAGGATTGAATTTAGCTACACCGTACCCCAAGCGAGGCCTGATCCCTATGGGACACTTCGGAGTGGCGGCATCAGGCCCCTAGCCGACTTACGATCAGCATTACCAACAATAGCACTTTTCAAAGTTGACCACTACTAACACGATAGCCCGGTGCATGTTCAACCGAACAATGCCGGCCCAGAGCAATCGACACCGCAGCCATAATTACGATGGCCAGAAGATAGGGCCACGTTCGACTGAGATAAGGTTTGTCCTCCGGGTCCATGTTCTGTGATCTCTAGGCTGACCAA
Organism: Phyllobacterium ifriqiyense; assembly: GCF_030817885.1. Lineage (NCBI taxonomy): Bacteria > Pseudomonadati > Pseudomonadota > Alphaproteobacteria > Hyphomicrobiales > Phyllobacteriaceae > Phyllobacterium > Phyllobacterium ifriqiyense. The sequence continues at coordinate 850,131 of NZ_JAUSZT010000002.1, forward strand.
TTCTGCATCACTACATCTGATTCAGCAATAATCAAATTGTTCCAATTTAACTCAGGAAATCAATCATGAACACCAATCAGCGGGCGGGAGGCTATTGCTGCGCGTGAAGGAAATGTACTGACCGCATACGTGGCTGTCTGACCATAGGTGTGGGCCATATTTCAGCCGCAGGCCGCCGGTCGTCAAGGCGGGCATGAAAATAACCACTGCCGAGTCCGATGCGTACTTTTCCGCGAACTGGCAATCTTCCAATCCTTTGTACTTAACGCCGGCAAGCTCGATATGAACCAGAATGAGTTTGACGTTCTAGTATCGCTCGCCTTCAACATTGGCGGCAGGACATCCTCGAATTCCACATTGATCAAAAAAGCTGAATGTGGGAGATCCTCCCGGCGCAGCCGATCAGTTCCTTGTCTGGAACAAGGTAGGCGGATAAAAGGGCTCCGTCCCCGCCGAGCAGCGAAACGCAAGCTGTTCCTTACGCCGGAATGCCTAGATGCATAATCTGCGTTTGCCGGCAAAAGCGGCCAATCCGTCCATCGAAACGAACGGGCGAATTGTAAAATTGTTGCGAAGGCCTAAAAAGGGCGAAAGAATAGCAGCGATAGTTACTGCCTTTGATCATCTGTATTCTTCCGGGCAAGTTTGACTCCAGTTCCCGGTTGACGAAACGCGAAGCCACGTCTTCCGTGTCAAGCATTCCTTGTTCGAACAAGTGCAATTTCAGCCGCGCCGCTTTGTCTAAATGCGCTAGGCAGCGTTTTCACACGAACCATGTTAGTATGAACGTAAGGGGAGCGAAAATTATGCAACAGTCCGATGCGGGAGGCAAATATAATACGTCCCTTAAAGAAGGCGATCCCGTGCAGGTATCGCAGAACGCCACAGGGATGGCAAAATGGTTCGAAGCAACGGTCATATCAAATTCGGAGGCGGCCTTGACTGTGAAATTTGCAGATAATATTCAAGAGGTGGTGCCTTGGAATTCAGGACGAATACGGGAATCCGGAGGGGTGCGAGAATAAACATTTCCGTATACGCAGGCCGATGATGGATTAACCTATGCACGATCAAACGTGAAAGAAGTCAACAAGGTCGTAACGAAATTGCTGGCTTTCTCTTTCACAAGTGTTTCTGTCCATTGATCGGATCCCCGAAGCATCAAGCCGCTGTAGATGCTGTCGACCGCAGCTTCTTCAATACGTTTGATATGGGATTTGAAAACCGCTTCATCTCCGGTTTTGTAGATATCACGCACGACCATCCGCAAAATCTCCTGCATGGCAATTTGCCAAGCTGTATTGATCGCCTGCAATTCATTCGCTGGATCTGGCATCGAAAGCTCCGTTGGGCTTAACTGTTTCTGGAATTGCCAGAAGCGTTTTGGCCCCGTCATAAGTGCTTTGAAAATAAAAAAGGCCAGACACATGCCTGACCTTCCCATTTAGTTTGCTTTCAACAGTGCCGGTACATCCGTGGTCAAAGGAAAGCAGGTACCAATTTTTAGATCGCCTGTAGATTGCAAGCTGACATTTTGCCGGACTTGTTGTCGCGCTCAAGGTCGTATCCGACCTTCTGGCCCTCAACGATCTCACGCAGACCTGCGCGTTCGACAGCGGAAATATGGACAAACGCGTCCGTTCCCCCATTGTCTGGTTGGATGAAGCCGAAGCCTTTAGTGGAATTAAACCATTTAACTGTGCCAGTGGTCATAACGAACCCTTTCATAGCAATTATAGATACCGCAATGCAAAAAAGCACGGTGGATGATGATTTCGATTTTGAAGGGGAAGTTCGTCCAGGGCACGTTGCCATCGTGCAATAACAAAAGTCTGACAAGCAATATCGACAATAGACAAATACGCCCAGAGTCTGCCAATGTCAAATCAACTTTCTCTTCTATCCTCAACTTGAAAAGCTCTGGCTTGCGACCACTCGCATAACCGAACCCGGTAGCCAGCGCTGCATGACGGAGGTTGTGACTCGCCCATTTGGTGGGTCACTATTCCATCTTGAAGGGTCTGTCCTGCATGAGTTGTTGGACCGGCCTGTTTATCAGTTCCTAATCAATCCGGTCTATCTGACCGTCATGTTTAAACGCGCCAGCGCTCTTGTGTTGACCCGCGATACCAGTTGATTTCGCAACGCTCCGCAAGCCCACAGGGCGGCCCGGTGCGACCGCGTTGTGGGTTCTGATGCTGATAACTTCGTTCCTTCGTCATAACAACCGGGCGATGAGCCCCAGCTCACGTGCTTCATCCGAGCTCAGGTAGTAATTTTCCTTGGCTCGCTCATAAAGGGTCTCGGCATCGATCAGACTGCCTTTGGCCAAGTCCTCGAAGCCTTCCCATTCAAGCCGGTGCGCCGTTTCAAGAAGCGCTACCTGCTCTTTGGCAATTTGTATCATTGCACGCATTGGACCGTCGAAGTTCACGGATTTTGTTATACGACGTTCATGGACCAGGAAGGTTGTATCTTTGGTTGCAAAACGATTAGGGGCCGGGAAAGCACCCATAATAGTCATTCCCGCTGAGTACACGATCGTTTTCCCGATAAAGTAGGCGGCCCTTCCGGAGTCGCGTATGAAGAGCGATATTTCGAGAGCGATACGACGAGCGATGTCGGCGTCCCCACCTTCCGTCATTACTTCGAGAACCAGATCTTCATTTGTGAGGCGAATTTGTGCGAGGGCATTGAGTACATCCCACAAGGTGCCGCTTGAAATATTGCCAGCTATGCGAATGTTAGGTTGATAAAGCAGGGTAGCGTCCGCGAGCATAATGTTCGTCCTATGATGGTCAGGGCAACACAGAACACGCCATTTTTGTATAAGTTCCCAAAACTCATATTGCTCACGAAACTCGCGGCGGGAATTCAAAGTTATGATTTTATGACTGAGCAATCAGACCCACCAAAAAGCAGCCGGTTCGACGATGAAGAATTTACGCAATATTGAACTGGCATTGCGTCATGCTTCAAAACGCCTTGATCGCGATCCGGCCAATCATCCTCGTACGCAAGAGATGAGGGCATTTATTGCCGATCTTTTTGATCGGGGTCACCGTGATTTTGAACTACGAGAAAGGCCTGGCTAAAAAGATTGAAGTGGCGTCTCCTGAAATCGAGGGTGTCACAACAAACCCTACTTGAAGCCTGTCTCAGTACACAATCGCCAGGTTCTATCTCGGCGAAATTAGAAATTGACCTTGCGCGCGGTAAGGACATTCGTCGCGAGACCGTGACCGTAGAGACGGTGATGATTTGGACAAATCGCTAACCGCTCCATTTATGAGGACATGTTGGTCTGGATGATCACGGGGGGGCTAAGGTCCATAGAAGTTCAAGGGCCTGGTACTGATGAGCGACTGGTTCCAGGTGCGGCGATAGGTAGTGTGAGTAGAGATACTCTTAAGCGTTTGATGATTCGTCGCACGATTAAGCAACATCTCGATAAGGAAATTCGGTTCGCTGCAGTCAAACATCATCCCACACATTGGTATTTGCTGCTTATTGGAATTAGTTAAAAGCCTTTCCCATTATGTAGAACAACGTTTGGAACAAGTGGGTTAATGCAAGTATTAAGTCTGGGGTGACTTTTCTACGGTCGCCCGCTCGATAACAGTCTGTTGGTTTGCCGACCGTAGAAAGCCCCACAGACGAACTGGAGAAAGCTGGACGTTTGGCCATGACATGATGTCGTGCTCCAAGATAATTCAGCCCCCAAGTATCAGGAAACAGCTAGCAATGAGGCCACCGCTGCTGCGCCGATCAATGCAATTTGGGCAAATTTCTCGGCAACGGCTTTTTGTCCTGCATTGTGCTGCGTGTCGCCGAAAATTACGATACATGTTGCCGCCAAACCGCTCGCTGCCGTTAGTGAAATAGTGGCGAAAAAAACGAGATTGAGAGAGATCATTGTAACCTCCAGTTGATCATTACGACCATTATCGCTCAGTTCTGGGAGGCGTGGATAAGTTTTAGATTATTTGGAAATATCCTGTTTCGGGCATTGTTGACGCAGTTTGGTTCGGCGGCCTCGGCGGAGATGGCCAGAGAGAACGAAAGGCATAGCCGAACTGATTGGCCGATGACCGGGTTTCAGGAATGGATCTGAAGTGGCAAAATAAATACATCGGCCGCGACAGCAGCGTTAAACGGTATCAATATAAGCGTTGAAATGTACGCGATTTGCTTGAACGCTTTGAAGTTCATCTGCTGAGCCCCAAGATGGCAATCATGCCTGCGAATGAATTACTATTCTACATTTCCGCGATTATGCCCTCGTGTGCAACTCTGCGTTAAAATTGTATAAAAAAGGCCAATCGAGTAGTTCCAGGTGAGGCGGTTTTCCCGAATTTTTTTCCTGAATCCTTGAATTCAATTTGGCCAAAACTAAATCATTTTGCGTCGATCGCATAAGTAGGATCGACACCGCTGGAGGCCTCAACTTCGGCGTCTCAGCGTCATGTTGCTTCAAGGAGGATATGGCAATGACAGCAAATTCTAATTTCGCTCCACTGTTCCGGTCCAGTGTTGGTTTTGACCGGGTGTTCAATCTCCTGGAGAACGCTCAGCGTGCACGGTCGATCAGCGACTGGCCTCCGTATGATATCGCGAAGACCGGTGAAGATACCTACAGGATCACCGTCGCTGTCGCAGGCTTCTCACAAGACGATCTGGATCTGACGTATCAATCCAATCTCCTCACGATCATCGGGAAGAAAGAAGAGGCGCAACAGTCTGAGTATCTTCACCGAGGCATTGCCGGGCGACCGTTTGAGCACAGGTTCGAGCTCGCCGATCACGTGCGTGTGGTAGGCGCGGGGCTTGAGAATGGTCTGCTTTCAATTGAATTGATCCGAGAGGTCCCGGAAGCCATGAAACCACGCAAGATTTCAATTGGCACGGAAAAAACGGTCTCGGTATCGAAGGAGTTAGAAAAGCCCAAACATCAAGAAGCGGCTTAGCATAAGCAACCGGGGAGGGCGCTAAGAGCCTTCCCCTTATATAAAGGGAACAACTGTCATGATGGAGAAGTATTTCACGAGGCCCGTTTCCATCCTTGTTGGCCTCGGCGTGCCGACAGATATCCGCTCTGTTATGGAAGCATACCAGCTGCTGAATGACTGGCCAGCCCATAGCCGGGATACTGCGCATAGCCTTGCTTTGAATGCTTGCAAAGGCGTGCTGACAGGTACGATTGAAGCGGAAACAGCTCGTGGACTATTTATCGCTTTCGCGAAAAAGCACGACTTACTCACACCTGAGATTGGCCCCGTGTTAGGCCATAGGCACGGCGGAGGAAATCTGCGCGTCCTGTAATTGTGCAGCCCGGTGTCCATTGTGGATGCCGGGCTTTTTTTGGTCTGTTCATTTGCAACTATCCCTGCACATTGGTGCGCTTGCGGCAGTCTTCGGACCTCTGATTATTCTCTAATAAAATCCGCAAGCTGCACAATGCTTTCCCGTTCCAAGGAGACCCAAACAGTCGTGTCTCCGCCGGATACCTTCAGAACATGATATGTAGTGCCATCCTTTCTCTGGCGGAGTTGGCAGTCAAGAAATCCTTTACCCAGTGAGGTATCGATCGCCAACTGCTTGATAATCGGATCGCTAACGAGCCCTTTAACAAGTGCAGCAGATTTCGTGATTCTCGAAAACATCATCACACTCCAGTTAACCTTGTTATAGCGAGAGATTATCATGAGATGGACCAAAGGCGAGCCAGAGCCAGAACACCTGACACAATAGGCGTGGTGCACAAAGACCATGGCCCGATGCTCGCAACATGGCAGCCCCATCGTGGCGTCTTCATCGGGGTTAAGCCAACCGGCGATACACCATTATCAAGGTTGCGCCACTCCAACCGGCGACAACCATTGTTTATCACAAGATGTTTGTAAGGTCGTGACTGCAATCCAACGTCTAATAGATTTGTTTAATGTTCTGTTTTAGGCTCACAAAATCATGAACCGGAGATCGAGACCGCAATGCGCAGTTCTCTACTTTGCACTTTGTGCAGTCTCTTTTTGACCGTGGAAAGTGCCTTCGCGTTGCCAAAAACTCTGACCGCGACACAACTGGTTGATATTTGCAGTTCATCAACAGTTTCAGCCGCGGCGGCAAAAGGTGACCAATTAAGTTGGCAAAGAATGAGCGATGCGGATTTCAATGAATGGCGCACCGGCTTTCTTGCTTACAACGGCGGGTCAGTCGATATCGTTGGATGGCACCACGGACAAGGCGAGCACGTCGTGAGTTTGTCGTTCTGGATTGCGCAGGGCCCCAATAGCCACAAGGCATGCAACTACAGTCTGGGCAGTGATGCCGGTTTGTTGGGTGGGTTGACAGAAATTTTGGGCGCACCGGAGACGCGGTTGAGGGAATGGCTGGAAACGCTTATTGGAAAACAGAGCTGATGGAAGTGTACTTTACACAGGTTGGGACAAGTACATTGGTAAACATCAGCTATAAAAAATAGCAGAGATTTAGCGATGATCGCGGCATGCTGCTATTGAAAGCTATTCGTGAGGGTTAGTCTCTGCCCCGGTAAATGAATAAGCCAAGTGTAATCAGGCCCAGCATTGCAACAACATAAATCAAGATTTCGTCGGTCAAACAATCTCTCCCGTCCGGACAATCGGACAGGTTAGCATAAAAAGAATGGACTTGGTCAATCGCCTGTCAATCCTGCCAGTTATCTCCAGCCAAAATAATTCCAGACAACTCGGTCAAGTATTAGCAATGGCAACAAATTAGCTGCAAATAACGACAGGGCAATCTTGTCTCGTAAAAGCAAACCTATTGTTGCAAGGATTACGCCTGGTACGTTGAATAAAATCGCAACCAAAATCGAGAAAACTGCTGCTGAGCCTGCACCGGATGGGGCGCCTGCCGATGCTCCCAAGGATAATGCGTGAGGTAGCAGGGAGATCGCCGCACAAGTTGCGGAAATCTTAGTGCACCAAAGAAACCCATATTCTCGAAAAAATGGCACGACACGTCCTTCCCTGCCACCGCTGTATCAGAGTGCTGTTGAGAACCCCTTGCTGCCGTCACTAAAACTTTAGGTGAATTCATGCTCAAGCGTCTTTCAGCTAGAGCGTTCGCCTGTTTGATTTGCAATCACATGACGCTGGTGCGCATCACATCAAAGTAGTTCACGCCAGCAACGTCGAATGCTGTCTTCAATGCGTCAATACCGAGTTCCACCGTATACTGCACTTCTGCATTGGAGATCGGAATCAACCAGTAGAACTTGATGGACTTGTTCTGAAATGGGAGGTTTTCTAAAGCCGGTCCATCCAAATAGGGTAAGGAAACCAAGCCGTGGGAGCATGTCGAGCCTTGCAACCATGGGCGACCGAAATTCACCGTGTGCCAAAGATCCAATGGCTCCGAAGTGCGGTGAAAATGTACAGTGACGACTAAGAGTTCCACAATCTCTGGTGAATCCACAGGGCTGAAAATGTGTAAACCAACTGGGGTGGCGTCGTATGCTCTCGACATACCGCACGTAACAAAAGTCCACATATTTCGGTCAGCAGTAGGCGGATATTTTCTTATTTGAAATGTAGACCCCAAGTCATCAATTGGGCCCTTTTCAAAGGTGCAGCGCATCCCGGATCTATCCCAGACCTTGTCGTAATGGCCAGCAATTCTGTCCGCCAAATCATCTAGCTCTCCGGTTTGGCCACGGGATTTGAACACCTCGCTTACACCGAGAGTGATATAACATGCTCAAGCGCCTACCAACCCGCGAGAAGTTCTAATGGCCACTAACCGCAGCATCTTTGAGCAACTGTTGGCCAAGTACGATCAAACGCTTGCCGAGGCGTTCTTTCATGGTATCGAGGTTAAGTCCGAGATCATGCTTCGAATATTTGTAGAGCGCTTGGAACGCGGTGATTGCCGGTGCTGTAGAAGCGATGCGGCTTGAGGATGTCTGCGAGAACGACGGCGATGCTGGGCCGAGAGCAATCCCTGCGATAAGGGCGATTCTGAAAAATGGTTTCGTCGAATTGGCCATTATTCGTCTCCTGCATTGAGATAATCCAAATCCACGCTCAGAGTCGATGGAGACTTGAACAGTAGGTTTGGAAATGCAGATGCTGGAGCGAATAGAGCGCAAGCAGCAACCATTCCCAGTGGTGCCGTTTCAACACTTTCACGCCGTTCACTTGCGATGATGGGTTTTAACCATCGCTGCTGACCGCCAGCATTCACGCTCAACTCCAAGCATCTGCTTCCATAAAGGTCTGCGAATAACGTATCTGGCACCCTTAATAAACCTTTGGTCCATCGCCATAATTTGTTGTCGTAAGATTCGACGGGGTGGCATTGCTGATCCAGGTAAACGTCCGCCATCTCAATACGACGGCATTGTCCTTTGTCATCGCTGATCTGGAACCCATTGAAGGAGATACCAAGTTTTCGCGTGTCTCCGCCGTCAGACCACTCCGCCGGTATAAACGTTTCTGATAAAATATGGACGTCCCGAGCATTTGATGGAATCTGGAACCGCATCAGATTACCGGTGCCCTGCGGATTAATACGCATGCCATCGGCAACAACATGAATATCCATATCACTTGTCGTCGACCAGCCGAGTAGCTTTGCTCTTTCACGCAACCGAATAGCCACAGCTTCTACGGATGATCTATCCAACGTCAGGGGGCGACAATATTGTGCGGTAACCTCGCAGATGTCGATTCTGCGCCGCTTGTAAGAGCTTTGGTGGAATAAAGCCCGGGTCCCGCAATCAAGATAGCTTTCGGTGGGCAAGCCATTGGCTATCAGGATGTCATGGCATTCGAGCTCCACATGCCAGTAAGTAATTTCAGCGACATCCACCTGTTTGATTGTCGCACCGTTAATGAGATAACCGATTGGAATAAGCACTTCATCCAGAACTCGCACGCAGACGGCATGCCCGGGGGAGATCCACAAATCGGCGTATGGCTGTTGCTCACCAAAGGCATTGGCTTGAATACGAACCGGGCGGGATATCTCGTATTGGCTCGAGCGCGTGCGTTTCAGATTGTAACAGCCAAGCCAGACAATCGGACGCTCAGCACCGCTTGACGTGACCACCAAGTCACCAACTTTTAGCGCCTCAACGGCGACATCGCCTCTCGCCGTGCGGATGAGAGTTCCTTCCACAAAACACGGAGCGTTTGGATCCACTTGGAGTGTGGTGATTTTTCCAGTGCCTACATCGAAGACCAGATCGGAGACGTTTACGTTAACACCAAACTTGAGCGTATAGGTGCCCGCCGTTGTCGTATAAGTCACCGTATGACCGTCTAAGGACATCCCGGTTATGCTGGCGCCATTCACATTGAAATTGATAACATTGTGCATGTAAAAAGCTTCAATGGTCCCGTCAAACTGAGTGGAGAAAGAGAATACAGAACTCTCCACAGGCGAATGGTCGGGATCAACCGATGCCATCTTGATGGTTTGGGTAGAATTTGTGCCATTCCACTCATAAGAAGCTCCGCTGCCAATCTCAACTATCCCTGTGGCTGAGGACACGCCAGAACCGGCAATGAAATTGGCGCCATGCAAATATATCAAACCGCCCGAAATCACTCCGGGATTGAGGTATCCGACCAGTATTGAGTTGCTGACCAGCAGCGAGGAGTTGTTTAATACTAAACTAGCTACGTCCACGACATAGGAAGTAGTGCTGGTGTTGTTCAGTATTGCAACATCATCCATTCCTGGAATGCCGTTATCCCAGTTCGACGAAGTGTTCCAAGGATTGAAAATCGGGTCGACGTTGGGATTTGACCACTGCATGTTGTCAGTGCCGCCAATCCAAGTAGTTGTTACCATGATCCCTTCCAATCAATAAATCTATTCACGCCGGATCTGGCGAAAGCCTCATGAGAGCACTTCGAACAGCACCGATTGAGGCGTTGACCTCCAGGCTTTCCCTAAAACCAACTATTCCGTAGAACGTTCAAGCCTTTGCGCGATGACGTCAGACATGATGCGACGGCTTCGTCAGTTGTAATATTGGCTGAAGCGAATAGAGCGCGATTGGCGTCAAGGGATCGCCTCTTGCATTACAGTCCATATCTGACACGACGCGTCAGGGGGAGATTTGCCCTGCTAGGCTCTGTGTCGCATCCTGTCCTTGCGCCACTTCAAGTTTGCGAGCTGGCTGTCCCATTATTGACGCGATAGGTCATCCGGCCTTTCCGCTGATCTGCTTCGTCTCTTTTGTTCCCTGATACGGCGCTGGGCTGTGCGTTTGTCTTTTTCTCGTTTTTGCTCCAGTGCCATTTCGCGGTTCACCACCAACGTGCTGATGATACCTGGGTCTTTAATTCCACGTTTGTAGAAGTCTATGATTGTAGCTGCCATGCGCTCACTATACTCGTGGGTGTGAGTATCCCGGCTCAATGTTTGAGAGGCTAGGCGTTGAGCTTCCACCAGAATTTTAGACTCAGATTCGGTGTATCCCAACGCGACGAACGTTTGAATAAACACTTCTAGTTCCTTATGAGTTTTGGTTTTGGAAAACTCATATTGCTGCGGAAGGTTCCGCCGATGTTTGGAGTTTAAGTGTTCGTGTGATTGGACTGGTGCCGCTGAGCCGGTCTCAGTCGAAACTTTTCAGCGTCTTCAGAACGGTCAGCGGATGCATCTCACGATAGTCCTAAAAAATCTTGACGATAGCCCGCTCGCTGCATCCGGCAGCATGTGCAATATCTGCGAGTGACACATCTTTGTCTGAGTTCGCTTGCATGAATGCTTCGGCATTGACCAGATATTTGGGCAGGATACGCGAAGTCTGGCATGGTTCCTCCGCTCAAGCCGCCAACGTCAATGCAATAGTTTGCTAGCGGTGGTTTGACTGAATGAAGGAATTCAATCTGAAGCAATTGATCGTTTGTTTCATCGCGGAGTCGGCAGAGCTCGATCTTAATTGCCATCCCGGCCAATCTGCCGAAATCACGCTCACCACCTATGAGAAACTTTTCTATAGAAGACCGGAGGCTCGCAGATCTATGGTTTGAGTTCCGGCCAAGGATTGCACACGTTCGTTCCAGAGCGCGAGCGATGATAATTTCATCAGATTTATAATCTCTGTAAGTAAGCTTCGTCATTGGCATGCTCCCCGACTTGGCGGGAGCACGTAGGTCTCTCAAGCACCAGTGACCATCGTTTGGCTGGCGACACCTTAAGTGTCTATTAGCAGATAGAACTTGTCAATTCGCGCCGTTGGTGGGTGTGGGAGGCTTGGCGCTTTGGTTAGTTTTCAACGGGGAAGCGCCAAGCCAGTTGCCGGTCGGGTGGTTCCTTCGGCAACCGCATAAAAATGCAGTGTCTACCAAAAAGTTCCGAATTCACGGGGTGCTCCTTAGGCTCGCCGCGGCATCTTTCCTTGCGCCACTTTTCCTGTTTGCCGGTTGATGGCGGTCGGCCAACTGCTTCGACGTAAATGTCAGCTTCCTTGGTGGCTTCAATGAAAGCCATTCGGGCGACGCCAGGTGACAGATTGCCGTCATAACATTCCAGCAAGGCATGCTTGACGATATCAAGCCTTTCGGTATCCGTACCCGGCCACTCATTCACAATGAATTCTGCCGCCTGCATTATGGAGGTTATTACCTTCATCTTGCCGAGCTGGCGGGGTCACTACGGTTACTTCTTTGAACGGAATATCTTCCATGAGGCGCTTAAACGACTCTTGCTGTCGCTCAGTTCCTAATCTAAGCGCTCAATCTGGCCATCGCTCAATTTAAACACGCCATCCTGACCACCTTGAGCATTAAAGTCCCTCTCAAGTTCGTCCCATCGCCCGAGCAGCAATCCACACTCGCTGCAATATATTGGCGTGTGGCTCATAACGTTTTCTGGGATTTCCAGATAAATCGTTCCGCAATTCCTGCAGTTCAGTTTGTGGTTGAGTCTGTCCATTCCTGCGATATCCCGTCGTGGCTGATCGCTTCGTCGCTCGCATAGACATCATCGTCAGCAAGTGCTCCACGCGTTCGAGCCATGTCAACCAAGCTCATTTCTCGGCTTATTGCCATTGAACTCAGGATGCTCGCACGGCGAACACCTGTATCGAAAAACGTCATGATGCTTCGCGCAAGACGATCACGTTGGACGTGGGGACGACTTCCTATTTGCTGAAATGCCAGTTCATAGGCATTCGCCATTATATCCCAGTCGAGGGATGAATATTTGTTGGGGTAGACATGTCTACGAAAAGGCATAATCGTGCTCCTCCCACTAGGCGAAGAGCACACTTCGTCTCTCAAGCATCAACCGCCAGTTCAATGCTCAGTGTTGGTGCCGCTGCCAGTATATATCTCACCGCAAATTAGTCCATGCTTTATCCCGCAGGGAACTAATTCTGATGCGGCATGTTCTATGACGAACCGAGGGGCAGTGTTGTGGATGGTGACGAGGCAAAAAAGAATGGAACCAATGCGGACACTCTGCGCTTGCAAATGCAAAAGTCGACTTTTGGCCGGGCAATGCAATCCGCACAAGCTCCTATTATGTTGGATGGAAAGTTTGCCGATCTATTAAAACGCTTACATGAAGCCGAGAAGTAGGGGTGTTGACCTCTCGGAGACGAACGAGGCGCGAGCTTATGACTTGCCATCGCTCTTATGCTCCCCACAGCACCAGACAATGCCGCACCGACCTGAGCAGCCAGTGCTGCCCCACGCCTTGTGTCTTTTATGAACAGCCGATGCAACCATATTTCGAGACCGGCGATTACTTGCTGCGGCTGAGCAACTAATAACTGCAAATTCGACCAAATTATTTACTTTATAAATTGCTTGCACTTGTCTGTACCCGAATCCCCTCATTGATGGATAAATAGCGTCTTTGCTACCGGGGAATTGGGGAACCACATGAATGAAAGATGGATACGGCCAGACCGGTCAGACGCCGACACTTTTTGGCTGGCGTAAGTTGCGCCGTACTGATCATCAGCCTGCGATGGTCAGCTTCTGCTGCGGAGTATTTCGTGAGCAAATGATGCGCAACCGCGGGCGGCTATCGGCCCGTCACGCCGGACGGCGCACGTCAGACAAATCCCATGGTATCGTCAAGCAACCACGGCTGACGTTTCCGACAAGGTGGATTCGAGGTGATGCTAAACGCTTGTGCGGATCTGCCGGGAAAATGTTGTTTTGCAGGCTGTTGCAAAAAATCCGCTCTATTTGATCGTCAAGTTCATAAGGACTTTCGGATCAGGAATTATTTCGTCTAGCGGAGAGGCCTGCCCATCAGCCAGCGGCAAAGTAATCAGCTCGGCGGCAGTGTCGAGCACCTTTTTAATTTTTGTTCTTCCAATGTGTATTCCAGCTTCTTTTGCGGCCGCTACAAAAGCAGCCCGGGCTTTGTGCTTAGAGGCTTTATTGTTAATTGCGTCCAAACAAATTTGCCTCGCATGATCTAAGGTCGAGCTTTGATAGGCGGGCCAATTCATGAGCAGATACTCGGTGGCTTCTTCGAGCGTTCTGAAGGTTCGGGGGCCGAATTCAGATTGAATTTTGACAGGTCGGAACATTTTAGTCTCCCTTGTGACGAGGAGTAATAACTTTGGCGATCGCTCTGGGTTCCCAAATTTTTAAAGTGCGAGACGACCTAGCTCAGTCGGTTCTTAAAAGAAGTTTTGACCTCAATTAAGAGCTTGGCAATTTTAAAGATAAAAACGGAACTCAACGCATGAAATCCCGTTGCTCATGTCTCAACCAAACCAGCAAGGGAGACGTGAACATGCCACAAGCAAAAACTCTGGAAACACTTTTTCATGAAACACTCAAAGACATATATTATGCGGAGCGAAAAATTCTAAAGGCGCTGCCCAAAATGGCTAAAGGCGCGACCACGCCAGAATTGAAAGCAGCATTTGAGAAGCACCGCGATGAAACGGAAGTTCATGTAGAACGCTTGCAAGGCGTTTTCGAAGCCATAGGTAAGCCTGCTCGCGGCAAGACCTGCGAAGCTATCGAAGGGATTATCGCCGAGGGCGAGGAAATTCTCGAAGATTTCAAAGGCCAGCCAGCACTCGATGCCGGACTTGCATCAGCGGCACAAGCTGTCGAGCATTATGAAATTGCCCGATATGGCACTCTTGCTCGCTGGGCGAAGGAACTTGGCTATACCGATGCCCATAAGTTGTTAGTCGCTACGCTTGGTGAAGAAGAAGCAACCGACGAGGCACTATCGGCGCTGGCTGAACGTTCCCTCAATCAATCAGCCTTGGCGGCATAATGCGATACGGCTGGGCGGCGCAAGGCGCGCGCCCCCAGCCGTACCGCAGGGAGTACGTTGATGCTGTATCGCTACGAGTTTTTTGAAGGAACAAGCCGGGACACTGTTCGCGACATCGAACTCAAAAACGATCTTGCAGCCATTGAAGAAGGCTATCGAACAGCCTACGAAATGGTCAAAGACGGGGTAAAAACCGGCTTCGATAAGTCAAGCTGGTCTATACAGATTTTTTATGATCGAAACACATTGGTGGGAACGATTGCCAACTCCCATCAGAAGCGTAACCGTAAATCATAAAGTACCCGTCCTTGCTTACAAACGGAATTTGGTAGCGCTTGAGAATTGCAAGTAATTCTGCTTCGCAGGAAACAACATCAGGCGAGATCAGTTGTCCCCTGTGTTTCAAATAGCGTGGGCGAATTTTCAGCCATTCAATGGAATACAGCGGATAGAGAGTTTCTACCGACCAGTCCCCCCAGGAACCTACATCCTCGCGAAACTCAAGGCTTGGTTCCGGGCCAGCTAAATCCTTGCGAACGTAGGGCGGACAAAATGGGCAGTTCATTCTCAATCGCTGTCTGTAATTCCATCCATTTTGTGTCGTTCATATAGGAAGTCAGTCCACGCCGCTGGATTTCCCTCCTGAACTTCCTCGCGAAATTTTTGGTCCAGCGTTTTTTCCATTTGGAGAACTTGAAGAGCAATGGAGAGATTGGGAAGAGCTTCACGGCTTCCCGCTAGCGAGGTTTATGGCCCCTGGATCATTCCAGCACCAATGTTTAATGCTCCTGCAAAACGGGAGGTACGGTGACTTCTTTGAAGAGTTTATCTTCCAAGAGTCGGTGAACGACTCTTGCAGCGAATCAGTTCCCGCTATTGCCAGGACGTAAAGTGGTTATGGTCAAGTAAACCATCGGGGGATATAATAAGAAAGTGTACAATTGCGGTCTGTCTTGTGGACCATGGAATCGAGGTTTATCCCTTACCGCTGTCCCTAACCTCTTTCGAATCAATCCTGCCCCGCCTGTTCAACACCTCACGAAGCCAGTGCGGCAAGACGATATCAAACTTACGTCGCAGAAATTTTTCCAACCGGGTGCGCGCCTTAGGCTTCGCCATCAGATGCGGGTTAGGCAGCGAACAGAGATAGTACATATTGATTTCATGTGCCTCACACCAATGGGCGCTTTCATCAATTGAGAATAAGTATCCATCAACCGGCAAAGCGTCTAGCAGCGCAAAGCAATGGTCTTTGGCGCTCGGAAAAAGAAAATTATGGATCTCGATATCCAGCACAGGCAACTGTCTGAGCAGTCGACGCGCGCCATGCAGCGCCGCGACTTCATGGCCTTCTACATCGATCTTGAGAAAATCAACATCCCCTAACAACGCATCGTCTAGAGCAATAACCTCTACCGTGAAGTCGCCGTCTGGGGCGTGGATCATCTCGTCGTTCAGTATCACATTGCTGGTGTCGGCTAATACTTTATGGGTGCCGGTTTTGTCGCCTATTGCCTTGCCGTGGGCCGTTATGTTCGGCATTCTATTTAAGACTGCATTCTCTCGAACGACTTGGGCGTTACTCTCCAGTGCATCAAAGGCCGTCACTTTCCCTTTCGGTCCAGTCTTTTGCGCAAACAGCACGGTCATGAGGCCGTGATGCGCGCCGCAATCAACGACGTGAGATCCGGGCTTGACGAAGTGCAAGCATTTTTCACGTAGTAAATTATGGTTATCGTCAACGGTAATATACCATTCGTACCCCACTGCATCGGCGATGGAGAACGGGATTGTTCTATCCCGATATTTGATATCCGCCACGAAGGGATAGTTCATTCCGTTGCCCCATCATATGCCCCTCGATCGAGATTAGATTGAAGTTATCGTTGAATCAATCCGATTGCTCCAATGCACGAATGGTCCGGTGCAAGGTATTCTGGCTTAGGCGAGGGCGGTATTTCAGACATCAGAACTTTTTCGATAAGATAGGGTCATATTCCAGGGCAAGTATGACCATGACCAACAGGACCATTGCGACGCAAATAAACCCAAGTTGATAGTAGCCGTTCGGCCAAACCACCTTGGACTCTTGAGATTTATCAGCCCACACCGCCTCAATCTCTTCGTTTTGCTTTTCAGACATCGGGTTTCTTCATTAATTTCGACATATGTATTCTCACAGACTCGGCCACTGTTGAATCAAGGGCGAGCGCAGTATTGTCAGCCACGGCAATCATAGCGGTTAAAACCTCGGCCTTCGTCCAGCCCAAGGTGTTCGCATCTCCCAATATCTTCAACAGCGCATCCTCGATAGCCATCTGAGAGTCGATTTCTCGTTCCGGATATCGACCTTCCAACCTTGGAGCGATGATGATCATGTGCCATCGCCCTCAAATGCTGTCTCGTTGTAAACGGGATCGTTTGCAGCCGCATTGGTATAGAGAACGTGCAGCTCACCCTCGGTTTCGTCTGGCACACCCGTGAAAATGTAAATCTCGCCAAGTTCGGGATGATTGGCCCGGACAGCCTCAAAAGGAAACTCGGTCGAATCGGCAGACTCGGCGATGGTGATATTCTCTACAATTTCCTCGCCGTGAGATTCGACATTGAACGAACCGGGCAGTTCCTCAACGTCAGTCATATTCGCTTCGACTTCTCCCATGTAATCTTCATCGAAATAGCTCTCGATGCTGTAGGTTTTCCCGCGAAATCTGACTTTCCAAGGCATGGTACTTCTCCTTTTGCTCAGGTCATCGCAGAATGTGCGAAATGACAATGTCTGCAAATATGAAGGTGACGACGATTGATGCTATTTGAATCCCGCCAATCGTTCCATGCACCTGAGTACTGGCAATTGATCCTGCCGACTGATTGGGAAGCAACCCGGGCGGAACACAATGCTTATGTGACTCGACGCTCCTGACTAGCTTGTCATAGTTCCTGTTGACATACAGCAAAAAGAAGGTCGCTGTGGCGAGGAATATGAGAATTAGATTCAGAACAAAAGATGGGCTTGTATACTCGATCAGCCATCCCTTGAGCGTTGCGGGTAGCGGATCACCGATTGATAGTGCAGCGCGAACAGCGATAAGAACGAGCAAAAGTACCAACTCGACGATGAAGCCGATCTGGAGTTTACGTTTTGCGTCACGTTCGAAATATCCGGTCATCTAGAAATCTCTCAGAGCAAAAGCGGCTCTTCTTCGATCTTCTTTGGCGGCGCTAGAACAATCAAATCGCTGTCAGGCAGAGGGCGCTGCAGTTGCAGTGCTTCGCGGGGTGACCCGTTGAGCCAGATGTCGAATTCTTCTCTTGTGCGAAGGATGACCGGCATCGCCTTCTCGTGAATCGGTTTGACAACAGCATTGGCATTGGTCGTTAAAAACCCGAACACCTCAACATCAATCTGCCCCTCTTTGGCTTTCCTGATACCGCGCCAAGGCGTCCAGAGACCGGCAAAGCAAAACATGGCTGATCTTCGTTCAAAGCAAACCAATGCAGGGGTTTGCGCTTGGTGACTGGATCTGGCTTCGGTCCGTACTCTGAAAAACTGGCCGCCGGCACAAGGCATCGAAACTCTTTCCCAAGCCATTTTTTCCAGTGGTAAAAATGGAGGTTGCGAATGTTTGTGGTGCTGTAGTTCACGCCTGTGCTGGTGACAGCCTTGTCGGGCGAAGGCATTCCCCAGCGCAACATGGCTAGTTCCCGTTCCCCGTGGGCATCGTTCCTGACGATAGGAGCGGGATAGTCCGGAAAAATTTCCAGATCGAACTCGGTCATATTCGTCAGATTGCTGCGCGTCTTGAACAGGTCGGCGACTTCCTGGTAGCTGCTTTTGTGCCTGTAGAGGTTGCACATCAATCATCCCCCTGAGCTGCCTTTGCCGGTCGCGCATGCCTTGTGACTGGCCCCGTGACCAATATTCTATAGGGAGGTCCTTCCCGCCACCTTTTTCTTCCAGGCAGTCGGTCCATCGCCTTCCCGCAAGTTGGGCAGCTTTACGATTTCCTATATCAAATCGTTCAATTGCAGCGACAGCGCCGCCATTTACTTAAAAATTTAAACCTGTTTTGAATCCGTGGCTTATCCTGCAGGCTGGCATAAACCTCGCAAATTCAGTTGACTCCACACTACGAAAGTAAGAACAAAAAGGGAACAATAAAATCCGTGTGCGCATTACAGCGCCAAAAGGATCGTGAATGAAAGACGCTCTAACCACACCTGTCCTTGCCCAACTTCGTGACCGTATTGAACGGCTGCATGGAGGAAGGGCGCGTGCAGCGGAGGTTCTTCCCTTTGGCGTCAAATCGATAGACCGCGTTTTGCCAGGTGGAGGGCTTGCACTTGGCAGCCTGCATGAAGTGGCCGGCGGCGGCAATGGCGCGGTCCATGGTGCGGCTGCAGCCCTGTTTGCAGCAGGCATTGCCGCCAGAACCAAAGGCAAGGTGCTTTGGTGCATTACCCGGCAGGATTTGTTTGCTCCGGCGATTGCTCAAGTGGGGCTTGGAAGCAACCGCGTGATCTATGTGGAGGCGGGCGACGAAAAGGCCGTGCTTTCCTGTTTTGAAGAAGGTCTTCGCCATGGTGGTCTCGGCGCTGTCGTGGCCGAGGTGGCGCGGCTATCAATGACCTCATCGCGGCGCTTGCAGCTCGCAGCAGAGGGATCCGGCACGATCGGTATTGCAGTGCGGCGTTGGCGGCGACAGGCAGAAGCCGCTGATTTCGGCCAGCCGACAGCATCCGTCACCAGATGGCGGGTAACCGCGCTTGCCTCATCGCCTTTGCCGGTGCCCGGCGTCGGCCGTGCACGCTGGCAGCTGGAACTGATCCGTTGCCGTGCCGGAGAATCTGCCGATTTTGAAGTGGAGGCCTGCGATGACAAGGGTCGTCTCGCTCTTCCTTCCGACGTGGTCTACGGATCGCCTCAGAAGGAAATTGGGCGACGCCGCGCCTCCGCCTGAGGTTCCGCTCGTCCTTATTGGCCGTGATGCCCGCCGCCGTGTGGTGAGTGCCGTCAACGGGGCAGCGCTAGGCACCGGATTGCGCGTCGGCATGGCGGCGACCAAGGCGCAAGCCTTGGTCAGCGGGCTGGTGACCATGGACGCGGATCTCAAAGCCGATGCCGAAGCGCTGGAACGGTTGGCGTTATGGGCCATGCAGCGCTATGCGCCCATCGTTGCTGCCGATCATCCAGATGGCATTGTTCTTGATACGACAGGTGCCGATCATCTGCTTGGCGGGGAAGAAGCTATGCTCAGTCAAATCGTGCAGCGGTTCGGGGCCTCGGGCATTTATGCCTGCGCGGCCATCGCCGATACATGGGGTGCGGCCCACGCGCTGGCGCGAACGAGTGCCGCACCCATATCGATAGTGCCATCGGGCTCCAGCGCCGCGGCTCTTGAACAATTGCCAATCACTGCACTGCGACTATCTGCCGATACTGCCGAGAGCCTGCGCATCCTCGGCTTCACCACAATAGGACAGCTTGATATGACGCCGCGCGCACCTCTGACCTTGCGCTTTGGGCCCGAGCTCGGACGACGCCTTGATCAGGCTTATGGACGGATTGCCGAACCGATTGACCCCGTCCGCACGTCTGACCTGATCGAGGTGCGCCGTGCCTTTGCCGAGCCCATCGGCGCTAGCGAAACCATCGCCCGCTACATTGGTAAACTGGTTGAACAATTATGTGCCTTGCTGGAAACAAAAGGTCTTGGAGTCAGACGGCTGGATCTGTTGTTGCACAGGGTCGACAACCGCATTGAAGCTGTCCGGGTCGGCACCGCACTTGCCGTGCGCGATGTGAGGCGGCTGACACGGCTTCTTTGCGACAAGATCGGCACGATTGATCCGGGCTTCGGGATCGAACTCATGACCCTTGTTGCAACAATTGCCGAGCCTCTTGGCATGAAGCAGACAATTTCATCATTGATCGAAGAACCGGAGGCGGATGTCTCGGCACTGATTGATACATTGACGAACCGTGTCGGGGAAACCCGGATTTACCGCGTTGCATCGGTGGCCAGCGATGTTCCCGAGCGATCGGTCAAACGGGTTCCGGCACTTTCACCCGATATTGCAGAAACCTGGCCATTTGATTGGCCGCGGCCGACGCGTCTGCTGAAATTTCCCGAACGGATCGAGACCGTGGCATTGCTGCCGGACCATCCCCCCGCATCCTTCACCTGGCGGGGCATTCGGCACCGCATCAAGCGGGCCGACGGTCCTGAACGCGTATTTGGTGAATGGTGGCACCGTGATGCCGAGATGTCTGCTGTCAGAGATTATTTCATTGTCGAAGACGAGGCGGGAGAACGGTTCTGGGTCTACCGGGCAGGAGACGGCGAGGACGCTGACACCGGATCACACCATTGGTTCATGCATGGACTATTCGGATGAACAATAATCGCTACGTGGAACTGCAGGTCACCTCGCATTTTTCCTTTTTGCGCGGAGCCAGTTCCTGCGAGGAACTCTTCACCCAGGCCGCAGCCCTGGGGATCGAGGCACTTGCCATAGCCGATCGCAACAGTGTTGCCGGGATTGTCAGAGCCCATCAGGCCGCCAGGGACACGGGTGTCAAACTGATCGTCGGGTGCCGGCTTGATCTTTGCGATGGCATGTCGGTTCTGGTCTACCCGACGGATCGCCCGGCCTATTCGCGTCTTTGCCGCCTGCTGTCGCTTGGAAAAAAGCGCGGCGGCAAGGCGAGGTGCATTCTCGATTGGTCCGATGTCGTCGCATATTGCGAGGGCATGATTGCCGTCCTGTTGCCGGACCGGGCTGATGACCTTTGCGCCGTCCAGCTGCGCAAGCTCAAGGACGCTTTTTTTGACAGGGCCTACGCGGCGTTGACCTTGAGGCGGCGGCCCAACGATCAGCTGCGGTTGCATGATCTGTCCAATCTCGCCGCACAGGCTGGCGTGCCGACCGTCGTGACCAATGATGTGCTCTTCCATAGTCCCGAACGCCGCATCCTACAGGATGTCGTCACCTGCATCCGTCACAATGTCAGCATCGATGATGCGGGCTTCAGGCGGGAGCGCCATGCCGATCGCTACCTGAAGCCGCCGGAAGAAATGGCGCGCCTGTTCAGCCGCTATCCGGAGGCACTGGCCAGGACGCTCGAGATTGCCGGCCGCTGCCGGTTTTCCCTTGACGAACTTGCCTATCAATATCCGCAGGAGCGAACGCATCCGGGACTGACATCCCAACAGGCATTGGAGAAGATGACCTGGGAAGGCGCGGCCGTCCGTTTCCCTGAAGGGCTGCCCGATAAAGTGGTGGCATCATTGAAACATGAATTGAAACTGATCGAGAGCCTCGGATACGCACCCTACTTTCTCACCGTCAATTCCATTGTCCGCTTTGCCCGCTCGCGCGACATTCTTTGCCAGGGCAGGGGATCGGCGGCCAACAGCGCCGTCTGCTATGTGCTTGGGATCACGGCGATTGATCCGGAGCGCAATGATCTCCTGTTTGAGCGCTTTGTCTCCGAAGAACGGCGTGAACCTCCCGATATCGATGTCGACTTTGAACATGAACGCCGAGAGATCGTCATGCAGTGGGTGTTCGACACCTATGGGCGCAATCATGCCGCGCTTTGTTCGACGGTCATCCGCTATCGATCCAAGGGGGCATTGCGTGATGTCGGCAAGGCGCTCGGATTGCCGGAAGACGTCACCAAAATGTTGTCCTCACAGGTTTGGGGCTGGGGAGAAGATATCGAGACAAAGCATGCCGAGGGTCTCAATCTGAACATGACTGATCGCCGATTGCGGCTTGCGCTTGATCTGGCGCAACAATTGACCGGAGCACCCCGGCACCTGTCGCAACATCCTGGCGGATTTGTTCTCACCCATGACAGGCTTGATGAGCTGGTTCCGATCGAGCCGGCGGCCATGGCGGACCGCCAGGTCATCGAGTGGGACAAGGATGATATCGACATTCTCAAATTCATGAAGGTGGACTGCCTGGCCCTCGGCATGCTGTCCTGCATGAAACGCGGCTTTGATCTTCTTTCCGAGCACAAGGGCATCAACATGGATTTGGCAACCATCCCGGCCGAAGATTCACGCACCTATGCCATGATCCGGAAGGCAGACACGCTCGGAACGTTCCAGATTGAAAGCCGTGCGCAGATGTCGATGCTGCCACGGATCCGCCCCCGTACCTTTTACGATCTGGTCATTCAGGTGGCCATTGTCCGCCCAGGTCCCATTCAGGGAGATATGGTGCATCCCTATCTGCGGCGGCGGGAGGGCAGGGAAGAGGTCATTTATCCCAAGCCGGAACTGGAAAAGGTCCTCGGAAAAACGCTCGGCGTGCCGTTGTTTCAGGAACAGGCGATGCGTGTGGCCATCGAGTGTGCGGGCTTCACGCCCGGCGAGGCAGACCAGCTGCGAAGGGCGATGGCCACCTTCAAGCACACGGGCGGTGTGTCCAGATTTGGCACCAAGCTCATCGAGGGCATGGTTGCCAATGGGTATGAACGCGAATTTGCCGAGCGCACCTTCAAACAGCTGGAAGGCTTCGGCTCCTATGGGTTCCCCGAAAGCCATGCAGCATCATTTGCCTTGATCGCTTACGCGTCTTCCTGGCTGAAATGCTGGCATCCTGACGTCTTTTGCGCCGCGCTTTTGAACGCACAGCCCATGGGATTTTACGCTCCGGCCCAGATTGTCCGCGATGCGCGCGATCATGGCGTGGAAATCAGGCCCGTATGCATCAATGCCTCCCGCTGGGACTGCACCCTCGAACCAACCGATATCGACGATAAATTTGCCGTCCGTCTCGGCATGCGGATGGTCAGGGGGCTGGCAAACAGGGATGCCGCCAAAATCGTCATGGCCCGCAACGATGAACCCTTTAGTTCTGTCGATGATCTATGGCGAAGGGCAGGCGTATCGCCATCATCACTCGTAAAGCTTGCCGAAGCGGATGCCTTTCAAGCTGCGTTTAGCCTGGCACGACGTGAGGCTCTTTGGGCAATCAAAGCGTTGCGCGATGAACCGCTGCCCCTCTTTGCCAGCGCTTCGCACCGCGCCGCGCAAACGGTTGCAGAATTGCGCGAACCTGCGGTGCAACTGCACCCGATGAAAGCGGGAGGCGAGGTGGTGGAAGACTACCGGCATGTGGGATTGTCCCTGCGTGATCATCCGGTGTCATTTCTCAGGCAAAACTTGCAGCAACGCCGCATTATAAGCTGCGCCGAGGCCATGCAGTCGCGCGACGGCCGATGGGTGGAAACGGCAGGGCTTGTTCTGGTTCGCCAGCGTCCCGGATCGGCAAAAGGTGTCATGTTCATCACCATTGAAGACGAAACCGGCATTGCCAATCTTGTCGTATGGGTGAAGGTGTTCGAAAAGTACCGATCCCTCGTGCTGTCGGCCGGTATGATGGGAATCAAGGGTAAAATCCAGCGCGAGGGCGATGTCGTTCATCTCGTCGCCAATAAACTGACTGACCTGTCATCAGAACTGGCCAGCGTTGGCGATCGGGATTCAGCCTTTCCCCTGCCGCACGGGCGCGGCGATGAGTTTCACCATGGCAGCCCCGCGCCGGATGCAAGGACGGTTCCAAAGGGCATGAAAGCCCGCGATTTTTATGATCCCTATGCCCACATCGATACCATCAAGGTGAAGACGCGCGATTTTAAGTAATCGATGAATTGGATTATATGTGCAGATATCTCACTGCCGCCAGCGCCCCATCGAGGTCTGTTAAGTTTCCTTCACTGACGACTGACAGGAAAGCTTCCTTATCAAAGCAGATATGGTTTTGCCAGGTCTTGTGGTTCGTTCATCGGCTCAGCCACTTTTACAGCATCAAGCATGAGATAAATGTGTTTGCGTGCAGTCGAATATGCAGAGATGAAAGTCGTCACCAAATGGACGAGGTCTCGTCGTAGCCGACTTCCTCGATGGTCTCTCTGCGGGCGGCGACTTCCGGACCTTCATTTTCGTCAACACAGCCGCGGGGAATTTCCATCAGATATTTTCCTGGGCCCGCGCGAAACTCCTTCAGCATTACAAAACATCCTTCCGATGTCACAGGCAGGCAAACTGCCACGGCTGCTTCTTCACGGATAAAGAAGGTTGCGGTGTTCCCGAGAGGCGTGCGCTGGCGGATGCGCTTTACCGTTAGAAATGGGTTCGAATAAACTGTTTCTGTTTCGAGAATTTCTGGTGCCGGGTCATCCTTGTTTGTCATCATTTCTCTCTTCCGAGTGCTAAGTGCAGGAGTCGGTGGCTCACTAAAAATACCCTTCTTAGCTGCGGGTCCCGGATTGAATTCATCATTCCCATACCAACGTACAATAACCGAGGGCGAACGATTGGACTACCTTCTGTAAGTCAGCCTCTTCCATCCCCTTTGAGGAGGGTCTACGCGGGCGAAGCATATCAACCCGCAAAGTGGATCCTCCCACGATCCGCACTCCAGGTCATCTTCTCATGAAGGCGGCCTGGCATGCGGAAATGGATTTATGCTGGCCAAATACCGGCATAACGATTGAGATATTGATATCGTTAAAACGTTGAGTTGCAGACGGTTATCGGGAAGATGAATCGGAGACAGTGAAGCGATAAGCAATAAAATAATGCTGTTTTCAGCTTTTACGGTTTTCGCCTGCTCGTATTCCGGTGGCTGCAGAAGGTGAGCCGCTTCTAATATTGCCTGCCGCACCAAAATATCCACTGGACTAAGACCTGTATGTCCAACGTCACCTAATCGAATGCTTTTCCAAACTGAAGCGGCTCAGAAGAGTTGCAACGCGCTTCGCAAGACGGCGAGAAACTACCTCGCCGTCGTCACCATCGCAGCAATCGTCCTATCGATCAGATAACCGTCCAGAGCGTCTAGAGAGAAATAGCTTGGCCCAATCCCAGGTGTTTGGCCTCGCGGTAAGCGAGGTCGGCTGCCACCATATCCTCCATTGCGACGCCCATGGCCTTATAGATAGTGATCTGCTGATCAGAAGTCCGACCCTGGCGCCGCCCCAACAACATCGCACCAAGATCAGTGCCTGTCGCGGGATCAATATTTGCAAGTTCACAGCAGCCCACGGGTGTTGGCGCGAACGAATCCCGTGTCTCAACAAAGAGGGTGCCGCGCGCCATCAAATCGATCGGAAGTTCGCCGCCGGGAGGGGCGACACCAACCGAGGACACGTGCGTTCCTGCTTGAATCCATTCAGCCGATATCGCGGGAACGTAGGAGTGCGTCGCGAGGCACACAACGTCTGAAGAGCGTATCGCCGCCTCGAGGTTCTCGACGGCAGTGATACCTGGATGACGTGAAGCCAGCGCCTGCGCATCAGCATAATCTTTCGAGAAAACTCGGATTTCCTGGAAATCTCGAACGAGCGGCAACAGGTGAAGGTGCTGGCTGGCTTGAACGCCCGCGCCCACGACCGTCACGACTTTGGCATTGCGTCTGGCGAGTTCTCGCACCGAGAGGACCGCTGAACCAGACGTGCGTACGGCGGTGATGTAGGTACCATCCATAATGCAAACAGGCATTCCTGTTTCTGGATCAAAGAGATGTATTGTTGCAAGGTGACTGGGGATGCCCCGGGCGATATTGCCTTCGAACACATTGACCAGTTTTACGGTCAAATGCATCCCCTTCATCCAGGCCGGCATCGCCAACGAATAGCCTGCATTCGGAATATCGAGTTGTGGCCGCGCTGGATTGACGACACGGCCGTCGGAGAGCGCTTTGAACCCATCCGCCAGCGCGTCGAGCAGCTTGCGCAGGTCGATACATGTTTTGACCTCCGCTTCGCTCAGCGAGAGTATCTTGATCTCACCCTTGGTGTGCGTGCTTAAGGCAGATTGGGTCCTGTGCATAATGTTGCTTGCCTTCGTCTGGTTGGGGTTTAACTTCTTTCCAACCGTATTGCGGCAAATGATGCGAAGAAATATGGTAGTTTCTGCTTCTTTGCGTGATTATCACGCGATGCAACCCAAGAAAGTGTGAATTAGAAATGAGTGACTTGGACCGTGTCGATCGGATGCTGCTCGGGCTGTTGCAAGAAGATGGTCGGCGAACTGTTCTTGACCTCGCCGAACGCGTTGGATTGTCGCCCACCGGCGCATCGCAGCGCATCAAGCGGCTTTTCAGTGAAGGCTTTATCCGCGCTGTGCGTGCCGTGCTCGAGCCTTCCAAGATCGGACGCGGCACACTCGTCTTTATCGAGGTAAGGCTCGACCACACCGCGCCGCACGTCTTCGACCGCTTTGCACAGGCTGTTGCGAAGGCACCCGAAATCATTGAATGTCATATGGTGATTGGTGGCTTCGACTACCTGGTCAAAGCACGAATAGCGGACATGGCGACGTTTCAGGAATTCCTGCAGCGGGTCATTCTGCCACTTCCCGGCGTCAGAGAGACCCACAGTTACGCATCAATCGGTGACGTGAAGCCTGACGCATTGTTGCCGCTTTGACCTTTCCGATTCTTCGGGACGGTTGAGACTGTAAATCCAGTCTAGACGGAATTCTCGGCGAGCTCTGCTTGATAGGTGACATCGCCCAACACATCAGCCTTTCGTGGTTTCTTGCTCGTCATTCCCGCTTCTAAACCGCACGCCTACGCCGCCGCCATTGCGAGCGATGAACTCTATGCCGGCTTCCTCTAGAGTTATTCTGATGAGTTTTAAATTTGCTGCCGTAATGGACGGCCGCCCGTCTTCAGATTCTGAACGGCGTATCGTCGTAACTCCAATACTTGCAGCCTTTGCGAGATCATCTGCGCTCCATCGGAGGAGTGCTCTCGCTGCTCGAATTTGAGCTCCCGTTATTCCGTTCATTTTTTTCTATTTCTCATTGAAGATAATACGCCAACATGATATGAAAACAACCAAAGCGGCTGAAAGCGGTGTTTCGACCACCGCCTTCAGCCTAACCACTACCAAGCTGTAAGGAGCTCGGATCATGGCTGATTCCGACAATAGCAGAACTTTGCCTCCGGTCACGCGGAGAGATTTCCATTTGGCGCTGGCGGCGTCTTTACCCACATATCCGCACCTTGCTGCCGGGATTACCGCACCGGCAGAGGCTTGCGATGACGATCCGGCGGTCATGACGTGGCGCGAATGGTGCGCTGCACGGCTGGACGCAAGTAAATCGTGCCGGCGCCAGCAGAAGCTTGAAGCGAAACTCATCTCAATGGCCGGCTCGCCGCAGAGTGCAGCCGATGCCTGGAAGACTGCCGATGAGAAGCTAGGGTACAGCAGAGCCCTCGACCGGGAGCGGAAGGCATTTATCGCCGAGAACAGAGTTGCAGAGATTTTGTGGTACACACCGGCCCAAACAATCATGGGCGCAACTGCCAAGTTGCACGCCATCGTCGACAAGTGGCAGCCTGATGCTGCCTGCGACGAACATCCCTGGCCGCAAATCCGCGCTGTCATTGCCGACCTTTTGAAGATCGACGCGCAAATGTCGCTTCAGAGAAGCGGGCGTGATCAGGTGTCGCCGCCGAGAAGGCGGATGGCGACCGGGGGTGGTTAGCATGTCGCCCGCGGCCGGCAACGGTCACTCCGTCCGGCGGAGCAAAACGTATGGGTTTCTTCATCGTCATAGCCCTTTCAACCCGGTCAATGCGGGCGCCTTCTTCAGTTTCCGAATAACGCATTGTCCGTCTTCACAAAGGGAGTGATTCCGTACTGAAGCGTATTCATCTACAGAGAATACTCTTCAAAAACAGCAAAGCAACGGCCCGGTATCGCGCCGACATGTGGTGGAAGTCCTTCCGCCGCAGTGGGCCAACTGCGTTCAGAATCTTAAAAAAGAGGGAACTTATAATGAAATCAGGAAACCCGTTTCGTTTATGTCTTTTGTCGGCCCTGCTGATTGTGATCCTGTCGTGGATCAGTTTTTCCGGTGCGGCACGGGCACAGGAAGGACTTCGGATCGCGACATCGTACAAGTTGATGACGCTTGATCCGCATTACGCCAACCTCAACGAGAATACCTCGCTGCTCTCCCATATCTATGAGCGGCTCGTCTATCAGGACGAGCATCTTGACCTGAAGCCTGGCCTTGCCGTCTCATGGGCTGCGACATCCGAAACGCGGTGGCAGTTCAAGCTGCGGGACAATGTGCGCTTTCATGACGGATCGCCGTTTACGGCGGATGATGTCGTGTACACGATCGAACGCATCCGGGACTTCGTAAAATCGCCGAGTGGCGGCTTTCGCTCCTATGTCAGCGCAATCAAGTCGGTGTCAGTGCCCGATCCCCTGACTGTCGTCATCGATACCAACGGCAGTGTTCCCAACCTGCCATTATCATTTTCTTCCATCTTCATTATGCACCGGCCGGGGCCGGGGTTTCAGACGACGGAGGAACTCAATGCCGGTGGTGCCTCCTCAGGCGCGGGCGCTCCCGTCGGTACGGGCGCACCCGTCGGCACGGGGCCTTACAGGTTCGCAAGCTGGAGTTCCGGGGAGATGCTCAAGCTAGAGCGAAACAATGACTACTGGGGCGACAAGCCTGCCTGGCCAGAAGTCACGTTCAGGATTATTGAAAGCCCCGCTGCCCGTGTTGCTGCCCTGACCACCGGCGATGTCGATGTTGCCGACGCCATCCCGGCCCGGGATGTGGCATCCTTGAAACAGCGCGGCGCCAGAATTGCGAGCGTCGGTGCAGCCCGCATTAATTTCCTCCAGTTCGATGTGGAAAGAAACACACTCCCCGGCGTGACAGGCAAAACGGGAGTTGAGATACCCAATCCCTTCAGGAAACCCTTGGTGCGGCGTGCGCTTGCCATGGCGACGGACCGGGGTGTTCTGGTTGACAAGATTCTTGCCGGTTACGGCACCGCTGCAGCACAGGTTTTTCCGAACGGGCTTCCCGGCACCTCCGCCAATCTGAAGCCCGAAGCTCCAGATTATGACAAGGCCAAAGCCCTTCTGGCTGAAGCCGGCTTTCCCGACGGTTTCAGTGTTGTTCTGGCAGGTCCCGCGGGCCGTTATCCGGGTGACGGCGAGAGCATCCAGGCAATCGCCCAAAGCTGGGCCCGTATCGGGGTGGCCGTCCGGCCCGCTGCCTCTCCCTTTTCTGTTTTCAACACCAAGCGTGCCGCCGGCGATTATGGGCTCTGGTATGGTGGCACCTCCGGCGAGGCGGTCGATGTCATCCTTCATGCACTCCTTGCTTCACCAGGTCCGCAGACCGGCAGCGGTGCCTTGAATTTCGGGCATTATCGTAACCCGGCTTTTGACCAGATGCTGGCAAAGGCGCAAAGCACTCCGGACGGCCCCGCGCGCAACAAGGCCCTTGCCGAGGCGACGGATCTGGTGATGGCCGACCAACCCATCATCCCGCTCTATCACTTCCACCATATTGTCGGTTACGGCAAGCGGGTTGCCTCCTATGCGATGCATCCCCGCGGCTGGACGACCGCCATGCAGACATCTGCCGTGACGGAGTAAGCGATCATGGCCCTCATTTCAGCTGCCCTGGCAAGGTTGTCGCAAGCCATCCTTCTTCTCTTCGCCATGTCGTTGATCGGCTTCCTTGGCATTCACAGTGTCGGCAACCCGGTCTTCAACATCGTCAACATCGAAACGGCGACGCCCGAGGATATCCGCAATGCCACGATCGCGCTTGGACTGGATCAACCGATCTGGCACCAATACGGCGTGTTCATCGGCAATGTGGTACGGGGGAATTTCGGAACCTCGTATATCTATCATATGCCGGCCTTGGCACTTGTCATCAGCAAGCTGCCCGCAACACTTGAGCTTGCCTGCGTCGCAATGCTCGTTGCAGCACCCATCGGCATTGGTCTTGGGCTTCTCGCCGGCAGGCAAAGCGGAACCGCTTTTGACCGGATTGTTCTCAAGTCCAGTGTATTTGCCTTGAGCATCCCGTCTTTCTGGCTCGCCATGATGCTGATCCTTGGCGGCGCTGTCCTGACCGGATGGTTTCCGTCCGGCGGCAGAGGCGCGACGCTTGGTTTGCTCGGACAGGAATGGAGTATCCTCACCCGCAACGGGGTCTGGCATATTGTCCTTCCCGCTTTGGCGCTTGCCATACCCAATATCGCACTGATCGCGCGGCTTTCGCGCTCGGGCACGATTGAAGTTGAAAGTCTCGACTTCACGCGGTTCTGCCGCGCCAAGGGCCTTTCCTCAAGGCGGATACTGCTTCGCCATACCCTTCCGAACATCAGCGTGCCGATTGTGACGATCATCGGCCTGCAGTTCGGCGGCATGCTGGCCTTTGCGGTGGTGGTGGAATCGATTTTCGCGTGGCCGGGTATCGGCAAGCTCCTGATCGACTCCATCCAGCTCCTCGACCGGCCGGTGGTGATGGCGACGCTGACCTTCATTTCGGTGATTTTCGTCGCCCTCAATGCCTTTGTCGATCTCTTTCACGCCGTGCTCGATCCGCGCGTGCGCCTGTCCTCATAAAGGTGAAGTCCCATGAAAACCGAAATCCTTCCGGCCCTGAAAAAGCCCCGCTATCGTGAGGTCCTGACCATCCCCATGATCGTGCTTGCAGCCTATATCGTGCTTGCACTTGCCGCACCGGTCATCGCGCCGCAAAACCCCTATGATCCGCTGCAGATCTATGGATGGGAGGCCTCGTCTTCTCCGGGCACGCCCGGCACCGGCGGCTATCTCTATCTGCTGGGAACGGACGGGCTGGGACGAGACATCCTCAGCACCATAATTTATGGCCTGCGCATCAGCCTGGTGGTTTCGGTCACAAGCGCTGCCATTGCCGCCCTGATCGGACTGACCGCCGGCGTCAGCGCTGCCTGGTTCGGCAGCTGGGTCGATATCGCCATCATGCGACTGGTCGATCTTCAGCTCAGCCTTCCGACCATTCTGGTCGCCCTGGTCGCCATTGTCACGCTCGGCCCCGGGATCGACCGGATCATCCTGGCCCTGATCATCGCGCAATGGGCAACCTATGCCAGACTGGCGCGCAGCGTCGCATTGAGCGAGACGAACAAGTCCTACATGGATGCCGCCCGCCTCATGCGGCTGCCGACGCCCCGGATTATCTTTCGCCACCTTTTGCCCAACAGCATTGCACCGGCTGTGACCCTCATCCCCATCGAGATCGGTCATGCAGTCGCACTTGAGGCAACCTTGTCCTTTCTTGGCCTCGGCGTTCCAATCGACAAGCCTTCGCTCGGCTCGGCCGTCGCAGCCGGGTTCCAGTACCTTTTGACCGGACAATACTGGACCAGCCTCTTTCCCGGTCTCGCGCTGTTCGGCCTGATCGCCAGCATCAACCTTGTCGGCGAAGAGGTCCGGCGCCGTCTTGATCCAAGGAGCCGCCCGCTATGACATTTGAGAGCCGAACAGCACCTCTTCTTCAGGTGAAGAACCTTAATCTGCGCTATTCTTCTGCGCCCGGACCGGTGACGATCCTGCAGGATGTGAGTTTCGAACTCGGGCGCGGCGAAATCGTCGGCATCATCGGCGAGTCGGGTGCCGGAAAGTCGACCCTTGGCAACGCCATTCTCGGTCTGCTTGCTCCCGGGTTCCAGCGGGTGTCGGGATCGATCGAACTGGACGGCAAGCCAATCAATGCCATGCAAGGGAAGGGCGACACCATGGCAGGAGATGGCGATGCCATCAGGGGCCGCAGGATATCCGCCATCTTCCAGGACCACACTGCCTCGCTCGATCCCTTGATGAGCGTCGGCGCACAGGTGCAGGAAACGATCCTGGCAATCAACGCTTCTGTTTCGAGAAGGCAGGCACGCACCCGGGCTATCGAGCTCATGGCCCGCGTCGGCATTCCAGAGCCTGAGCGCAGATACGGCAATTATCCGCATCAATTCTCCGGCGGACAAAGACAGCGCGCTGTCATCGCTGTCGCGCTTGCGGGTTCTGCCGACATCATCATCGCCGACGAGCCGACCTCGGCACTTGATGCCACAGTTCAAAAGCAGATTTTGAAGCTCCTGCGAACTCTCGTCGATGACACCGGCATTTCCATCGTCCTCGTCACCCATGACATGGGCGTGGTGTCCGAGATCACCGACCGGGTCCTCGTCATGAGAAAGGGCAGGGTGGTCGAACAGGATCGCACTGCGGTCATTCTTGATGCACCCGCAAATGACTATACGCGCTCCCTGCTTGCCGCAGTTCCGCGATTGCGGATTTCGGCGGCAGCGGGTTGCGCGCAGTCGAGTGGCAGCGGGACCGTCCCGGCGGAGGCAGGCGAGGGCAAAGGGCATGATAATCTGGCCATTTCCACCAAGGCGGGCAAGGAGACCATCCCGGCAGGGACCCATGGCCGCGCGCCGCACCTGCCCGGCCCCGGAAGCGTCGCGGCGGCTGCCGGCAACGGTCCAGAAAACGGCAACAGGTCCATTTCCACCAATGTAGGCGCGGACAACACCATGCTTCTCGTGGCAAAGGGTGTTTCCAAAACCTTCGCTCGCCAAGGGTTCGCGTGGGGCCTGTCCCGCAACAAGGCAAGTTTCGCATTGCGCAATGTCAGTATTGAGCTGCCGCGTGGCGCGATCACCGGCATTGTCGGCGAGAGCGGAAGCGGCAAGACGACGATCGGCCGGATCATCGCCGGCCTTGATATGGCGCCGGCAGGGACGGTCACGATCGGCAAAGACGCATTCGATGTTTCGAAACGAGGCGGACGCAACGGCCTTCTTGGCCGGGTTCAGATGATTTTCCAGGACCCTTCGGTGTCGCTCAATCCGAGGATGAGTGCCGGCGAGACATTGCGCGAGGCCATTCGCTTCGGTGCAAAAGCCGGTCCCGAAGACGAGCCCGCCGCCGCTGCCACCATGATGGACCGGCTCGGTCTGGCCCGCAGTCTGCTTTCCCGTTATCCGCATCAGCTCTCGGGCGGTCAGAAGCAGCGCATCTGTATTGCGCGGGCGCTTTTGGCACGCCCGCAGATCATCATCGCGGACGAGCCGACCTCGGCGCTTGACGTGTCCGTACAGGCCGAAATCATCGAGCTTTTGAAGGACACCATAACAGCGCAGCACATGACGATGGTCTTTATCTCCCATGATCTGGCCGTCGTGCAGCAGCTGTGCAGCTGCGTCTACATCTTCAAGGACGGGCAGGTTGTGGACTCCGGATCCTCCGACTTCGTCTTCTCACAATCCACACATCCCTACACACGCACCCTCATCGACGCCCGGCCCGCCCGGTTCACCTGTTGAGGGACAAGGAAACAAGCATCGACAGAACGCTTCCCACACCCGCGTTGCGGACATCAAAACAACACTGCACGAAGGCAACTCATGAATGACAGGTTCACATTGGCCGTTACAGGCCAGTCGCTTATAAAACACGATATTCGCAGTCTCGGCACCCCGGCATTTGATGAGGTCCGGCAACTGCTGCATCACGCAGATCTTTCATTTACCAATTTCGAGGGGACGATCCTTGGAAGCCATGGCGGCTGGCCCTTGAAAGGGTCATTCTTTGGCTGCAGCGACGCCGTCGTTCTCGATGCTTTGCAGGCAACCGGTTTTGGCGGGCTTTCGCTTTCCAACAATCACGCCTTCGACCTTGGCCCATCCGGTGTGCTTTCAACCCTCGAAGAGGTGGAGAAGCGCGGCTTTCTCCATGCCGGCCTTGGCCGCAACCAGAGCGAGGCGTCGCGGGCAGGAAGCGCGACGATCCGGGGAAGATCTGTCGCCATCGTCGCGATGGATGGCGGACCAGGTCCAGATTTCATGTATGCAGCCAATGCCGGCAAAAATCGACCGGAAAGGCCCGGTGTCAACAGGCTTGGTCTGTCACAGATCATCGAGCTCGATCACAAAGCCTTTGACCAGATGCGGGTCGTCAGGGAAAAAGTCGGCTATACGGCGATCGACCTTACCAATGACAGTCAGCCTGATGATCCACCCTTTGTAGACCCGCATGAGGAGATCGGACTTGGCCGTGCAATCTTCAAACGGGCGCCAAGGTGTGGCAGGAGTGTCAAAATCGATGAAGACGATCTGGCCCGCAACCTTGCGGCAATAAAGGCCGCTGCAAGCGATGGATGCCTTGTCATGGCCTATCTGCACCATCATCACTGGGCCTCAAACTGGTATCAGGTGCCGGACTGGGTCAGCGCCGTTGCCAGACAATGTATTGACGCGGGCGCCGCCATGTTCGTCAGCCATGGCGCGCCCGTGCTGCAACCGGTGGAAATCTATCGCCAGCGCCCGATTTTCTACAGCCTTGGCAATTTCATCTTCCATGTCAGGTCGCAAACGTCGGCGTGGCATGCACCCGAGGTCTGGGAGAGTGTTGTTGGCCTGTGCGCCTACGGAGACGACAACACGCTGATCGACATCCGGTTTTATCCCATTGTGATCGGCGGAGAAGACAGCCTTGGCGGTCACTCCCTCGAGGGCCGATTGGTTCCTCACCTTGCGACGGGGGCAAGCGCGACACGAATCCTGCAGCGGTTCAAACGCCAGTCGGCAGATAGGGGCGCCGAGATCGACCTTGCTGACGGGATTGGCATCCTGCGCGTCTGAGCCTCGGATACTCAAGACCAATGCGCTGCAAATCATCATTCCGATACCACTGAAGAAAGATCAAAATGTCTTCGACCCGGCAACCACCAGGTATCCGCGACGAACTTGTCAGCCGCTTCTTCCGGTATGTAGCGATAGAAAGCCAGAGCAATGCTGCTTCACCCGATCTGCCATCGTCTGCGGGCCAGCTTGAACTCGCCAGACTGCTTGCCCGTGAGATGCGTGACCTCGGTATTGAGGAGGTCATCGTCGATGAGCACGCCATCCTCACAGGGGTGAAACGCGGCAACTGCCCGGCCGCACCGCCTGTCGGCTTCATCGCCCATCTCGATACCGTTGATGTCGGTCTTTCTCCGGTTATCCGCCCGCAGATCAAGCGTTTCGAAGGATCGGACCTTTGTCTCAACCCCCGACAAGACATCTGGTTGCGCGTCGCCGAACATCCGGAGATTCTTCCCTGGAAGGATGAGGACATTATTGTCAGCGATGGTACAAGCGTCCTTGGTGCCGATAACAAGGCAGCCATCGCGGTTCTTATGACCCTGGTGGCACGGCTGGAGCGGTCAAAGCGCCACGGAGACATTTTTGTCGCCTTTGTTCCCGATGAAGAAATCGGATTGCGCGGTGCGAGAGCGCTCGATCTTGATCGATTCCGATGCGATTTCGCCTACACCATTGATTGCTGCGCGCTCGGCGAAGTGGTCGTCGAGAATTTCAATGCCGCATCAGCCGATATTGTCTTTACCGGTGTCACCGCGCATCCAATGTCGGCAAAGGGCATTCTCGTCAATCCGCTGCTGATGGCTCTCGATTTCATCTCTCACTTCGACCGTCACGAAACACCTGAATGCACACAAGGCCGCGAAGGCTATTACTGGTTCAAGGATATCGTCGCCAATGAACAAGAAGCGCACCTCAAAGTCATGATCCGTGATTTTGACAAGCAAGAATTCGAGCGGCGCAAACGGCGCATCGTGAATGTCGCCGACCTGGTGAGATCGCAACACCCCACCGGAACGGTGCATTGCCAGGTGGCCGACACCTACCATAACATCGCTGATCACCTGCATGCCGACCCTCGCCCGGCACAATTGCTCTTTCGCGCACTCGAAAATCTCGGGATAGAAAAAAAGCTTGTACCGATGCGCGGAGGAACCGACGGGGCGGCGCTGTCAGCCCGTGGTTTGCCAACCCCCAACTTTTTCACCGGCGCCTGTAATTTCCATTCGCGCTTCGAATTTCTGCCTGTGTCAGCGTTCGAACAATCCTACAAGACCGCTCTCATGCTGTGTACGCTCGCGGCAGAAGAGGGCAGCGGACACTCGGTCTCCAAGTTGATAGGCGAGGTCCATGATTAAGCACGATGATCGGAATTTATCTGAAACAGCGGTGAGTTTACACGCGTTGCGATCATACATCGGAGGATGGATTGAATTCCGATTTGGCTGTCTTGCTGGCAGCGGAACGGTGCCTGGAAACGAGGAGCTCGAATGCTTCCACCTCAAGGATTTTTGCGATGCCGTCCACCATATCGATGGTCGGGCTGTAAACGCATCTTTCCAGGGAACTGATGTAGGTGCGATGGATGTTTGCACGGTGCGCGAGTTCCTCTTGCGAAAGCCCCCTGGCGTGTCGCAGCGTCCTGAGATTGAGCGCAAAGATCTCTCGAATATCCATGATCCGGAGTCATGCGCGTTGCAGTGCATTCAGCTACAGAGTATACTCTGCAATCGATATCGCCCGCCGCTGCGTGGGCCTCGTCTTCGCAAACGGCGAACTCGTTCAATGGTTGAGCACGAAGTTCTAATGGGGAATCGACACCGATGGACGAAAACGAGAGACCTGGAAACGTGCGCGAACTCGGCACACGTTCCATCATTCTGACGCGATCATTGTTGAAGATCATGAGTGACGCTGTATGCATTGAAGTGTTACATATGTTTGGTACACGATTCAGAGGTTCCGTTCATCCAGCTTCCGTACAACGTTGCTGGCCAAACAAATCAAGATCAAAACTGGCGAGATACGCGTGAAACCAAAATCCAGTAATCAAACAAGTAACAATTTTGACCGCACAAGCCTTACATCAATGAGCAAGGTTGAATTGGAGCTCTGCGTCATTGACGCCATTCGCGAACATCGGCGCCTGTTGGAGTCCGATCAGATCGTCTATGAAGAATGGGAAAGCGCCAGGGCAGACCCCCAGGTACCTACGGAGCAGATCGAAAGACTTGCTGCAGAATGTCTTTCGCGTCAGGAAAGAACTGCTGCTCAACAAAATCACTTGTCCGAACTCCTTGATCTGTTGGGATATATACCCAAGGTGCCGGAGGACAGCCCTGAAGAAGTCAATAGCGCTCAAGAATACCCATGTCTTTCGCGATCCCGATTGCGTGATTGAGATTGGTCGCTTCAAGTTTTGCGCGCACATTATCGAGATAATATTGAATCGTTCGATGGCGCTTGTTTGTCAGTACGGCGATGTCCGGCATATATTTGCCCTCCGCCGACCATTTGAGACAGACGAGTTCCATTGGTGAGAGCAGAAGCTTCGGCATGCTGAGGGGGCGCTGCGCCACTGTACGCCAGCGATGGTGGATATAGAGCACCGCCCGTTCTGCCCTCCTCGGGTCGCCGATAATGGTTGCATCGCATTCCGGCTGAGAGGAAGCGAAGGTGAGCATGAGGGTGGAACCGTAGCTGCCTTCAACCGGAATTGTAATGCCGGATCGAATATCAAACATGAGCGCCTCGGAGCGAAACTGTTTTTCTTCCCTCGACAGATCGCCGCGAGGCCAGGCGTCTGCCGACCATGCAAAGGGTTTCATGTGCCGCTTGGCTGTCGTTACAACCGGATCGATACGGGAATATCGATTTGTAAAATAAATTGACTGCCATTCCGCAGGATAGGAATTGAAAGTCTTGATTTCATTTCCGGCCGTTTGAAGATAGGCGAAACGCTCGAACCCGCACGCAATCGTGAAACTCTTCATTGCGCTTTCAATCATGCGTTCGTCGATAGCGACATCGAGCGTGTCAATGAGCGATTGAAGTTGTCCGTCCAAACCTAGGGTCTCCTTTTGGCATTGCAGATCTTTGGCGCCAGCCGGGAACAAATCGAGTGCTGATAGTAAAGATAATCGATGCGCCCCGGGTTAATCAAGCCGCTCCAGGTTGCGATTTGATACCTCTTTCACAAAAATTGTGGGTATGGCGCGCGCACACAAAGGTTCGGATATTCCAGGTTTAAGGTGCGACTGATCAAGCAAACCCGGCGACATGGCGGCGGCAGACCGGCTTTCTCGTTTTCGGCTTCCACTACCCGTTCCCGGGCCTTCTCGATACTCAAGACGGCCTCCGGCTATGCCTTGGCCCCTCCGTTTTAATTCGCTGACGCATGGAGCCCCCACCAAAGACATCGCACGCGCACTCCGATCAGGTTTCTCGCGATGCCGTTTATGCCTCCGGTTGCAGCGATCGGTTCCGGACACGACCCCTACTGCCGCTGACGCAAATGACGCCGTGAAGTTGGTCGCTCCGGCCAGTTTACTGGCTTGCATTAGCATGCAGCATGAGAGGTGCAACGCATGCGTCGACAGAGATTGAATATTTCCCCGGCTGCCCCTGTACCAACATCGACCATTCCCATAAGATGAAATCACAAGGAACGGGTCGAGGTCATATGATGACTGAAGTAAAATCGGATATACGCGGGCAGATGCTGAACATGAAGCGAAGCGGCGGGCGCCCTTCCTTGTCCTTTCAGGTCGCCGATGCGATACGGGGACAAATCGAGGCCGGCTACTATGCCCCCGGTGACAAATTGCCGACCGAGCCGGCGCTGATTGAGAAATTCGGCTTCAGCCGGACAGTGATACGCGAGGCCATCGCGGCGCTGCGCGCCGACGGCCTGGTGGAATCCCGGCATGGGTCGGGCGTGTTCGTGATCGGGCCGCGCCAGAGTGATCCGGGCCTGCGTCTGTTCACAGAGGAAACAAGCAAGATTTCCGACATTATCGAGGAGCTGGAACTTCGTATCGGTATCGAGGTGGAGGCTGCTGCGCTCGCCGCAGTGCGCAGTTCTCCGGCGCAGGAGGCCGAGATTCAATCGCAGGTCAACATCTTTGCGGGACTCGTCGCAGAAGGCAGACCAACGGATGAAGCCGACTTCCAGTTCCATATGGCGATTGCAGCGGCCACGAACAACGCACGGTTCCGCACATTTCTGGAGCACATCGGCCGGCGCATGATCCCGCGCGTGAAGTTTCGCACCGTTATGGGCGGCGTCGATCCTTTGCCCAGCAGGGACGGACCTATCCTTGACGAGCATCGCAAAATCGCCGAGGCAATCATGGCGCGAGATCCGGATCGGGCGCGGGAGGCCATGCGCCGCCATCTCGTTACAGGCATCAAACGCTATCGTTCGCTCACGCCATGGCAAAATGAACAAAAAGAAGATGAGTCTGGTTGACTCATCTTAAAAGTCATCATATGACTTCCTGCAGAATGCATCTGTTGGGAGGGAATAGAGTGTCGCCTGAAGAAATCAAGTCGCGAGTCGGTTCAGGGCTTTTGTCTTTCCCCGTCACACACTTCACATCGGACTACCACCTCAATCTGGACAGTTACCAACGGCACGTTGAATGGCTTTCGGGTTTTGAAGCTGCTGCCCTGTTTGCCGCCGGAGGGACCGGTGAGTTTTTCTCGCTTTCACCGGCCGAGGTCGGACATGTCACGCGTGCAGCAAAGCAAGCGTCAGGCGAGGTTCCGATCATCGCCGGGTGCGGCTATGGCATGTCACTTGCCCATGAGACGGCGAGGATCGTCGAAGGCGCAGGCGCAGACGGGATTCTCCTCCTGCCACACTATCTGACTGAAGCGCCGCAGGAGGGCATCTTTGCGCATGTCAAAGCAGTCTGCGATGCAACCGGCCTTGGCGTCATTCTATACAACCGCGCCAATTCGGTGGCCAATGCCGATACGGTGGCGCGCCTGGCAGATGCCTGTCCCAACCTGATCGGGTTCAAGGACGGAACCGGCAAAGTGGACCTGGTGCGTCATGTTACGGCCAAGCTGGGTGACCGGCTCTGCTACATTGGCGGCATGCCGACCCATGAGCTCTTCGCAGAAGGTTTCAACGGGGTCGGCGTAACGACCTATTCCTCCGCGGTTTTCAATTTCGTCCCGAAACTCGCACAGCGCTTTTATCGCGCGATGCGCGCGGGCGACAGAGCCGTCATGGAAGAGATACTTCGCAGTTTCTTTTTTCCTTTTGCAGCCTTGCGCGACCGCAAGGCCGGGTACCCGGTTTCCATCATCAAGGCCGGCGTCGATCTCGTCGGCTATGGACCCGGTCCCGTACGCCCGCCGCTGATCGACCTCGATGGCGAGGAACGGGAAATACTGCGCCAACTGATTGCCGCCGCGGGCGGCTGACCGGCAAGTTCGGTCGGCGCCCGGAGACGGTGCCCCGATCCTGATATCGTCATCGTTTCATCTGGGAGGAATGTAATGAAAAGGACATCTATTCGCATTATCGCAGGAGTACTGGCAATTGCCGGCTGGACCGGCCCTGCCGCGGCGCAAAATGGCGCTCAGATCAATATCGTTCTGCCTGAACAACCGGCAAATCTCGAACCATGCGGCACCATTATCACCAATGTCGGCCAGATCTTGAGCCGTAACGTAGTCGAGCCGCTGACCATCATCGATCCGGCCAGCGGTCAGCCGGTCGCCAGTCTGGCAACAGAATGGACGCAGGTCGACCCCAATACGTGGAGATTCAAGCTGCGCGAGGGCGTGACGTTTCAGGACGGCGCCCCCTTCAACGCCCGGGCCGTCAAGTTTTCCATCGAAAGGATGACCGGCGGCAAGGTCACGTGCAGCAACATTGCCAAGTTTGGCGACGCCAGGCTTACCGTCACCGCAATCGATGACCTGACCGTTGAAATCAAGTCTGACACGCCTCAGCCCATCTTGCCGACCCTGCTCAGCGTGATCATGGTTGTCTCTCCGAACACACCGGCGGACAAGGCGGTAAACGACCCCGTCGGTACCGGTCCTTTCAAGCTCTCCAGCTTTACGTCCCAGACCGTCGTACTGGAGTCATTTGACGGCTACTGGGGCAAGAAACCGGCCATTGCCAAAGCAAGCTATGTCTGGCGTCCCGAATCGTCCA
Source organism: Phyllobacterium ifriqiyense (assembly GCF_030817885.1). Taxonomy (NCBI): domain Bacteria; kingdom Pseudomonadati; phylum Pseudomonadota; class Alphaproteobacteria; order Hyphomicrobiales; family Phyllobacteriaceae; genus Phyllobacterium; species Phyllobacterium ifriqiyense. The sequence continues at coordinate 891,052 of NZ_JAUSZT010000002.1, forward strand.
TCCGTGCGGCGATGGTTCAGACCGGCGAGGCCGATCTGACACCGTCCATCGCGATCCAGGATGCAACAAATCCGGATACCGATTTCGCCTATCTGAACTCGGAGACCACGGCGATCCGCATTGATGCAGGCTTCGCCCCACTTGATGATGTTCGTATCCGCAAGGCGCTCAACCTGGCCATCGACTGGGAAGGCCTGTCCCAGCTCTTCGGCAAGGATGCGCAGCGCGCCTCGCAAATGGTCGTCAAGGGTATCAATGGTCACAATGATGCCCTGGCGGCCTGGACCTTCGATGCAGCAAAGGCCCGCGAGCTGATTGCCGAAGCCAGGGCAGCCGGTGTTCCGGTCGATACCGAAATCGAGCTGATCGGGCGCAACGGCATCTATCCGAACGGCTCAGAAGCCATGGAAGCAATGATGGCGATGTGGCAGGATGTCGGACTGAATGTGAAACTGACAATGCTCGACGTGAATGACTGGTTGCGTTATCTGCAAAAACCCTTCCCGGAAGGGCGCGGCCCCAATCTCCTGCAGATGATGCACGACAACAACAAGGGCGACGCTGCTTTCACGATTCCGATTTTCTATACCTCGGTCGGCAGCTATTCGACCATGAACAATCCAGAGCTCGACAAGGATGTGGCAGATGCCATGGCTGCGACGGGTGAAGACCGGACAGCAAAGTTCAAGGCGATCTTTTCCAAGGTTCACGACAACCTGGCTGTCGATATCCCGATGTTCCACATGATCGGTTACACCAGGGTGGGAACAAGGCTGGACTGGAAGCCGGACATCACCACCAACAGTGAAATACCGCTCGCCAATATCGGCCTGAGGAACTGACCCATTCCGATGTCGGGACCGGGCGCGGTTTTCGCGCTCGTTCCCACTCCAGATGAATCCAGAGGCTTCGTATGATGTTAGGCTATATGGGCAGGCGCGCGTATCACAGCACCATTTCAGTAATTGGGCTCCTGACGCTTGTCTTCTTTCTCACGCGTTTGACCGGTGACCCGTCGGCGCTCTATCTGCCTCTGGACTCAAGCATTGAAGCGCGCGAGGCGTTTGCACGCCTCAATGGCCTCGACCAGCCCATCCATACACAATTCCTGCACTATCTGCGCAACCTCCTTTCTTTGGATTTCGGACAATCCTTGCGCCAGAACCGCTCGGCCATAGAGGTGGCACTGGAGGCGTTCCCGGCTACCTTGAAACTCGCAATTCTTGCCATGACGCTCTCTACCGTTCTTGCTGTTATTGTTGGTGCGCTGGCCGCGGCGCGCCCCGGAAGCCTGTTCGACCGCGTTGCCGGACTGGTTTCGCTCACCGGCGCCAGCATGCCCGATTTCTGGATCGCGATTGTCGGGATTCTCGTTTTTTCCGTTGGCCTTGGTATGCTGCCGACCTCCGGTACCGGTACGGCCCTGCACTGGATCATGCCGATCATCGTGCTCATGCTTCGCCCGTTCGGTCTTCTGGTCCAGGTGGTGCGCGGCACAATGATCTCGGCACTTGCTGCCCCCTATATCAAAACGGCTCACGCCAAGGGGATGAAGCGACGGCGCATCATCTTTGGACACGCATTGCGCAATTCCCTGCTGCCCGTCATTACCGTTGCCGGCGATCTTGCCACCGGTCTCATCAACGGCGCGGTGGTTGTCGAGACGATTTTCGGCTGGCCCGGCATCGGCAAACTGATGATCGACTCGATCATTCAGCGCGATTTTGCTGTGGTGCAGTCGACAATCCTGGTCACTGCCATTGCCATCTTTATCGTCAATATCGCGATCGACCTTCTCTACGTCGCTCTCGATCCGCGCATTCGCTACTGAGGAGCTCGATATGGCCGACGTGACGATGCCGCTGCCGAAACTGCCTGGAAATCTGCGCCAGCTGGCAATTTACCTCAGGCGCGACAAGCTTGCACTGTGCGCAGCGCTCTTCCTGATCTTGCTAATTGCCTGCGTGGCCTTCGGACCCCTGCTTGTCGGCGAAGCGGCAAGCAGGCTGGGCCTGAGGCAGCGCAATCTGCCTCCCTTTTCTCTCGATCACGGATTCATCTATTTTCTCGGTGCAGATACGCTTGGCCGGCCGATCCTGGCGCGTTTGATCGTCGGTTCGCAAAACACTCTTGGCATCGCGGCTGCCGCCGTGTTCTTCTCGATGTCTGTCGGCGGCGCGCTGGGCCTTGTTGCCGGTTATTCGGAACGCTGGTACTGCCACGCCATACTGCGTCTGGCGGACGTCATTATGAGTTTTCCCTCATTGCTGCTTGCGCTGATCGTCCTTTATACGCTCGGCCCCAGCATGATGAACCTTGTTATCGTTCTGGCGATCACGCGCATGCCCATTTTCATACGAACCGCGCGGGCAGAAGTGCTCGAACTGCGCGAGCGCATGTTTGTCAGCGCAGCCTTGTCCATGGGCGCAAGCTCCCGGCGCATCCTGTTTTGGCATATCGCGCCTCTGGTTCTCCCGACGCTGGTCACGATCGCGGCCATCGACTTTGCAACAGTGATCCTGGCTGAATCCTCGTTGAGTTTCCTCGGCCTTGGCATTCAACCTCCGGACTTCACCTGGGGCGCGATGGTGGCTAACGGACGCGGTTATCTGGCCTCGGCATGGTGGATCGCCTTCTGGCCAGGCCTTGCAATCCTCCTGACTACCCTTTCCCTGAACATTCTCGCCAGCTGGGCCCGGATTGTTGCCGATCCTCTTCAACGCTGGCGTCTGCAATCGCTGCGAAAGGCTCCCCGATGACCGGTACGGGCAAACCCATTCTCCGGATCGAAAATCTGACAGTGGACTTCCTGTCCGAGGGTGACCCGGTACGGGCTGTCGACGATGTTTCTTTCCATGTCTGTTCGGGTGAAACGCTGGTTATTCTCGGGGAGAGCGGATCGGGCAAGAGCGTGAGTACCGGAACAGCCATGGGGCTGATCGACTGCCCGCCCCGGCGATATTGTCAGCGGTTCGCTGGTGTTTGACGGTATCAATCTTTCCAATCTTGACGAGGAAGAGCGGCGTGCGTTGAACGGCCGGCGCATCGCCATGATCTTTCAGGATCCGCTGGCCTATCTCAACCCGGTCTATACGGTCGGCCGGCAGATCGCAGAAGTATTCGAGAGCCACAGCGAACATGGGCGCGGATCGGTGCGCGACAAGGTCGTGCAACTCATGCAACGGGTTGGCATCCCTGAACCTGAAAAGCGCATTGACCATTACCCGCATCAATTCTCCGGCGGTCAGCGCCAGCGCGTGATGATTGCCATGGCAATTGCGCTTAAACCGGATATTCTGATCGCCGACGAACCGACGACCGCGCTCGACGTTAGCGTCCAGGCGCAAATCCTCGACTTGCTGCGCGATCTTCAGCGCGAAACCGGCATGGCCATGATTATGATTACCCATGATCTTGAGGTTGCGGCTGCCATGGCGGATCGTATTATCGTCATGAATGGCGGCAAGGTCGTGGAAAGCGGCAATGCCGAGGAGGTCTTTACCAGTCCGGGCCACGCCTATACACGCCGCCTGATGGCGGCGGTGCCACAACGGGACCCCGGAAGGCAGCGCGTGTCCACCGCGGTCAAGGGCGACGTTCTTTTACAGGTCGAGAACCTCAGCAAGCACTATATGCTGACCTCGGGCCTTTTCATGCCCAAGCGGGAGTTCAGGGCGGTGGATGATGTCAGCTTTGTCCTGCGCCGAGGCCAAACGGTTGGAATTGTCGGCGAATCCGGGTCGGGAAAATCCAGCATCGCGCGCATGCTCTTGCGACTGAACGATCCGACGTCGGGCAGGGCGCTGTTTGCGGGCGAGGATATATTCCAGCTCGAGGGCAAGGCACTCAACGGCTTTCGCAGGCGGGTCCAGATGGTGTTCCAGGATCCCTTCGGCTCGATGAATCCGCGGATGAATGTGCGGGCAATTATTTGCGAGCCGCTGGTGATCCACCCCGGACATCCTGCCGCGTTCGCGCTGGAATGATCGGGTGGTTGAGTTGCTGCAGCTTGTCGGATTGAAAGCGGAGCACGCCGACCGTCATCCTCACCAGTTTTCAGGCGGCCAGAGGCAACGCATTGCTATCGCAAGAGCGCTCGCCAGCGATCCGGAGCTGATCGTCTGTGACGAGGCAGTATCCGCTCTTGATGTCTCCATCCAGATGCAGGTGATCGAGCTGTTGAGCGAGCTGAAAGAGCGGCTCGGCCTTTCCTACCTCTTCATCACCCATGATCTGCCGATCGTGCGCGAGTTTGCGGACCGCGTGATCGTAATGCAGCAAGGAAAGGTCGTGGAAGAGGACGATACGGAGGATTTGTTCGCCTCCCCTCGGCATCCCTATACGCAAGCACTGCTGAGTGCGGTACCGAAACCGAGATGGATGGCCGGTCGATCCGCAAGCGAGGTGACAGGCACAAGCCGATGAAACGTTCTCGAGCATTCTAGATTATCTTGAAAAGGCCACACAGCTGCTGGCATGGTAACGTTAGCTAGACTGAAGCAAAAATCCACAATGACAGCGGATTCGTGAGGCATGGATCCGCCCGCGATCGAGTTTGGATAAATACATTGAGGTCAGATCACATGTCGAGAGCAAACCGGACCATCTCCATCCTTCTCATTGGGCTCTTACCAGCGCTTGCATCGTGCAACGACAAATCCGTATCGCTTCAACCGGCTCAAGGTCTGTGTAGTGCCGATGCCGCCCGGAAACTGGTCGGGAAGCCCAAGCCGACAGACGCAGAAGCAATGCGTCTGTCAAATTCAAAGCTTGTGCGGCAGATAGAGCCGGGCCAGATGGTCACCCATGACTACAGGCAAGAACGGGTTACGATCGAAACGGATCCAGCATCCGGCCGCGTTGTTGGAGCGACTTGCGGCTAGGTAAAATCAGGAATTGTTCCTCTGGAACAACGCAGCACTTGTAAAACTGCATGAAATAGTCGGCGGTTCGCTTCCGATCAAGGCGTTCGACGTTATCAGCCACTCAGTGCTAATCCTGCTGTTTATGGTATCAGTTTGACCATCTTTTCATTTCCCGGTGATCCACAGATTTGGCCGGAGATCCGCGATTAGCCGCGCCTTACGAACACTTTTGTCGTTGCAGCAGTCTCGCCAGCATCTGCGCGGCGTGCTGCTTTCTCACTCGCCTCGTACGCGACTTGATGCTGATTAACAGAAGCGTTCGGAAGACAACTCGAGTGCATTACCGCTGGTCAAGAGATTACACGTGCCGATGGACGCTTCACGGCCGCTGGTTCAACCTTCGTTTGTGGGCTGTCAATCTTTCGAGCAGGCTGCGGAGAGCTGGGCGGCCCACAATCAAGCTCTCCTATCTGTTTCCCGAAGGTATGCGGGGCATGGATGTCCTATCTTCCGATATAGGACGCCAGTTCATCAGGCGTCCCATTGGGAAACGCTTGTTTCAGAAAATCCAGGAAGGCGGAGACCCGAGCGCTCAGCAGTCGCCGCGAGGGGTAGAGCGCCCAAAGCGCGATATCGGATCCCTCGATATCTCCCCAATGGGTCAGGCTGCCGTCATTCAGATCGTGGGTCACCAGCGAAATCGGCAGACGGGCCGCACCGACACCGGCGCGAACGGCATCCCGGACCATGATCAGCGAAGACAAGACAAGGACCGGTTCGATCTTGATCTTCGCCGGCCCTTTGGGGGTGGTAACACTCCAGGTCTGCCGGTCGCCAGACCCACGGACGACTCCCGGAGCCGCATTCTCTCCGGCGAGACGAGGCAAATCAGGGCTCGCGACGACAACCAGGCGATCATGAAGGAAGGCGCGACCAACGAGGCTTTCATCCGGATCCGGATTGACCCGAATAACCAGGTCATAACCTTCCTCGATCATATCTACGGCCCGATCCTCCGTGGTGACTTCAAGCTTCACGTCCGGATATTTGAGGGCAAATCCCGCGGCGATCTTGCCCATGGCGGTCTGCGAAAGAAGAAGTGGCGCGCTTACCCTCAACCGGCCGCGGGGTTTCTCCGCCCCTGAGACAATAGCGGATGCCGTCTCGTCGATCTCTATAAGAAGCGCCGCTGTCCGTTCGTGAAGGGCGCGTCCTTCCTCGGTGAGTTTCAGGTTGCGGGCGCCGCGCTCGAAGAGCCGGAGCTCAAGCGCAGCCTCCAGCTCCGTTACCCGCCGCGACAGCGTCGCCTTCGGGCGATTGGAGGCTCTCGCTGCTTTACCAAAGCCCCCGTGACGGGCCACGAGATTGAAATCCGCAAGTGCGACGAGATCCATGAGTGTTCCAACTGTGAGACAGAGTGGCCAGATTGGGAGTCTATTGGACGCACCATGAACCGTGCATATTCGGGGTGTCAAGCAAATCCAATACGGAGATATCGAAATGACAACGTCCGCTCCTCAGTCAAATCTGGCCGCGTTCCCGAAGATCGTCATCCTGGGTGCCACCGGCCCGACAGGTCGCTATATCGTAGCCCAAGCTGTGGCCAGCGGATACGACGTCACCGTCCTGGTCCGTTCGCCAGAGAAGGCAGCTGAACTCAAGGGCGCCAAGATTGTCGTTGGCGATGCCCGCGACGAAAAGGCCCTTCGCCAGACCCTCAAAGGCCGCGATGCGGTGATCAGCGCCCTTGGTACGCCAGCGAGCCCTTTTCGTGAAGTCACGCTTCTGTCCACCGCGACCCGCGCGCTCGTCAATGCCATGAAGGCAGAGCAGATCTCAAGGCTTATCGCGGTTACCGGGCTTGGCGCCGGCGACAGCAAGGGACATGGCGGCTTTCTCTTCGATAACCTGATCTATCCTTTGCTTTTGCGGAAGGTCTACGCCGACAAGAACCGCCAGGAGGCGATCATACACGGAAGTGATCTCGACTGGACCATTGTCCGTCCTTCGATCCTGAACAAAAAACAGGAGCACAAACCGGTCCGAGCTCTGACCGATCTCAGCGACGTACATGGCGGTACGATCTCGCGTAAAGACGTTGCCACCTTCCTGCTCGATCAAGTCACCTCGAGCACATGGCTCAATAAAACGCCGTTCATCACATGGTAACCGCGAGATCCAAATTGAAGCCAAGATCTCCACTGCGGCCCGATACGAAGCTGAGTTTCATGAACTCAAGGGCTTGGAAGGCCAAAGGAACGCCCGCACCAGGAACGTGATGGATCAGTTGAGGGTGCCCTGAGACATCCTTTAATTGATGCCAAAGCAGACAAGGAGAAACCTGTGTCTGATCAACGCGGTGGGCGATAGCGCAGTGGCCATTGTATGTTTGGCGACATGCCCCATGTCTCCTGGAGACAAAAGTTTTCAATATACTTTGAAGGGTAGTGGATTTAGGAATGCCTGGCGCCATGGTGAGCTCAACGGGGAGCGCGGTCGGATGGTGCTTCGGCAAACGGGGGCCAAGAACGTCTGGAAGATGGTAAAAGTTCCGACAATCAAAAGCCAATGGACACGCGTCATTTATAAGGCTTGGTTGTCTTCACCACATTCCTCATTGACCTATCAGATATTTTTACGTTTTCGTAACCGGCCGAGCTCCGTTTCTACTGAGCGTAGTGTATTGGCCCCAAGAGCCAGTCCCATCCTATCGGCCACTTCAACTATGGCGGACAGGATTTCATCCCGGTCCCAACCGGCCTCTTGGGCGTCACCGATGATGTTGATTATTTCATCTTCGACAGCACGTTGACACTCTGCAAAGCGCTCGGGGTGGCGGCGGTCGATGCGTGGTCGCATTATGGACATGCTTTCCCTCCAGTAGCCGATTCGGCTTGTTTGAGCGATGGTATTCGATCCCGAGTTGCGCACGCAAGCAGTGCGCCGACTCAGCAAATGCCGACGACTGCTAATGTCTGAGCCTGCGACAACAATGTCATCAAATTACGGACATCGCGTCAGTGCTTGAGCGAACATGCCTCACAGTTTCAGCTGCGGCGCAACTGGGCAGTGTCCACTCAGCGGTTTCGTTCGAAACGTTATGTGGACCGACTACGAATAAGAGTGCTTGCAGTACTCACGCGAAGTCAAATCGCTTTGCCAACGTTGTAAGCTGTCCCCGGACATATCTCTAGTCGCTGAGAATCGATCATTTTGCCCTGCGCCGTGACTGGCCTTGCGCGGCTATTCGAGCTCGTTGAATGTACCCTCCATGGAGCTATCGGCGAGTCAGTTAATGGGGAGGTTATGGGCTTGAGGAAGCAGAGGCGGTTCGTCATGCATCCAGACGATGAAGAGGAATTTGAACAGGAGGTGCTCGCAGAAGAGGGTGTCGTATTGGTTGATGGGCCGATCTGGACATCCGATTCGCCAGCCAAATTGAACTCACTTGATCGGATAGGAAACTATTGCATCATTTGGTCCGCGCTGGATCGTCCATCCCTGAGTGCGCAGTACAAGGGAGGTGAATGGCATTGCGATTCAGAGATGGCGACCATTCAGTTTCTCCGGAGCAGGATACATGGCGATCTGCTTACCGAGGGTTCGCTTTCCATCAGCACTGACCCGGCTACACAGACCGAGTCGAGGCGGATAGAGAAACGTTTTCATTCCTATTTCATGCACATGAAATCCAACTATTGGAACTCTGCTGTTTGCTGGTACAGCTTAACTCCGTTTTTGCCGGCGGCGCCTGGCCGCTCGGCAAATCCAGGCATGCCTGATTCCAATGTTTGGGTTGGTCCTCACGCCCTCCGTTGGTTGAGGGCCGACAAGCATCGCCGCGTCAGGCAACATTCGAGCTTCGGTGCTTATGCTGTTCTTGGCGAGGACGTTCAGAGGCTTATTTCGGGTAGTTTGCCCACACCAGACCTCTCGTAGCTCTGCGGCACGGTGTTTTGCACTTCGCTGGAGTTTCGGTTGAGCCAATATCCGCGACGGCCAAAACCGAAGAAATTGCCTATGCCGATCAACCCATGAACCAGCCGGGCAAGGATCGGCAAAGCCACAGCGTGGGAATGCCCTGGCTGTCCCTTGCGGCAATGGTTCACTGCAGGCCTGCGACGTCAGGCGGAAAAATTATCGCGCACTTCCAAAAACCACTTCTAGCTATCCTGTTGACTGATCAATTTATGGCGATGGGTTATCCATTGACCAATATATATGAGCAGTGCACACCCGATGGGCGAGCCCACTTCGCTGACGACTGTACCCAAAGTTTTAGGGAGCGTAAGAGCTGTCCCCATTGATACAGAAGACGAATAAGTCAGAAAGGCAATTGCCCCACCAAATACAACACCGATCAATACCCCTGATCCGATGTATCGGTCGATTTTTAGAGAATCTTGCTGGACAAGCTTCGCCAAAAGCCAACCCAATATCCCGTATTCAATTGCGCGAAGAATACTGATTGTCGCCAGGGAAAGTACTGCCGGCTGATCCGCTACCTTCAATATTCCATTCATGGTTTTCTGCGCTGATTTCGCGAAAGCAACTGCAATCGGCGCTGATGCCAGTGCGATGAGTCCCGCCACGGACGCGCGAGCTTTGCTCAGGAATACGCCGATGCTGACGCCTGTGCAGACAAAGAATGACCATGTGACGCCTTGAGCCAAATCAGAGATAAACAAAACACCCGCAGGGGCGCTGCCTCCGGCTAGTTTGGCGGCAAGTATAAACCCTTGCATGACAAACCCCAACAGGACCGAGAGCAATGCAACTGTCGCAATTTGGCGCAGGGCATCATCGCCGATTGTGCGCGTTGGTTCGTGTTCCAAACGATCTTGTGCCAAGGTCATCCTCCCCAAAATTCACCAGAGCGCAGAATATCACGAAAACCAAACCAGCACAGGCTCTCCGCTTGCTTCAGTCGCCTCGGCAAACTGTCCTGGTCCGATGGTTCCCGTGAACAAGATTCCAGGGAGCACCCACCAGGTTTTCAGTTCCTCTCGCAAAGCAGGCAATTTGGCCGCTAGGCCTCACACGACGCTTTGCAGCCAAAAGGAAGAATTCGTTTCGGCCTTGCAACATTAATGCTAAGCGGGCGGCGCTGTACTTAAAGGAAGCGTTATGAAGAAATTGATTCTCGTTTTTTTGACGATTATTATTGCGGTGATGGCTCTTGCCGGCTCTCGCTGGTATCGCTACGTCAGCAACACGGACAGCCCTTACGATGAAATTGGCATCACCCTCAACAATGCCGCGCCAGACCTGATCAATAGATGGGGATGTGCCATGCTTGAAACCCGTTTTGCCAATTCCATACCACCATATGGTTGCGCTGGCGAAAACGCCACGCAGTGGAAGTAAAGACGATGGTTTCTCGGTTGGGTCAGCTGTTCAGTTATCCCGTACAACCGATCATTGCGCTGCTACACCAGGCAAAAACATGGCGAACGGTTCTTCCACAGCGCGCCTGAGAAAAGCGGCATAAGGTGCAAAACCTGCTTGATCAGGACTTATTCGGCCCATCGGAGCCTCGGCCAGTGTCTTCATTGGAATATAGACTATCGGGGCAGCCACCGGTGTGAGTTGTGCGCCCCGTCCAGCCTGCAACGTGGTAAGTATTCCGTACATTTCACCGGTAATGGAAGGTCGGGACCCAATGACCAATCTCTGCTGACCGGATGTGTTGGTAGACAGATAGATATGGCCGGAAAGATTGGGGATTGCCACTGTACCCTGTTGGGTGAAAGCAGCGTCTAATCTGTCTTTTTCATTGAACAGGATATTGGAAGAGGCGTTGCTCCAATGAATCTCGGTGCAATAGGCAAAGATCGCCTGCCTGTCACCGAACGATGGGCGGATCGTCAGATAAAGACCTTCTATCCACGCCACCGATGCCCGTGAGTATGCCCCAAATTGCTCATCTGCATGGCCATTTGAAACGGCAGACGAAACATTCTGTACGTCTGCAGGCCGCAGGCGCATGGCCAGCGCCTCTTCCAATCGTATCGTCGTTGCCAGCGTAAACGGTCGGTGGCCTGATAGGGCCTTTTCCAGCGTTGAAAGGCTTATCTTCGCAAGATCGGCCAGATGCTGCCTCGAGATTCTGCGACGCGCCAATTCTTCACGAATTCGCGCGGCAACAGCCAGGTTCTGTTTTTCGGAAAGTTCGTCGCTATCCATTCACCTGCCCGAATATGTAAGGGTCCGCACATTCCGTCACATATCCACACATCGCGGCATCCGGCAAGGCTGGAGATGGCGCATGCGTGCGGAACATCACGGAAGCTTACGCTGGCGGCAAAATGGCACGTGGATGAAATGGGGAAAGCTTCCCGACGGGAGCATCAACAGGAGCTTTCCGATGAACCCTTTAACACTCAACCGCAAAAAAAGATCAATACCCCGCTGGGTGGGGCACAGTTGCCGAGCAATTGGCCTGATCAACCTTCTCGTTCTGCCACTGATCGCACTTGCTGCGACCCTGTTTTCTGCAATTCCTTCGCGTGCAGAAGTTTCTTCTTTTCAAACACAACAAATGACACTTGATGACGTAAAATCCGGTTCGTTGCTTTTGCAGGGCACCGCGCCAGGCCACTATGTGGAAGCCACCCGCGTGGCGACTGATGTTGACATCGTTGTCAGCGGCCCGACGGCTCGCACTCGCATCACCCAGATATTCACAAACCCTTCCAATGACTGGGTCGAGGCTGTCTATGCATATCCTCTGCCGGAGGACAGTGCAGTCCACGGTCTTAAGATGGTCGTCGGCAAACGCGTTATCATGGGAGAAATCAAGGAGCGGCTGGAGGCGAAAGCCATCTACGACAATGCAAAGGCAGTTGGTCAGAAAGCCAGCTTGGTGGAAGCGGCGCGACCTAATCTTTTTACCAACTCGCTCGCCAATATCGGACCGCACGAACAGGTCGTCATACAGATCGATCTACAGGAGCCTGTCCGCCTTTCAAACGATGTATTTTCCCTTCGCGTGCCGCTGGTTGTTGCACCTCGCTATAATCCTGCCCCAGTAACGCAATCAGCGGATGTCTCCGCCAACAGCAACGGTTGGAGTGTTGTGCTTGATCCCGTTCCTGACCGCGAAAAGATTACATCTCCTGTGCTCGATCGCCGTATCAACGCACCAGTAAATCCGGTGAGTATCAAGGTTCGTCTACAGGCGGGATTTAACCTTGACGAAGTCAAGAGCCATTTCCATTCTGTAAAGACGGAAACCATCAATGCCCAGACGCGGACTATCACTCTCCTTGATGGCACCCATGCCGATAGAGATTTTGAACTGACCTGGAGGCCGAAGGACAGCAAGGTTCCCGCAGTCGGACTTTTCCGGGAACATGTCGGCGACGAAGATTATGCCATTGCCTACGTAACACCTCCCGTCATCCAGCAGCAGAAAGATGCACGTCCCCGCGAGATTGTCTTCGTCATCGACAATTCCGGCTCCATGGGCGGTCCTTCCATGGATCAAGCCAAGGCCAGTCTGGATTATGCATTGAGCCGTTTAAAACCCGCCGATCATTTTAACATCATCCGATTTGATGACACAATGAACCTACTTTTTGTTGACACCGTCAAAGCCGATGCCAGGAACGTTTCCGTGGCTCGTGAATTTGTTGGCAGCCTTCAGGCATCCGGCGGTACTGAAATGCTTGAGCCGTTACGGGCGGCGTTGAATGACCCCCGTCCGGCCGATCAGTCTTTTGTCCGCCAGATTGTTTTCCTCACCGATGGTGCTGTTGGCAATGAACAGCAACTCCTGGACACAATTGCCGCAAAACTCGGTCGCTCACGGGTTTTCATGGTCGGCATCGGCTCGGCTCCGAACAGCTACCTGATGAACCGCGCAGCTGAGCTCGGTCGTGGCAGTTTTACGTTCATTGGTTCGGGCGAACAGGTCAATGACCGTATGCGTGATCTGTTCGTTAAACTGGAAAACCCTGTTGTAACCAACCTTGTCGCAACATTCTCGTCCGGCAATGGGGACATGACACCATCCCCATTGCCCGATCTTTATCAGGGCGAGCCTTTGGTCATCGCAGCAAAGCTTGGCTCACTTTCAGGAGTTCTTACTGTAAAGGGAACGATTGGCAGGCAGCCTTGGGAGCTGACGGTTCCAGTAGCCAATGCTGCGACCGGTGAAGGCCTGTCTAAGCTCTGGGCGCGTCGCAGGATTTCCGATGCGGAAGTCGAGAATACGCTTGGCATCTCTGGCATCGACGAAACCAACAAGCGCATTCTCAAGCTGGCTCTTGACCATGGTCTAGTAACCCGTCTTACCAGCCTGGTTGCGGTCGACAAGACACCGTCACGCACTCAAGAGCAGCCTTTGACACGCTCTGACGTTCCGCTGAATCTTCCGGCGGGCTGGGATTTCGACAAGGTCTTCGGTGAGCACGCGGACCGCAAAGCTGATATCGATATACAAAATATCAAGCAGATCGCTTTGAACAAGGCGTCCGAGGTGGCCGGAGACGTCCAAGGACAGCTACCTCTGCCTCAAACTGCAACCGATGCTGAACTACGCATGCTTGGAGGGCTTCTGCTCCTCTTGGCCAGTGCCGGTCTGTTCCTCAACCGTAAATTCGGACGCAAATCATCATGATAGCGATGCCAGAAACATCCAAGGGCTGGGCGGTCTTGCGCCCAGCCCTTAGGCTCATAACTATGATGGCTGCTCTTACCGGTTTCATGCTTTTCGGCCAGGGCATTTGGGTGCATGCGAAGGCTGAGCTCGCACAGATACTCCTGGAACGCGCATTTGCCGAAACGCTCGCAACCGGCAAGACTGTAAAACCATGGTCCTGGGCTGACACATGGCCTGTTGCCCGCATAGAGGTTCCCCGCCTGGCTGAGAGCGCTATCGTGCTGCATGGTGCAAGTGGTCAAGCCTTGGCTTTTGGCCCCGGTCATCTCGAACGAAGCGCTGAGCCCGGCGGCGATGGCACGACAGTCTATGCCGCACATCGCGATACACATTTTGCGTTCCTAAAGAATGTGGGTATCGGCGATGACATCATGGTCACAGGAAAGGATGCCCAAGCCTTCCACTACCGGGTGACGGAAACGGCAATCGTTCGGTGGGATCAATCCGGGGTCGACGCCGAGGCACTCGGCAAAAATCTCGTGCTTGCTACCTGCTGGCCATTCGACAGCATCACGTCCGGTCCAATGCGCTATCTCGTGAAGGCGACGCTTGTTCCGGGAAATTGAAAAGTGGCTCTTCAGCCACCCCATCGGCTGGACGACGCAAATTCCGCGTGTTTGCAAAAGGGGCGACGACGCAGCATTTTGAAGCAGTTATCCCAAAGATAATTATCAATCATTGGAACGCTAATCCTTGCCCCTGTGCGATAGCTTGAGTCGATGGATTTGACCCGAAGCATTTCACCAAGATGCAAGACCATCTGGACGGGCGCACGTTGGGAAAGGCGACCCGATATGCCAACGATGGTGAAATCTATTACTGCATCGCGTCAATTCTCAAATTTGCCCCTTTATCCGAAGATTTGGATTGTCTCGGATAATCAGAACCACAATTTATCGATGAATTTGCGTAGGCTGGCCCGCGCGAGCAGGACTTTATCGGGATTATTTTTCCATGTTGGACAATGTCCCAGTTGCCGGCAAGGCTGGCTGATATTACAGCGTAATCTCAGTACCGGAGATATTTATGCGCACTGCGAAGAGTGCGAAACGGGGTTCATCACCCCAGGCGATCTATGGCCGCCCTTAAATGGCTTTCTCATTGTTCTCGAAGAACATGACGACGAGACTGAGAATCCTTCCAAAGAAATATCCATAACGGTCTGGACGAACTTTATTGTAATAAGGTTCCCCTTGAGTAACGCTGCCGGGCTTGCCGGATAATCAAGAGGTGCAAGCTCTGCACAAATGGCAGAGCGCCGAGATGGCTCACGGCGCCTTGCCGCGGTGCGTCAGAGGCTGCCCTCCGCAAGCAGCTCTCGTGTCCGTTTCAGGGTCGATAGCAGGGCCGATTTGTATCCCTTTTCGCTGTCGAACTGCGTCTGTTCCGCATGTTCTTCCGGACCATTCGGAACTTTGCCGCGCAGGCCGATGTAGCAATAGAATTTCAGCTGCAGGGCCCCTGTTTCATCTTCGAAGATTTCGTTGATGATCGCGCCCTCACGTGGACCAGTGGCTTGAAAGAAGGTGACTTTGCTATGGGGTTCAAGGGTGATGATCTCCCTGATGTCGAAGTGAGCGATGGTGGCTTCGCGCACGAAATGCGTCGCACTCTCCTCGATGACATCACAGCGGGTGCAGAGGCCAGCCGGGAGAAAGAGGCGCGCATCGCGTGCCTTCAGTTCCAGTCCCTTCCAGACTTGCTCGCGGGTCAGCTTTGTTTCGCCTTCGGGATTTACGGGGATGGTAGCGGTTGAATAGATCATGACGATGTTCCTTGTTTGGAAACGGTAGACGGCAGCCTCAGGCAGAGGGAGCAGTATCCTTGGCGAAGTCGCGATAGGAGCGGAGCGGGCGGCCGAGAAGTGTTGTCAGGCGCTCGACGTCGCCGCCCTCGGGCAGCATGCCGTCGGTCAGGAAGCGCTCGCCCATCATGCGCATGTCGTAGGCCATCCACGGCGGCATGAACTGCTTCAGGCTCTGCTCGAAGACTACAGTGTCACCGCCTGCATAATTGATCTGGCGGCCAAGAGCGTCGGACCAGATGGCGGCGATATCCGTTCCTGTGAGTGTGTCAGGACCGACAAGATTGATGCGATCGGTCGGAAGCGCTTGAGGAGCCTGTTCGCGACGCAGCAGTTCAATTGCTGCAATCTCCGCGATGTCGCGGACATCGATCATGGCGAGACCCTTGTCACCGACGGGCATCGGGTAGATGCCATAGTCCGTGATGACGTCTCTGATTGTCAGATCGTTCTGGATGAAGTAGGCCGGGCGCAGGATAGTGGCATTCATGCCCATCTGCTCGATCATCCGCTCCACGCCGAACTTGCCGGCAAAATGCGGGACGTTGACGTAGATGTCGGAGTGAATAACCGACAGGTAGACGATCCGCTCAACGCCGGCCGAGCGGGCAACATTGAGCGCGATCAGGGCTTGGGTGAATTCATCGGATACCACGGCGTTCAGTAGGAAGAGCGTTGAGACGCCTTCGAAGGCCCTCCGAAGCGCGTCGACATCGAGGAAGTCGTCTTTGGCAACGGCAACATCGGTCGGGAAGTTTGCTTTCGAGGGATCACGGACGAGAGCGCGAACGTCTGCGCCACGATCGACAAGGCGTTGAATGACTTGGCTGCCGATATTGCCGGTGGCGCCGGTCACGAGGATAGTCATGGGATTTTCTCCGGGGTTGATATTGCTTGACGCCCCGAATATGGATGGATCAATATCGATCCAATAGATCGCTTATCTAGACACTCCGTCTCACTGTTGGAACAGAAAACGGATCTCGTCGCGCTTGCTGACTTCAACCTTGTTGCCCGCCACGGCGGCTTCGGTAAAGCCGCACGAGCCACCGGGCGGCCGAAGGTAATCAAACAGAATCGGTTAGTTTGTACCGCGAGGCGGCAGATCAAGGTCATGCCGGAGCGCAATATCGACTGGGTCAAATGAGTGAGTATGGTATAGGCTGTGGGAAAATCGGTAATAGGAACCACTGTAGCAATTGGCTGACAAATCGGCTGTCCATCTCGAAGAACAAGGGTTTGGTGTGCACAGGCAACGGGAGATCATGATGGCGAAGCGCAAGCTCATCCACATTGGAACCGACAAACACGGTGAGCGGAAAAATGAAGAGAGCACGTTCACTTTGTCTGTCAATGTTGGTCAATTCCCATCCTCCGACAAGTACAAGGTAAAAAACGACGCCAGGTCTGGCTCGGGTTACCAGAGCGATCATAGATCCACGTGAAAATCGCCACCTACAATGTCAACGGCGTAAACGGCCGTCTTGATGTCCTTCTCCGTTGGCTCGGCGAGGCGGAGCCGGACGTTGTCGTTCTTCAGGAGCTGAAAGCGCCGGACGCCAGATTTCCCGCCAAGGCTATCGAGGCTTCGGGCTATGGCGCGGTTTGGCACGGTCAAAAATCCTGGAACGGCGTCGCCATTCTTGCCCGGGGAAAACAGCCGCACCTTACGCGAAAAGATCTCCCTGGAGAGCCCGAGGATGAGCAGAGCCGGTTTATCGAGGCCATCGTGGACGGTATTGTGATTGGCGGCCTTTATCTTCCCAATGGCAATCCTTATCCCGGCCCGAAATTCGACTACAAGCTCCGCTGGTTCCGGCGTTTGCATGACTATGCCGCGGAGCTCCTGGAACTTGAGGTTCCGGTCGTGCTGGTGGGCGACTACAATGTCATGCCCACGGAACTGGACGTCTATAAACCGGAGCGCTGGAAGGACGACGCCCTGTTTCGCACAGAAGTTCGGGAGGCCTACCAAAACTTGATCAATCAGGGCTGGACTGATGCGCTGCGGCAGATGCATCCGGGAGAACGGATCTATACGTTCTGGGACTATTTCCGCAACGCCTACGGACGCGACGCGGGCCTGAGACTCGACCATTTCCTACTCAGTGCCGATCTTGCAGGACGATTGGCAAAGGCCGAAGTCGACAAGCACGTGCGCGGCTGGGCCCATAGCAGCGATCACGCGCCAGTGTGGATTGAGCTAAATGACAAGATCAAGCGGAGAAAATGAAATGTTGACCAGCAAACGATTTCCGCAGCGGTCTGAAAAACCTGTTAGATCGAGCGGCGGCTTCGGATCTAGGCATCCATTGCCCCTGGAACCGAATATGAGACTTGACTGTGTGCGCTCTGCAATTGCGCTTTGCTAAATTGGCCGATCATGAACAGCTAACTCGCACCCGTCGCTAGATGGTTGTGGCACAAGCACGCATTCCTGTACCGGATGTGCATGGTATTCATCGCGGCGAACGACTTGAGGCTGTCACAAAGGCCGAACGGCTTCGTAATTGGGTGACTTTGATCGAGAACCTGTACGGAAACTGAGTTCTCCCATTTGGCTCCAAGAAGCTTACGCTGCTGGCGTAATCCTTTAGCGTGCTCGAGCGCATGAACCTGGTTTTGCTGAAATCGCTATTGCGGCTACCGCGGATGCCAACGGCCTAACGGTGTTAACCGCTAACGAAAAGCACTTTGGACCGATGGGGGTAAAATGGTGGAATCCGTTGAAGGAATTGCCGCTTTCTTCATAAAGAATGCAGTCCCTGTAAAGCTTAGGTGAATCTAGTTGCGCGTCCGGAACGTGGACCCAATTCAAAAATCTCACTATCGAATGGGTCTGTACAAAATAGAAAGTCCTGGGAAAACGGTCGTTTGAAAATGCCGATAATAGAAAAAACGCGCATGTTTACAGGTGACAGAATGCCCGAAACGCAAGGAAAATGTGCGTTTGCACAACGCAGGATCGCTTTGAACCTTGGGGCAGAGTTCTGTGGCTAAACCCTTTCATTGCCGCTGCCGGCTTATTGTATGCATAGTCCGATAAGATGAAGCTAAGCCGTAGTTAGGTGCTATTAAACAAAAAATATTAACGTAAACAAGATGTTAAGTTCTTGATAGTTTGGTTAGGCGAAGATGCGGTCCCCAGGCCGGATGTGGCTGTGGCTTTTACTTAAGAACTGCAATTTTGCAGTTCCAAGGTAAAAACGATCGCTTTTTTACTTTAGGACTGCACTGCGAAAGTGTCGGCGGCGGTTCTCGTGAAGCGTCGGTGCTGCAGGAATTCCTCATACCGATCAAGGGATACCTGTAGGTCAAGGCGTTATTATCGGCGGGCAGTGCGAAAGTCGCGGCTCGGCATTTGTCAGAATGTAAGCCGGGGACGAGGGCTCGCCTTGTGTCATAAAATGATGGGATACACCTTTTATGATACTTACATTCCAGGACGGGATAAATGACACTCTATTCGCTTTGGCGGCGGCACGCGAACGTTGTCACATAGACGGACGTATAGATGACAGCCGTGATCGGCTATGCACGGGTGTCAAAAGCGGCATTTTGCCCGACCATGGACTATCGGCTGGATGGGACGTCGGCGTTCGCAATTTGCAACTTGATGGTTGAAATTGTTAGCGAAAAATCAAACGCTTTTTATCAACTAAACCTAACGACCATCTGACGTTTTTCAAATTGCACTTCTTAATTAAAAGCCACACCAGGTTTCAGTGGCGGCTGCGGCTTCTGGCTAACGATTTCAATTTGTGTGGCTCACAGACTGTTAGTGGCGATCGGGTTATTAGAACGCAATTGAACTGCAGCCGGAAGAATCCATGCTCTAGGGAGGTACCCTGGCGAGAGCAGACCATGACTTTTGCACGTCGGCGTTGCGGAAATGGACGTTCCTACCGCAGACGCGTTTGGTGGCCCAACTCGATAGATAGGTCACCGTTGTCTTAGGTTGGGCCATAATGCCCCATCGGGTAGCTACTGGAGCCAGGCAACTTTAGATGGGGCGTATGCATCGAGACGACTAGCTTCTTTTCTTCAATTTAGCCAAACGGCAGTAAGTGCCACAAATCGTCGAGCGGTCGAGTAGGGAAGGGGGAGCGAGGGCTTCGAGCATATTAGGCCGAGGCTAATCGGACCAAAGTGCGTACGTAAACGACTTCAAGCGAGCACCAGAACAAAATGGGAAATCATGTAGCGAGTGCAGTCAATCTCAAACTTCGTGTGAATCCACTTTAATTTCAAAGTGGCGCGCCACGGTTCAACGCACCGAGATTCTTCGGTCAGAGCGGATTTTGTCCTCTGTCCGGTGGCCGTGCTCCGTATTGCCGGTCGGCAGACTAATCAAACATCACGTTCTCGCCTCGCAAATCTCTTGGCCCTTAGTCAGAACACAAAATTCGCAACGCCTAAAATAAATCTTCTCGCTGTCTATACAAATCTCCGAGATTTATGATAGTTAGGTGGAGATTAACCGATTGCCGAAAGAGATTAGTGTGATTGCAGACGATGACAACGGTGCTAAGGAACGCGAAGTCCGTGATTATTTTGCCCAACACTTGGGTCGATCACGTCCGCACGAGCATCTAGCAAGGAAAGAGCAGGGATATGTTCTCTCACGTCTGAGAGCCGACATGCGGACAATTGACCTCCACGACACGATCCGCGAGTGGGAATTCAAACTTCACGCAGACTATCGCGCAATCGGCCAGATTCTGACTTACGTCGCCCTTGCCCGAAGAGAACTTGGCTTCCGGGCCGTCCGTGGCGTCGTCGCTGCATTTTCTTTTGCCGATGAAGTCTCGTTGGCAAACGAGGTGATGAACCTGAACCTTGAACTCGTCACGCTTCCCGATTGGATGCGCGGCGCCGGCAACGTCACAGGGCGGCCAACCAGATTTATGCTTCCCACAATACCGAATATTCAAACCAGAGCGAGGAACGACAATGAAAATTCCTAATCTTACACCCCAAGTCATTCACACAGATTCTATTCCCAAGGATCCAGCCTATGGCGGCCTGAGGATCCTCAGGGTTCAGGACGATCCCCAGGCTCTGCAGGCCATGCAGACTGGCGCTTACGAGTTCCAATCGCCGGCGGCAGGATACAGCAACGTCAATGGCATCCTTTCGAGGAAAGGATTCATTGCAAAAGCCGGCCAGTCACGGGTCGCTGTGACACTGAACATTTCGCTTCAGACATTTGTCGATCTCGTCAAGTACGATCCGTCGAACCCGCCGCCACAGGATTACAATGCGCTTGGCATGAAAGACATGCACGATCGGACCCAGAGCGACTTCAAGGGCCAGAAGGCGGCGAACAAGAATGATTTCAAAGACTATCTGCTGGAGGGGATCCGCGGCGACCGCACGCTGTTCTTGCCCACCATATCTGGATGGCAGTCGTCGAAGGTGTTTGACAGAACGGTATTCGTCGTTCTCGATGAAACCAACCCTCATGGGCTCTACGGGATGGCGTATCTTCCCAAAGCACCCGTCATGCAGGCGGATGGCCAGACGCAGACTGCGGCACTTTTCGCCGTGGCAAATTCCAAGGATGCGATCGATGCTGGTGCCCTGGACGACATGATCATAACGCTGGAAGTCGAACTTAACGTCGACGAACGCAAGGCCGGCCAAAGTTTCGCTGATCGCAATGGCAGGGGGTCGAAGAAAAACAAGAATCTGGTTATCAGCCTTGATACCTCGTCTGCCCTGAGCGAGCTTCGCTTTGCAGCACAGCAAGGTACGGTTTTCGAGGAAAGGCTTGCGACGGGTCGAAACACCAGCACGAGCGAAACCGCCACGAAATATATTGTCGATCTCAGCACCATGGAGCAGATGCTGCTGAATGTCATAAGCCAGGGGCGCATCAAGCCGGAACATTTCAAGCGGTTCCACGTGCCCTATTTTGAGCCGTTCGCCAGCGATTTTCTCACGATGCTTGGCGAGCAATTCTCGGCCCAGTGGCTGGAAAACACACCGGCAAACAGTGATCCATTCCGTCGCATCTACGTCCATGGCTGGCCCTTCGCCTTGAAGGCAATCGCCTTGGCGTATCACCGGGCTCGCATTGACGAGATTGGTCCACTGGCTGCGGCAATCGGTGTTCCGGACGCCAGCAAAACCGTTGATGAAGCGTTCAAGGCGGAAGTCGAAAAGCAAAAGAGCAACTGGGAGCAAAAGCCCGTCATATCGCTCGAGGAGTTGCGCGATCGTCTCACAAAAATTCGGTGGGAACGGTATCGCAAGCACTGGACCGATCTGACCGGAACAAAGATTAAGGATGGCAAGATACGTCGCCTTCCCCTGAAAAGCGCCGGTGGGAAAGATATGGCCGTTGGGCAGGCACAGAACACAGCTTATATTATCAATGCTGTTGTCGATAAGATCCTGTCTGACAATTGGGCGGACCTGACCCAGGCTATTGATGCCTAGTCAAAAATCTCATTGATAAAAAATAGGCGCGATTTCGCGCCTATTTTGCGTTTTCAAGTGCGTTCAGTATCCATGCTCGAACGTCGTTGAGCGAGTATAATCCGACTTGGCTTTTCCCCGTTTGCCGATCGGCTATATCCCAGTAGGTGTGAAATGGACCCCTGGTATAACTGCGGCCTGGTTTTCTTGCGATTTGGAATCGGCCATTGTCAGCTTGATACCCGTCGGACGTACGTTTTAAAGTGACCTTCGATGTTGTTCGGTTCATCTTGTTGCCTCATATCGTGTACATGATATTGTAGGCGTATCATGTACACGATATCTCGTCAATAACATGTACACGATTTAAGGTGATCTTGACTCGAAATATTTCGCATGCGATCCCGCAAGCCATGGGCCGCAAAAAGAGATTTTCGGAGAACATCAACCTTACTTTGCCGGACGGTGCAAAGGCGCGCATGGACGCGCATCTCAGGCAGGGGGAAGATCGGCTGGCCTTTATTAGGGCAGCTATTGACGCTGAGATCTCCCGCAGAGAGAGTGATAGTTCAGACGACGTCAAGCCGTCATCATAGGGCCAAGACGATATGGTCCGTCTTCAGGCGCTGGCGAGGACAGTGTCTGCTGCAGATTCAAACGTAGCCGCTTTATGAGAAATTGAAGCGTCGGAGCCAATTTCCCATATCGGTCTGAATTTGCCCTCGACGTGGATTGCCTCAATGCCGGCTGCCGCCGCTGGGATAATATCGCGAGTGATCTGATCGCCAATCATGAACACCTGAACCGCAGGACCGAAAAGCCGTTTCAGGCGGATAAACAACTCTTTGCGCTTCGGAGCATCGATGACGCGATCGATATATCCGTCAATATTGTTTGCCCGTAGCACATTTTGGACCCGCTGCCTTCCGCCCTCGGTGACGATGACAAGTGTCGCTCCGGCACGGTGCATCTTTTCCAACCCCTCGGGGACACCGGGCAAAAGCTTAGGCGTGCTGCGAAGATCTGAAAAGTACCGGCTTTCGATCGCTGCAACGGCATCATCCGACAGCGGTATCGCGGTCGGATCACTCCATGCTGTTCGCGCGGCAGTGGCTGGGTCGCTTCCGTCGAGCCTGTGGCATAAGGCAGCGATCAGGAGACGAGGTGGGTAACGAAGGCCGAGATGATGACGGGATGCCAGTTCTTGGTCCACCTCTCGCACATAGGCGAGCCGGTCAGGTGCACCGACGTTTTTCTGCAGTGCCTTGGCGATACCCGTGAGCAATTGAAGTTGAGCAACTGCGAAGACGCCGTCCGTATCCCAAAGGGTATTGTCCGCGTCCAGACATACCACCTGGGTCGATACAGTGCCCTCTCTTCTATTGGCAGTTGCGATTAGCATTGAGTGCGGCATCTTTTTGGCCTGTGGCACAGTCGTTGGTGACCGCGCTTCGAATCATAGCATTAGAATCCTTTTGTGGCGGGCTTACAAAGACAAACGTTGCACTGAACGCGATTAGCCAAAAAAGCAGGACCTTGATTGCCCATGATTGCAGCTGTTGGGCGGGCTCTAGGTATCTTAACTTGTCGGCCACTTTCGTTGCCACCAAATAGGCCTCGGTAATGTAGTTTTTAAGGTATGCGAGCTGCAAGTCCCCCTTAAGCTTACTGGGGTCTTCGGACAGGAAGGCCTTGCTCCAGTCTTCCGGCGAGACCTCGGCGATCGGCTTGAAGAACACATAGGATTTTGGTTTTCCGTTCTCGCTGGCGACCTTGGGATAGCGGAACCTGGCGCGGATCGCATGAAACGTGACCAGTGCGCCGGATACCGCCAGTAGCCCAAATACGATGAAGAGAACGTACGACAAGGGCACAAGCGCATCGCGGTAGGTCGCAGAGTTGCCGATGGAAAAACCGTCCAAGAAGGTCCGTAAAGGGTAGGTGTCGGCAAACCGGGCGAACAGTACGCCCGAAAAGGCGCTCAGAAATGTGATGATAGTCAGCAACCGCGTTGCTTTGCCGTCCTGATAGTCGGTCAATGCTTTGACTTCGTCCAACGACTGCCTGGCGAGTTTCAAGGGGGATTCCAGATTTCCATCAGCCGGGAGCGTCAAGTGTGCGAGTTCGCGGCTGGCGCGTTCAAGCACTAGGTTGGTTGTAAGATGTTTGACCTCACCGTCTTGAGACACCTGCGGATAGTGCTCGAAGTGATGGCCCCTCAGCGCGTGCCAAATCGCTTGAAACGGACCGACGGGATCTTCTGCGTTGGAAATGTTTTTGGTCATGCTGGATAGAGCCCCAATTTGCGATCGCGTTTACGAAGCATGACAAGGAATGGAAGGCTCGCTACGACCATGATGGCCTTTCCAAGAACCTGGCCAGCGAGAAAGTCCAACGAACCGAAGGCCAGCCAGAGAAACATGGCACTGTCGACGATCAACCCGACGACGCTGCTGCTGAG
Organism: Phyllobacterium ifriqiyense; assembly: GCF_030817885.1. Classification (NCBI taxonomy): domain Bacteria; kingdom Pseudomonadati; phylum Pseudomonadota; class Alphaproteobacteria; order Hyphomicrobiales; family Phyllobacteriaceae; genus Phyllobacterium; species Phyllobacterium ifriqiyense. Next base: position 915,270 of record NZ_JAUSZT010000002.1, read on the forward strand.
CGCCGCAATGACCAAGCCGCGACGCTGCAAAGGCGTGAAGACGAAAAGATCGGCGATCTCCGAGGCCAAAAAGGCTGAGGCCGAGGCAAGGGCGAGGGCAGGGGCGGTGAACGTGGTTGACAAGATCGCGCCGACCACAATCGCCGCCACCGACCAGACCAGTCCGAGACGCCTTTGAACCAGGTCACGAAGCACAAGCGCCAGACCAACAAGCAGAACGCCGCTCGGCGCCGTTAGTCCAAAGCCCACTGGGATCAGGCACGGCCCATTGGGGACACAAACCGTTCCAACGTGACCAATCATGTAATTGGCTGCTGGCACGCAGGCTGCGAAGGCAAGTAGAAATACAATGCCTTCGACGTGACGAATACGATCTGCATCAGCCATGAGGCGTCTCCACCGTGCGGGTTTTCTCCGCGACAAACTTGTTATAACCCTTGGTACGCAGGTCACATGCTGGGCACACACCGCATCCGGAGCCCCAATCATGCCGTTGGCCGCGATCGCCGAGATAGCAGGTGTGGGTATCCTCGACGATAACATCTATCAACCGGGGTCCGCCCAAGCTGCTCGCAAGCTGCCAGGTCGCCGCCTTGTCGATCCACATAAGCGGTGTCTCGAGCACAAATCGCCTTTCCATCCCCAGATTGAGGGCAACCTGGAGCGCCTTGATCGTGTCGTCTCGGCAATCCGGATAGCCTGAATAATCGGTTTCGCACATGCCGCCGACCACATGCTTCAGACCCCGGCGGTAGGCAAGTGCGGCGGCGAACGTCAAAAAAATCAGATTTCGGCCCGGCACGAATGTGTTGGGGAGCCCCGTGCTCACCATCTCGATTTCGATGTCTTTTGTCAGTGCCGTGTCGGAAATCTCGCCCAGCGCAGAGAGCGAGATCGTGTGATCCTCGCCAAGGCGGTTCGCCCAGGCCGGATTGATCCTGGAGAGTTCGTCTCGCAGTTTCGAGCGGCAATCCAACTCCACTCTATGCCGCTGGCCATAGTCAAATCCCACGGTTTCCACGCGTGGAAAACGATCGAGTGCCCAGGCAAGGCAAGTCGTGGAATCCTGTCCACCGGAGAAAAGAACTAGCGCACCTTGTGTCTCAGTCGCCATCATATTCCGCCCAGCAAAAAGGAGTTTCGAAGACCTTGACCGACGACAACTGATCAAGACGTGGTTTGGCTCTTTCCCAGATCCAGACCGCGATATTTTCCGCCGTCGGATTTGAAAGCCCATCGATGTCGTTCAAGGTGTGATGGTCTAACTGTTCCAGCAACGGCTTGAACGCGCTTTCGACATCAAAGAAATCGATCACGAAGCCAGTATGCGGATCCACCTTACCAGAGAGTTGTACGTCAACGCGGTAAGAGTGCCCGTGCATCCGGTGGCACTTGTGGGTGCTGGGAACATTCGGCAGGCGATGGGCCGCTTCGAAGGTAAAAGCTTGCGTGATTTTCATGGGATACCAATCAACTTATGGGTCTGGAGGCTCAGCCGCCACGGGGGATTTTCGAGACAGTAGGCAGCAATCGCAGCGGTATTCTCAAGCCGTAAGGGGCCGTCCATCGGCTGAAGCCAGTGGTGATCAAACGACAAACTAGCGAATTGATCGGGACGGGCATCGACCTGAGGGTAGACAAGCTTCAGTTCGTTTCCCTGCATCTGTTTTAATTCAGAGCCCGCTTTTGGGCTGACACAAATCCAGTCTATCCCGGCAGGAGCTTCGATTGTCCCGTTAGTCTCGACGGCAATATGAAAGCCGGACTCATGGACGGCCTCAATCAAAGGAGTGTCGAGTTGCAACAGTGGTTCGCCGCCAGTAAATACAACGAAGCGTCCTCGATCTCCCGGTCCCCAGGTCGCGGCGATCGCCTCGGCTAGAACTGCTGCATCCGGAAATTTGCCGCCGCCAATTCCATTCGTTCCAATAAAATCGGTATCGCAGAATTGGCAGATCGATTTCGCGCGGTCCTCCTCCCTTCCCGACCAGAGATTACAGCCCGAAAATCGGCAAAAGACCGCAGCACGCCCTGCCTGCGCGCCTTCACCCTGAAGGGTTTTAAATAGCTCTTTGACGGCATAGGTCATCAGGCCTCCGGCAGACCGCTTAGCGGCTCAATGAGGGCAGCGCGGCGCGCTTTCGCGTCGGCGCGCACGATTGTAATCAGGTATTGCGCTAAGCTGACAATGTCTCGATTGACGTTTTGCACCGATTTCCAGTGGCGCTGGTCATCAGACGCGAATTCCCAATGGCCCGAGGTCCAAGCCGTTTTGCCAACGAGTGATGAAAGGCCCTTTGAGAAATCCTGCCATGTGCGGGCGCCGTCCAGCAACGCGAGCACTTCCATGACATAGCCAAGTGCCATTATACCTGCGCCATGGACGAGGCGGGACGTCTTTGGCGTATGATCCTTCCAGTCGTCCTTGAACACGTATTTGACGGCGGCGTAGAACTGATTGATCACCTCGAAGCAGAGATCCTCCCCATTGGGTTCGCGGATCATTTCCCGCATGACACCGTCTGTCGCGGAATTCATCACTACCCGCTGGATGGCGGTATCGCGGATGATGCCGGCAGGGTTGGTGTGCTGATGGATCATTCCCTTGAGCGACGACTTAGCATCAAAATTGAGCCGGGCCACGAGTTCAGCGGCAAATGCGCGATCGCCGAGACGTCTTGGTAGTCCTCCGACTGTCGGAAGCAGTTCATAAATCAGCGACTTCGGCAATGGTCGTGTGTTGTTGATGAGGACGAATTGGCGGCGAAGTTCGGCTTCGTCTTCGCAGACGACGCCCGATATAAACACCTGGAAATCTTTGTCAGGTAGTTGTGAGAGTGCGGTAAACCGCTGTTGTCCATCAACGACGAAGCCGACAGGACCATCATCCGATGTTATCTTGACCACGCAGCGTCCAAGGTCATCAAGATCTTCGATCTCCATGCCCGATGTGAATGCCACAACGATCGGATTGGGCAGGATCGCCTCCGACTTTTCCAGATAATCACGGATCTCGCGAATATGGCCGGCGATCTGCGGCCGCTGAAAACCACTGAGTTTGCCGTTACTGTCACGCGCAACGCGCTCGATGAAGGCAAACTGCTGTAGTTCAGAGGCAAGGGCTGCAAACGAGACTACTATATGCTGATCGCTCTGCCGCGCCTTGATTGCCTGGAATTTGAATGTCGTCATTTACTTCACTTCTGCATGGTAGCTTGCGGACGAGGGCCTCATAGACCCCGAGATTATGAATGCCGCGTCGTTTGTTTCGATTGCTGGCTCGGAAAATCACGACTTCAATGGAGAGCGATTTGCAGATCGGGCATCCGCACATCTTCCACGGCCTGTCAGTGAGCGTGCGCTTATAACGGCTTCGCAATTCGTCTATCGCCTTCACCCCGGGAAGATCGCCAATAGGCGCGCCCATCAGCGCCGGCGCCGCGTAGGCGATCACGGCTTCAAGGGTATCTTCCAGGCCCAGATCGCCACGGTCATAGGAGCGAAGCGCGTTTAACGCATCGGCTTCCATTAAGACTAGCTTCTCTTGGTTCAGGGCGCCCTGCTTAGCCAAGCGTTGGAGCTTTGGATTTTCGAGCGCCTGGGGCACGCGTATGGCGGTGTAGTAAGCCAGAGCGCCGCTTGGCGTCGGTAGATAATAGTTCGCTTTTGCATCCTTAAAGGCACGGATCAGCGGCGAAGTGGTGTCGAAACTGGTAATGTTGAAGGGCTGAAAGCTCTCGATTTCATCCGCCTTTGCAAATCCTAGGATGTGGAGCCGTACGTTTTGCGGAATGACCTCGCGGATGGCGCGCAAGCAGGCTTTAATCTGTGGCGCTTTCAATGGCACCGTGCCGCCGAGGGCCAGATAGGTATAGCCCATCGCCACAAGCCTGCGAGCCGCTTCTGCCATGCTTCCCGGTGACCATCCCTGGATTACGCCGAGGGGAATGAAGCGACCGGACATGTGTAATGTCGCCCTGAGGAACTCTGCCGCGTTTTCCAGTGTGATGTCGAAGCGACTGCGGGCTTCTGCCGTACCGCCATCGAAGCCGGTCAGGCTTTCATCAAAGTCGAAGATGATATGGTCGACTGAACAGCCATGCGTGAAGCGGCCGTCGTCATAGAATTCGGCGGTATCCTCCGGCGTATAAGGAGGCCGCTCGTCTTTGTGATAAGTAAAGGCTCCGCAGTCACCGAAGATAGGAAGCCGATCGAACGGCGGCTTATCAAGCCTCAAAAACTCTCGCGCGCCAACGCGGCGAAAGCGCATTGCCTGAGCCTCAGTGTATTTGCCTCCGACCGCTGCCCCCCCAACGATACCGCGGGAGACAAGCATGCCGTCATAAGGTGCATATCCCATTAGCTCGTGTGGATAGGCATCATCCCAATAAGGGGTTCGCCCCTCTGCATATCGATCGCGGAGAAAATCATATCCGGGATCTACGTGATCGAGACTGTCGGCGAAAATGAACTTCATCGGTTCGGCCTCGACAGCCTGCGATCCAGTTGCATCAAATGGTCCGCCAGCTTGGTAATATGTTGCGGCGTCCCCTGAATCTCGTTCCAAGCCCAGCCAAGATCTGCCCACATACCGTCCGTCCAAGCGCAATGGGGTTCTAGTCGCCTCAGCGATTCGCGGATTTCCACGTCTGGATTTTCCGAACTATCTGCTCGAAGCATAATTTGATCCATCAGTGCGCCCATCGCCTTGATACCGGCCGAATGCATTAGACGACTTTCGATGGGAGCCAGGCCCCAAGCTGTTGGGAATGTATCGCGCACAGCAGACCAATAGAGCGCCAGTGTCTCGAACATAGCGTCCGGGTTCGCTGTCTCCGGGGAATGCTTATATTGGCTAAGTGCTCCAAGCGGCGGTCGCAGATTCTGTTTGATCGCCGCTATAAGAGCGGTATCGCTGATAACGCTGGCGTCCTCCGCATTGTCGGATGCACGTTTGATTAGTTTATAGAACGGGGATTTCGGCTGCCTGTTGAGGAGATTGCAGAGTTCGCTCGGCAGTCGGTTGACCGCAAGATCTTTAGGAAGAAGGGTCCCGACCTCTGGCAGCAATTCGTTTATCAACCTCACATCAAGAGCTTTTACTTTGTTTACAAGAATGAATTGTTCCCGATGGATTTGCAGGTCCCGTGACACGAATCCAATCACTGGCACGGGAAATCGGCTGTTTTTCGCTTTGGCAAGCGCAAGTGAGCGCTGCTGCCCGTCCACAATCCACGCGGCCCGGTCGCCTGCTGTTCGGAAAGGAATGGTGAGGGTGCCGGAAACTCCAACCTCGGCCAGACCATTAGGTTTTGGCCCACGCGACGGCTCAAAGTGGATCTCGGGGGAGAACGCGAGAGTGATGGCATTCGGAAAAAGAACAGGACCGCTATCGAGGAACTCAACGATTGAATTTACGTGACTGCGGATTTCCTTTCGTTGGAAGCCTTTCAGGTCCTTTTCGTCCCTGTGGATTCGGCTGATATCGGCAACGCGCGTCAGATCAGATCCGTAAAGGAAAAATGCATAGACATCGATTGCGTCGCCCTGCTGCGTCCTGACCGCACGCACAACGAGGCTCTCTGTCTCAGATATCATGCGAGCCCCCCTTCTTTTCGCACTTCTGCCGCAAGACGAGCAAATCGCTTTTGCTCACAAGCAACGGCCAGTTCATCTCGCAGCACCCGTAGAAGTTTTGTGGTCGATCCGCCGGTTCGATCCCAATGTTGGCGAAGCAGAGTTTTGATATCCGTATCGGAACGGCGCACGCCCGATGACACGTTTGGGAGGCTCCAAGGCATCAAGAGACGCTCGACATGTTTCGTCTGGCTGACAATGCCGCCGTGTGGTTGGTCCGTCATGACCGTCGTTGCGAAATGGTGAAGCGCTCGGGAAGTGAAATCGATCATTGTTCCGCGGATCGGACTTTGCGGGCCATTCAGCCTCGTGTCGTATGGCAGAATTTGGGCCGCAAGTCGTCCAGGAAGCGTTGTGTTTGCTGATCCCGCGAAAATTCTTAGGCGGTCCAACGTTTCGTCGGGTAGATCCAGCAGAATCGGCTCAAGCATTCTGAGATAGGCTAAGCCAACGGCGAGGAGGATCAGTCCATCGGTGGATATCAGAGTGGCGCGTACGTCGTCCAGGTCGATGAGCGTTTGCCACCAATCTGCCCCGGACACGCTAGGCTTGATGTGATCCAGTACGCAATCTGCCGACCCTGGTGATACTGTGAGGTTGTAAGCAGGAACCGGTTGCTCCGATCCTAGAAAGCCCAGCCCGGCCGAAACGACATAGAGTCGAGCTTTGACGCAAGCTGCCGCAGAGACAGCCAGTGAAAAGGAGCGCCCGCTGTAGAGGTCCTGTGCGACTGAAATCTTCGGGGCTAAGGAAAGACGATTTTTCCACTCGGCGCTCACATCAGAGAGGTTGCCGAATGGGAGGCTACGAGCCTTCGTTCGAAAATCAGCCTCGTGATGCTTACTGTTGGCGCAAGCGGTGATGATTGCATGCATATCAGTTCCAGCCGACATCACGGCGCTCATGGGTGTAGCAATTCGATACTGGAGATAACTGCGGCGGCGATAATAGGTCAACCCAGAAACTGCGACGTTTATTTAGCAGCCCCTGAGAAACTGCAGAGTGTGACATCTTCGCCACTTTCTTATTGTTTGACAGTTGTAAAAAGCGTTGGCTTTTGGAAGCGTTGGGCTGTAACTTCTCCGATACCTGCACTGCATTTTGATGGCTCATGATTGAATTCATTGACAACTCCGAACCTTGGCGCCCAACCACCTCGGGCGAACGTTTGCTGTTTTTGCTCCTCACAAACCATAAGGAAGCGCGCTACCTCTCCAATGTTCTTTCTGAATCTGGACTTCGATTTGCGAGACGATATGGCGATTGGTCGAATTTTCTGGTTGGCGCTTCGCTGCTCCATGTGCAGCAGCGGTTGATAAAACTCGGCAATGACGTAAGAGACACCGTACCAAACCGTCTTGATCAAATTCGCGAACTGAGAGCACGTACTTGCGATATCCTACAACTGACGCCGATTGAATACGACGCAGACTTTGGTGAACTAATCCAAGAGGTCCTTATCAGTGCTGAGCAGATCCATAAAGAACCGAGCGCCGGGCTAAAGAGACTTGTTTGCAAGGCTGGGAGTCAATGTTGCTACAGTTGCGGTAGATTGTTCGGAGGTGTTTATGAAGATGCACCAGCGGGGTTGAAGGCAACGGCGGATCACGTCTGGCCGCGGGCGTTAGGCGGCGACTCTGTCGAGCAGAACTTGCTACCGGCTTGCGAGTCCTGTAACTGCATTAAAGGCCATCTGGCGACTTGGCATATGGCGTGGATTCAGCCGATCGTATTTTCCGATATCGACGAAATGAACGGACCGCCACCTATTCCGCGAGAAGTGCAAATGGCACTTCACATGCGCGCAGCGACAGCCTATGCCCGCGCGAATGGCACGACGCTTCGAGACGCTTTTCTCACGATTGGTCCACGGGATCGCCCCGCGAAAATTGATCAGGATCAAGGCTATGATTTCTTCAATATGCGTGTCCACGACGAGGCGCGCACAATGATAAAGTGGATTCCAGGCTGATGCAGTATGAATACGATGCTTTCGTTTTCCAACAACGCGCCGATGGAAGCGGGCCGCTTTTCGCCATGTTCCAGGCTCCAGCAGGCGAGGTGGATGCCTGGGCGGACGTCGATCGACTAGGCCCCGACAATAAACTTGGACCCCAACGCGAACCAAAAAAGAGCCGGATTTCGAGCATCAAGCGGTTTTTTGCCGATGATCCGAACAATACGATTCCGACCGCGATTGTCGTCGGGCTGAAAGGCGTTGTTGTCGAGGTGCAAGGGAACATCTCGAAAATTAAGTTCGAGGCGGTGGTAGATCAGCCGAAGCCAGGCCTGATCATCGATGGTCAGCATCGTTTGCGCGGTCTCCAAGCCGTCAGTGATGCCACATTTGTGCCGATCGTCGCCATACTCGAGGCAACAGATCTCGAAATGGCTTTCCAGTTCCTTGTAATCAACAACAAATCGGCCAGGGTCCCTCCCGATCATATACGAGCGCTTGCGCTGAATTACTCGCAGGATCAACTCGAAACGCGCCTCCGGACCGCTCGGCTTTCCCAGAATCCAAATCTAGGGTCCGTAGGCGTTTTGGATGAAGACGACGAAAGCCCATTTCGCGGTATCGTGGACTGGCCGAACAATCCCGCTGACTCCCGGATCATCGCTCCGTCGGCCGTCGAGTCAATGGCGGCTGAGGTCAGATCACTCGGCTTTGGCGAACTCGAAGATTTGGATAGTGTTAACGCGTTCCTGATTGCGATGTGGTCCGTGATTAAAGAAGAATGGCCGAACCTTTTCGTGAAGGGAAGCAAACTCATGTCGAAGGTGGGGTTGATTTGTATCACGCAGTTCGTGTGCACCACGATGAAAACGTGGGCACGTAATCCGCATCTCCGGACTCAAGTAGATCCTGGCGACCCCGATAAAGTTAGAAATGTTACGCGAGATGTCTTAAATACTCTCAGCCCCCGTTTTTTTGAAGCAGATTGGACAAGCACCAGCTACGATACCCGCGCGGGACGTGATCAGATCATGAACGATCTTGAAGCCCTTTCCTTCAATGTCGCCAACTCGGAGCACTGGTATGAAGGATTGAAAATAATCGATCGAAATTGGCTTCAAGTGCATCTTTCTGATCACGCAGGTGCAACTCCTCCAGTGGATGCGGTCTGAGGGGCATAAGCACTCGTGCGTCCGTGCTCACGGGTCTGCATCATGACGGCCGCATCCGTGATGCAAAGGAGGTCAGGATTTCCAATATGTGTGTAACGGATGCTGTCGCCTTCGGCTAGGGTTCTGGAAATGTGCTTTTTCAACGCTTCTTTATCCAAGCCTGTTGCATCGAGTAGCTTTTGTTTCGTTTCGGACCACCAGTCGGGGTCCCTAGTATGAACGAGCATGTTGATCGAGCCTCTCAGGGGGAGTGCTCGATCAACATCAACCACTTTCTCTTTCTCTAGTCGGGTCATCAGGTCTGATAAAAAATCGAGCCGCAGCATGCCGCCGACAATCTCACTCCAGAGAATCGGGCGCTTCGACTCACCGACCACGGCCTGAGTGTACCAAGCTGCTCTTAATGCAAGACGAGATGCCAACGACGCAGCATTCTTCGAGCGAACGGGGAGGAATGTTCCTACCACGGATATTGCGCCGCATGCTAGAAAGCCAGCGCCCGCTGTTGCATGCGTACGGTCCGGAGACTGCGTGTCACAGGCACTCAGTAGCACAACTGGTGGAGGGCGCATTTGACCGCGGAGTTGCCAGATATCGATTTTTTCAGCGCCGATATGTAGGACGCCGACGCCGGTATTCTTATCATGCGATCCATGGCCATCGAAAATCATCATTGCGCCACGAAATCCGTTGATAGCGGCGATGAACTCTTCGCTCGTGTTGACCCAAACTTGGTAAAATTTCAGCCGCGCGTTTGAATTAGTCGCTATCACACTCATCGCCTGTCTGACATCATTTCGGATCGGATCGCTCGGACCGAAAGATGAGACGACGAGAACTTCCGCAAAGGCGTCTGGTGGAAGATAAAGTGTTTGGTTGTTTGCAAGCTGCGTCATCATCAAATTGCCGGGCGTGGCAGGAATGCGGGACACATTGAGAGCAATGCTCATAGGAAGATCGCCGATTGGTAACCATTCCAGCGGCGCATCTGCAACCAGTTTAACGCCCGTTTGACTGCTTGCGATGATGTCAACCAAATCAGCGGGAGCGTGGCGTTGCAGTGACCGTTGAACCGACTGAAATACTCGTTCAGCCTTGTTGCTACCATTGACGGTTCCACCGCCTCTAGCATAACCCGTAAAATCGCGTAGTTCCGTAGCCCTATTAACTCCGTTCGGTAGCCGCACCGTCGACGCTAGCGTCGAAGCTGCTCGCAGGCTGACAGCCAGGGTCTGGGCGTTCAATTCCTTCGTGCGCATACCAAGGATGTATTGGCCGGCAGGCAACATCAGGGGCGCTACGTCGGTCCCCGACCCTTGGAACATGTATCCGGTTTGTTGTTGAAGGAGGCGGATCGTTTCTCTAATGCCGGGCGGTTCATCACCGGTCGGTCGAGGAAGGCGTTCGCGTGTGTGTGCATACAGTGCGGGCGCGAGGACAATCCGGTCTGGCTTCGGTGGGTAGGAAAGAAAGGCTGGAACTAGTTCGCCGCTATCTTGAACCGCAACCACTGCTAGAGCGGCCTCCACCATCGCCTTAATGTGTGGGCGTTCATCTCTAGGCGGTGAGGTGAGGGTTTTCTCTCCTTGAAATTGATATCCCAAAGACTGCAGTACGATCAGGTTTGCGATAGTGCTGTTATGGGGTTTGGCAACCATAGCAAGAATAGGCGCCTTGGGTGCGTGCCAGGCAGACAAAGTCGTCGAAAGCTCGTCGACTGGTAACTGCGCGTTCAAAAGCCGAAGCTTTTCCGCGACTGCGCGTAAGTGATCGCGGACATGGATCCATCGCGCATTTTCTGGCCTTAGCGACCTTTTCCCGGTGGTGGAAATTTTCAGGATGGGAAAGGTTTGACGTTTCTCCCATTCGGTAACAGCGGAAAATGCCTTGGCGGTGCCCGTCATCACGACCCAAAATGGGTCGTCTTGCGATATGGTCAATTTGAGGAAATTGCTCAGCGAGAGAGGGGTCCAACTCCACCCGTGTCCCGTCAGCCGCCGTGACTTTCTTGCTTGGAAAGACAATCCGAAGTCGAAAACATCTGCGGGCAAATGTGGTATCAACCGCATAGCCCACCCCATGTCTAGCATTCCCGGAGATATACCTTGGAACAAACTGGCATCTTCCAAGCTGTCGTCGGTCAGCACGATGACGTAGCGTATTGCGTTAGAAAGGCTATGCGGGGACGTCTTTATTTCCATTTGGCGATCTGCTCTTTGCCTGTCGAGGTCAAAACTGCGCTGAGAAAGGCGCTTGATCTTTCATGGTCGATTTCCCTGCGACGAGCCTTAATAATGTGGTGCGGTTTCGGATCGCCACTAATATCTTGGACTAAGATAAGTCCGACCCCATGCTTCGCGCATTCATCGCGCACTCTTATCTCTTGCTCAGGCGAGGCAAGTGTCCAATCTTTGGGATTGAGAGGAAAAACGACGTAGGCCTTCGTAGCTGCACTTGTATGTGAAAGCGCCTCAAAAACTGCGAGCACGTTTGAAGAATCGGGACGTTTGACTTCAAACGTCACCACGTCGAATTCGTGCCCGATGGTGAACGGAAATTTCTTATGAGATACCAAAGTGAAGTCAGGGCGCGTCCAGGGGCCGACAATTTTCGCGTTTCGACGCGCTGTGTTTTCAACGAGAAATTCGGAGTTGCTGTAATTATTACCCAGCCAGATCGCCTTGATCTGTTTTTCGACCTCCGGGTAGTAGCTCTCCTCGCCGATAACGGCGTCCGCGGCGCTAACCCCTCTTGCCAATCCGATGTATCCTTGCCGCTTAGTGACGAGTAGCTTTTTAGCGATGCCGAGTTTCAGTGTTGCATCGGCTATTCCGTCGTCGTTTGAACAAACATAGCGTTTTAACCAAGTCCGAGTTAGGTCCGCTTTCTCCGCAACCAATTTTTCTACGATGGTGATCAGTAGTTCCAATGTACGAAGCGACGGCGGGGTGTTGAGTTCTTCCATTTTTTCGTTCCAGCTTAAAAATCTCGTCTATAGTTGTCTTACGTGATAATTAAGAAAACGCTGAGTCCAGAAATCACAACTTGTATGATTTCAAATATTATTTTCAGAACAATACACAGATCCGTATTCTTTCATGGCAAATGTTGGAGTAAGATCCAATTAGCCACTGTTTGTTGGTGCGCATTGAGCTTATGCCATGGGTAAGGGAGCCCAACTACGCATATGCATCATTTAATCGTCACTGCCGACTTTGTAGTGATCTGATCATTGAAGGGCCTACACAGGCACGAAATCGGTTTGTCGGCTAATTCCAGTGGCGATGATGCCAGCAGCCATTTGAGACGCATACAGCGACTCGTTGACAGATTACTCGCATACCCTTGATCTCTGACACGGCACATTTGCCGTGCTGCTGCGGAGATGGTTGATCGCGACGCGATTTCGGTAATAAACTCTCATAAAATGTCCTCGATCAGGAGACGAGCCGTGAAGCGCAAGAAGCGAAATCCAGAAAAGTTCGATCCTGTAGAGTTGTTCACGGCCATGGGCCGCAACTTTGACTACAAGCTTGATGCCGAGGGAGACATTCGAGACTTCCTTGATCGGGTGGGCAACTCTTTAAAAGCCTCGATCTCGAATCCTGCGATGCTGCACGGGAAGCGAGTGGAAACAATGTTCGCCCACGTCGCTGGTGCTTTGGGGAGGTGTAGACTGATCAAGCAGGAAGACGCTGGTGCGGTGTTCGTGAACGGCGGCGATCTTGAAATCCCGGACTATCGTCTCGTCCTCACCGACGGAACTGCTCTTCTGGTCGAGGTGAAGAATTTCCGATCGAAGGACTACAGGAAGGGCTTCGCGATCCGCGCCGACTACCTCTCGAAGCTCGAGGCATACGCCGCACTGAACGGCCTCCCGCTGAAACTGGCAGTCTACTTTCCGAACCCTAACACATGGGTACTTCTGTCACGGCAATCATTCACTGCCGATGGTGATATCTTTCGTGTCAACTTTGTCGAGGCGATCGCCCGAAACGAGATGGCCCTGCTAGGGGACCGAATGATTGCCACGCTCCACGACTTACGCATCGACTTTCTAGCCGACCCAGCCGAGTGCTCGACGCCTGACGCGAACGGAGAGGTCCAGTTTACCGTACGTGAAATTCGCATGTCTTGCGCAGGTAAGGGGGTAACGGACGAAGCCGGTAAGAATATTGCGTTCTATCTCATGCGGTACGGCGAGTGGGTCGAGCAGGAGAACACGGCCATTTTTCAGGACGGGAAGGTAGTCGGAATGCGCTTCACGTACGCGCCGATGGAGCCGGTGGAGGAGCAAGGTCCACATATCGCGGGCACACTGAGCAACATGGTTAGCAACGCATACAAGGAACTCACTGTCCAGAGCGGAGCCGTGGTCGCCCTAGACGTAAAGCATGATCCTGACGTTTTCTCACTGGGCATTCCGGAAGGCTATAAAGGATCGCTGCCGCTCTGGCAGTTCATCCTGCAGCCGAACTACGACCTGCGCGCACGCGGAATCGAGCGGGAAGAGCAGGAAGCCTAGCGCGGCTAGGCTGCGGTCACTGCCGCCTTCATCTTGTTCATGGTGTGCAAATGAGCACGGAATTTTAGATTGGGCGTCGGCAAGGATGAAGCTGCGGTTCATGCGGCAATCGTCGCACCCTCGTTCAATGGCCAGACCGAAGGGCCGATCACCAAACTCAAGCTCGTCAAACGACAGATGTACGGTCGCGGAAAGCTCGATTTGCTCCAAGCAAGATTGATCGTAGCCATTTGATCATGCGATGCACCAAAACTGCGTCAGAGCCAATTTTGCATGCCGAAACACATGTATGAGGCGAGTAACGTCCACTAAGGCCGGGTTTTTGTGCAGATATGGTCAAGGCAGCGTTCAATATCTGTGTGCTATTGAATTACGAATGTTTCTTTCACCCGTTTTGATCGAAGCAGATACGGTACTACGATGGCACAGACCGCAATGTCTATCGCAGCTGTCCTTATAGGCGTTCGCGCCGCTCTCATTACTTCGGAGATATCACCTGCAACCGGTGTGTAAGCTATAAGTATATATACGATCCAAAAGGTTGAGAATACCGCCTGAAAGGTCACCAGTCGGATCATCCATTTCGGTGCACGAACATCTGTAGCTAATGCCAGCTTCAAGGCATATAAAGCCACTAACGCCACTGCAATTGTTCCGATCAGGACAAAGAGCACTAACCACCATGTTTTCGGCGTGTATGAACTCTTTAGTCGTATAGACAATGTTTCGGGACTGAAGTAGGCGGATCGCAGTAAATCTATGAAACTCCATAGCCCGTCAAGCACATTGCCTGATATCAGAATAACCAGAAATATTAGCCAACCACCAATTGGTATAGAGCGGCCATCAACTTTGTTCACAGAGGTTCCAATCAAGTTAGCAAATCACTCAATCATTCGAGGTATCGGAGGTGTGTAGCAACTACCCTCTTGAGGTGTAACATCAATCTTATCGCCCGCTTTCAAGGATTCCTCCGGTTGACCAATAACAGCAACAACCTCGCATTCAAATTTCTGCCCTCGGTATTCTCGAGTGAAGGCGATTCTCCCGAGCAGTCGAGGCGGACTGCTTTGTCTAGTTAAGGTTGAACGTGTTCTTTCCGTTCGCCAAACCTCAAGAAGAGTTCCTACAACGCGGGGATTGTGTTCGACCCGGTAGGATGTGATTTGTTCTATCAGAACAATTGCACCTATTGCTAAAATGAGGCTACCTCCCCGATACAGCCAGCGCCATTTTCGCCATAGTTTCTCTTCGACAGAGAGGGTTTTTTCTCCGACACTGGTTTGGTCTTGTTCAGATCAAGCACCTGCGGCGTTGCGTAAAGCATCGTTCATTTTACGTTGCCAGCCTTCGCCGTCTGCTTTGAACTTGTCAATTACATCGTAATTGGTTTTAGCTCGCATACGGGGCCAATTCACCAACGGCAATGATCGCACCTGGATACCTATTTCTTAAACTCTCGATAATACAGGAACCCAGAAATTGCAGCATAGGTTGCTGCGATCACTGCAAGTCCTATAGCTTCGGAAAGAGCTCGTCCCTGATATTCGACTGCTATAGCGATAAATCCAAAGCAAATAGCAAGGCAGGTGCATAGTGCTTTCCAGTCGCTATTTTGAATAATCCATTTTGCGATTTCCAGCAGGCGAGTTTGAATTGCAAGATAAATTTGAAGCATTGTCGCCGCTCCTCATGCCATGACGGCAACTAGAACCCAGTACCATTGTGTAGAACAAGATTTGGAACAAGTGGGTTATTGCAGGTATCAAGTCTCGGCGTGACTTTTATGCGGCCTCCCGCTTGATAATAATCCGTTGGCTTGCCGATTCGAATTGCAACTTTGCACGCCGTTTCTGTTCCGCTGATGTTAGCCACAAATTTACATCAGCCATTTTAAACGAACCGTAACGGCCAGAAACAATCCACACTCGTTCGATAGTCGCTGCGGAATATGGATGGCTGTTAACATATTCGACTTCGCGATTGAGTTCATATTCCACTGCACCTATGCTGATTGCTAACGCCAGTGCATAGAAGCATATCGCGCCTTTCCGCTTTAGTAGGAACGCTTTCAACTCAAAATGCCGTCCGGATTTATATCCCCTTCGACCACGGCAACAAAGTCTCCCAGCGCAGTCACCCCTCCAAAAACAGTTCTTTCCCAGACCAGCTATACACAAGCTACCACTGTGTAACATGGGACGTATGCAAGGGGCTCAGCTTATCCACCGGGTTACTCGTGACAGTTTGGTGACACGATACATCCTCAATTTGAGGAAGAAGCCCATTTTAAGCGATAGTGGTTGTATTGATTGACGCACCCGACAGGATTCGAACCTGTGCCTTCGAGGGCAGCAAGTCCCAACTATCCGACTTGTGCACTACCTTCAGCGGCTATGCCGCGAATGCAAACCCGAATCCCATCCAGTGTAATCATAAGAAGGCTGGCGCCGCTGTTGCAGCGTAAAACGGGATTTCTAATTTCGTAATGTGATCAAACGCTTCCTGCAAGAAGATTAGTCATTGTAGAACTTCAGGCAACAATCAATTTTGCTGGAAATTCGCCTATTATCGGCATTTTCAAAGGAAGGTGTTCTGATGGGAATCTCTTTGTACAAACCATAAGCTCACACGACGACAGCTGTATCGTTGACGCTCAGCCACAATCGCTTTGATGAGTTCTTGGGCAATGTGATCACTTTTTCAGGCCAAGCTGTTTGTGCGTTCTTCTTGTTGCCTCCGAGCTACGGGAGAGTAGTGGGAAGTGTGCTGTTAATGCAGCCGAGGACGTGGGCTCGATGGACGTAGACCGAACCAAGGTTGATGTGACCAAGTTGAAACCCAAATTGAACGGCTGGAAACTCAAAACGGCGGCGTTCGGGATCGCATGACGCGAATGAAAGTCACGCTTTCAAATATGGCGATCAACATTGACCGCGTTGCGCGGTACGTGACAGCACTCAAGCGCCGCGGGGAAACCCGCAAAGGTGATTGATGCTCGTTGGCCAGCGTGATCAAAATCTGCAGGTTATGAATGAGGTTGGAGAAAATAGAGCGTGACCGATGAACTGCAATTCCATAACTGTAGGAGTCCAGTCCTTGTCTGAACCATTCAAGAGGTTTCCGCCATGAAACAGAATGAAACCAACAATCATTTTGAAGTTCAAAAGTTTAAGGATGAGATGAAAAACCCTCAAGACCATGCTTTTAGGATCCGAACAAGAAAGGAGATGTCCAAAGGACGGTGGGAATCGGTTTCGTTGATCGTCGTCCTGATCGCGGTTGTGTTAGGTGCTTATCTGTTCCTTTAACATTATCCAGCTTTGGGCTGGCCAGTTATGCCGGACATCATATCAAGCTTGAGATGCTACCGAGCGTCTGGTGACGCCGTTTCAGCCAACAGTATTTCACCGATCGGATGAACCGTTCTAGTGATTACGGATAGAAAGTAAGAGTCACCTGACTCCATTGATCATACTTGTCTGGAGGTAGTTTAAACGGTTGAGCACGATATACCGATCGCAGCGCTCGGTTTTTCATTTTGTTCCGAGTTATAAAATCGCCGCCTTTGCCAGACACCGCTGGAGTGTCGATGATCTTACCGGCGCGGCTCAGTCGAATTTTCACTACGACGACAATATCTCTGTTTCCTTTGATCTCACTTTCACTCAATAAGCCAGCTCTGCCCTCCGTTCTGTGTTGTGGATCCGGTGCGGGTGTCTGTGAGAATGAAGGCGATGATAGGCCGAGAGCAAATCCACCGATGAGGATAAGTCTGAAAAATGAGTTCGGCCTTTGTGCCATGATTGGTCTCCCGCATTGAGATAATTCTAATCCACGCTCAGAGTCGATGGAGGACTTGGATAGTAGGTCGAAAATGCAGGTTTTGGACCGGCTGGAGCGCGTAGAGCGGGATAGGAGAGCCCCGCTGTTCGCAATATGTATTTCTAACGATAGGAAGTCGGATTTGGCACAGAACGATCATAAGTGAATTTATCTACCACACTTGCTCCGACCACATCGAAGGGTTCGCCCTTATCGACGACAGTCATTTTTCTGGTGAAATCAATTGCGCGACCCGTCTCGGCCAATATCCTCACTCCGAACACTGCACTGCGACGATTCCGCTGCCATTGCCCGTTGAATGAGACGACCATTTTACCATCGACGATTGTGTCTGGCTGGCGGACGCAGTTTGAAAAGGTGGGCGGGTCAGAGTGAGCGATCATTAGCGGTCTGGGATACCGGAACCAATTGCCTTTCGTGTCACTTTCAAACATGTCGCGACCATTGAATCTTTGTGCAAGTAAAAGACGATCCGAGGTCCCACCCGGTGGTGTCCACACCAGAGTAACCTGATACCGGCTGACACTTCTACTGTCGTTGTAGATTTTGTTCACTTCGGCGCATGAGCTGTCTGCAATAGCTGGCGACGTGGTGCTAAGTCGCCATCAAAACAATGAAAGTCCGACCCAGCATTACTATCCCCGCGGCTATAGCGGTACAATCCGTTGCTGACCGAGTGAAATCAAGCCGCCATACGTATCGGTCAGACATTTTCCGGCGTTTCCCATCGGCCGTTCCACCCGGTTAAGCCCGAAAAGATCGGAACTTTTCGCTCCGCAACCACGTTGGTCTGACATCACCGACGTGGAGGAAAAAATCATGGCATGGGATCGTGTTGAAGGTAATTGGAAGCAGGTCAAAGGCAAGGTCAAAGAGCAGTGGGGTAAACTCACTGATGATGATCTTGACGTAATCAACGGGAAGCGTGAGCAGCTCGAGGGAAAAATCCAAGAGCGCTACGGCAAAGCCAAAGATGAAGCCAAGCGGGATGTCGACACTTGGTATGACTCTCAAACTTGGTAAGTATGACTCGATTGAAGAAGCCCTGGTGTCCTTGCTGATGCCGGGGCTTTTTGCGTTGTTATTGAGGCTTGGGCAGTGACTTCGGTTTTGAACGCTTCGATAGCTTTGGTTGCAATCGCAGGTTTTACCTTCCAGCTTGGCCTGATTCTGCAAATAGTCTGCCAGATGCGTTCCGTCCTTCTGTTTTCCTCTACGTCCAATCCGTGGTGCTCTGCGAGAATGCTGTTCGAATAACGTCGGACATGGCATTACTTGCAACATTCGCGGTGCGGGGATTTCGCACCAGCACAACATTTGTAGAATCAATCACCGGAAAGCCGTCGTTCTCATCCAAGGCACGACAGTTCATAGGAATCTTACTTCGCGCAAGTGGCGCAATTGCGAGGCCTGATACTACCGCGGTTACCAGCCCTCCGCTGGTATCGCACGTATAAGCGATCCGATAATCGATATTGTTCTTTTCCAATGATCCGAGGGCGGATGTTTTGCACCAGCTCGATTTATCATAAAGCGCAACCGGAACAACGCTATTGTGGTGAACGCAATGCGCCTCCGATGTTACCCAAACCGTAGGGTCACACATAAAGGATTTCTCCTTTAGCCGGATGTCCTGGTTCAAAGACAACTGCAATATCAAGTTCGTCTAAACCAATAGCTGCAAGCTGCTCAACCGAGTATCCGCATTTCACCGTAACTTCGACTTCAGGATGCCGGTTGGAAAAAGCTGCCAATGCCCGAGGAAGGATCGTGTCCCCGTATTCCTCAGGAATACCGATCCGAACTGGTCCATGGAGTGGCGTGCACCTCAGCGTAGCGACAGTGTCATCTAATAGTCCGATAATTTTGGTGGCATTGACCATCAACTTTTTACCGTGGGTCGTCAGTGTGACTCCTCTCGACCCGCGCTGAAAAATGCTCTCTCCAAGCGTTTCTTCCAGCTTTTTAATTTGAATGCTGATGGCGGATTGCGTTCGCCCGAGTTGCTCTGCCGCGCGCGTTACATTGCCACTGTTGGCCACAACGACAAAGGTCCGAAGAAGTTCACTATCAAGTGTCGTCGACATCCGAGCTTTCATAAAAAATAATAATGTCTCTCATGATTTCTATCAATTTTCATAATGTCAATCTTTTCCTCATTGTTAAGTTGAAACTGCTGGAGAGGAAATAAAATGGCGCATTGGCCGACGTGCTTGAAGGCATTTCTCGATAATCGCAAAAAGGCTAACGATCGTCGAAGATGGTTTCTTAGCATACTGAACAAGCCCGAGTTGCTTAGAGATATTGGAACAGACCCCCACAGTGCTCGACGTCTGGCCGGCGGCTTGTATTCCCGATGGCGTCAAACCTGGTTATGAAAAAATCACCCGCTGTCATGACTTTACTATAGGGGTGGCAAGCGCCGTTTGACGGAGGTTCCCTTGATGACAGCCGTGCTGGTGACGGCGTGCTCGGAAAGCGCCTCTAGAACATCGTCCATCTGTTCGATCGACTGAACGACCAGGCGGGCAAGGAATGGATCGTCACCGGTGATCTTGTCACACTCGATGAATTCCGGCCGTTCCTGAATCAGCCGTTCGACCAGATGCAGTTTGCCGGGTAGCGGTCTGATCCTCACCATTGCCCTGATTTGGTAGCCGATAGCGCGTGTATCCACATCGAGGGTGAAGCCTCGAATGACGCCAGCAGCTTCCAGCCGGCGAACACGTTCTGACACGCTCGGCGCGGACATGCCCACCAGACGGGCAAGCTCGCTCATCGACAGGCGGGCATCGGAATCGAGCGCGGCAAGAATGCGGGCGTCTGTCGCGTCCAGCGTCGATTTTCCGGTTTGAAGTTTCTGGGGTGGTTTTGCCTTCGACATGAAAGGCAATCTATGCGAACTGCTCTTGTCATTCCATATAAATCAGTCGGATCGCATTGCATGATGACTCCAACAGGAGAAAATCATGCTGCTTGGAATCATTGCTGGCCTGACCACGTGTGCGTTATGGGGCCTAACCTTCGTCGCTCCGCGCGCCATAGCACCATTCACGGCATGGGATTTGACCATTGCCCGCTACGGAATCTTCGGCTTGGCCTGCCTTCTTCTGATGGCCGATCGACGGTTTCGGCCCGTTGGCATTGCCACGCCACGGGTTCTGATCGGGTTGCTGCTCGGCGGGGCGGGATATGTCGGTTACTTCGTCAGCGCCGCCTTTGCCGTCCAACTTGCAGGGGCAGCAATCCCGCCGGTCATCATCGGCACCATGCCGGTGTTTCTGGCGATCATCGCTAATTTTCGGGACCGTTCTGCACCGTGGCAGACACTTGCCTTACCTTTAACGTTGATTGCAAACGGCGTGGCGATCGTCAACGTCGCGGCGATCAGCACGGCAAACGCTGCCGGTACTGCTTCGATTCTACTTGGTATGCTTGCCAGTTTGGCGGCTCTGTTGATCTGGATTGCCTACGGGCTGGCAAATGCAGCAGTGATGCGGTCAGCCGATGCTCCGGATGGTCTGCAATGGACAGGGGTACAAGGTATCGGTGCAGCGATCGGAAGTCTTGTCCTGCTACCGCTGGCATCTTTCGATCTGGTAGGCACGGCATCTCATTCGGAGACTCTCCGATTTGTCGTCTGGGCACTCGTGATGGGGCTGGCAGGCTCGTGGTTCGCGACGTGGTGTTGGGTAGTTGCCTCCCGTCGCTTGCCGCTGGCACTCTCCGCCCAGCTCATCGTTGCCGAAACAATTTTGGGCCTCGGCTACGGATTCATGTTCGAGGGCCGTTATCCATCTCTGGCCGAAGCAATCGGAGCGGTTTTGCAATTCGCCGGCGTCTGCTCCGCCATCGCAGTTTTCGGTAAGCCACCCGCTCTGCATGTCTTGCGTCAGAAACTCCCTCGGGACACAACTGAAGAAACTGCCTGAAATAATCGGTGGTTCGACACCTCTCAAGGCGAAGAAGCGTCCCGGCGCGGTGACCGGCGCAGGGTATCGGGGGAGCTTGTCATGCCAGAGCTTGGTGGTGACGAAGAGGTCCGCGCGGTTTATGCCGTAGGCCGCCAGCGCCGCGCTGACGGCGGTTTCATTGCCGTACATGGCGGCGGTATCGATGTGCCGGAAGCCGAGTGCGAGGCCGCATTCTACCACGAATCGGGCGGCATCGCCCGGCATCCGGAAAGTCCCCAGTCCTAACCGGGGGATAGCGACACCGTGAGTTTCAATCGTTTCCATGATCGTTCCTTTCAAGCTGCGAGGGACGCGGCGCCGGCAGAAGCCGTCCGGGTCCGCTACCCGTTCTCGCGGCGCGCTCAGGCGGTCCCGCTCGCGGTCGCCTGTCGGACCAGCGCTTCGATTACCTGCTCAAGTGGCGTGGTTCCCCTCGTACGGTTTCCGCGGTCAGCCTTGAAGTCGATCCAGCCTTCGTTGAATCCGTCGAGCATACGCATGCGCGGCTGTGGGTTACGCGAACCCTGAGCACGGAACAGGCCCTCCCAGTTGGCCCGCGGGACGATCTCCACCCGCACCGGATGCCCGAGCACCGACGCGAAGGCATGGGCGAGATCGTTGGGCGAGACCCGAGCTGGGCCTTCCAGTTCCCACCACGCGCTTGCCGATCCATTGCTCGCGGATCAGCTCTGCGGCGACCCGGCCGATATCTTGCGTCGCCACCATGGCGAAGGTCTTGTCGGCAGGCTGGAGGAAGCTGTGCAGCACGCCTTCGTCGCGGGCTGAGGCCACGTCCCAGGCCGCATTTTCCATGAACCAGCCGGGTCGCAGGAAGGTGACAGGAAGATCGAGTTCGCCGAGGGCTTCTTCCAACAAAGTCCGCTGGCTCAACAGATTGTCCATTTCTGCATCGGCGCCGATGGTGGAGAGGCAGACAACCCTTTCCGGGCGGGCAGCAAGAAGAGCCGTCGTCAGAACTTCATTCTGCTTTGCCGCCTCCGGATAGCCAGGCGCCGGATCAAACTCCGACGGCGGCAGGATGAAGACGCCAGTGGCGCCCTTGAACGCGGCGGCAAGCTGCGTCGCGTCGCCCATGTCGGCAAAGGCGATGTCGCAACCGCGCTTGCGCCAGATTTCCGCTTTTGCGGGATCGCGCAGCACTGCACGGACCGATTCTCCGGCTTCGATGAGGGCTTTCGCCAGCGCACCGCCGACCTTGCCGGTAATTCCTGTAATCGCAAACATGATATGTCTCCTGGTGTTGGGGGCGGGAATGGATCAGACGAGGCCGTCGTAGAGGCCATGCTCAAATGTGCCGTAGAGCTCTGCAAGGCCAGAGACTTTCGCGGTTCCGCCATGCCGCTGGCGCCATCCGGGCGCTGCGGAAGTATCTACGGGGCGCAGAAAGATGATTCACGCGCATTAAAATCAAAGATAAGATGACTTCAAATCATCATGATAAGACGGTCGGCGAAGACCGGCCTAGCGACGGAGAGAAAGCATGAGTTTCGACACACGGCTGCTGACCGGGGTCGGCGTTTTCGGGGCGGTGACGGAAGCGGGCAATTTCGTGCGGGCCGCGGATGTTCTCGGCCTCACGCCATCGGGGGTCAGTCGTGCGGTAGCGCGGCTCGAACAACGCGTCGGCGTCAGATTGTTCGACCGCAATCCGCGTGAAGTTACGCTCACCGAAGAGGGTGCCCGCTTTCATGCAAGGATAATACCGTTGCTGGCCGGGCTGGAGGAGGCGGCCTCCGAAGCCGCCGGTTCGGCGGCATTCGTTGGCGGGCGACTAAGGGTTTCGATCGATCCCTGGTTCGCGCGCGTGGTGCTGGTGCCGAGGATCGGTGAATTTCTGGCGCGCTATCCCGCTCTGACGCTCGATCTGACCACCAGCAACTATCGCGAAGAGATGATGAGCGGCGCGGACGTCGCTGTGCGTTTCGGTCCGCCGGACGAATCGTCGCTGATCGCGCGCAAACTGCTGGACGTACCGGTGCTGACCTGTGCCGCCCCAGGCTATCTTGCCCGCCACGGAGTTCCAGCGACGCCCCACGATCTGATGCACCACGATTGCATCCTATTTCGCGACCCGCAGACCGGACGACCGTTCACCTGGGAATTCCAGGGGGACAACGGTGCCATCGAGATCAAGGCAGCGGGGCGGTTGGTAATGGACGATCCCTCCGCTGCCGTCGCGGCCTGTCTTGCGGGGCAAGGCATATTCCAGAGCTTTGCCATCGGTCTCGACGAGTGGCTTGAGAGCGGGGCCCTCACGACGATCCTGAGGGAATGGTCCGGCGAGCAATTTCCGCTCTACGCTTATCATCCGTCACGCCATATGCCGCCGGCCAAGGTGCGGGCATTTCTGGATTTTGTTCAACGAATTGCGGCGACGTAGCGCAGGGCATTGATCGACTTTATCCGGCGTTCGGCCACGACCTTTGGCATCAATCCTGCAAGCCAAAATGCAACGCGACAGCATGTCGGTGGTCGACAACGAACTCAAGGTCTAGGGTCCCCTGTGTCGGTTCGCATGAAACCGGGGCGAATTTAAATAATTGAGTCTGCGGAGTTCCTTAGCGAAACCTACCTAGACTTTTGATTCGCCTCATCATTTGACCGGCAGCTCTTTAGTGGATCGTAAATAACCTTCCTTGGGCTGGCTTGACTCTTTCGAAAGAGCGGAACAAAAGAGGAACGCAAGCAATTTTAGGGGACATGAAGTCCATGCAACGCGAGCCGGGAAAGGTCCGTGAACGATGTCGCGTGTCGAGCAATACTAGGCAAAATCTTACCCTCTCGGCGGTTCATTACAGTTCTTTCTTTAAAGGGTTTATCTTCCATGAGTCGGTGAACGACTCTTGTAGCGATCGGTTCCGGTGTGATTGACATGTGATAGGGTCTTAAAAGCCGTGGTGGAGGATTGGCGTGAGAAACTTTGTGTTGGTTTGTTTGATCATCTGTGTATCAGGCTGCACAACCGCTGTTCCGTCTACCACGACCGATCCCGCAAAAGTTCCTGCTGACTTCCTTCATCGACTTCGGCTTTTGGCACGATTATGGAAGGGTTATTCTCCAAGCGCTAACTGAGTTGCGGCTGTCAATTAGGCTGATGAGTCCCCATTGTCGTTTGAGGGAAAGCAATAATATCTCTCCAAAGACAGATGAATGCACCGCACTCACGGCAATGAACAGGTGAATCGGCGAACTCTTCGACAGGGACTTCCGTAAAGATGACGCTGCATTCATTGCAGATTATTGGTTTGACGAGCTTCTGCATATGCGGCTGACCAGAAAACAGATGCAGGAGCCAGATGTATTCGCACAGCAGCGGCGGCAGGTGTGTTGTTAAAGTGGAAGTAATTGTCCAGTTTACCATGCATTCAAATTGATTGCTACGACAGCGTACTGTGAAGTGTTTGGGCTGGAACTTTACCGTCAGTTCCAGCGTTTCGAACCATGGACACATATCTCTTCGATCCGATAATTGCACGCACAGTAAGAGGCCAATATCGAAAGATTGCCTCGGTGCAAGAAGCGTTAGACTTTCTGGAAAATAATTGGCCGGACGAAAGCGCTATACTGCGAGAGCAAGCCCGGTATGCTTGCACGAAGTGTATTGAATACGATCTTCCGACGAACAATGCCCGCACGAGTTTCATCTCGGCGATAACGAAATCTGGCATTTTGGTTACGGATTGGAATTAAACCGTTCCTTCGTCCTTATGTTCCCCGCAGTACCGGACAATTCCATATATACATTATCCCGACCGGGGGCGTGCTGGCCTCGCACTCGACCCATCGTCCAGCGGAGGGACTGCTTTCTGGTCGCCCTTGCGCTGCTCGCCTAGAGATGCTGCTGCGGGGCATGTGGTGGGCCTCTTGCGTCTCAGTTTCTGGTAGCAAAAGATGTCCCGGGTCGGGAGTTCAGCAGGATTTGTCGGTTCGACCCATGCCATAGTGTTCATGCACTGGAGTGAAGAACATGAGCACATCTAAAGCCCAACAACGATACGAAGCACGACTGAATCGGGTCATCGATTATCTTTACACTCACCTTGAAGAGGACATCCGTACTGAGGATCTTGCCGGGATCGCCTGCCTCTCAACTTACCACTGGCACAGGATATATGCCGCCATGCGCGGCGAGACCATCACAGCGACGATCCGGCGGCTCAGGCTTTCGCGGGCGGCTGAACGGCTCGCGAACTCGGACATGGCGCTTGAGATGATAGCCGAATGTGCCGGCTACAGTTCGGCGGATGCCTTTGGACGCGCCTTCAAAGATGCCTATGGGAAGAGTCCCGTCGACTATCGTCTGACCGGCAGCCACGTCGCATTCAAAGTCGCTGTGCTTTCCGAGGACAGCGCCGGGTTTCCTGTTTCCATAGAGACACTCCCTCCGGTCCGCTGTGCCAGTATCACCCATAGCGGCGCCTATATGCAGATCGATCACGCAATGGGGAAGTTGTTCGCTGCGCTTGGAGCGCAGGACCTTCTGGCGCCAGATCAGCGGATGCTGGCTATTTTTCACGACGATCCCGACCTCGTGCCAGTCAAGGACCTGCGGTCTCAAGCCTGCGCCCCGGTCGCCGATGGTGTCAAGCTTGCCCCACCAATCGAGGAAATGGTTGTGCGCGGCGGCCTTTATGCGCGGCTGCGCTATCAGGGCCCCTATGGCGATATGAAAGGTGCCTATCGCTGGTTGCTCGGTGTGTGGCTTCCGCAGTCCGGTCACGAGGCGGACGACGCTCCGATCTTCGAAGCCTACCTCAACAATCCGCAACAGGTCGCGCCCGCTGAACTTCTGACAGACATCTGTTTGCCGCTAAGGTGGATCGGCGGTTCTGACGGTTGAATAGAGGCGATCAACACTCCCACTTAGATCTCAAATGCCGGCCGGTTATAGAGAAGTTGGACCGGGGAGGATATCGTAAGGATGGCGCCAGCCCGGCAATTGTTTGAGCCGCGCCTTCCAGGCCTCAATGGCGGGGAACTCTGAAGATTCAATTCCGGTTGGTTCTGGCATGAATACATAGCCTGCCAGAGAGATGTCGGCGATCGTCGGACGGCTGCCCAGAATAAAATCCTTGCCGACAAGGTGCTTGTCGACAATGCGATAGGCGCCAACCGCTCGTTCCCTGAGGAAGGCCGTAACCGGGGTTTCTTCGGACTTCTTCACCCCGACCATAAACCGCAGGGTTGCATAGTAACTTGTGAACTTGTGATTGTCGAAAAGCATCCAGCGCCAGATTTCGCGCGCCTCGTCATCCGACGTTGGCCCGAATTGTCCGGTAGTCTTTGCCAGGTAGTCAAGGATCACCCCGGACTGGCTTAGCTTCAGGCCATTGTGCTCAAGAACCGGCGCTTCGCCTTGTTCATTGACTTCGCTACGGTATCGGTCGGTGTGTGTCTCTCCGCCCAGATAGTCAACAAACACGCTCTCCCAATCTGCACCCGCGAGCTGCAGAAACAAAGCGACTTTGTAACTGTTGCCCGATAGAGCAAAGCAATGGAGCCGGTAGTCAGACATGGCGTTCCCCCAATGGCGCGCGCCTGTGCGCGGTTCTGTGGTGCATCGCACGGTCCCGGCCGCAAATCCAGATGTCTCCGATCGAGGCTCGAAAATAAGTTGGTTTTCTGGTGCGTCGGCGCTTTGGCCAGCTTCCTAGGGGAGTGAACTATCCCATGCGATCGAAATAACAGGTCGGCGGTTCGAGCCTCATCTAGGCAAGCGATCGCTAAGGATCCGTCGGCTGTTAGCATCCGCAATACCAAAGTTTTTAAGCTTTGGGTCCGGACGCGAGGGTCTTTTCCACTTGGCCAGATGGTTCGTTCTTCCACATCAACATCGGCTGGCGTGATAACGATATGGTTCAATCAAGTTAAGACAAAAAAGAGCCGGACTAGAAAGCCCGGCTTTAATTGTGAAGGTTAAAACCTCCAGAGGGGAACAGCCGACGCGGAAAAATGGGAGGAGCCCGCGTCGACTGATTTTGATGTAGGAGGGCTGCATGAGGGTTTCAAGCCAGATTGCGCAAAACCTTTCTTTATTTTCAATGTCTGGGTGAACAGCTTGGGGCATTGCGTCGAGAAAGTTGCCAGCGAGCTATTGCAGTCCAACCAGCGCGATCGCTCGTTCGTGTCTGCCGAGGATTTCGGAGACGCTTCGAGATCCGGCTCGATGAAGCTCAAACGCCGTCCCGATCTCGGTTGGAAGGGCTTGATCAGCCTTGATCGTCTCCAACGTCACGGCTCCAAACTGTTCGAGCCGTTGAACGGCACCCTTTTCGACACGGTGCAGCGGGTCTGCTCCCATTCGGACATTTCGGTGACCGGAATTATAAGGGATGCAAATCAGCCCATGTTTCATGGAGTATCTTTCGCGAACTCCCAATTTTTCACCCTTAAGCTGCAGAGTTTTGGAGCGCTCGAAAATCAGCAATTGTCTAACATATTGCGGGTAACATCTTCCAGTTTCTGAGCGCTCGGCCACTGGTATCGCACATACACAACTTCGGGGTAGCGAGCCATTACGTTTCGCTTTTCGGCTATCATATGCCCGTTCAATTTCTCGTAGAAGTGGCGCGCTGGATAATTGGCAGCAAGAGTGAGCAGATGAATTGGCTCAATTCTCCTTTGCAACGAGAACTTTCCAATGCTCGCCGTCAGGAGGCTACAAGCCACCCCTTTTCCTCGATGCGCTGGATTAACGTACAGATTATGAAGGTATGTTCCGAACTCTTTTTCTTCATCGAGCAGGAAACACGAAAAGCCTGCCAAGCCATCGTTGGAAAATGCCAGTGTTAGACACAACCTCGCAGGATCGATGCCTTGCGAAAGACGCCGGTGCCAGAGGTTCGCTTTTTCATCAGGTAATATATCAGCCAAATATGTTTCCGGAAGCATACCCGCATAGGCTTGCTGGCTGACATGAATATGAAGTGCAGTTATCGCATTTTGATCGTCTGATGTGGCGTCTCTGATTGAGATTTCTCTACTCATTTACTTTACCTGTGCTAGTGGCAAAATTCTCAGAAGCAGAGACGACTTTACGCTTTTTGTGGCCTTCAATCGCGGCGAGGGCTGCTCCCGCAAGCACCAGGGGGAGAGCGGTCAGAAATGCTGATGAGATCGGCATGTCGAACAGAAGTAGATCTGCCAGAATTGGCCACAGGATTGCAAGATATTCGAACGGCGCAAGCAGCGATGCTTCGGCGTGGCGGAACGAAAGCGTCATCGCAATATGTGCGAAGCCTCCCAGCAAGCCAGCGAGAATGAGGATGGGAAAAGCATACGAGTCAGGCATAACCCAGCCAAATGGCACGCTCGCAATGCCGCCCATCATTGACCGCGTGCTGGTGCGCTTCTCAACGAGGGCAGTTTCTATGCCCCCAACAACGTCTCGCCATTCTACGGCTTTCGACACATCAATGGTCAGGCGTTCGAATTGTGCAATGCTCGTCAATCGCTCTTCGATGGAGATCGAGCGATCATCGCCGATCGTCACTAGGGAAACGGTCTTTTCGCCGGCCTCGTTGATGTCACGGCCCTGCGGCATACCCGGCATAATGACGGTCCGCTGTCCGGCGTGCTGCGAACGCTGATGGATGTGACCAAGCGCCCAATAATCGAAGCCTGAACTGTGCAGATCGGCAACGTTGCAGGGACCATAAGGGTCATGGCCGGAAGCACCGGCAAGACTGGTGTGCATGATCCCGATATTCACAGCGTCCGGGAGAGGCGGTTTATACTTTGGCAGTAGGCTGTCCGGAGCCTGCGGTTTGGCAAAGCTCAAGCCATGGATGGCAATATCGAAACCATTCTGCCGCAGCTCGAGGGCTTCGGCGCGGGCACCAAAGATTTTCACCGAGGGCGGCAGAACCAGTTCCTGCGTTATTTTCGACAGCGCGTCGTGATTGCCGCGGATCTTATAAACGCTAATGCCGGCCTCATGCAGTCGCTGCATTTGCGTTGCCAGGAACCGGGCGGTTTTCATGGAAGTCTGATCGCCGTCGTAAAGATCGCCCGCAATAATCAGTGCATTGACCTGCTCCTCCAGGCAAAGATCAATGATTGCGATCAAGGCCTGACGCGTGGCATCGCCGATCAGACTGGCAAGATCCGGATCACGCAGCGATAAGGAACGGAGCGGCGAGTCCAGATGAATGTCAGCAGTATGAATGAAGCGAAACGGCATGTAATCCTTTAGAGTCGAGGGAGAACCGAGCAGTGGTACTGTACACGTTCTAAAAAATGCGTCAGCGGCGCAGCGTCCATTCACGGACGTTTTCAGTGGATTGATGCCGATATGAGTTTGACCTGCGGCTATTGGATCCACCGTTGTCTGGTTCATGTTCTCAATAAAACACACGGCGCAATGAGCGCAATGGTCAAGTTTTTGCCCGTTGGGAGGGGGGCAAACCGATCAAGGCCCTAGTAGTTATTGAATGATCGAAATGGGGGCCGCTGGCGGACCGACAGCTGTTGGGTATTGGGCTAGTCAACGGCGAGGTTCGCTGGGAGATGTTTAATCGAATAGCTTGAACGACCGAAATGAAGGCGCGTTCCGGACGTGGCTGCACTGGCGTAGCGGACGGACATCCACGATACACGCCTTTAATTTGCCAGCATCGTCAGGCGAGATTAGTGTTCCGTATGCAGGATTGCATTTTAACGGCGGAGGACAATGCAACGAATTTAATTTGAAATTTTATCTATTTTGCCGCAATCATCTTATGGCCAGTTCAGCAACTGCACTGGCCAGTTCTTGTGGGGCACTCAAATGAGTTTATCAGACCCGACGCCAGCAAAGCCCATTGTGGTGCTCCTTGTGGAAGAAGAGTTAGTCCTGCGCTTTTTTATGGCTGAACTTCTGGAGGATGCCGGGTTTTCTGTCGTTGCAGCCTCCACGACGAAAGAGGCAACTTTGGCGCTAGCAACCCATCCTGAAATCAACGCCGCTATTGTCGAACTGACATGCGCCGGACCAACAGCCGATATGACTCTCGCAGAAGTGATAGCCCTGCAATTTCCCCGTATAGCGCTGTTTTTAACGACGGGCCCTGTTCCCGCTGCCATTGAACTGCCGCTACGTGCGACGGTGCTGTCGAAGCCCTACGATCCTCCAAGGATTAGAGCCCTTATCGAGCAGGCAGTGGAAAAGGCTTCAGTACATACAGAGCCTTTCATTCCAGCCAGATTGGAAGCCTCGGTCACGGCGCTTGAAAAGCCCCAATCACAACAGAAGTCTAGGCCGAGCGAAGATCCGCAAGGCGAAAGTGGTTGATCCTGATCGGGTCGTTTAGGCTCGCCCATTTAAGTTCCCCCAGGGCAAGTTATGAAAAATTTTAGTCTGGTGCATTGCGCCTACTTAAATATAAATATTTGATTCAAATAGAGTTTGACAGGTAGAGCGCAGGCTCGGGAAGAGTTTCATCCTTTTTGTCATCACTGAAGAAATATTAAAGCCATTTACATCTTTTGATTTATGTGATTTGCGTATTCTTACGACGGACACCGGCATGTGCCCAAGCCTTGCCGGTGCAGTTGATCTTAACCCCGCTGTTCGACGTCACTCACCGAGGAGTAGCGTAATCACCTGCACGCTTTGCGAGCAAGTGAAGAAGTATAACTGAACCTAAATTTTGACGCTTGGCTCTTGATCATGAACGGCCCGACACACCACTCGATAGTAGAAATTGATCTTGACAATGAAACGGGCCTTCTATCTTCCATACCGGAGGGAATCGGACGTCGTTTTGAAACGTCGGTCGGTGGTGTTGCCAGCGTAACGAGGCCGCCAGGTTCCATGGTGTTTCGCACCAATGCAGAGTTTGCAAGCGTGCTTCTTGCTCCTGTGCCCAATATGGAATCCGCCTTCGCCAGCGACAGAGTACAGGTGTTTGACGCTCCCGTCGGTACGCTGATCGTCAATCCTTCCAATGTTGACCGCGTCATCCGGTGGTCCGTTACCAAGCAAAATGCTGCCATTGCATTCAGCAAGAAAGCCTATACCGATCTGGCGACCGCCGAGCTTGATGGCGGAAACTGGGAGTTGCAGCCGCCCCGTTTTGGGCATGTCGACGTAAAAGCGCTGCGGATTGCCGCGGCAATGGCCGCAGAGATTTCAGACAGGGCGATGAATGCCCTCTATCTGGACTCATTGTTTACCATATTTGGCATCCACCTGATAAGGACGTATTCGCAACCGCGGGCCGCTGGGCCTGCAAAGCGAAAGCCACTTCCGAAAAATGTGGCAAAACAGGTGATCGAATACATGCATGCGCACTTGGCGGAAAGCGTGACGATCACCGATCTCACCCGGATATGCGGCCTGTCTCCGAGCTATTTTATTCGGGCCTTCACTTTGACCTTTGGCGTCGCACCCTATCAATATCTGACAATGATCCGGCTTGACCGGGCGGAACGGCTACTGATTGAAACTACGCTCACAATCGAAGATGTGGCATTACAGTGCGGCTTCTCCAGCCAAAGCCACCTCACCAACATGATGAAACGCTTTAAGCACGTGACGCCAGGTCAAATAATCAGGACGCGCCGTCCGGCGCAGCGATAGTAGAGCCGCGCTGAACCGCGGAGGTACTGTTGCACGGCTGCAACGTCATTAACCTACGCTTCACTTTTTATAAAGAATCGCAACCCTTTGTGCAGCATCGTACAAAAAGGGCAACATTGTGTAATCACTTTGGCAAAAATATGTGCTGAACATTAGCTCGATTGAGATGGATTTTGAGCCGAGTTGATTCGGAAATGCACATTTAAATGCGGCGCCCAACAAAATCAGCAGGTTACGGAATATCTATTTCAATCAGGGGCCTTGGGGACTCTTAACATTGCATGCTTGAGCTGATGCTTCGCGAGTGCGGAGCATCGTCGGAGAATTAAGGCGTTTCGAAGGCAGCGTTGCGACGCGCTTTCGGCGAACGGAGATACTGTGCCTATGAAAAAGGTCGCTGTTGGCGGTGATTCATCAAGTGTCATTGGTCGGAAAAGTCGAGCGCGGCTGAGGTGGTCATGTTTCGCCGCTGGAGTGCTTCCCTTTCTTTTCTCGCTTAGCTCCCTGACCCAAGGCGCTATGGCAGCACCCGGAACGCCAGGCGTGCCTCAAGCTGCTCCTGTAATCTACACCGATAATTTCCAGAATCGCCCGGGACCGACCCCAATCGTCAGACTGAACGGCTATACAAGCAGCGGCGGTCAGACCTATACGGCCAATCCCAATTGGCTGTCGATGTGCAATGGCTGGATCGCGTCAGCAAATCAGTCGACAACAGCAGCAGCTCAGGTGGCTGATTGCGGCAACAGTCAGGGTGTGTGGAACCAGACACAGCGCCTTTCGTGGGCGCTCGGCATGCATACCGGGCAGAGCCAGGCGGCGGCCCGAGGCAACTATGCCGTCTCGGCGTTCACATCCGGTAACCCCGGTGCGGGACTGGTGGAATTCCAGACAGCGACGAATATCCCATTTGTCACCAGCAACCGTTTCATTACGTTCGGTGTCGATGTGGCGGCCGTCAACTGCCAGGTATCTGCACCATTGCTGCAGTTTTCTCTGCTTAACGGCAGCGGCGGTGCTACGCCGGTCGGATCGCAAATCAACGCATGTACAAGCGCCACAACGCAGAACGTGCCGGCTCTGGGCGTTGCAGCCGCGGGCGATATCAATACAGGAACCTACACCTCCAACGGAGCTGTTCTGATCAGCGGCGACTCGTTCGGCGTAAGAATGGTCAACAACAATGGCAGCGGCACCGGCAACGACCATGCCTTTGACAATATTCGAGTGCTCGACGCCACGCCCCAGCTCGACAAGGCTTTCTCGCCAACAAATCTGGCCGTTGGCGAACGGTCAACCTTGACCCTTACCATCACCAACACGAGTGAACGGGGCGCCAAGAATGGCTGGTCGTTTACAGACAATCTTCCGGCTGGCCTGACCATCATAGCGCCGGCCGCAACTACGACCTGCCCCTCGGGTGTGGTCAACGCGCCGCTCAATGGCTCAACAGTTGCAGTCTCCGGCAATCTTTCTGCCGGCATGGCATCTTGCACCGTAACAGTGGCAGTGACGTCTGCGACGGCAGGTAGCTACACTAATGATGCATCAAATATCAGCGACGGTGTCGGCGTAAGCCCTCCCGGCAGCTCGACCGTGACATTCGGCGCAGCTTCCCTGACCATCGACAAGACCGGAACGCTCAATGATCTCAACGGCAACAGCCTGATCGATCTTGGCGAAAGCATCAGCTATTCCTTCCTCGTGACCAATACCGGCACCGTGATGTTGACCAATGTCACCGTGAATGATCCTCTCATTTCGACATTCGATCAGGGTCCACAGACGCTGGCGCCGGGCGCTACCTTTACCTTTACGAGCACATATACGCCGACCCAAGCGGATATCGATGCGGGGCAGGTGACAAATACAGCCACCGGCACCGGTACAACACCAGGCGGCGGCACTGTTGACAGCCCGCCCGACACGGTTGTTGTTCCGCCGGATCAGACACCCGGCATGACGATCGACAAGACGGGAACGCTCAATGATCTGGACGGTGACAATCTGCTCGATGCGGGCGAGACGATCAGCTATTCGTTCCTGGTGCGCAATACCGGCGCAATCACGCTGACCAACGTCACCGTGAATGACCCGCTGCTGACCAATGCCGGTATATCGGTTACGCCTGCGCCGCAGACGCTGGCGCCCGGTGGCAGTGTCACCTTCACGGCCGTCTATACGCCGAGCCAGGCTGAGATTGATGCTGGTTCAGTGTCGAATACGGCAACGCCCACGGGCACGCCTCCTTCGGGTCCTCCGGTTGAAGGCCCGCCCGACACGGTTGTCGTTCCTCCCGATCAGGCGCCTGGCATGACGATCGACAAGACCGGCACGCTCAATGATCTTGATGGCGACGGGTTGCTGGATGCGGGCGAGACGATCAGCTATTCCTTCCTTGTGCGCAACACGGGTGCGGTGACGCTGACTGATGTCACTGTCAACGATCCAAAGGTGGCTGTCATCGAGGCGCCGCAGACACTAGCTCCCGGCGCGACCTTCACCTTTACTGGCACTTATACGCCGTCACAGGCGGAAATCGATGCAGGCTCGGTCTCCAATACCGCCACCGGCACCGGTACTCCGCCCTCGGGTCCACCCGTTGAATCACCGCCCGATACGGTTGTGGTTCCGCCGGATCAGGCGAGAGGTATGACCATCGAAAAGACCGGCACGCTCAACGATCTTGACGGCGATGGCCTTCTCGATCCAGGCGAGACGATCAGCTATTCCTTCCTGGTGCGCAACACCGGTGCGGTAACGCTGACCGATGTCACCGTCAACGATCCAAAGGTGGCGGTGGTGGAAGGCCCGCAAACGCTTGCGCCGGGCGCCACCTTCACCTTTACCGGCACCTACACGCCAAGCCAAACAGAAATTGACGCGGGTTCCGTCACCAATACGGCCACCGGCACCGGTACGCCGCCTTCCGGTCCCCCCGTGGAATCGCCGCCTGATACCGTTGTCGTTCCTCCAGATCAAACGCCTGGCATGACGATCGACAAGACTGGTACGCTCAACGATCTTGACGGTGACAACCTCCTCGATCCGGGCGAGACGATCAGCTACGCGTTCCTGGTGCGCAACACCGGCAATGTGACACTGACCAATGTCACTGTGAATGATCCCAAGGTCGCGGTTGTCGAAGCGGCGCAGACGCTGGCACCAGGTGGCAGCTTTACCTTCCATGGTACCTATACGCCGAGCCAGACGGAAATCGATGCCGGTCAGGTGTCTAATACGGCGACGCCAACAGGCACGCCGCCATCTGGTCCGCCGGTGGAAGGTCCGCCCGATACAGTCATCGTGCCGCCGGATCAGGTTCCGGGTCTGACCATCGACAAGACCGGTACGCTCAACGATCTTGACGGCGACGGCCTTCTCGACCCGGGCGAGACGATCAACTATGCTTTCCTTGTCACCAACACTGGCAGCGTGACGCTGACGGGCGTGACGGTCAACGATCCGAAGGTTGCGGTTGTCGAGGCGCCGCAGACATTGGCACCGCGTGGCACCTTCACCTTCCACGGCACCTATACGCCGAGCCAGAGTGAAATCGATACCGGTCAGGTGACCAATACGGCCACAGGCACCGGGACGCCGCCATCCGGTCCTCCAACGGAAAGCCCGCCCGACACGGTTATCGTGCCACCGGATGTTGCATCAAGCATGACCATCCAGAAAACCGGTACGCTCAATGATCTTGACGGTGACAATTTGCTCGATCCGGGCGAGACGATCAGCTACGCATTTGTGGTGCGCAACACCGGCAATGTGACGTTGACGGGTGTCACGGTCAATGATCCGCTGCTGATCAATGCTGGCGTTGCCCTGGATCAGGGGCCTCAAACACTGGCTCCTGGTGGCAACTTCACCTTCACCGCGACCTATACGCCGACCCAAGGTGATATCGATGCAGGCTCCGTCTCCAACACGGCGACGCCGACCGGGACGCCGCCTTCAGGTCCTCCCGTGGAAGGTCCGCCCGATACGGTCATCGTTCCGCCGGATCAGGCATCGGGCATGACGATCGACAAGACGGGTACGCTCAATGATCTTGATGGCGATGGCCTTCTCGATCCAGGCGAGACTATCAGCTACGCGTTCCTGGTGACAAACACCGGCAATGTGACGCTGACGGGCGTGACAGTGAATGATCCGCTGCTGATCAATGCCGGCATCGCACTCGACCAGGCTCCGCAGTCCCTCGCTCCTGGCGCTTCGTTCACCTTCACTGCCACTTATACGCCGACGCAGGCACAGATCGACGCGGGACGTGTCTCCAACACGGCAACCCCGACAGGCACGCCGCCTTCGGGTCCCCCGGTTGAGGGTCCGCCCGATACGGTTGTTGTTCCGCCGGATCAGGCATCCGGCATGACCATCGACAAGACCGGTACGCTCAATGATCTTGACGGTGATGGTCTTATCGATGCCGGCGAGACGATCACCTATTCATTCGTGGTCCGCAATGTCGGTGCGGTTACGCTGACGGGTGTCACTGTCAATGATCCGATGCTGCAGAGCGCGGGTGTTGCTCTTGATCAGGGTCCCCAGACGCTGGCTCCCCGCGGCAGCTTCACCTTCACGGCGACCTATACGCCAACGCAGGCGCAGATTGACGCGGGCCGTGTGTCCAACACGGCAACGCCGACGGGTACGCCGCCTTCGGGGCCGCCGGTAGAGGGTCCGCCTGACACCGTTATTGTTCCGCCAGATCAGGCGTCAGGCATGACGATCGACAAGACCGGCACGCTCAATGACCAGAATGGCAATAATGTCATCGATCCGGGTGAAACGATCGATTACGCCTTTGTGGTGCGTAACACCGGTGCTGTGACGCTCACCAATGTCACTGTCAATGATCCGCTGTTGCAAAATGCCGGTATTGTGCTTGATCAGGCTCCGCAGACGCTGGCGCCGGGTGCAAGCTTCACCTTCACGGCAACCTATGCACCAACGCAGGCCGAGATCGAGGCTGGCAATGTCTCCAATACGGCCACCGGCACCGGCACGCCGCCATCCGGACCACCAGTGGAATCGCCGCCCGATACGGTTGTCGTGCCGCCTGTCGAGCTGTCACGTCTGACCATCGAAAAGACCGGCACGTTCAATGATGTCGACAGGAACAGCTATGCCAGCATCGGGGATACGGTAACCTATACGTTCACGGTGACGAATACCGGCGGGCAGGTCATTACCGGTGTAACACCGGTGGATGCGGGGCCGACCTTCAACGGCAAGCCGGCGACGGGAAGCCTGTCGCCATTTACGCCGGCAAGCGTGACCCTTGCCGCCAAGGCATCGCAGACGTTCACTGCGACCTATACGCTGACGCAGGAAGACATCGACAATGCTGCCGGAATTGCCGATGGCATCAAAAACGCCGCGACAGCTGAAGGTGTGACCGGCGGCAATCCTGTGCCGTCGAACACATCGTCCACCACCGTCACGATGCCGGCGGCCGAACCTTCCGACATCAGCATCATCAAACAGGCGGGATTGCGTCAGATCAAGCGGGGCCAGAAGGCTCCGTTCACGATCAAGGTGACCAACCACTCCAGCAGAAATGCCGGTGCGGTGTCTGTCACCGACATCATCCCGTCCGGCTTCCGCTTCGTCGAGGGCTCGGCAAGCGTTGATGGTGTGGCGGCAACGCCCAACATCAATGGCCAGCGTGTCCGCTTCGACAATGTCGTGCTTGGGCCGAATGCCGAAGTGATCATTCGCGTGCAGATGCTGGCTTTGAGTTCTGCAGGACCTGGCAAGCATACCAACAGGGCCACTGTGAATGGTCCTGACGGTGACGCTCTGGCGCCGGAGGCCCGGGCCGATGTCGAGATCATGATCGAACCGGTGTTCGATTGCGGTGACATTGTCGGCAAGGTGTTCGATGACGCTAATGAGAACGGCTATCAGGATGATGGCGAGCTCGGATTGCCGGGCGTGCGCATCGCGACCGTCCGCGGTTCGCTGATCACCACGGACAGGCATGGACGCTTCCATGTTGCCTGTGCGGATCTGCCGGATTCACGCATTGGCTCCAACTACATCATGAAGCTTGATCCGCGCACATTGCCGACCGGTTACCGCGTCACCACGGAAAACCCCCGGGTTATCCGTTTGACGGCCGGCAAGATGTCAACGCTCAACTTCGGCGCATCGATTGGCCGTGTCGTTCGCCTCGACCTTTCCGATGCTGCTTTCGAGCGGGGCACGGCAGTGCTGCGCAAGCAGTGGGACAAGGGTCTCGATCAACTGATCGAGACGCTCGCAGCCGAGCCGTCAACCTTGCGCATCGGCTATGGCGCAACGGCAGACAGTAAACTTGCCAAGGCACGGATCAAATCCATCGAGGAGGAAATCACGCAGCGATGGAAATCGGTCAAAGGCAGGTACGAACTCAACATTGAGACCCGCGTGGAGGCAGCCCAATGAACACCACCCTCATGAGCTCGAATGCACGCAAGTCCTTGTTCGCTCCTCGTGCCTATGGCAAGCGCAATTTGCTCCTCGCCGGCTGTGCGGCGCTCGCCCTCCATGCAATGGTACCCTCGGCCATTGCCCAGGAAAACTCGCCTCTGCGTGGCAAGGTGATCGACAACAGCCGCGTTGTGACCACACCGATCCCTGCCAATGTTGAGCAGGAACAGCCGGGCGATGGCGGAGAAATCCCGTTCTCGATCAGCGTCGATGGGGCACCCGTGGTTGAAAGCGGGTCGCCGAAACAGGGGCGGGTGACGGCAAAGAAGCCGGATTTGCAGCGCAAGGCCGATGTCGGCCTGAGCGCGGTTGATATCCAGGTCAAGTTTGATGGCCTCGACGCCCGCCCGATCCTCAACGTGTCGACGACACCGGTGCGCCGTGCCTATAATGTCGGCGAGCCGGTGACGTTTTTGGCAACAGCCAATTATCCGGCCTTCATCAAGCGCTCGGAAATCCGCATCTTCGAAAAGGATGAGCCACTGACCGGCGATCCGGTTGACGTCATACCCGTGAGCGTCAACAGCCAGGCCAGCTGGGTGATGCCCAAATCCGAGGACGACAAGACCCGGTTCAAATATATCCTGC
Source organism: Phyllobacterium ifriqiyense (assembly GCF_030817885.1). Lineage (NCBI taxonomy): Bacteria > Pseudomonadati > Pseudomonadota > Alphaproteobacteria > Hyphomicrobiales > Phyllobacteriaceae > Phyllobacterium > Phyllobacterium ifriqiyense. The sequence goes on from NZ_JAUSZT010000002.1 coordinate 954,013, forward strand.
GTGTCTATGACGGGGAAGGCCGTTACGACGAGACCCTGCCGCGCTCGATTGCGCGCACCGACCGGGAGCTGCCGAAGGAAGAGAGCAAGATCACCGATGCTCCTGCGCCCGGCATGGGCGAGGACAATACCGGTTCGCGCAACATCCAGGTGCATGGCGGCGCGGTGACAGTCTACGGGCGCAATGTGCCGGAAGGCTATCAGGTCCGCGCCCTGGATGATGTGGTGCCGCTTGACCGCAATCAGTCTTTCGTCATGCAGCGCATCCTGCCGCCCGGCGAACATGATGTCGACGTGGCGGTGCTTGGCTCGCTGAAGGGAAGCGCGCTCGATTTTAGCCGGCAGATCAATATTCCGCAAAATGAGTGGTTCTATGTCGGACTGGCCGATCTTACCGTCGGAAAGCGATCCGGCGATGCCAATATTGAAGCGGTCCGGCCTGGCGAATATGACAAGGTCTATACCAGGGGCCGCCTTGCCTTTTATGTCAAAGGCAAGATCAAGGGCAAATATCTCCTGACGGCTGCAGGCGATACCGGAGAGGACGATATTGATCATCTCTTCCGCGGTCTGGACGACAAGGATCCACGAAGCCTGCTGCGCCGGGTCGATCCCGACCAGTATTACCCGATCTATGGCGATGACTCGACTGCCTATGAGGATGCGCCGACCAATGGCAAATTCTATGTGCGGCTTGATCGCGGCGACAGCCATGTCATGTGGGGCAATTACAAGGCTGTGATCAAGGGTACCGAGTTCATGCGTTCCGAACGGGCGCTTTATGGTGCAAGCGCCGTTTATAATTCCGAAGAGACCACATCATTCGGCGAGCGCAAGAGTGAAGTGAACCTTTACGCGGCCCAGCCCGATACATTGCCGCAGCGCGATGAGTTCCTTGGTACGGGGGGCTCTGCCTATTTCCTCAAGCAACAGGACATCACCATCGGTTCGGAGACGGTGACGGTTGAATATCGCGATCAGGTGACCGGACAGGTGATAGAGCGCAAGACCCTCGTCTATGGCGAGGACTACACCTTCGATTATCTCCAGGGCATGCTCATCCTCAAGCGGCCGCTGTCTTCATCGACCGGCACCAGTTCTCCGGTGCGCGAAGGGGCGCTTGGTGGCAACAGGGCCTACCTGATCGCTCAATATGAATACAGTCCTGCCTTTGGCGAGGTTGATGGTTACGTCTATGGCGGGCGCGCACAACACTGGTTTGATGAAAAGGTTCGTATTGGTGTTACCGGCATGAACGAAACCACCGGCGTTGCCGACCAGCAGGCCTATGGCGCCGATATCAAGATCCGCCATTCAGAAAAAACCTATATCGAAGCCGAGATTGCCCATTCGAAAGGACCTGGCTTCGGCACTTCCCGCTCCACAGATGGCGGCCTGACCCTCAGCGATGTGGGGACGACCGGCACGCGCAATCATGCTGCAACAGCAGTGCGCGCACGTGGTCAGGTGGCACTTCAAGAGATCACCGGCAATGGCATGAAAGGCACGATCGGTGGCTATTACGAGGAAAAGGAGGCAGGCTTCTCGACCCTGTCGGACCAGATCTCGGTTGATCAGGTTATCTGGGGCGTCAATGCCGATGTCGACATCACCAAGGATGTCGATCTGAAGCTGACCTATGACGACTTCAAGGAGGGCCGTGATTATGACGACTTCTATGACCGGGACATTGGCGGCCGCACCAAGCGCAAGGGCGAGGCGGTTATCAGCAAGCAGCTCAACGAGTACTGGAAAGCGTCGTTCGGTGTTTCCTATACCGAACTGCGCTCTCCCATTGCACGGCTATCGGGCAAGAATGGCTATGATGGCGAACGGCTCGATGCTGGCGCTCGGCTCGAATATGCTCCCGATGCCGATCACAAATATTATGTGTTTGGCCAGGGTACACTCGATCGCTCGGGCGATGTGAGGCGCAATGACCGCATCGGTATCGGCTCGAAATATCAGCTGACCGAGAAGATCGCACTCGAAGGCGAAGTCTCCTACGGCAATACCGGCTGGGGCGCTCTTGGCGGCATCACCTACTCGCCAACGGCCGATGACAATTACTATGTCGGCTACCGGCTTGATCCGGACCGTGGTTTTGATCTTGACCGGGTCTACGATCTGGAGGGAACCGACAAGGGCACCTTCGTCATCGGCATGCGCCGCAAGCTTGACGATACGCTCTCCACCTATGCGGAAAACAATTATGACCTGTTCGGGCGCCGCAACTCTTTGACCAAGACCTATGGCGTCGTCTACACGCCCGACAAGAAGTGGACCATCGACGGCGGCTTTGAGGCCGGAACAATCGAGGACGATACGCTCGATCCAAATACCGGCCTTGAACGGTCCGACTTTGACCGCAAGGCGATCTCGATGACCGTGGGCTTCAAGGATGAGGAACGGGGGATCAATGCGCGTATCCGCGGTGAAGCCCGCTTTGAAGAGTCAGACGACGATAGCCGCAACCGCAACACCTATCTGTTTGCAACAGGCCTCAGCTGGAAGACCAGCGAGAACTGGCGGGTTCTGGCCAATGTTGATGCGGTTTTGTCCGACTCTGACAGCGAAGGGTCGTTCCGCGACGGTGATTATGTGGAAGCCTCCTTTGGCTATGCCTACCGGCCGGTTGACAATGACCGCCTCAATGCGCTGTTCAAATATAGCTGGGTCTATGATCTTCCCGGTGAAAACCAGGTCAGTGCAATCACCGGTGATGATTATGGCCCGGCGCAGCGCAGCCACATCATCTCGGCTGACTTCACCTATGATCTCGTTCCCTGGCTGTCGGTCGGCGCCAAATACGGCTTCCGCTATGGCGAAGTCAGGGAAAGGGTGCTCGATGGCGATCGCGGTTCCTTCTCCGGATGGGAAACCTCCACAGCCCATCTGGGAATCATCCGCACCGATCTGCATATCGTCAAGAACTGGGATGGTCTCCTGGAAGCTCGTGTCATGCATATGCCGGAAGCCAAAACCACAGATTATGGCGCGCTTGTCGCGCTCTATCGTCATGTCGGCGAGAACTTCAAAGTCGGTGCCGGCTACAATTTTGGATCATTCTCCGATGATCTGAGAGACCTTACCCTTGATGACGAAGGCGTGTTTTTGAATGTCATCGGAAAGTTCTGAACACAGGTAAATGAGAATCCTCCGCTTCAGATTGGAGCGGAGGTATAACCAACGGTGTCATTCGAGATTGCTCCATGAACCCGGCGAGCGGCACCTGCCATGAATGATATGATGTGCATCGAAACCATGCTGACGCGGGCGGAACTCCATGAACTGGTCTGGCAGTATCCGATCGGTGAGTTGGCCCGACAGTTTCAAGTTCCAGCCACGTCGCTGGCCAAAACCTGCGACTATTACTACATATCAAGACCACCTGCGGGCTATTGGCAGAAACTCGCGTTCGGGAAGATGTCGGAAAGAGAGGCTCTCGACAATCTCACGTTTGCGGCGGAGGAGAAGGTAACGATCTATAATAGCAAGGGAAACCTAGACAGCCGTGTGCCATGATAGACCTTCCCGTTGTCAAGTTGCTGGAACCGCTGAAATGCACCGAGTGCGGATACCTTCACGCTGTGGTGCCCCTTGAGGACTCAGACCGATCACCAGTTCATTGCCGGGAGTGTGGCGCCTTCCTGTGTTTCTGGGCTGACGCCCTGGCAATGGCGAAACTCGACATTGGGCGCAGTGCCATGCTGGAGGTATTAGCGACCCGCGACCCGATCGCTTGTCTCAATGCCGCTTTGGTGCAGCTTCTGGACAATGGGAAAATGTTGCCATCGGCAATAACCAAACTTTTGGACGAGCCAGGACAATAATCGCTTTGCGTTTGCCGCTTGTTTGATGGCATTTCGGGCGCGGTCGCCCGCGTGACGACTGCACGAACCACTCGATCACCTTCCAAAGGGCATGGTGCTTGCCGGTAATGCCCTCTGCCGCGTGTCGTCTGCTTACCAACATTAAGTGGACTTCATCGCCAAACTAAACGACAGCTTTGGGCATCAGGCGACCTTAATTGAAATGGCTCGATGAGGCGCAAAGAAGCCATCGCATCAGCACGCATGCTTAGATTTTCCAACCTTCAATATGCTTGGGCAGTTTGTAACCAAACGTTGTAGAACGCCGTCCGCCACATAGTATAATGCGGTCAGTGGATTGTCATTTCAATACAATAGCTTAATGGGTATTGTAGACATTTGTGCTACAATCGAAATCGGTGAAAATTAGCCTATTATCGGCATTTTCAAAGGAAGAGTTGCTGATAACTTCCCTGCTTGTACGCAGCAGTAATCCGTAGGTGGTGGCCGACGAAGCAGCGCTTCACGTCGTTATGGATGCGATTGCCCGATAGAGCTGTAACCGACGGAGGCGCGTCGATTATGGCATCAGAAACGATAAATAACGTCTGAAGCCTGGCCCACATCATTCAGTAGATGCTCCAATAGTTTTGTTATCCTTGAAGGAGGACTCTGGGCTTCGCGATAAGTCCGCAACTCTCAGTTGAACTTTGTTGGGAACGGCTTTGCCGGTTCGGGCCCTCCTGAATGAGGAGGTTGCGGTCGATGCCATTTTTAGCCTTTTCGGAGAATCTGCGTTCGATCAGGGCTACCTACTTTCTGTTGAAAAATCAGAAAACCGTCCTAAAGAGGGGCGCAAGGGTTCATAGGAAAAAATGATGCGTCTCAAATCACCTTGGAGTGCCCGACTTGCAGAGAGCGAAGGAAATCCTTCCCATCGTTTGCTGGAGGCGCTGTCCCAGGACATTTTATCTGGGCATCTGAAGGGGGGAGACAGACTTCCTCCGCATCGCGAACTGGCATGGACGCTTCGCCTCGGTGTCGGCACTGTAACCAAGGCGTATGCGGTTCTTGAGCGGCGCGGTCTTGCTCGAAGCATCAAGGGAAAAGGAACCTTCGTCGCCGAACTACAGTCCGAAATGGGACAGTTGATCGATCTGTCCGTCAACGCCATCCCGCCTATGCTCAGCGACCGTTTGCTCGCAAGAACATTGTCAACAGTCGCCCGTAAGATCGATGCCCAGCATGTTCATCTGAGACCTCCTCTGGCAGGCCATAATGCTCACCGCAGGATCCTCGGTCGATGGCTTGAAAGCCTTGGCGTCATTGCTGAACCGAACAGGATCATCCTGACGGGCAGCGGCCAGCAGGCTCTGTGGCTTGCGTTCGATACCTTGTGTGGGGGTAGGGGGCTGATTGTGACGGAGCGGCTGAGTTATTCAGGCGCAATCGCCCTCGCACGTCATAGGGGGCATCCGATCCAAGGTGTAGAGATCGACCCAGAAGGCATGGTTCCAGCGGATCTTGCGCGCGTGCTCGACAGACAAACCGGCGATCCACGCCGCAGACTAGTCTACGTCACCCCGACGCTCCACAATCCGACGACCGCATCGATGAGTTCGGTTCGCCGGCAGGAAATCATCGAGGTCTGCCGAAAGCGAGATGTCCCCATTGTAGAGGACGGTGCTCTATACGCTGGGTGTAACGCCCGAACGCCCGCCTCTGGTGGCGTTGGCGCCAGACAATGTCTTCCACGTGACAAGTCTTTCCAAGACGATGACATCAGGCCTTCGGTTGGGTGTGCTGGTCTTGCCTCCAAAATGGATCAGCCGCGCGGAAGAGGCTTTGCAAATTCTACCGCTGGCCGCGTCGCCACTCGATTATGCGCTGTTGGAAGAGTGGTTCTCCAGCGGGGTCGTGGATGCAACGCGCGTATCGCTTCAGACCGAAGCCGAACGCAGAGCAAATCTTGTCATCTCGCTCCTGCCTAACAGGAAAGTGGTGACTGACCCTACCGCATTTCATGCGTGGATGCCCATGCCGCACGCGCAGGCGGAAACCTTCGCTGCATCTGCTGAATTGATGGGTGTGCTCGTAACACGGCCGGATGCGGTACGAGCCAACCCTGAGGATGGCGACACCGGCATACGCCTGTGCCTTGGTAGCCCATCCCTCGACGAGCTTTCAAGAGGATTGTCAATTCTGGCGAAATTCCGAAGCGGCGCTTTATAGGCTCGCTTCGAAATTATGATCGACGTTGTTTGGACCGGTGCCTGGGCGTCACGATCGCTTACCAGCGGATCCGGGCAGAGGCCATGATCTCGCGGCCATCACCATATCGGCAGATGGCGAACTCGCAATAGGCGTAGTCCTTGCCGAACAAGTTCGTTGCGTTGAGCGACAAAGAAACGTTCTCGTCCACATCATAACGAACCAGTGCGTCAACCAGAGCATAGCCGGGGATGGGGCGATCGATCCCGGATGCCTTCGTCTCGCCTTTGTAGCGAATGCCGCCGCCAATGCTCAAACCTTCCATCCCCAATCGAGCGAAATCATAGGTCAGCCAAAGAGAGGCCTGATGATACGGCGTATCTTCACTGCGTCGTCCAATTTCGGAGGCAACTTCGCTGCGGGTAATTCTGGCGTCCGTATAGCTGTAGGAGGCCACCATCGTCAGGTCATCGGTAAGGTCGGCCTTCACTTCCAACTCCAGGCCGCGAGCACGCTGCTGGCCGATCTGGGTAAGATCGCCAGCAAGATTGCCCGATACGACATTATCTTGCGTCAGTTGATAGACGGCGGCGCTGAACAGCATGTCGGTGCCCGGCGGCTGGTAACGAATGCCTGCTTCGATCTGCTCGCCGGTCGTAGGGTCGAAGTTTGCATTGTTGGTATAATCGGCAACCGAGACGGGGAAGAAGGACTGGGCATAACTGACGTAGGGAGCGAGCCCGTTCTCCGCTTCGTAGACAAGACCCGCACGCCACGTTGTTTCCTGGGTGTCGCGGCTTACGGAGTCGCCGTTTCTGTGAGCCGTGAATTTCTGATCCGCCCAATCATGGCGCAACCCCAGCAGCACATTCCATCGCCCGTAAAAATTGATCTTGTCCTGAAAATAAACGCCATGTTGCGTGGTTTCAGTTTCGCCGCCACGGTTGCGAGCAGGAGAGCGATCAATCGTGAAGCCTGTTCCATACACTGGATCGTTCAAATTGATCGGAGCAACAGCAGCGCGGAAGTTATCTGAATCGTAGTTCGTGTCGTAAAAATCGTAACCCATGACAAGTGAATGGGACAGTGGGCCCGTCTCGACATCGAGCTCGATATTTGTGTCGTGGGTGAAGCCTCTGGCGCGGTCGTGCCGATCACTATACTGCCGGGCAAGCATACCGGTCGTAGCCGCGGTGTTGATTGCGGCCGCACCCGTTTGTGCCATCAGATACCGCCAATCCAAGTCTGTCTGATAGTAACGCGATTTCGACGAGAAGCGCAGGTCATTATCGAACCGGTGTTCGAATTCGTAGCCAAGTGCGCTCATGTCGCTGGCCATGCGGTCGTAACCCGGTTCTCCGATAAATTCATCCCGCCCGACGAAGGACGGACCGTTCCCGATTCCCTCAATCAGTTGATAGGGAATTGGCGCGGAAAAGCGCGTGCTGCTATGCTGATAGAAGCCCAGAACCGTCAGCGATGTGTCCTCGTCCGGGCTCCACTCAAGTGCCGGAGCAATGTAGAAGCGATCGTCATTGATCGCATCCACGTTGGTATCGCTATCGCGTCCCATCACTGTCAGACGATAGGATAGCGTATCGGTTATCGCGTCGCTGAAGTCAGCGGTCAGTTGCTTGCGGTTGTGGGAGCCACCTTCAAACCCGATTTCTCGAAGTGGCTCATCGGTTGGACGTTTGCTGACACCATTGATGAAGCCGCCGGGAGAAAGTTGCCCGTAAAGAACAGAGGACGCGCCGCGAACGACGTCCACGCGCTCTAGGCCAAAAGGCTCCTGCGTGCCGTCATATGAGTTGTTCTGAAGCCGCATTCCGTCGCGCAGCAAGCCGCCTGTTCCCGGCTCCACATCAAAGCCCCTGATGCGGAAACGATCCGCCACACGGGAGAATGTGCGCGGCTGGGCTGTAAAGCTTGGCGTATAAGAGAGTACATCAGCCAAGGTGCGCGCATCGCGATCCCTTATTTCGGTGGCGGACACGACCGACAGCGATTGGGGTGTCTGCAGTATGGGCGTGTCTGTTTTCGTGCCGCTGCTGCTTGTTTGCGCGACATAACCATCAATGGGCGCCGTGGAGCGCTCCTTGGCGTTCAAGACGATAGTCTCCAGGACTATAGAATCAGCCGTACCGTCCTGGGCAAAGACATCCTCTGCTGCCAAACCTGCCCAGGAAAGAACCGCAATGGACACCAATGCTGAAGAGCAGGAGAGAGCTCTGATGCTGAATGTTTCGAGATACCGACGCATTGAACCCTCAATATTTCAAGACGATGCTTGACCTTGTCGTGCAAACATGACAGTCGCACTCAGGTATGATGAGGGGTCACTATCATGGGATGCACTTTGGGAAAAATGCTAAAGTGTCTCAATACACTTTTGCCGTTGCGCGCGGTTTGCGATCCGGTGTTACAGGTGGCCAACAGAGTGTTAATTCATGTGCGTTGCTGGTTTTAACCTCGGCGAGCGGATAACCAATTATGATCTCGATCAGCGACCTACACGTATATCACGGTAGCGCCCATGCGCTTCGAGGCATCGATCTCGCGATTTCAGAGCAAAGGTTCACGGCCTTGATCGGGCCCAACGGATCAGGAAAATCGACGCTTCTGGGCGCCATGGCTGGAATAGTCCGTGCAGAAAGTGGAACTGTTGCTGTTCAAACACGCGACGTTTCCTCCTATTCGAGACGTGAATTTGCGCGTCTTGTTTCCTTTCTCCCGCAAAAGATGCACATACCGGCCGGGTTGAGCGTTCGCGAGCTGCTGGTGCAAGGGCGTTTTCCCTGGCGCAATTGGCTGGGCGGATGGTCGACGAGCGATGAGCAAGCTGTCCATCGCGCAGCTGAATTGTGCCAGATTGAAATCCTGCTCGACAGGCCGCTTTCAAGCCTTTCCGGCGGACAAGCACAAAGGGCATGGATCGCGATGACATTGGCACAGGACGCTGAGGTCATCCTTCTGGATGAGCCGACGACGTATCTTGATGTTGCAAATCAACTCGGTCTTCTGGACCTTTTATCCATCCTGCGCGATGCCGGCCGAACAGTGGTGGCGATCCTTCATGATCTCAATCAAGCGGCGCGTTACGCGGATGAACTCGTCATGATGCGTGATGGCCTGGTCGTGGCGCAGGGACAGACCCCGCGGATTTTCAACGACCGGAATATCGAGAAGGTGTTTGGCATCCGCTCAAAAATGTTGACGGACGCAGAGACCGGAGATGTATTTTGTATTCCATCTTCGCTTTCGAAGTAGGCCGATATGCCGTTCGCCAGACATGTCGGTCAATTTATCGTTGTTTTTGCTGTTCTCGCCATAGCGGCGATTGTGCATCTGGCGCTGGGCGCACGAGCGCTTGAATGGGAAGTTGTCTGGAACGCTTTGCTCTCTCCGGACAGGGCAGATCCTCTTCATAATATTGTCCTCGACCTGCGGTTGCCTCGTCTTTTCAGCGCACTGATCGTTGGGGCAGCTCTCGGCTTGGCGGGTGCCCTGATGCAGGGGCTAACGGAGAATCCCCTTGCGGACCCGGGCCTGCTTGGCATCAATAGCGGCGCGGCCTTCTTCGTGGTCGTTGGACTTTTAGTTCTACCAGGCAATACGCTGGCAATGGTTCCGTTCCTTGCCCTTGCAGGCTCAATCGTTGCCGCCTTCCTCGTTCTTCTCAATGCGGGCACGGAGCAAAATCAGGCTCGCCTTGTCCTGTCCGGCGTCGTCACAAGCGCACTTTTCAGCGCGCTAACATCCGCCATTCTGCTCCTTGATCAACAGGGGCTGGAGACGCTAAGGCGCTGGCTCGTCGGCTCTTTGGCTTTCGAAACCAGCGAGGCTAGATGGCAGACGCTACCTCTCCTGGCCGTCGCCGTCGCCATTACCGTCTGTAATGTTGCCGGTCTCAATCTGTATCGATTGGGTTCGCATACAGCCGCCTTGATGGGTTTGCGGGCTGGCCGCTTTCGCTTTTCAATCCTTTTGGCAATCGTCCTCTTGTCGGCCTCGACGGTGTCCATCGCCGGTCCTATTGGTTTTGTCGGCCTTGTTGCTCCTCATGTTGGTCGCCTGCTGTTTGGTGGAGACTACCGATCTCTCGTCATTTCTGCGCCCCTCACTGGTGCGCTGATGGTTGTAATTGGCGATGTGGTCGCGCGCGTCGCCGTCAGACCGCTCGAACTCAACACAGGTATTGTCACGGCACTGGTTGGGGCACCTGTATTCATCGCCCTCGTTTTGCGGAGGGTCAAATGACAGGCGTCTCCGTGAACGCAGACCAAAGGTCAAGAGATCGCCGGGCTCGTATGGTTCTTGGCCTTTTCCTGTTTTCGACACTGGTGGTCGCTTTCCTCTCAGTCACACTTGGCAGCTATCCCATGACGCCCGGAGACGTTTTGCGGGCAATAGTGACGCCGCAAAAGAATGATATCGTGCGAACCATCGTCTTCGACGTTCGCTTGCCTCGGATCCTGCTGGCCATTTTGTCGGGCGTGGCGATGGCGCTTTCCGGCGTTGTTCTTCAGGTACTGACCCGCAACGCGCTTGCAGCGCCCGGGTTGGTGGGAGTTGAAGCCGGAGCCGGTACGGCAGTTTTGTCGGCCATGATCGTCTGGCGTTCAGACGTCACCACCGAATTCTATCCTCTTGCGGCCTTCGTCGGCGGGGTCTTCGTCGCTTTGCTCATCGCTTCACTGTCCTGGAACAGGGGTGTCTCACCTTTACGGCTTGTACTTGTAGGGGTCGGCATTACGGCGATCTTGAGCGCTGTGGCCGATACGATGATAACTTACGGACGCATCGACCAGGTGGAGTCAGCGCTGCTTTGGTTGGCAGGAAGTTTACACAATGCAGGATGGGGCAACGTCCGCGGCCAGTTTTTGTGGCTCGTGCTTTCAGGGGTGCCCGTTCTGGCGCTCTACCGCCATTTTGACCTCTTCCAACTGGGTGATGCGGTCGCAAGCAGCCGCGGATTGGATACTGGTCGGTTTCAGCTTTTTGCCTTGTTGTTCAGCGTAATGTTGACAGCGTCCGCAGTTGCCAATGTCGGAACAATGAGTTTTATCGGGCTTCTTGCCCCGCACGCCGCGCGCCTTCTTGTCGGCGATCGGCACCGTTTTCTGCTCCCCCTGACCGCCGTCATGGGGGCATTGATCGTGCTTGTCGGCGATACGATCGGCCGCACGCTTTTTGCGCCGCTGCAAATTCCCGCTGGTCTCGTCGTGGCGGTTATTGGCGCGCCATATCTTCTTTTCCTTCTGTCGCGGAGAGGGCAGTCCCGATGAAAATACGAATAGTGTTTGTGGCTCTGCTATGTCTGCTTACAGGCGCTGCTGCTAGTTTGGCGGGGGAGACGAGACGATTTGCCAATCAGTTTGGCACAGCAGAGGTGCCGGTTGCGCCTCGCTGCGTCGTCTCGTTGCATGATTTCAGCCTGACCACCCAGCTTTTGGAATTGGGGATCACGCCATGTGGTTCGTCTGGCCGCAAGAGGCTGTTTGACGAGACGATCTTTCGCGGCGCCTCCCAACGTTACGACACGTCGGCAATCCGCTATGTCGGCACCCATCAGGCACCGGATATCGAAACCATTGCAGCCCTGAAACCGGACCTCATCGTTGGCCTGTCATATCACAAAGGATTACGCGGCAAGCTTTCATCCATTGCGCCAGTGGTTTTGCTGCCGGTGCGCGAAAAAGGCATTATGGTCTATGCGGAGCAATTGGCGGATCTCGTTGGTAAGAGCGCGCGCTATCTGGAACTACAAAAGGAATATCGCAGCCTCGCCGGTGAGTTTGCCAAGCGTGTAGACGATCCGGACACCATCACCGTAACCCCCATGGAAATCTACCGCGACGGTTTCAGGATCATCGGTCGCGGCGGAATGGAACAGGTCATCGCCGATTTCGGCCTCGGCCACGTACCTGCATTCAACAACAGCTCTCGCGACATTCCCTATAGTCTCGAGCGGCTAAGTGATTTTGACAGCGATGTCATCATTGACACCTATGAAGAGATGCTTGGAGAAGAAGCGGAAACAAAAGCGTTTCGTTCCACCGCACAATGGCAGAACCTTTTCGCTGTTCGTAACCGCCAATTCCTTTATTTCAACCGCAGCCGCTATGGCGAGACGATGAACGGGCTGATCGGGTCCGCGACCCTGCTTCTGTCCCACATCGGCGAAAGAAAAATCCTGAAGCAAATCGACGGAAACACATCACCTCAGCATAACTGATCAATTGGTCAGTCTAGGGGTTCGACAGAAACAACACGCCAGCGATCCGCCGTTTCGCCGGAGCCGGCTTTAATTGTGCTGCAGCGAGTATTGACCTCATAACGCAATTGCTCCAACCGAATGCGCACGCTCAGCGACGATACCGTTGCCATAAAAAGAGCCTCTCCTGTTGCGCGCGCAGGCACAGCATTCTCGTACAACCCGACATCCGCGGCAATACCTTGAAGAGCAGCGAAAGACAGTGCAGCATGTTCAGCTACCTGCGCTGCCGGATCAAGCGTCGGATTGCCACGATAGGCGGGTAGGAACGGGACACCCCTGGAAATGCTCTCAAGAAAATCAGGGACATTTCTCGGCTCAAGTCGGCCATAGCGCTGCCGCAAAGGCAGAACCAGAAGCGATGCCGCAAAACGGCAGCCGCCAAGATGCGTTGATTGCAACACGCGGAATCTCCTGGGATCGGCAAGTTCCTTCAGTGCCTTCCATGTTGCAAAGCCATATCGCGCGCAGCACGGATCCTGTTTGCTGTCTGTACAGCAAAGGATGGCAAGGCGGTCGTCAATCTCACCGTCGAACGTGCCCCCGGCTGCAATGTTGAGAAGCTGGCTTGCCGATGTCTCTGGTGTGGCAAACCGTTGGGATCTACCATCGTACGAAAAGCTAATCTCATCTCCGTCAACGAGAGCAACGTGAATGCCGGCCGCGTTTGCGATGGTGATTGCCTCTGAGAGGATTTCCGGCATTTCGCTAGAGCTGGTTCTGGGAACTCGCCAGTGGCGGCGAGGCCAATGTAAAAGCGCGTAGCGCTGGGCAGCAACTCCGGACCCGGGCAAAGGCTCCCCGCGGTCGTTGCAAATGTCTCGGCAGAATTGATGAGAGGTCATGATCCGAAGAACTTAGGAGATAATTGCTCGTACCGACAAGGCCAAAAGGCCCCGAAATACCAACGAACTTGTGATCGGGGATCGGCGTTATGGCTGCGGGAGGGAGTCGCCTCCGATTTCCGTGGTCGATTTTATGGGTATCCCGGTCAATTCCAAGGCGGATTGTGTCATGCGGAATGGATCGACTGGTTCAGGAGCCGGCGCCTTGATTTCCAGCTTGCACTTGACGGAGAACGGGACCAGAAGCGGGCAGGCAGCGCATGCAACAGCAAATACGGTATCGAAGGAGTTTTTTATTGATTACCTGCTACATCAGATACGTCATTGACCCCCACAAGCTTTCCGAGTTCGAGCAATATGCGCGGCTCTGGATCCCGATCGTCAACAGGATGGGCGGGACGCATCATGGGTACTTTCTACCAAGCGAGGGCGCCAACACTATCGCCTTGGCTCTGTTCAGCTTCCCAAGTCTTGCGGCCTACGAGGATTATCGGATCAGGATGGCTACTGACCCCGAGTGCATCGCTGCCTATGAATTGGACAAGCGCAATCGTAGCATCATCAGCTACGAGAGGTCCTTTATGCGTCCGCTGTGGGTCTAGAGGACAACGGCCGCCAACATTTGAGGTGCACCAACCTGACCTTCGCTTCTTGATTGAGCAGCTTGGACTGGAGCGCGACGGCTTGAAATGCGAGCAACGGCGTCCTCGGGAAATACAGACCGGCCTACAGACAGAGCTTTCCGCCGGTTATCATTCGAGGAACGGATATCGGAAGCCCACATCGCGGTTGAAGTGTGAAATGTCTCTCTAACAATCTCCATCCTCTTATATCCTTACCTGTTGGCGAAGGATGCCGGCGGCCGCCACCAGGCCGGCCGCTGGCGATTTGGTTGTTAGCTGTTGATCGCGATGCGCTTGACCTGCGTCTGCGCCCGTTCGCTCTTGGTCAGTGTCAGGGTCAAAACACCGTTCCTGAAGCTCGCATCGACCTTGTCTTCCTCGACCTCGATCCCAAGCGGGATGCGGCGTTCGAAGCGGCCGTAATAGCGCTCGGAGAATTGCTTCTCCTTGTCTTCCGTCTCGGAGCGTTTCTCGCCCTTCAGCGTCAGCACGCCATCATTGAGCAGTACCTCGATGTCATTTTTATCGAGACCAGGAATCTCAGCAGTCACCTTGATTTCCTTGTCGCTCTCCGAGACCTCAACGCTCGGCCAGCCGGCACCGAACGCGGAGCCGTTGCCGAAGGACGGCAGGCCTGAACCGAAGTCGCGGAAGACGTCATCAAACAAGCGGTTCACCTCGCGATGAAGCGACAGAAATGGATCGCGGTCATCATTGCGCAGAAGGCTCGGAACCCGGTTGCCATTGTTGCGGCTCCAGGGAATCAGATCACGTACACTCATGGTTTTCTCCTTTTCGTTCTATCGATGAACAATCGTTCCTGTCAGCGCCGGGACGATGCCCGGCGCCGTTCGCTTATGCAGGGATGGGTTATTCTGACCTAAGCAGCCTGCAGTTCGGCTTCGATCTGCTTTGTCTCGGCCCCAGGCAGCGCCGGTCCGGCAGCAATCTCGATCCGACGCGGCTTCATCGCTTCAGGGATTTCGCGCTTGAGATCGATGGTCAGCAGGCCGTTGACCAGGCTAGCGCCCACGACCTTAACGTGATCGGCAAGCTCGAAGCGACGCTTGAAGGTTCGCCCGGCGATGCCGCGATGCAGATACCGGCTGTCATCCTCGCTCGCCTTCTGTCCCGACACCACGAGCATGTTCTGCTCTTGGGCGATATCGAGTTCGTCCTGCGAGAAGCTGGCCACCGCCATGGTGATGCGGTAATCGTCCTCGCCGGTCTTGACGATGTCGTAGGGGGGCCAGTTGTCGATCGTTTCGACGCGGCTTGCGGCATCGAGGGCATTCAACATTCGGTCGAAGCCGATGCTCGACCGGAACAGGGGAGAAAAGTCGAAAGTAGTGGTTCTCATAGCCACATCCTCCATTGAAGCAATATGGGTACAAGGTTTAAATTCCGCCGACGATGTCCTCATCGCTCGACGGGCCGGTCCCGACGGGGCGCCCGGCAGCATCAATTTAGTTTTGGTCATCTGGCTGTTCAAGAGGTTGCCGGCCGGCAATACGAGATTTTTTCGGCCAGCGCATACCTATAGAAAACTAGCAACACGCTTGAAAACGAGACGAGCGATGTATGGCTGAATTGCGCGCGGCTAAGCGATGTCCATTGGAGCTTGCGACAGGGAGAGGATTGTTCAGTCAAATTTAAAAACGGTTATCAAATGAAAAACCGAACGCCGGTTCGGCGCGAAAAAGTGTGTGACCAAGCACATCTGGAGCAGTCATGGCTACCTGCCCGATGCGTTCTGCTCATTGGGCTGCCGTAGATGCAAGGGTATATCTTTGACGTTGGCAAGCTTGCCGTGCCTCTTGAGAAAGCGGCGGAAATTATCTGCGACAGCTTGAGCCGGGAGTTGGCCACTCGCTGCCTTCCGGCAAGCGTCTACCATCACCTCGTAAACAAGGTCGCGCCTGTCTTGCGGCCATTCTTTGAGGAAATCAAAAACGTCATCGAGCCCGGTGATCTCCTCAATGTAGTGCTTGCGCTGAACGTAGAGCGGCTGCTCGAAAGTTTCGAACGCCATCGTTTCCCTCCTTTCGTATCAATGAGCGCGGGTGATTTAGGAATAGCAAATTCGGGCATCAAGAGGTCGATTTAACGCCTTGGACCTGGCCTTGAGTGTCGGCGGTTCAGGCCCTTTAAGGCGCCCGTGTGCGAACCATCGATAAAGTCCCGCGACGCTTGCGGCTGTACGAACACCGTCATGGTCTTTCGGCCAAACTCCTATTAGGTGCCACGCTTTCCGGGCCAGGCCGTGAGTGCGAGATCGATCAGCCGCTTCAGCCGCGCATTGCAAGCACCATCGCAGGCCTGCGCGGACATCCCCTGGATAACCGCACCATAGAAGCGGGCGAGCGTATCGGTATCGGTTTGTGACGGCAGTTCACCTTCGTCGACGGCACGGTCAAAGCGGGCTTTGAGAGTCTGGATCGACGTCTCGCGCAATGCCGCCGTCATCTTCGCGACTGACGCATTCTCTTCCGCATATTGCAGGACGGCGGTCGAGACCATACAACCCCGCGGCTTGTCCGGCTGGGTGTCACCGTCTGCGATATCGTATAGGTAGCGGCCAAGGGCTTGGTAAACCGGGAGGTTGGATTGCAGAATTGCCAACCGGCGACTGTTTTCACGGGCAATGCTGAAGTCGAGAGCCTGACGGTACAATTCCTCCTTTGATCCGAACATCGAATAGAGAGTTGGCGGATTGATCCCCATAGCTTTCGTGAGGTCGGCGGTCGAGGTTCCTTCGTAACCACGCTCCCAGAACAAGCGTGCCGCTATGTCGAGCCCGATGTCGCGATCGAGCACGCGCGGTCTGCCTCGTTTGCGAATTGGATCCGTCATTAAAATAGTGATCCCTATTAAATAGTTGACAGAAGGTTTCCCGCTCTTACTATAGGGATCACTATTTAATTTAGCAACGGAGTGATCCATGTCCCAAAGACTAGCAAACAAGATAGCTCTAATTACCGGAAGTTCGCGTGGTATCGGCCGCGCGGCTGCCTTGGCCTTTGCGAAGGAGGGTGCGGCGCTGATTGGCGTGCACTACACCGCCAATGCAGATGCTGCCAATGCCACCGTACGCGACATCGAGGCGCTTGGTGTCAAGGCCGTCGGTGTGAGGGCCGATCTCAGACAGGGCAAAGACGCGGCCGACAGCCTCTGGGCGCAGTTCAGCGAAGCTGCGCGAACCGCGACGGGCTCGTTCGCTCTCGATATCCTGGTGAACAATGCTGGCATTGCGCCCGCACTGGCGTTGAAGCAGACGAGCGAAGCTGCTTTCGACGAGGTGATGACGATCAACTACAAGGCGCCGTTCTTCCTGATTCAGGCAGTGGCCGACTACATTCGTGACAACGGCCGCATCATCAATATCTCCACCGGGTTTACGCGGATCGCGACGCCGACCCATCCCGCCTATGCGGCCTCCAAGGGGGCGCTTGAGACATTGACACTGGCGCTGGCACCTGAATTTGCAGCTCGCGGGATTACGGTCAATGCCGTCCTGCCGGGTGTAACCGAGACGGATATGAATGCCGAGTGGCTGGCATCGCCGGATGCGCGCGCCGGCGCTGAAGCCCTCTCGGTCTTCTCACGTGTCGGAAAGGCGGAGGACGTCGCCGACGTCATCGCCTTCCTCGCATCGAACGATGCGCGTTGGATAACGGGCCAGATGATCGATGCGACGGGCGGCGCCCGTATCTGATCGATCCCGATGCCACGCTTGCAGTTATTCGAACCGCGGCAGAGGCTGCTTCCTTGACGGGGTGCCGGTGAAGGTCCAGTACCGATCAGTTCACCACAGGAATCGCGCTTTTTCAGCGCGATCTCGCCTTCACTCGACGCTACTCTAGTAACCGCTGCAGTCAGCGGCCAGGCTGAAATGGTTGCGACGTCGGCGACAATTGTTGTCAGCTTGTCAAGCGCAATCCGACTCTCGATTTCAAACCCAAATTCGTGATCCGCACTTTCGATCTCGCTATCGGTGTTCGCAAAGGTGAACCGGAACTGCTCGGCAAGCTAAACGAATGGATAGAAGCGAATTTGAAGAACGGTAAGCTAAATGAGATATACGCGAAGTTCCATGGGACTTCGCTTCCAGAGAAGATCTTGAAGTGATGAATGTAGGTGGGTGCGATTAGCACCCGCCTATGGCCTCCGCACCGCCGATACAAGGTGCATACATGCCTATTGCAAAAACCTTGCTGTTCAACGATCGTATGAAGACAAAACACGATAGTTGTCAAATGGATACGCTGATCTGGAGGGCAGGTCCCTCAATGACAACCACGGCAGGATCTTAAGAGAAAGCGCTGCCTTAACAGGCAACGTTTTTCGCCTTGGGAACAGTATTGTTGGCTATCCAGTGTGATCTTGGATTTTCCGCCAACATCGAGCATTAAGCATTGGCATCAATATTGTTTTGCAGGAAGATGGCGGAAAGGGACCCATATGAACCTGCGTTTTGTTGAAACATTTCTCTGGATCGTGCGCTTGGGAAGTTTCAGCGCTGCGGCTGAAAAACTGAACACAACACAGGCTTCGATTTCCAACCGCATAGCTACACTCGAGCGCGAGCTCGGTGTTCAGCTGTTTGATCGCGATATGCGCACGGTCAAATTAACGCCAGTCGGACAGCAGGCTGTTTCGAAAGCCGAGGACATCGTAAAGGCTGTCAGCGAGTTTCGCGAAGCCATTGCCGATCCCACAAGTCTCAAAGGTTCAGTCAGCATCGGAACTATCGATTCAATCGTGCATTCGTTTTTGCCGCGTCTCGTAGAGCGTGTCCAAGAGCGCTATCCGGGAATCGCCATCGATCTTAATGTCGACACCAGCCTTAACATGGCGCGAGAAATTATTGAGCGGAAAATCGATTTGGCTTTGATCATGGGCCCCGCGCTTGATCATGGATTGATCAATATCGATCTTGGCACGTATCGTTGCGTGTGGGTAGCAAGCCCGAAATACCGCTTGGCGGGGAAAAAACTTACGCTTGCGGACCTTGCAAGTTATCCATTGCTGGCCTTTTCAAAAGGAAGCGTTCCTCATCATGGGCTGTTGCAGCAGTTTCGCGAAGCTGGGCTTGAGGCACCGGCGATCTCGAATTCCAACTCGCTTGCGACCATCATGCGCCTTGCCAAAGATGGTCTTGGCGTCGCGCCTCTGCCGCGCGTGATCCTGGGCGAGTATGTTGGCGCAGGTGCATTGGAGATTCTTGACGTCACACCGGCTTTTCATCCGCTTACCTTCCATGCGGTCTACGCCGATCATCCGGACAGTCTTCTACCGTCGATCATTGCCCAGATGGCAGCTGAAGTATCGCTCTGCCTGGCGGACGCTTAAGCGCATACACATGCGACACAAGCGGCAAGCGGCGGACGCATAAGAAAATTCTATAGGACTGCTCAATTATTTCGAGTTTGTCTCACCGCAACATTTTGCGCACGATCCATTCATTGAAAATGGAGGAATGAGCGTGAAAGTCAGTCTAGTGCAAATGAACTCGCAGGACAGTAAGGCTGCAAATCTTGAAACAGCCGCACGTTTGATCAATGAAGCCGTTGCGAATGAGGCACCTGATCTCATCGTATTGCCCGAATATTACGCATTCCTTGGTGAGGGCCGGGACAATATCTATGCCAATGGTGAGACGTTTCCGGATGGCGACGGCTACCGGCTGATGTCGGGCCTGGCAGCAAAGCACAGTGTGACGATTCATGCTGGCAGCATCGTCGAACAGGATGGCAACAAATATTACAACACGACGATCGTTTTTGGCCCCGACGGTAAGGAACTGGCAAAATACCGCAAGATTCACTTGTTCGATGTGGATACGCCAGGCGGCACGATCTACCGTGAGTCAGATACGATCAGCCGCGGCGAAGAGGTCGTCACCTACCAAGTAGGAGACACAAAGGTCGGTTGCGCCATTTGCTACGATGTGCGCTTTCCTGAACTGTTCCGCAAACTGCGCGACGAGGGTGCCGAAGTCATCGTTCTTCCCGCAGCCTTCACGCTGATGACCGGCAAGGACCATTGGGAGGTGCTTGCCCGCGCCCGCGCAATCGAAACGCAGACCTATTTCCTGGCGGTTGGGCAGACACTCTCCCACGCCGAGGGGCGCAAATGGTGCTGGGGCCACTCCATGGTCATCGACCCGTGGGGCCATGTCGTGGCGCAATGCTCAGATGGAGTTGGAACAACCAGTTCCAAACTGAACCTCGGCCACGTTACCAAGGTGCGCGGTGATGTACCCGTTGCTCGCCACCACGTTCTTTGAGAGGTCAGACCATGTTTGAAGTCAATGAAATGCCGCGCCAGATCGATGCTGATTTGATCAAGCTCATGGAACGGGTCGAGACAGCAACGATTGGGCACTTCCTGCATTCAGGGTTCGTCGATCGAGAGATTCGCGCGGTTCTGCCGGAAAAACGTGTTGCCGGAACCGCTGTCACCATCCGGATTCCGCATGCGGATTCGACTATCCTGCACTACCTGACCAAGATTGTCCGTCCTGGCGATTTCGTTGCAATCGAACGGTGTGGTGATGATCGCCATGCCTGCTGGGGCGGCGTTGTTACACATGCGATGAAACTGGCTGGCGTTGTCGGCGCGGTAATTGATGGTCCGGCCACGGATTTTTCCGAGATACGCAAGGTGGAAATGCCAATGTGGTGTCGTGGACCGTCACCGATAACGACCAAAATTCTGGGCTTGGAAGGAGCGATTAACGTCCCGGTTACGGTTGGCGGTCAAGTTATCAAGCCGGGCGATGCGATCATTGCCGACGAAAGTGGCGTTGTGATCCTGGCACCATCCGAGGCGCGGGCTGCCGCTGAGAAGGCGCTCGGCATGCAGGAAAACGAAATCGAATTGCTCGAACGCCTGCGCAATGGCGAATTCCTTCCCGACATTTCGGGAGCAACGAAAATCGTGGAGGGTCAGAAGCGTCAGGTCGCTTGATCGATAACAATCAACTCAAAAAAACAGGGAACGAGATGATGTTTGCAAGACTTTCAATGGCTGTTTCAGCACTCACAATCGCTGCGATATCCAGTGCCTCTGCCGAGACAGTGACACTGACGGCCTATAGCGGGATATTTCAGGAACATTATACCAAGGCCGTTATCGAGCCTTTCATGAAGAAATATCCCGATATCACCGTGCAGTTTTACGGCATGCCAAATTCGGCTCAGATGCTTGGCACTTTGCGCGCACAAAAGAGCAGTCCGCAGATCGACGTGGCCATTCTTGATGTGAGTGTGGCCAAGGCTGGCGCGGACGAGGGCATTTTTGACAAGATTGACGAAAGCGTCTCGCCGAACGTCAAGGACCTTTATCCTAATGCACGTGTGGAGGGTGTGGCCGGGGTCGGCGTTACCTTCGACAACCTTGTCCTGATCTACAACACGGATCAGGTGAAGGAGGTGCCCAAGTCTTGGAACGCGCTTTGGGACAAGCAGTATGAAGGCAAGCTGATCATCCCCTCAGTCCCGGATATTCAGGGAACGACTTTCACCATCATTTCGAACAAGCTCGCCGGTGGCACTGATTACAAGACAGACCTTACAGCAGGCATTGCCAAAATCGGCGAGCTTGCTCCCGGTGTTCAGACATGGGAACCTAAGCCAGATGTCTATGCGCCTATTGCCAATGGACAAGCAGCCTTGGGCATTGGCTGGAATGCCCGTGCGCAAATTTATTCACAGACGTCTGGCGGAAAGCTGGGTGTCTCATTGCCCGATGAGGGCAGTGGGTTTCAGATCAACACGATCAATCTCGTAAAAAATGCTCCGGCCGGAGACGCGGCGAAAAGATTTATCGATTACGCGCTCAGCCCCGAAGCACAGGCAGCGTTTACCAGCGAAATGTTTTATGCGCCGACAAACTCCAAGACAGTCGTTGCCAAGGAAGCCATCGAGCGCACAGCCGCAGACGATATGGACAGGATGATTGATATCGATTGGCTGGCCATAGCGAAAATTCGAGATAACATCACCGAGCAATGGCGCCGCCGTATCATCCCGCTCAGCCGCTAATCCCTGTCAGCGACGAAAATTTGGAGGCTAGAATGATGCATCAAACCATCAAAGGCAGCGGCGTTGAAACTGTCAGAGACCCTTATCTTTGTCTCGAAGGCGTCAACAAGAAGTATGGCTTGGTTGAAGTCATTTCCAATCTGAACCTTGAGGTTCGGAAGGGCGAGCTCATTGCCTTGCTCGGCCCATCCGGTTGTGGCAAGACGACGACGCTACGCATGATTGCTGGTCTTATCTCACCGACCGCTGGCAAGATCGCGGTCGATGGTCGCGACCTAACCCATATCGCCCCGCATGGCCGCGATATGGGACTGGTCTTTCAAAGCTATGCGCTGTTTCCACACATGACGGTGGCCAAAAACGTGGCCTTCGGCCTGGAAATGCGTGGCCTGTCGCGCGCGGAAATCAATATAAAA
This sequence comes from Phyllobacterium ifriqiyense, assembly GCF_030817885.1. Taxonomy (NCBI): domain Bacteria; kingdom Pseudomonadati; phylum Pseudomonadota; class Alphaproteobacteria; order Hyphomicrobiales; family Phyllobacteriaceae; genus Phyllobacterium; species Phyllobacterium ifriqiyense. The sequence continues at coordinate 976,244 of NZ_JAUSZT010000002.1, forward strand.
GTTGCCAGGGCACTTGCCATGGTCCAACTCGAACATCTTGCCGAACGAAAGCCTCGGGAACTCTCGGGCGGCCAGCAACAGCGTGTCGCATTGGCTCGCGCTCTCGTCATCGAACCATCGATACTCCTACTTGACGAACCGCTTTCAAATCTCGATGCGAAACTGCGCGATGAGATGCGGACGCAAATCCGGGATATTCAGCAGCAACTCGGCATCACGACCGTTTTCGTGACACATGATCAAGTAGAAGCCTTGAGCATGTGTGATCGCATCGTTGTTATGAAGGGCGGGCTTATCGAGCAGGTTGGAACGCCACATGAAATTTATGAACGTCCCGCCACACCGTTCGTGGCTTCCTTTGTCGGCCGGACAAATCGTATCAAAGGCAAGCGGAACGCTGATGACGGCATACGAATTGGATCATCGACAATCCGGTCCGCTAATTCTGCGGAGCAAGGCGACGTGATGGTGATGGTGCGTCCGCATCGCATTCATATTGATTGGGATTTGGCTGGGGCAGAACAACAGACCGAAACAGCAAACCGGATGGCTGCACCGCTCTCGAGAGTCACTTTCGTTGGTGACGTCATCCAGTATCATTTTGATGTTGATGGTTCAGATTTCATTGTTGAGCAGTCGACTATGAAGTCTCAGGCAAACCATCGTCCGGGCGTGAAGGCAGTGCTATCCTGGAATATTGAGGACACGCTCGTCTTCGGAGTAGATCAATGACGGCAGTAACTTTTGACCTGCCTGTCAGCGTGCAGAAGTCGTCCAGCACGGCCAGCATAGCTGTCGGCTTGCTATTGCCGATCGCATTGGTGAACGCCATCGGCTTCATTCTCCCCGTGCTCAATCTGGCAAGAATGTCTTTCAACGAAGCCCTGCCGGGTGGTGGTATCGCGGAGACGTTTACCGTCGGCAACTGGACGGGATTGCTCCAGGATAGCTTCTATATCGAGTTGATCACCAATTCGATCATGGTCAGTTTGGCAATTACCCTCGCAACCCTGTTGGTGAGCTATCCCATTGCCCTATATCTTCATCGTGCGTCGGGTGCTTGGCGCACATTCTTGACGGTGCTCGTCATTTCGCCGCTTCTGACTTCGGCGGTGGTGCGGACCTATGGCTGGATCGCGCTCCTTGCCGAACAAGGTCCCGTTGCCAATGTGATTGCAGCGATGGGGTTTCAGCCGCCACGGATGATGTTCAACACCACCGGTGTCGTCATTGGACTGACCGAGATCCTCATGCCCTATATGATCTTGTCGCTAATGGCCGGATTCGGTCGGCTTGACCCCAAGGTAGAGGAGGCGGCCCGAACACTTGGCGCGACACCTTTCAGGACGTTCTGGCGCGTTATCCTGCCTCTCACTCTGCCAGGCATCGCTCTTGGCTGCCTTCTTTGCTTTGTCCTTGCCATTTCCTCCTTCATTACGCCGAAGCTTATGGGTGGCGGACGGGTGTTTTTGCTGGCGACGGAAATTTACGATCAGGCAATCGTAACGTTGAATTGGCCGCTGGCTGCGACGCTGTCGATGCTGGTGCTCATCATTTTTGGAGCGGCATTGGCTGTTTATTCGCGCATCCTGCGTGTGATCGAAGGATAACGATAATGGAAGAAAATCCAACCTCCTGGTTTATGCGTGTGACCGTGACCATCCTGTTTCTTTTTCTGCTGGCGCCGGTCCTGCTTGTATTTCCGATTTCCTTCAGCGGCGATCAGGTTCTCGCCTTTCCGCCAAGCTCGTGGTCATTGCGGTGGTATGAAGCCCTCCTTGGACACACCGTCATGATGTCGGCGTTCCTGACCAGTCTTGGACTTGCGGCCGTCGTTACCAGCCTCTCGTTGATTGTTGCGATTCCTGCTTCCTATGCGATCGTTCGGTTGAAGGTCACGGGATCGGAATTCCTGTTCAACCTGTTCACCGCGCCATTGCTGTTGCCGACAATCGTTCTCGGGCTAGCCATACTGATAATTTTCGCTTCTATGGGTCTCCTGGCGACGTTCACAGGCCTTGTTGTCGGCCATCTGGTGATCACGCTTCCCTATGCGTTGCGGGTGCTGTCCGTATCGCTCGGCAATCTCAACCTTTCATGCGAAGAGGCGGCTTCATCACTCGGAGCCAAACCTCTAGCCGTTTTCAGAAAGGTTACCTTGCCGATGATGGCGCCGGGCATCGTCGCCGCAACCGCGCTCTGTTTCCTCGTTTCGTTTGATGAAGTGGTCATCACGCTGTTCTTGACAGGCCCGAGAATGACCACGCTGCCAGTTGAACTGTTCCATCATGTCGAGAGTCAGGCTGATCCGCTGGTAGCGAGTGTTTCGGTTCTTCTGATCCTGATGACGTTGGCAGTAGTTATGATCGTAGACCGGACAATGGGTCTGACGAAAGCCTTTATGAAATAGTGGGTCCAAACGTCTGACTTGGCAAACTGTTGCAGCCCACACTCCTGCATGCCGTGCCTCTTGTTCTTCTGTCGCACGGAACCGGCGCTACGGCAGACCATTGGAAGGGGCTGGGCCATCGGTTGGCGCGTAAAGGTTCGTTGCTCTGAACCACCGCCCTAAGCGACAAAGCACTCAGTGGATGTTCATTTCAATACAAGCCTTTAATGGGTATTGTAGCCATCAGCGCTACAATCGAAAGTACCGGAAATTCGCTTATTATCGGCATTTTCAAAGGAAGGTTTCCTGACAACTTCCCTGATTGTAAGCATCATTAATCTGTACGTCGTGCGTTCGTCTCCACCGAAAGCGGGCAGGCATGTGTCGAGCGTAATTTTGGGGAAGCGCAGTTTCGGCATGGTAGCCAACTTTAAGCAGCCTTCACGCCGGCCTCGTAGAGGAAACCCAATTAAGCACCAGTGTGACACCGGCAAACAAGGTTGACAACGCCCTCGGTCAAGCTGGATGCCCGAGCTTCCCGGCTCCGATCTCTCTGAGGTCAAAGCGGAGATGGCACCAACTGATCTGGGCCGGCTCCAACGCAATTGAGGTCGTCACCGGCGGGGCCTATTCTCTTTCTGATCAGAATTGCAAAAATGCCTTTATTGGATGGGAATGGATGGATTAATGGATGCTGCCGTGCCATATCTGTTTTTGGATGGAAACGGATGGGTTATTGGATGCCAGCGCACGATCTCTCGAAATTGCGGATCACCCCCGAGGTTCTCTCGCTGATCGCCCAGATTGACGAATTCAAGGGAGCGTGGCGTGCCTTGGGTCGCATCGCTCCTGACCGTCTCTCCAGTTTGCGGCGGGTCGCCACGATCGAGAGCATCGGTTCGTCAACCCGTATCGAAGGCGCAAGACTGACCGACCGGGAAGTCGAAAGACTCCTTTCGAACCTGCGCATTAGTTCATTTACAAGCCGCGATGAGCAGGAGGTTGCAGGCTATGCGGAGGTGATGGAGACCATCTTTTCGGCCTTCGACACAATCCCGCTTGATGAAAATCACATCCGCCAGCTCCATCGAGACCTTCTGGCTCACTCGACCAAGGATGAGCGTCATCGGGGCAGCTGGAAGGCACTCTCCAACAATGTGGAGGCTTTCGATGAAGACGGTCGGAGCCTGGGCATCGTTTTTGAAACCTTCGAAACACCCGGCCGAATGGCCGATCTCGTAGCCTGGCATCAGGCTCAGGAGAAGGACGGTATTTTTCATCCTCTTCTCGTCATCGCGGTTTTCATCGTTGTTTTTCTGGAAATCCACCCATTTCAGGATGGCAATGGTCGCCTTTCACGGGCCCTGACCACGTTGCTGCTCCTGCGGGCTGGCTATGCTTATGTGCCCTACAGCTCTCTCGAAAGCGTCATCGAGCAGAACAAGGAGGCCTACTACCTGGCCCTGCGCCGTACGCAGGGGACGATCCGCACCGATCAGCAGGATTGGAACCCCTGGGTTGAGTTCTTCCTGAGAAGTCTGCAGAAACAGAAACAACGGCTGGAGCGCAAGATCGAGCGCGAACGCATCCTGCTGGGCGACTTGCCGGAGCTTTCCGTTGCGATCCTCGAACTTGCACGTGAGCGTGGTCGTGTGACCGTGTTGGAGGCGGCCAATGCCACGGGGGCAAGCCGGAATACAGTGAAGGATCATCTGCGGGCGTTGACCGAGCAGGGAAGCCTGACCCTGCATGGCGCTGGTCGAGGTACCTGGTACGGCCTGAGCTAAACGGCAGAGCGACCGGCGGAAGGCCGCTAAACTATATTGTGCAGACGGTAAATGCGTCACGAGGATGGGAGAAAAACTCCCAGATGGAGAACCGCGCGATCGTTATCGACATGTATTCGCCACAGATTGTCATCCGGGCCGGGGAAAAGCGGCGGAGACTCGAATGAAGAAGCTTCCCGCCGCTTGTCGCCAATCTTCTGGAATTCGCCGATGATGCTCATCCCGTCAGTTCGTAGGCAATGCGACTTCGGATCAATTTCAGCTATTTAGTACCAAGACGCTGCTGGTCAATGGTTCGCATACGTCAAGGCGAGCACCCAAGTAGCGAAACTGAGAAACCAAATGCTGGACTCCGTCCCTGCTAGCAAGCTTACCGCCAATGGACTAGAAGGACATATGTCAGAACGGGACGATCATACCATCCGGAGGCGACGGTTGCCCCAGGTTGCCTAGTAATCACGCGGCCAAGGTGTTCAATAGCGTTAGAGACGGCGCTAAGGCCGCAAGGCCTCAGGCTGGCCTTGATTGCACCAGTCAAGCTCCTGTGCTGGAAAGGGCCGATGCTCCGTCAAGATGGATATGGCTGTTCAAGCGTTCGCGGACGATTCGAGGAATAAGATATGATCATTCGTCCATTCACGATCGCGGTTCCCGCCGAAGCTCTTCTGGATCTAAAGCATCGTTTGTCCATGGCCCGCTGGCCTAAAGCACTTGACGACGCTTCCTGGGAGGACGGAGCAAGTCTCGCCTTTCTCCGCAAGCTGATGGATCACTGGCAGAACTGCTTCAACTGGCGCGCCGAAGAAGCGCGGCTTAACCAACTGCCGCAATTCGTAGGATCGGTCGATGGCACCGATATCCATTTTATCCACCAAAAGGGCGTTGGGCCGGCGCCTTTGCCGCTGATCCTCACTCATGGCTGGCCGGGTTCCTTCACCGAGTTCGAACGCATCCTGCCGCTCCTGACAAATCCCGGTGCCCATGGTAACGATCCGGCGGATGCTTTCGATGTGGTGGTTCCCTCGCTTCCCGGCTATGGATTCTCGTCCGCGCCTGCAGAGTCGGGCGTTGGATCACGCGACATCGCCGGTCTTTGGCATGAACTGATGACATCGCTCGGATACGAACGGTTTGGTGCGCAAGGCGGCGACATCGGCTCAGGCGTGTCCACGTGGTTGGCGCGGCTGTTTCCGGACAAGGTTCTTGGCGTTCATCTTAATTACGTGTCGGCAGGGTTCCGTCCCACTCTGGCTCCCGGTGAAGAGCCGACGGAAGAAGAACGGGCCTACCAGATGAGAGCTGCATCATGGGCCGCGACCGAGGAGGCATATTCGGCGATGCATTCCACCAAGCCGCAGACTTTGGCTTTCGCGCTTTCGGATTCACCCGTGGGACTGGCAGCCTGGATTTCAGAAAAGTTTCGGGCGTGGACGGATTGCGACGGTGATCTTGAAGGCATTCTCTCGCTGGATACAATTTTGACCGATATCTCGATCTACTGGTTCACCGGCAACATCAATGCCTCGCTCCGACTTTACAAAGAGAACCGCCTCGACCCTCTCATCTTTGCCCCAAATGAGCGACTGACGCCGCCTTTGGGGATCGCGCATTTCCCCAAGGAACTGCCTATCCCGCCGCGGTCGTGGGTCGAGCGGGTCGCCAATGTCACACGATGGACTGAAATGCCGAGGGGCGGCCATTTCGCCGCGCTTGAGCAGCCGGATTTGTTGGCAAATGAGATCAGGGAGTTTTTCCGGCCGCTCCGCTGAGATTGAGGTGGACGACGCGGCTGCGTTTCGCGATAGAACCGGATGATGCGGCCAGATTGTGGGCAGCACCCCGCCGTCGAGCCTGAGATTAGCACCTGTTATGTAGCGCCCGTGGTCTGGCGAGAAACGAAATGGTGTCAGCGATCTCTTCCAGAGTTCCCACATAGCCAACTGCCACCCAAGCAAACATCTGCAAAAGCGCTTGCTCAATCTGTTCCCGTGGTTCATCTCTGGCATTCCGTTGCTCGGTTGCGACGTCGCGCATCAAATTCCTTCAAAGCGGCCAAACTCTGGACAATGCCATCGCTGTGATCGGGCCAATGAGGTCGTGGCTGTGCAGGTCGGCCACGGACCGGACGTGGCCACGTTGATTGAAATGGTCTTATGCGGTGTGAATCGCGCAATGATTGACTACGACAGAATGCCAGGTCGCAACAGTTGCCGTTAAGCTGACGAAAACCGCGTGTGTCGACCATTCCTCGGTAAATCGCTGCCTGTTGTGATCGAAAGAGCTGACACAGCCTACAATGATGATTGCGCATGGTACCATACGCGATGCGCATTGGCCTGTTACAAATCGAATATGTATTGCTATCTATACGTTTGATTGAGGGCAAGTTTCTGCTTAATCGTATAGTCCGAGCCGCATTATTTGAGTATTGGTGGAGTTGCCGAACCTTCGCCTCAAGCTATTTGACACCCCAATTATTCTTGCTCGGAAACCTTGGAGACGCCATGCACACCCGCCGTTCACTCCTGATCAATTGCGCTAAGATTGCCCTCGCTGCCGGGACGTCAACTGCGGTTCCCGCAGCTGTCTTCGCCAAAGCGCCTATGGTAGGCAAGCAAGCGGCTGGCTTCTACCGGGTCAAACTCGGCTCCTACGAAATCACCGCACTCTCTGACGGCACAGCGAAACTACCAATGTCGAAGATCTATAAAAACATTGGCGAGGAAGAGGCGGAAACATATCTGGTCGACAGATATCAGGCAGGCGCGGCGGAAGTTTCGGTCAACGCCTTCCTTGTCAATACCGGAGAACGGCTTGTCCTAATAGATGCCGGCACTGGAAATTTATTGGGCCCGTCATTGGGTAGGCTTGTCTCTAATATCGAGGCCTCTGGATACAAGGCGTCCGATATCGACGACGTGATACTGACCCACATCCATGCCGACCACTCCGGTGGGCTTATTGCCAATGGAAGCCGCGTGTACGAGAACGCGGTTCTGCATGTCAACCGGCGAGAGGAGCTGTTCTGGCTGAAAGCCGACGCCGAGAGTAAAGTCGATAAGGTTCTCGGCCCACAGATTACTCAAGCCGAACAATGCGTCGGTCCGTACGCGGATGCTGGCAGGTTAAAAACTTTCGATGACAATGCTGCGCCTGTTCCTGGTTTCGGCTCGGTCCTGCTCTCCGGTCACACGCCAGGGCACAGCGGCATCATTGTTGAAAGCCAGGGCGAGAAAATAGTCTTTTGGGGCGATGTCGCACATGGCGATGTTCTCCAGTATGATCATCCGGAGGTAACGGTGGACTTTGACGTTGATCAGAAAGCCGCTGCGGCTACGCGTGCTGTCGCGTTCGCAGAAGCCGCTGATCAGCGATATCTGGTTGCCGGCGCTCATCACGCGTTTCCCGGAATTGGTCATGTCCGTCGTGACGATAGCAACTATGAGTGGGTGCCGATCGTGTACCGGGCCTCTTACTAGGCCTTGTTGCCCGGTCGCCGAGATCTCGCACTCCGGGGGCTTGGCGACAGACGGCTGGTTTCGCACGATGTAGGGAAGACAGTATGTCCTAACGAGCGCGATCTCTCAGTGAGAGGTCGCCTGTCGCTTAATAGCGCGGCTACAATATAGGGATCGCGGGGCTGTTTTGGCATTACCCTCAAGGGTAATAAATTGACGCCAGTCGCCGTGAATATAATCTTTTAGCGCGTGAGCGGAATGTAATCACATCCTGGCCGAGGTCGCTGAGCATCGTGCGCGCGGTGGCAGCATACCCACGCAAATCGCTGGCCGTTCTGATCAAAAGAGTCGATCAACCCCACAATGAGCATTGCGCATGGCGCCATACGCGATGCGCATTGGCGTCTGACGATCAGAATATGCAATATTTTCGGCGGGTTAGCTCGCGAATAGATTCTGCTATGAGCGTGCAATTCAAAGGAGGAGCTTTCATGAGGCGCATCTTGACACTGTCGGGACTGGCTGGCTTAGCCGTTCTTTTGGCCGGAGCTCTAATAGGTGGAATACATTCGGCTGTGAGCGCCAGCGGTAATCCATCAGCGCCGACGGCCAAGCTCGCGTTTACCGAGAGCGGCCAAGCCGAGCTCCCGAGGGGTTACAGGTCGTGGGTTCACGCCTATGTGGCCTGGGAGCCGATAACCACTTCTTTGCTGGACGAAGAACTCACTCCCACGCCGGAGTATCATAATGTCTATGTAGAGCCTTACGCCTACCGAACCTACATGGAGACGGGAAAGTGGCCTGAAGGATCGCTGATCGTAAAGGAGTTCAGCTTTACCAGCGTTGACGAAAAAAACTGCGATGGCCCACCCGCGTATCTGTGTAACGCCTGGTTCGGCAAAGTGATTTTCCAACACGGTTTTACTGGTATCGCTCTCATGCTCAAGGATAGCAAACGGTACCCTGAGGACGCAGGAGGCTGGGCATATTTCACGTTTGGCCATCAGGAGCCCCCCTATCAGAAGGTTGCAACGAAGCATCCGAAGGCGCGGTGCGCGCAGTGTCATATGGACCGCGCAGGCGCAGAGCAGGACTACGTGTTTTCCGTAAACCAGCCCGGTTTAAGCCGGGAAGGAGATGACGCGAGACACAATCTTGAGGCTGCTTTTCCTAACTGACGACAGGCCGATAGGCCAGCAAGGGAGAAATTTGATGATTGACTTGAAGAGCCTTCTTTTCTGTGCGGTGGTCGCCGGCGTGGCTAATTATGCTTATTGCGCATCTGCCGAGGATCAGGGCGGCGTCAATGGAATAACATGGACGGAATTGGAAAGGGTCCCGCTGGCGGGCTCACCAAAAAAGGAAGAAATCCTCGGTATTGCCGTCATTGAACCGGGGGTAACTGTAGAACTCCACATCCACGAAGAATATGAGGTCGGATATCTTCTCGAGGGCGAGTTCAGCTTGCAAACCGAGGGTGAAGCCGTGCGGACTTTCAAAGCTGGCGATAGCTATGCTATCCTGCCGGACAAAGCCCACGCTGCCACGAGCACAGGAAAAACTGCGGTGAAGGTCTTGGTCACCTATATTGTAGAAGCTGGAAAATCGCTTGCTGAGCTGCCGAAAAAATAAATGATTTTCGAGACGCGTCTATCCGCGTCCGGACCACACACAACACCAAAGATCGGAAGCGGAATGGTCACGAGGGGATTTTCTGGAAAATCCATGGACAACAACTTCATCAACCCTATTCCACCGGGGCAGCATGTCGTTGAAGGGTTTCCGGTTCTTACCGCTGGTCCGACGCCCCGGGTGGAAACGGGAGACTGGAAGTTCACGCTTAAGGTTGGCCCCAAGCCGTTGAAGATCTGGACATGGCAAGATTTTCAGGACCTGCCACAGACAAAAATGACCCGCGACATCCATTGTGTCACGTCCTGGTCAAAGCTGGGTACCCTTTGGGAAGGGGTTCTTGTCGATGACATCCTTGCCACCGCAGGGATCGTCCCACCGTCGGAATTCCTTCTTGCTCATTCTTATGACGGATATTCCACGAATGTGCCGCTTGCTGATCTGATCCTGGGAAAAGCGATGGTGGCGACAAAGTTCAACGGCGAACCGCTCGCGCGTGATCACGGAGGGCCTGCTCGCCTTCTTGTCCCGCATCTGTATTTCTGGAAGTCCGCCAAGTGGGTAAACGGGCTGCAGTTCACCGACCGCGACGAACCGGGTTTCTGGGAACTAAGAGGTTATCATATTTACGGAGATCCTTGGAAAGAGCAACGCTACACCCATGACTGACATTTCGTCCGTTTGGCAAACGGCATCCATTTCCGGCATCTATCGCCAGACGAAGACGATCAAGAGTTTCTTCCTTGCACTACGCGAGCCGTTCTTCCATATCGCCGGACAATTTGTCGATGTCCGACTGACCGCGCCGAACGGTTATCAGGCAGTTCGAAGTTATTCGATCGCATCCGCACCGAATAGCAACGGCATGATTGAGATCGCAATCGATCGATTGGAGGACGGCGAGGTTTCGTCCTTTTTCCATGATGTGGCCCTGGTCGGGGACCTCATTGAGATCCGTGGGCCGCTGGGCGGTCATTTCACAATGGCACCCAATGGTGAGGGGCCCGTCCTTTTGGTGGGAGGAGGTTCCGGCGCGGTTCCCTTGGTGGCGATGGTCCGACAGCGGGTTGCATCCGGGAAGGATCAAGCCCTCTCATTGCTGGTATCGGCCAAGACATGGGACGATGTCGTGTTCAGGGACGAAATTCTTTCGATCAGTAAGGCAATTGCTGATTTTACCTTTACGCTGACGTTGACACGGGCCTCCACGGCGACGGAGGAATATTTCAACAGGCGAATTGATGCTGCGATCATTAAGGTGGCACTCGACCGTCTACCGAGCCCGCCCGAGCAAGTCTATGTCTGTGGCTCCAATGACTTCGTCAACTCGGCAGTCGAGCAAATCCTAAAGTCTGGCGTAAATGCTCTGTCGATCAGGACAGAGCGCTTTGGGGGCTGACTACAAGCATTGGCTGGATGCTTTGTTTGGGCTTAAGGCTTCGCCGCCCACGTCCGTATCTCACTACCAACCTTCTTTCCGCGTTTAACGATCTTCAATGGAGGTTGAAGCGCGGTACGGTCAGCAGCAGAGCGCCGATCGTGGCGAGCACAATGCCATAGGCGAGGAAAGCTGAAGGGCTGCCGGAGGGAATTCCCTGCAGGATCAGGCTGTCATTGCCTCCAGGCACCAACGCGCTCCCGGCACCCATCAACATCCCTCCCGCAAATCGATCCCGCACGGCAGCGAGCTTTGGCCGCGCCAGCCGAAACCGTCCCCGCACGACACCGTTTGCAATGCTGCCAGAAACAAGGCCCACCAGGCCCAGCACGGTCAACCAGTTCGACGTCCCGATGAATCTCAATGCCAGCATCCATGGCCACGGCTGATGCAGAGCTCCAACGAACGCACCGATGATCCCTATGACAGCCATCAGCATGGAAAGCTGCAATACGATGCCAATGGGCCTTCGCCACACGAGAAACCGCACTCCTATGAGGAGCGGCAGGCCGACGAGGACAATGAGCAAGGCATTTTCCGGAACTGGACTCTGTTCCGGTAAAGTAGAGCGGCCTTCCCCAAGCGCATCGAGAATGCGGAACGAGAGGTATGCTCCGGCTCCGGTCAGTAGAAACTCGGCTCGTCCTTCGCCCAAGCGGGCTATAGAGCCAAAGGCGCAACCGCAATTCATCGTCGCGCCCGCACCGAACAGTGCAGCGCCAAGACACAGCCACCCCACGGGCTCCCATTGAGGAACCGCCGTATCCGGTGTCAGAAGCCACGCGACCAGCAACGCCCAAAGACCGCACTCGAGAAATCCCAAAAGCCCATCAGCTCTTCGCTCCCGGATCAGTTCAGACATCGCCCGAACGGCACAGGTTGTCCCATGCTGGATTGCGACGCCCAGCGCAAACGCCGCCGTGAATAGAACGCCCGCCAGTGCCGGAATGGAAAAGCCATCAAGAAAGTTCATCACTGACCCATAATGTGCGTCACAATGACCGACGACGCCTCAAGAGTCCTGTGGACCGGGCAACGGTCCGCGATCCTTAGTAAATCCGACCGCCATGGCATCCGCCACACCGCCCCGGATGCGAATTCGGCGCTCGAAGCGATCGATTCTCGGTACCGCCGCGCTCTTGTCGATACATTCCGCGCGGTCGGACGCGTGGACTTTTATGTGATCTACTTCGACCGAAATCTGATCAAGCTTCAATTCTTTTTTCTCCGCGTACATGCGCAACGTCATTGAAGTACAGGCGCCGAGCGCGATTGCGAGAAAATCGTAAGGGGTTGGTCCGGTGTCGGTGCCACCGTCCCCGCGAGGCTCGTCGGCCATCAGCCGGTGCCCATGAGCATCCACTCTCTGCTGGTATCGACCGTGCCCGGTTTCGGTGACGAGGATCGGACCGGAATCACGCGGACTTAGACCCTTTGCTGCGGTGCCGATGTAACGCGATGACCAGCCCGCAATCACGCTGGCAGCATACTCGGCATCCTGGGCGCGTGTCAGAAGATGATCCGCCCCGTCGAGGGAGACAAAGCTTTTGGGGTGTTTCGCCGCCGCGAAAATCAACGCGGCGTTTTCAATTCCGACGGTGTCGTCGCGCGGCGCGTGCAGGATAAGAAGCGGCTTGCGCAGAGCCGCGATCCGCACCGACAAATTGGCGGTCCTCGCATCCTCTATGAACTGCCTCTCTATTTTGAATTCGCGGCCATGTAATGAAACTGCCGCTTCGCCATTTCCCTCGATTTCGGCCAGGCCCGATCCAAAATTGTGCAGGACGTGAGCTACGTCTGCCGGAGCGCCGATAGTCACCACAGCCTCGATGCCGGGGATAGAGGAGGCCGCGGCCAAAACTGCGGCACCTCCAAGCGAGTGACCAATGATGAGGCGGGGCGCCTCGCGGACCTCAGCCAGATAGTCTGCTGCTCGTTTGAGGTCCTCGATATTCGATGAGAAATTCGTTGACGCGAACTCTCCATCCGAGGCCCCCAGACCTGTAAAATCGAAACGCATAAGAGCAATTCCATGCCGTGCAAGGGCGGCGGATATCCGGCGTACAGCCATCAAATCCTTCGAGCAGGTGAAGCAGTGCGCGACAAGGGCATAGCCGCGGACGTCCCCGTCTGGCATGTCGAGCCGGGCAGCAAGGATGCCGCCTGCGTGCCCAACGAATTCCAGTTTTTCGGTTTTCATTGTGGTTTTCCTTAGAAAAGTGAGGTGTCCGGGGTATAGGTTTTGCCCAGCCCCTTGGCGTTCTTGCACGATCGAAGAGGACGAAGCCTGGCGTCCAGCCGTTCCCGTCTGTCGAGGGAAGCGAGATCGTCACGGCCTCCGACAGGTTCTTTGCCGATGTAGGTTTGACGCTCCGTTTTGCGACGTCGATGATTAACCCATTCCTTGACTGCAGCGATCGATCAGACCGCTTGGGAAATCTGGGCCTTGGCGCGTGTGAGACTTTCGCCAAAAATGACGATGCTTACGCCAAGAAGCGACACGTCTTTGAGCAGGAACTGGCCAACAGGATTGATCCAGGGGAAGCCGCCAAGTTCGGCGTACCAGATCGGTAGCGCGAACATCACGGAAACCGTGGTGAGAAACGTGAGCGAGCCGATCGCACCACCGAGTAACCCGGCGCGTGCCGACCAGGGCGATGCGATCAAGAGGACTGCGGTGAAGATTTCCGCAGTGCCCAGCAGGGCCGTAGCACCGGCTTCTCCGAAGGCGGGATAGAGCCATGACAGCCATGGGGTATTTGTGATGAGAGGCTTGAGCGCATCGACTTCGATCTGAGTAAATTTGAGAAGGCCGATCAGCAAAAGCGGCAAGACCACCCCCGCGAGTGCTACACCGCGGCCAATCTTCGTTATCGTGGTGGCGGGTGCAATGCGATCCAGGCCTGTGATAGCGCGATCGGCGACGGAGGTAATGTTCTGTGTCATTTCGTTTTCCTTTGATTTGTATGCGCTAAGCATATATTAATTTTACTTGATGTCTATGCGTCATGCATATATATTTTCGTAATGGATGAGAAAAAGACAGAAAACGTGATCGGCGCTATGGTCCTGGGCCTGGCAGACGCCGTTCTGAGAGACACAGAAAACCAGGCTCCGGAGAAAGGGCAGGCCGCAGCGGCAATCGCGCTTTTACGGCACGAGCCTGGAATGCCTATCGAACAGATGCGACGCGCTTTGGGGCTTTCCCACTCGGCGACGGTCCGCCTCATCGATCGGCTTGTGACCGATGATTTGGTCGTAAGACGACCAAGCGCAACCGATCGGCGAGCTGTCGCCCTACATCTAACGGAAGCGGGGGACACAAGATGTGACGCAATCTTGTCTTCTCGCTTCGAGCGTATAGCCAGAGCTTTACAGGGCTTGGATCCCGCTGAAAGAGAGACATACCGATTACTCACCGAGAAGCTTCTATCGAATTTCGTCGAAGATCTTGATCACGCTTATTCGGTTTGTCGCTTGTGCGACTTCAGTGCTTGTCCAGACTGCCCAGTGGTTTGTGCTCTCCAAACTAAAACGTGACCTAGGCGCTACGTTTTGAAGTGTTAACAAGTATAAACTACTTGCTCCCTCGACATTTGGGAAGTCGGCAAGCGGTTGCGCAGCATGCGAATGTAGCATCGTAAACTGCTATATTCGCATGAGCCACAACGGCATGTACCACGTAGTCTATTGCCAACGGAGGGATAAATGCTCGATATCAGATGGCTAGAAGACCTGGCGGCAATCGCGGAATACCGCAATCTCACCAAGGCAGCTGAGAAACGTAACGTTACGCAGTCTGGGCTAAGCCGCAGGCTGCAATCTCTGGAGCGATGGGCCGGCGTATTGCTCATCGACAGAAGCAAGAATCCTATCTACCTGACGAAAGCCGGCGAAGAAATGCTGGCGATATCAAGCGATGTCGTTGGGCGGTTGAACGGAACACGCAGAGCGATACGGGACGAAGCTGACAAAAGAATGACAGCTGTACGGTTCGCCGCGCCGCATGTCCTTTCCGTGACATTTTTTCCAAATTGGCTCCCTGTCCTCCAACGTCAGGTCGGATCGCTTCCCCTCAACGTTCGATCCGGCAGCCTCCGATACTGTTGCGACGCCCTTGAAAACGGAGAGGTCGATTTCGTCGTATCCTTCGTCGATGCCCGAACTGACCTGAATAGCGCGGATGACGCTCTCCCTCTTTCAAGGTGCGATTCGATACTTGTGGGGAGAGATAAACTCGTTCCGTTATCAGTTCCGGATAGGGCAGGTGAACCACGCCATCGCTTGATTAGCGGCAGCGAAACCGAGGTGCTTTATCTAGGGTACGAGACGGTATGCACTCTAGGCAAGGCCGTCGACGGCGCCATCGGACGGGATGGCTCCCTGTCCCGACTACGCCTAATCTTCGAAAATGCTCAGGCCGACGGTCTGCGCGCGATGACCCTTCTGGGGATGGGAGTGGCGTGGCTACCTTTGAGCATGACACACAACGACATCCTGACTGGCAAGCTGGTCCGGGCTGGACCAGAACGCCTGGACGCTGATCTCGACATTAGGGTTTTCCGCGCCAACAGGCATATGGCCAAGCGCTCTGAAACAGTCTGGCGTGAGATGTCGGCGCGATCCATGACGGCCCGGAGAAAAATCGCAGGGCCATTCGACAAGATGCTAATTGGCGGTGACGTTATTTAGCTGGAAGTGCCAACACCACGTTTCAACGCCCGAAAAAGGGATGGCAGTGACCCCGAATTGCCGTCATACCCTCCTACGAGATGGGCCATGCTCACGTCAGCCAGCACACCGCGTTCCAGCAAGCCTGCGACGACGCCAAACTTGTCTTCCGGTGCATCGCCGGGGCTTAACTTGACTGTGAGATCAAAGCTCTCGATCTCCAACCGATACCCCTGAATCAACTTGCGCCAGCCTTGCCAGAGATCAGGCGCCAACTCTTCGGTTCGCCAGCCACCTTCCGGTTCACTGGCCAAGACCAAATCTTTGATCTGCGCTTGCAGCGCTACGTCATCCATAAACTCCAGTCGGCCGTTCATGATCAGGCTGACGTAGTTGTAAGTTGGTGCGGTCCTGCTCCGATCGGAGTAAGGCTGCGGAAAGCTTGAGGTAAACCAACTCGGCGAGATCGCGGCACCAGGGCCTTGAACCAAAATAGTGACAGGGACACCAATGTTCATCTCGCCAGCGATGGGGTTGGCTCTCGCCAGATGAAATTCAAGCGCGCCGACCGGAGTTTTGCCGTTTCGGAAAGTAAGGGGGGCATGGGCAATCCGTGGTCCTCGGGATCCGTTCACCGAGATGGCCGCAAACGGAAATGTATCCACCAGAGCACGGACGAGAGCCGGATCGGTGTGTTTGTATTCAGCGTAATG
Source organism: Phyllobacterium ifriqiyense (assembly GCF_030817885.1). Lineage (NCBI taxonomy): Bacteria > Pseudomonadati > Pseudomonadota > Alphaproteobacteria > Hyphomicrobiales > Phyllobacteriaceae > Phyllobacterium > Phyllobacterium ifriqiyense. The sequence continues at coordinate 992,332 of NZ_JAUSZT010000002.1, forward strand.
CATGCTTCGTCCTCGATAAGGTTTGCCTTGACCGCTGTCAGCGACCATTGGGTACGCAACACGAAATCAGGGTGCTCGGACTTTGTTTATGCGGCCGGTTGCCAGTGAAGTTCAGCAACGCACGACTGCAGCAGAACACACCGTTCTTCATTGTCAATATACAACGGAATTTAGCCTTCCGAATTTCGCGACATCCAATGCGGTTCACGCATCGGCTATTACGGTTTCCGCATGGAAGCCCGTCGCGGCGCGGTGCTTGATTAAGCTTTCGCCCAGCACAGCGACACTGATCCCAAGGAGAGCAACGTCCTTGATCAAGAATGATCCGACGAAGGTAAGGTACGGCGCGCCACCCGAAGCGGCTTCCCAAATTGGCAAAGCGAACAACGTCGAAGCAGTCGTTGCAAACGTCAACGCCCCGAGAGCCCCGGCAGCAAGCCCGGCTCGAACCGACCAGAAGGACGCGATGAATAGAGCTGCTGTGAACAGCTCGACGACACCGAGCAGATAGCTCGTACCAGCGAATCCAAATACCGAGTAAAGCCATGCCAACCAAGGTGTCCCGTTGATCAGCGGCTTGAGAGCCTCGATTTCTACTTGGGTAAACTTAAGAATGCCAATGAGGAGAAGTGGCAAGACAACACCGGCCAGGGAAATGACGCGGCCAGCAGCGAGTGTAAAGCGATCAGCTGGCCGAGCACACAGATAAGATGCAGGAGCGGGATGGGTGTTAGTAGTAGACATTTGAACGATCCTCTATCCTGGATAACACTCATGAAATTGTATGCGTTAAGCATATAACATGCGATTTACAGGATGCTATGCACGACGCATATATTAACATGTGAGGTTAGCGAAAAGGTGAAAACGTCCTGGGCCGTTCTCAGGAAAGATTTAGCAACGAATACGGCAAAAAGGTTTTTGCCAAATCCGTTATCATGCTGAGTGCATCAAGCACTGATTTTGCTGGCTTTACACCGCTTCTCACTAGAATGGTGAACGTGCTCCAGCATCACACAGTTCAGCCCTAATTACCCTTGATAGCCAGACGTTCTTTGCCGATCAGCGTTTGTAGACTTGTGGGCTACAATCGAGAATGCCCGAAAATTGCCTATTATCGGCATTTTCAAAGGAAGGTTTGCTGGTGGACGCGCTTTTGTACAACGCTTAAAAGCAGCCCGATTCTGTAGGACAGTTCCCAAGAGCGAATGTGGGTTGTCTCTTCAGAGAGCTTCGAAAGCGGCCAGCAAATTGTCGCGTTCAACCAGCCCCTGCCGGCCATCAATAGTGCCGACCCCAAGCCTTGCAAATACAACAATACGGTCTTGGCCGCTCTGCCCATCCGACGAACCGTCCAACCGGCTTGTTTCTCTGAGCTTTGCCGTTCGAGCTGCGAAGCCACCCGCTTCCAGTTTTGCCGTGAACCAGCCAACCGGATTTCGTTTTAAAGGTAGGGATGATTGCCATTGTCTGCGTATGTGCTCCAGCTGACACCGGCAATTGCTGTGCCAACAATCGCTGAATGAAGGCTGCTTGCGGCAACAATGCGCCAGAAGCGGACACAGGGACGCCGTCAACGACGACTTGCCGTCTTGTCATAGCTCAGCGTGGCTGCCTCGACCTTGTCGCCGTTGGCCGCTGCCCACAAGCACAGTGCTTCAAACGGCTCCCGCAAGGAATGTCCTAGCGGAGTAATTGCGTACTCCACTCCGATCGGCTGCGTTGGGAGTACGGTTCTCGTCACAAGGCCGTTCCGCTCAAGTCTCTTCAAAGCATCGGCCAGAGCCTTGTGCGTGATCCCATCGAGACGCCGCTTGAGTTCGTTGAACCGCGCAGGTTTCGGACAGATCACTGTCAGTATCAGGATCGTCCATTTATCAGCGATCTTGTCGAGCACCGGGCGAACCTGCGCCATGTCGCAAAGCGCGCGATGAGAAAGGGCTTCAAGGTCGGTATACTCGTCCATATCTAGGCTATTCCAGGTGCGTAATTGATATCAGATATCCAGCGTATATCATAGCGAGACCATTCAGTGAAAGGATTTACGATGGATCGCATGAGTAACAAGGTGGCTTTAGTCGTCGGCGGCGCGAAGGGTATCGGCCTGGCGATTGCAGAGCGGCTTTCTGCCGAAGGCGCAAATGTCTTCATTACCAGTCGTAGAGGTGAAGATGCTGAAAAAGGCGGCCAAAGCCATCGGCAATGGCGCTGTCGGTATTACCGCTGACGCAAGCTCTCCGGAGGACATGGTGGAGGCTGTCGAAAAAGTGCGCAAGGCATGCGGTCGTATTGACGCGCTCGTTCTGAATGCAGGTCTCTCCGAGCCTGCGCAGATCCCCGAGATAACGCCGGAGCATTTCGACCGCCACTTTGACGTCAATGTCCGCGGGATGGTGTTCGGCCTCCAGGCAGCTCTCTCCGCGATGACAGAAGGCGGCTCGGTCGTCCTCGTCGGGTCCATAGCCGGGAGCGCGGGCTACGCGGCCTACGGTACCTACTGCGCAACCAAAGCAGCCGTTCGATCCTATGCCAGAACCTGGACGGCAGAACTCGCACCCAAAGGTATTCGGGTCAACGTCGTTGCACCCGGCCCCACGGATACGGACATGATGGCTGCTGTCGCGGAAGACACTCGCGCGGCAATTGTCGCTCCGATTCCGATGGGTCGTATGGCACGGCCTTCAGAAGTGGCTGCGGCCGCCTTGTTCTTGTTGAGCGATGACGCGAGCTACATAGCCGGTGCCGAGCTGTGCGTCGACGGCGGCTTGCGGCAGGTCTAGGAAGCCGCCGAAATGGTGTACCCGATCTCGAGTAGGTCGGGTACGCCCTGCGCATCTTGCCCTTGCCCCACGTCTCCAGCTTGCCGGTAGATTGTGGCAGTCCTAGAGCGTCGATAGAGATACCCGCGACTCACTGATAGGCGCTGCCAGGCAGCAAATTTGATGCCGCAAGCCCCGCATATTTCGCATAATTGGCGTTCTGGACAACCTGAAGTCAGCTGAATTCCATCATAGTTCGGATCTGGCTCGACTTCTGAGAAAGTTGGGTTCGCTTTGTGTGCCGCCGGAGCGAGAGCTGTTAATGAACACTGACGACCAATGCCGGAAATCAGTTGTCCGGGGTTCCAATTCCATCCTATCAGCGGCTGTCTGAGGATGCATCCGGTGTTGCTTTGTGGCCCGACAGTCCCGCCCAAAGGGCTACCCCTGTGCGAAATAGAATATTCGTAAGCTCGGTAGCTTCGCAATTGATGGCAAAGACATGTCGCAGCTTGCCGAATACGAAAGTTTGACATGGCGAGGCGTCCTTCGCATCAGCGTTGTAAATTAGATCAGTTTGCTAGACTGCCGGATGTTTGCTCTCGATAGACTATAGCAACCGAGACAAGGGCGACCACGATGGTTACTACGGGAACAAAATTCCAGCCGTCGAAACTTATCCTCCCCTCCAGAAACCGCGCGATAATGTTCGCAGTTCAACTGGAGGCTACAATGATTTCTCTAAATCTGGTTTTCTTCGCCACTATTTCGCTAACGGCGGCTAGCGGCTTGGCAGCAACATGTATCGGGTTATTTGGTGATACCCGGCATAACGCAGGCCAACGAGCAGTCGCTGAGAAGTTTGCTCAAATTGCGTTGATCGGCGCAGCAGCGGTGGCCTCATTGCTGGCTGTTTCCTCACAATCGGAGGCGGAATAAAAAGATGTGTAACGAGAGAGGCTGTCATGATGGCCAATCGCGCGCGCCGTCGTCAAGGTCTGGCAGTTGCTTTGCGCCGGCTTCCGTACCGCGCGCAGCCTTGCTGCGGAGCCGTCGACGATGCCGTTGATCGCATCGGAATTCTTTCCGGATCCATTTCCGGTGCCATCGAGCGAAGGTCTCGGCGACCGCGAGCACCGCAGTATGAATCGGCCCTGCGGTGAGGTTGGGCATAATTGACGCGTCCACTAAAAAAGATTGTCGAGCGCCTTGAGTCCTAGATTTGCGTCGACGACGGCGTCAGGGTCCTTACCTTCACGCTGCGGTTCCCCTTTAGGACTCAGACCAATCACCCGTTCATTGCCGGGAGTGTGGCGCCTTCCTTTGTTTCTGGGCTGATCTTGATCATCTTGATCCGGACAGTATCGCCAAACCGGCGAGCGGCGAACTTTAACGACGAGGTTGTGGCTGGGATCACCAGAGCCTGACCGGCCGTCACATCCTCTGCGATTCCTAACGATTACGTCAACTTGCCGGCGAAAATGGTTTATCCCCCAGTCATTCTTGGCCCAGGCGGCGCGCTGGCGCTACTCGGGGGTTGGGCACCATCTCTGGCTGCGGATATATTCGAGGAAAGCCCGCACGGCCGCGCTCGTATGCCGCCGGCTCGGATAATACAGATACCAGCTTGGCAGCTCCTCCTTCCAGTCGCTCAGCAATTCGATAACTCTGCCCTGTTTTACATCATCACGAACGTAATCCTCAAGCAGGTGAGCGATTCCCGATCCGGCGAGCGCGGCTTGGAGCTCTTGATGCGCCGAACTGAGCGTCAACCGGCCTTTCGGGGTGATTTCCAACTCCTCACCATTGCTTTCGAATTTCCACGTCACCATGGTTCCGCCGGGGAAACGACGACGGATACAGTCGTGCTGTAAGAGGTCATTGGGTGAGTCAGGCCGACCGCGGTTGCTAAGATAATTCGGTGAGGCCACGATTGCATATCGTAAGGCGGGCCCGAGCGGCACGGCAATCATGTCCTGGGCAAGTTGGTTGCCGAAGCGTACACCAGCGTCAAAACCTTGCTCCACAATATCTATGATCGCAGCATCGCTGATGATCTCTACATTGACGTCGGGATAAATTTTCATGAACTCAAAGGTCAAAGGACACAGAAAATGGTCGGCGGCCGGACCCGGTGCATTGATCCGTACGGTGCCAGATGGACGTTCGCGAAGCTGATTGAGATCGTCGATTGCTGTTCTGATGTCATGAAGAGCGGGCCCTAGCCGCTCGAGAAGGCGCTCGCCCGCTTCAGTAGGGGGCAACGCTGCGTGTCGTCCGGTTTAGCAGCCGGATGGCTAGCGCGTCTTCGAGCGCGCTGATCGATTGACTAATGGCGGATGAAGAAACGCCCCTGCCAAGCGCAGCGGCTCTAAAGCCACCACAGCGCACGACGTCTTCAAAGATTTCCAAGCTGTCAAGGCGCAGTGGCCGCATTGCAAAGTCCTGCTTAATAAGCTGATCGGTTTTGATTAGCTTATCTGTACTCTTGATCCGTGTCATCCTTCGAAAACATGTCGCAAGCGGCACTGCGGATATGGGCTTTGCCGTCAACCGTTGAACCGGGACCTGATACTTGAAGGATCAAAGCATGGCTGAAGTCACGCTGAATCGCAGGAAAGTCATGCTGACAGCCGCCTCGGTGGCGGCCGGACTGGCCTTGCCGACCGGCATGGCGATTGCGCGGACGGCGCCGGCCGCGTCGCCCTCGGCCGCAGCTGGAAATGCCGGCCATTACCGCTTTCGTGTCGGCGACATCTCGGCAACGGTGTTGAGCGACGGTCTGATCGGCGGCCCTCCGCGGGTCTATGCCAGCAATGCGCCGGAGGCGGAACTGCAGGAGGTTCTGAGGCACGCCTTCCTTCCGGCCGATCGCCTGACGCTCAATCTCAACACGCTTCTTATCGAGACGAATGGCAGGCGGATACTCATCGAAGCGGGCGCCGGGCAGACCATGGGTCCGCAAGGCGGTCGCATCTTCGAGAATCTGGCCGCCATCGGTCTACAGCCAGAAGACGTCGACGTTGTGGTCGTCTCCCACACGCACCCGGACCATGTCGGCAATCTTCGAACCGCGGATGGCGGCAAGGCATTTCCACGGGCGGCAATCTTTGCGCCTCAGGCCGATTGGGACTTCTTTGTCCGTAACGATCCGAACCTGTCCTATATGCCGGTGCCGGAGGATTTCCGCCGCAATTTCGCCGCCGCCATCAAGCGGAGCGTCGAGCCCGTGATGAATGGGATCGAGTTGTACGAAGCGGGCGCGGAGATTGTACCCGGGCTGACCACCCTTCCGGCATTCGGCCACACCCCCGGCATGGCGAACTTCCTTGTTCAATCCGGCAGTGATCAGCTCCTGCTCACGGCTGATCTCGCCTACCACCCGATCGTCAATATCGACCGTCCATGGGTGCCTGGGCCAGATCGCGACAAGGACACTGCCCTCGCATCCCGCCGCCGCATCTTCGATATGGCGGCAGCAGACCGGCTTCTCGTTCTCGGCTTCCACTATCCGTTCCCGGGTCTTGGCCGAATGCTCAAGACGGATGCCGGCTATGCCTGGGTCCCGGTCAATTGGCAGTTCTAATTCGCTGATGCATAAAGATCCCGCAATGACGACATCAAGGCGCGCATTCCTATTGGGTTTTCTCACAATGCCGCTTGTGCCGCTGGCTTCAGCGATCGCTTCCGTACAGGAGGCGCCCTTGCTGCCGCTGACGCGCATCTGCGCCGACGGAGATGAACCGACGCCCGCTCGTGAAGCCGGACCGTTCTTCAAGCCGAATTCACCGTTGAAGCAGGATCTCTATCCGGATGCGCCGCACGGCGAGCGCATCACCATTGCCGGCTTTGTCCTCGACGACCGCTGTCGCCCAATGCCGCGTAGCCTCGTTGAAATCTGGCAAGCCGACGACAACGGCGAGTACGATCGATCGGGCTTCCGCTTGCGGGGACATCAGTTCGCCGACGAGCAGGGACGCTGGTGGTTCAACACCGTCGTGCCGGCTCTGTATCCGGGACGCACGCGGCACTTCCATTTCAGGGTTCAACGACCGGACGGAGATGTACTGACGACGCAGCTCTTCTTCCCGGGCGAGCCGAGCAATGCAGGAGATCGGATTTTCGATGAAGCGCTGCTCATGACGATCAGCCAGACGGGCGACGGTCAGTTCGCCCGCTACGACTTCGTAGTCTAAGTCATGACAGCACTATTCGGTAGGAGAAAGTCCATGAATGAACTTGAACCATCACCTCATGACCCGGGTAACGACCTGTCGATCAGCCGACGCGACGTGCTGACCGGCGTGGCCATTACCGGCGCCACACTTGCTGGAATCGGCGATGCGACTGCCGCGACGCAACCGGTTCCGCTGCTCAACGAGGCTGGCGTGAAAGGGCTTGGCGAGGTCGCCATGGTGGGCGTCGCCGCAGCGATCTGCAACGCGATTTTCGATGCCACGGGGCGGCGGCTTCGAGAACTGCCGATCCGCATTGAGCACCTCTTCTAGAAGCCCGATCGCCTGTCGGCGGCGCGCCGTCCGTACATAAGGCAAACATAAAAAGGAGACTATCGCATGAGCGAACAGCAACATTCCGGCGTCAGCCGACGCGGCTTCATAGGTGCTCTTGGCACGGGAGCCACCATACTGGCATCAACACCTCTCTTTGCAGGGAAGGCCCACGCCCAACGCCAACCAAGCCTGGCGACGACGACGTCCACGACATCTGCACGAACACGAACGATTCCGGGAACGCAGCAGACCCTCACCACACTCGGTCTAGGCACCTTCCTGACCTTTGATGCCCGCCCCGGCGATGACCGCAACAATCTAGCCGAGGTGTTCCGGCGCTACGTCGCGGGCGGTGGTCGGGTCGTCGATACGTCGCCTCTCTACGGATCGGCAGAAGTCTCCGTCGGCGCATTCCTTGCCGGCACACCGGAGGCATCGGAGATCTTCGTCGCCAATAAAATCTGGTCGACCGGCGAATATCTCGGCGACGAGAGCCATGCGGCGGCAAGCTTCGAGCAGTCGAGGCTGCGCATCTGGCGCGACACGATTGACCTCATGCAGTGCCACAGCATCGTCAACGCACCAGTCATTGTCCCGTTGATGCAGGCCTGGAAGAAAGAAGGTCGCATCCGACACGTTGGCGTCACCCACCATGAAACCGGCGCGCAGGATCAGCTCGCCGAACTGGTCGAGCGCGGCGGTGTCGATTTCATCCAGACGAACTACTCGATCTTCAATCGTAGCGCCGAGCGACGACTGTTGCCGGTCGCCGCAGCCCGTGGGGTCGGCGTCCTCATTAACCTTCCACTCGAAAAAGCGCGTCTTATGAAGGTGGTGGAAGGTCGCCCTCTGCCTGACTTCGCTCGCGAATTCGAAGCGGGGACCTGGGCGCAGTTTTTTCTCAAGTGGGTTATGGCGCATCCGGCGGTGACGACAGTGCTCTGTGGCACATCAAATCCGGAGCATGCCGAGGATAATGTCCAAGCCATGTACGGGCCCTTGCCGGACGAGGCGATGCGCCGGCGCATGGTGCAGCATATGGAGACGATTCCAGGCTTCGCCGATATAGAAAGGATGGCCTGGTATCCGGGCAAGGACGCCCAGTATCAAGGACTGATCCGCACGGCACAAGCAAGAGCTCGTGCTCGTGCGAGCCAATGAGATTCGCCCAAAAAGCAGATAATCTCACGACCGGCGTGCGCGGATGACCGCAAGATAGACTCTTTTCCAGCATTGCGCTGCTAACAAAGTTCTTCAAGAAGCTCGATGTTCAGCCATGCATCGTTTTCGAACCAGCAGATGATAAAGTCTTCGTAAGACAGATGTGGAGCCGTCTTTGTCAATGCACGCTTTAGATGATCGGCCAAGCAGCACCGCCCAATAGCGATCGCGCCTCAGTGAGGGGTGAAGATCCTCGCTGTAGGTCTGCGACTGAAAAGCCGAGATCATCCTCGGTGGGGGATGCCCAAGGTCTGCCGTCTGAAGGGCGATCACAAACCAGGACACCATCAATGCGGCGATCAAAACTGATTGCCGTCGCTGTCGCAAAATTCCCAATAGTGTGGCCAGTCAAATGCATGGCTTGATGCTCTTGTGAATGGCGTATCAGGAACGTCGTTTCAGTCGAGCATGGCGGGCTTGAGCGTGTCCTCGCACCATCGGCGAAAGGTTGTCGGCGTCGTGTTTTCCGGCGACCTCGACACCGTCAGGTCCAGGCCATGATCCTTGGCCCAAGCCATGTCGGTCATGCCCTGCGCCATCGCGGTGCACATGCCGTACTGCACAAAGCGCTCCTTGTAGGCGTCGAAACTGATCTGCTGGTAGGTGGCCGTCTTGCCGATCACATCGGAGATGATCTCGGCCATGTCGTTGAACGAAATGTCCTCGGGTCCAAGGACCGGCACCTCGCTCTGGCCTGTCCAACTGTCATCGAGCAGCCAGCGTGCTGCGACGGCGGCGACGTCGCGCGTCGCGACACTTGGAAGTTTGAGGTCGCCGGAGATCGGCATGAAGAACCTGCCCTGATCCCTGATCACTGCCGCCTGCCGGGCGATGTTGTCCATGAAGGACGGATTGGCCAGACCGCGAAATGCGACGCCTGTGTCGGCGATCAAATCGTCCATCGCCAGCGAGCCGGTGACGTGGCCCGCTCTGTTGGCGAGCGGCGAACCGCGCCCAAGCGCCGTGATCGAAACAACGCGCTTGATATTATGCTCTTTCAAAGCTGCTACCGCGGGACGGGTGAAAGCGACATAGGCAGCCATGACCGAAACAGCCTTCGGGTCGGGAGGCACGAGCCAGAATACCGCGTCGGCGCCGCTGAACGCTTCGTTCACGACGCTTGCGTCTCCATGAGAACCTTTGATGATCTCGACATTGTCTCGCACCTCTTCGGCAAGATGCGATGGATCGCGCGCGATCAATCGGAGTGGTGCGCCCGATTGGAGAAGGTTCTGAACGACTTGACGGCTAATGTTGCCGGTGGGGGCGGTTACAACGATCATGGTTTATTCCAGTTTTGAGGGCGATAGCGCAGCCGCGCCCGCTGTCTGGCTGGGCAGACCTGCCGCAGCCAGTCTTTTGTTCGAGCTTAAGGTAGGTGGTTGTATCTGGACGGTCTATACTGCATAATCTGTGTTATCTTCGCAATCGTCCGAGAGTAGCCCCATGGATCCCCTATCAGACGTTCTTTCGCTGCTAAAACCTCATGCCTATGTATCTTCCGGCTTCGATGCTGGTGGTGAATGGGCTGTCCAGTTCGGCGATCAGCACAAGCTCATCAAATGTTATGCTGTCATCTCGGGTAGCTGCTGGCTCACTGTTGAGGGAGTGCATGATGCGGTGCGCCTGGAGGCCGGCAATTGCTTCGTGCTGCCAACGGGCCGCCCCTTCCGGCTTGGCAGCAGCATCGATGGGCCAGCGGTCGGAGCCGGAGAGATATTCCCCGCAGCGCGAAGGGGCGGTGTCGTCACACTCAACGGCGGTGGCGGATTGTTTCTCATTGGAAGCCGCTTCGGCGTGAAGGGTAATCACGCCGATATGCTGCTGGGCCTGCTTCCTGCGATCGTCCACATTCACGAGCAACCGGGGCAAGCAGCCTTGCGCTGGTCCGTCGAGCAAATGATGAAGGAACTGCGTGATGAGCAGCCCGGCAACGCCCTTGTGGCGCAGCATTTGGCTCATCTGATGCTGGTGCAGGCACTACGTGTGCATCTGGACACGAGTGGCGGGGACCGTTTCGGCTGGTTCTTCTCTTTGGCGGACAGACATCTCGGTGCCGCGATCAAGGCAATCCATGCGGGACCCGCATATCAATGGACTCTGCAGGAGCTTGGCGAGATTGCCGGCATGTCGCGCTCAACATTTGCGCTCCGGTTCAAGGAACGCGTGGGCGAACCGCCGATGCAGTATGTGGCGAGGTGGCGAATGCTGCTTGCTTGCGACAGGCTGGAGAATACAAGCGATCCCGTCTCGGCGATTGCCGCCTCGCTCGGCTATGAATCGGAAAGTGCGTTCAGCACGGCCTTCAAACGCGTCATGGGATGCTCGCCTCGACAATATGGGCGTTGGCGCAAGGTTGAATCGGAGACCGGTTCGGTTGCTATGGACTTGCCTGCCAATCGGATGCACCCCGGTGCCATCAACGGGACCCGTCATATTGAGCACAACGGTGGCAGCGGACTCCTTGCGGTGAGAACTCGGAACTGAACCGTATTTCCCAAGGGGCTTACCACGACGATCGGAAATAATACCGTTTGTCCGGCTCTGGCGCGATTGCGATGTACTCTTCTGGCTTGAAGTGAGCCAGGAATTCAATGTTCAAAGGTCGCCATTTTGACCAATCTGTGATCCTTTTATGTGTACGATGGTATCTGACTCACAATCTCAGCCGCGCACTCTGAAGGAAATGATGGCAGAGCGGGGCATCGACCTGGATCGCTCTACTGTTCATCGCCTGGTATCGCAATAATCCGAAATTGCTTGAGCGCGTCATCGAAGGGAGCGTCAGGTCGCACGTAAAGGGAACCTTGATGACACTCACATCAAGGTCAAAGGCCAGGTGAATGTACCTGTATCACGCGATTGACAGCAACGGCGATAGGGTTGAGTTTGATTTCATCAAGCGACCGCGATTTGACCGCCGCCAAGCGCTTTGGCTCGACGGGCATACCCCCTAGTCTTCATTCTCAACCGAGGCCGCCGTTCGCGAAGATGTTTTGACCGTTGATCCATGCGCCGTCGTGGGAGCAGAGAAGCGCGATGACGTTTGCGATGTCCTGTGGTTGGCCCAGACGCTGCAGAGGTGTCGCTTCAGGTATGCCTCGGAGTGCTTCCTCGCCATGCTGGCGCAGCAGCTGGGTATCCACGGCGCCTGGTGACACGGCGTTCACCGAGATATTGCGGCCCGCCAGCTCCTTGGCGAGAACGCTCGAGTAAATTTCCTGCGCCGCCTTAGTGGCTGCGTAAGCACCCGTATATGCGGGCTTCTGGAGAATGATGCTCGAGCTCAGACTGACGATCCTGCCGCCGTCGCGGGTGCGCCGTGCCGCCTCGCGCAGAACATTGAAACTACCCGTCATATTGGTTGCGATCATTCGATTGAAAGCATCGTCGGTCATTTGGGCAAAGGGACCAACATTCATGATCCCGGCATTGTTGACCACCACATCAACGCCGCCATAAGCCTCGTCATGGGCATCGAACAAGGCCTTGACAGCAGCTGGATCTGCGACGTCCGCCTGACGCGCCATTGCGCGCCCCCCAGCCGCCTTGATGTCAGCTACGACTTGATCGGCCAGTCCGCGATTAGTGAGGTAGTTCACCGTGACGGCATAACCGACGTGAGCCAGAAGGCGGGCAGTGGCCGCGCCGATGCCGCGCGACGAGCCAGTGACAAGGGCAGCCCGGCCGGCGCCGGGAACGGTTCCAGGGTTTGCTGCGGAAGTTTGGGCCGAAGCCGTTCCACTGAGAGCAAGGGCAGCCGGTGCGGCGGCAGCAAGCGCCAGGAAGATTCGGCGGGAGTTATCAGTATCGGACATCGAGAACGTCTCCTTTTCGAGAATTGCGAAAGCTCGCGGATACGGCCGAGGCCGCGTTCAGTCGTCGCTGCCCCCGAAGCTAAAGAGCAATGCACTTGGTTTGCTACGACAAGCAGCAGCCCAGAGCCGAAGCCATTTTTATTTCAGCCGTATTCGTTCCGTCCGAAGTGACAGACACTGCTACCGGTAGAGTTTGCTTTCATTGAATATCTATTGACCGCGCTGCTGTTTCTGTCATGCTAAACGCACTCCTCGCTTGGTTGGCACCTTATAAGCTATATGGAGTGTCAGATGATCAAAATGCCCGAACTATCAAGAAACTTGCCTATTCCTACAGGCGACGCTACGCTGCCGCGAGACGGCCGCGTTTTGATATGGCCTCACAACCAACCGGAGGTTCGCGTGTCGTCATCGCTACTTGTGGCGGTCAGCGCCTATATCGAAGAACAGGGTGGAGGGCAGGGCCTGTTTCCGACGCAGATAGAAGGCTTCAACATTATCCGATCTTTCCAGACGATGATGCCGATGCGGGCGCTTTATCGGCCGTCACTCTGTGTCGTGCTCCAGGGCGCGAAGGAGATCCACTTCGGAGAAGATAGGCTGGATTACGGAGCGTTGGAATGCCTGGTGGTTACCGTCGAGCTCCCGGCGAAGGGTCGGATCGTAGAGGCCTCTCCTGAGGCGCCATATATCGGGGTCACCATAGACTTCGATGTGGCGACAATGCGCGAGGTCCTGGAGCAGCTGGACGCCCCGCCAATTCCGACCTCAGATCCTGGACCTTGTGTTTTTGTGGGCAAGGTCGATGAATCATTGGCAGACTGCCTTCTGCGTCTGATCCGGATGACAAAGACACCGAAGGCAATCCCGATCCTATATCCATCGGTGATGCGCGAGATCTGCTACTGGTTGCTGAGTGGACCGCATGGCGCTGAACTATGCAAGCTGGCGCTCCCAGAATCGAATATCGAGCGCGTGGTCAAAGCCATATCCATGCTTCACGTGAATTTCGCGCAGACGCTGCGGATCGAACAATTGGCAGAGATTGCTCGGATGAGCCCGTCGTCTTTCCACCAGCACTTCAAGGCGCTGACCTCGATGTCCCCGCTTCAGTTTCAGAAGCAACTGCGCCTTCTCGAGGCGCGGCGCTTGATGTTCGCAGAAGCTGCAAACGTGGCGGAGGCTGCCTACCAGGTGGGCTACGAAAGCACTTCGCAATTCAGCCGCGAATATTCACGCACGTTTGGGGCTGCGCCAAAGCAGGACGTCATGAACCAGCAGCGCCTGTACAGCAAGTACGCCAGCAGGAAGGTGCAGAGCGCGTAGCTTGTAAATGCTGCTCCTTCTGGGCCGATCCAGTTGATCGGCCGCCTTCGTTTCGCTCGTTCCGGGCTTCATCGCTGGCTGGGGCCGGTCTACATCATGTCGGCCGGGGCGGCGGGACTTGGCGGACTTGCCTTATCATCAGTCAAGGCACGATCGGCGGCCCGTTAATGGATGTCGGCTTTGGCCTGTACGGTACGCTGATGATTCTGTGCGCAACCCTGGCTTACGTCCATGCCCGGTCTGGCCGCTACGAGCGGCACCGCGCCTAGGCACTCCGGCTTTTTTCGCTGACAATAGGCTTTTGGCTTAGGCTTTTGGCTCTATCGGATGAAATGCGGCCTTTGGCCTCTTCTGTTCGGAAACATTGGTCGCGCGGCGGGCTTTAACGGCTGGTTCGACGAAATCATGGTATTCTTTTTCTACGTCCCCAATCTCATCGTCGCCGAAATGTTCATCCGCGCGGGTCGAAAAGGCCAAGGCGGTTGCTAATTGGGGCAGTTGCTCTGCTCTTGGTTGCAAGCGCCTTTGTCATCGCCGTGACCTGGATTTTCACTGCTAACGCCAGGGAACCGAGGATGGTCAGCAGCATCATATGAGCCGCCGACAGTTCCGGGTCGGCAGAGCAAGCCGCTCTCGCGCAATCCTGGGGCTCCGTTGGAACCTCGGCCGTTCAGGTCTTGTTCCGACGAATATTCGATCGCACGGCGTAGGAATAGGCAGGTTTTTTGCGAGTTTGGGCATAGAGGTTTGCCGCGCCTTGGGCAACTTAGCAATCAAGTGAATAGCGGGTGTGTTGAGACAATCGAAATCTCGCGAAACTACCTAGAAGGCAAGAATTGTTATGACGAAATGGACGAGCAAAAACATCCCTCCACAACGCGGCCGCTCCGCAGTCGTGACCGGCACCGGCGGGCTGGGTTTTGAGGGCGCTCTTGCCTTGGCTCGTGCCGGTGCCAGCGTTCTAATTGCCGGGCGTAATGCTCAAAAGGGCACCGAGGCGGTGGCAGCGATCAAGCAAGCTGTCCCTGGAGCGCAAGTGCGGTTTAGCAAGATCGATCTTGCCGACCTCGCCTCGATTGCTGGGTTCGCCGCGCAGGTCGCGCAGGACCAAGACAATCTCGATCTGTTGATCAACAATGCCGGGGTCATGGCGCCGCCGGAGCGCCGGGAGACCAGCGATGGCTTCGAATTGCAATTCGGCACGAACTACCTTGGCCATTTCGCGCTTACCGCGCATCTGCTGCCGCTGCTCAAGAAAGGGCACAAACCCCGTGTCGTGAGTCTCGGCAGCATTGCTGTCCGGGATGGCACCGGCGCGATCAACTTCGACGACCTGCAGGCCGAGCATGACTACAAGCCGATGCCCGCCTACAGCCAATCGAAGCTCGCCTGCATCATGTTTGCCTTCGAACTGGACCGGCGCAGCAAGTCAGCTGGATGGGGTGTGGAAAGCCTGGCGGCGCATCCCGGGGTCTCGCGCACTGATCTCCTTCCAAACGGATCAGGTCCACAGAGCACAGCCGCCAGAATGCGCCGCTTCCTGCCATTCCTGTTTCAGCCCGTGTGGCAAGGCGCCTTGCCCACGCTCTATGCGGCGACCGACCCGTCAGCGCGGGGCGGCGCTTACTATGGGCCTAACGGTCTGGGCAGGATACGCGGCTATCCGGCAGAGGAGAAGCCGGCCAAGCAGGCGCTGGACGCCGTCGCTGCAGCTCTCCTTTGGGATATATCTGAAGAACTGACAAACGTGATGTTCGTCTGAAGCGTGCCGAGATCTGCGCAAGGCGATGATGATGGCGGGTGGTTTTACAAAGAGAGTCCATTCCCGTGATTGTTACCCAATTTCTCTCCAACGGTCCGTTTGACGTCCCATATCGCATCCGCATCACGAGCGTGTCCTTCACGGGAATGGTCGAAGTCACCAACCGTTTTCCGGCCCGTTGCGCCTCCTGCCTATCCCGGCCGTTCCTCTCCTTTCAATTCAACAACAATGGACCGCAGGCCCGATCCCTGAGCCTGTCCTGGAGTCTCACTGATGGCATGGTCGTACGGTTACTTTACTGATCTGAACTATTCACATGGCTATTATTCAGAAATGAACCCGGCCATGCTGCGCTTAGCTTGTCTCGGCCAGGCGATAGAGTCGCAACTGTGCGACGAGCCGACCTATCTTGAGCTTGGTTTCGGACAAGGGGTCTCGATCAACATACACGCGGCGGGTTCCGCTGGATCGTATTGGGGAACGGACTTCAATCCCGCGCAAACGGTGGAGGCCCGCAAGCTCGCCGCAGCTTCCGGTGCCGACCTGCATCTGTTCGACGATTCCTTCGAAGAACTCGCCAGCAGGAAGGATCTTCCCGATTTTGATGTCATCGCACTTCACGGTGTTTGGAGCTGGATATCGGAAAGGAATCGGAAAATTATAACGGATATCATCAGGCGGAAGCTCCGCCCCGGTGGGATTGCCTATATAAGCTATAACTGCCTGCCCGGCTGGGCCCCGGTCATTCCAATCCGCGAGTTGATGTCCCTCTATCAGGATTGTGGCGAGGGGAAAAACAGGGGACCCAGTGGAATGATTGAAGGCGCTTTGCAATTTGTAGGAGATGTCGCAAAGGCCGGTTCGATCTATTTTCAGGAGAACCCGATCGCCGGACATCATCTCAAACATTTGACGAAGCAGGGACCCAACTATCTTGCCCATGAATATTTGAACGCGGACTGGCATCTCGGGCATTTTTCCGACATGGTCCGCAGCCTTGAGGATACCAAGCTTTCATTCGTCGGATCAGCCAGTCTTTTGGGCGGCATCGACGCTCTTAGGCTCAGCGAGGACGGCCGCAAGCTGCTCTCCCAAATCGGTCATCCAGTCATGCGAGAGACGGTGCGCGATTATCTTCTGAACAGACGGTTTAGAAGTGACATTTTCATCAAGGGGCCCCGAAAACTGACGGACTCAGAACATCGCGATGCATGGCACGCGCAGGCCTTTGTGCTGGTAAAGCCGTCAGCCGATATTCCAAAAAAGATCCCATGCGGCCCGGGAAGAAGTGGAACTGCCAGCTGAAAAGTATGATCCTGTCATTGAGGCCATGTCTGATGACGGATACAGGCTAAAACGCGTTGACGAACTTTTGAGGCATCCCAAACTTCAGGATTTTGAACCCAAAGACGTCGTTGAAGTGCTGACGGTTCTCACCGGTGCAGGTTTCATGAGTCCGGCACAGCAACCCTCCGGCAAAGCAATAGAGCAATGCAGGGCGTTAAACAGGCATATTTTGGATCGCGCCCTCGTCAGCATGGATATGCATCACATGGCATCGCCTGTGACCGCAGGTGGAATCGCGGTGCCGCACATGACGCAACTATTCATTCGCGCTTTGAGCGAGGGCAAACGCAGTCCTGATGCGGTGGCTAACTATGTGTGGGACTTTTTGGACAGCATTGGTGAACGCCTATTGAAAGACGGCAATAGGATTGAATCCAAGAATGAAAACCTCAAGCAAATTGGGATTTCAGTAAGCAAGTTCCTAAAGTTCGATCGACCGCTGCTGGAAGCCCTTCAGATCATTGAACCTTGTGTGAATGCCGCATCCTTGATGCGTGGTCAAAAAGTCATGGCTAGCGGCGCAGGAAGCCCTTGAATTTCTCAAAAAGTGTTCCGGCGGCCGTGCAGCCTTATTTAGTGGCAAGCGGCGGCGCGTGGATTTGGAACGGGCGCCCATCCGATATCGCGATTCAGACTGCAACGACAGACGGGCGTAACAAGGTATGACCTGCACCCCATTCTTGTACATTTGGCTACAATTTGATCGTTCGTTGGGACAATCGTGGGACACCCTTCGTTTAAGTTGGTTCCAACCGTTTCTGATGTTTCAGTCGCATGAGATGCGGCGAGAGATGAGGAGCAAGTTTGCAATAGTTCGAAACCGCAGCACACCGATGCGACGGCTTGAGAGGAATGTCGCAATCAAGATATAATCGGTCAGGATAGTTCGCAGAAACCTTTAAAGAAGTCGTTTGCCATTTTGCGTAGCCGGCTAAGGGTTTCTCGAACTCATCTTTACCGAATTGCGAAGCCATGTCTACATCTATGTTGAATATATATAAGGAAAACAAGATGTTAAGGACAAGCGCGAACGGGGATCGATTGGCTGTTGCTCAACTGCAACGCGAAAAATAGATGGCGTTGTGGATGCAAAAAATAGCTTTGACACGGCAGAATATTTCGAGCTTAGTACGCGGCGTAAACAGAACACTCATGGAGATTTATGATGAATATTAAGAGCTTGCTATTGGGCTCCGCTGCCGCACTTATTGTGGTGTCGGGCGCTCGTGCCGCAGATGCAGTTGTTGTTGCAGAACCAGAGCCAGTTGAATATGTCCGCGTTTGCGACACATACGGCGCTGGCTTCTTCTACATCCCAGGCACCGAAACCTGCCTGAAGATCAGCGGTTACATGCGCTATGACGCCCGTGCCGGTGGCAATGCATATAATGGCGAAGACCGTGACACTTATTCCCAGCGTTCGCGTTTTTCCCTTCGCGTTGATGCACGCGATGAAACGGAACTCGGCACATTGCGTTCCTATGCCGAGTTGCGTTTCAACTTCGTCGACGGCAACAATGCCGATTCCGTCGAGTTGAACAACGGCTTCATCGAACTCGGTGGTTTCCGTGTCGGTGCGACAGACTCACAGTTCATGACCTGGACTGGCTATATGGGCGATATTATAAACGATGACGTGATCCTGGCAGGTCAGTATGTCACCAATCAGATCAGTTATACTTGGGCTGGTGGCAACGGTCTCTCCGCCATGATCGGCGCTGAACAGGGCATGGAAACCGACCAGGGTTACGGTGATGTCGACTACACCATCGATGATTACATGCCCCACATTGTTGCCGGTGCGCGATATGAACAGGACTGGGGCAAAGTCTCCGGTGTCGTCGGTTATGATTCGGTTTCCGAAGAATGGGCTGGCAAGGTCCGCTTGGATGTGAGCCTCAGCGACACGATCTCGGCTTGGGTAATGGGCGGCTACAAGTCCAATGGCGACGAGTTCGAGAACAACTACTTCGGCGCATGGCACGGCGACTATGCCGTGTGGGGCGGGCTTGCAGCCAAACTTTCCGAGAAGGCAACCTTTAACCTGCAAGGCGCCTATGAAGAGGACGGTACATTCGCTGCTGCCGCCAACGTAGCCTACGAACTGGTTGCCGGCTTCGTGATCACGCCAGAAATCAGCTATACGTCTTTCGGCGGCGAACGCCAGGACCGGAACAACATCGACGGCAACGAAGATGATGCCTTCGAGGGCATTATCCGCTTCCAAAGGAACTTCTAAGTACAAGCGAAACACGATTCCGGGACACACGCCCCGGAACATTGGGGCAGTTCCCGTATTGGGAAATGACCCATCCTCATGCCGTAGAAGGACTGCGGCGTGAGAAAATAATGATCCGATCTCCAGTCAGGTCATTGTTCATGAAACGGTGGGCTTCGTCCGGCCCACCGTTTTTTTACTGACGAACCCGCTCTGACGTCGGCTTGTAGGAATAGGCAAATTCATTGCAGGTTAGGGCATTCTAGTCATTGGACTCTTCCTCTAGCTTGATGGGAACAGCAGGGCAGATCCCCAACGGTCTTGGCCAGGCATGCTGATTGTTCTGGCCATCCGCATCCTGACTGGTCTTGCTGTGCTAACCCGCAATCCGGCGCATCGCGGTCTCACATTGGCCACGGTGGCCGACGCAACCCGAAACTTCGTAATTCACTCCAAGAAAAAGGGCATGAACAATGTCCAATCCCGATACCTCCTGTTGCAGCTTGCCGACACTCACCGCTATGGGCCGAAAAGTGGGCATCGCCAGCCCCCCGCGCGGGAACAAAGCGAGCGCGGGCCTAACACGCGCCGCGTTTGCGGCGGCGGTGAACCACGTTTATATCGCCCGCTGGCTTTTGGACCTGTCCGAGACCCTGATAGCCATGCAATTCCATGAGCAAAATGCGCTGCCAGCAACCCGAAATTGGGATGCGCAAGCGGGCAAGTGCAGGGTATAAGCATGGACCCGCTTGGAAGTCTCATCGATTGGATCGCTGTTTATGGCATGTTTGGCCTCTTTGCGATCGGACTGGCCGAGCGTTTCGTGCCCATTCTTCCGTCCTACGGCGTTTTGGTCGCCATCGGCATTGCGTCTGTGGACAGCGCTTGGTCACTCCCGGATGCCATTATCTTTACGACGGCCGGAAGCTTCAGCGGGGGACTGGTCCTCTATCTGCTGGTGCGAGCTGTGGGGCAGGACCGGTCTATCAAGCTCCTGTACTGGTTTGGCAGGTTGCTCGGCTTATCACCGGCGCGCATCGATAGAACCTTATCGTCGTTCCGGGCGCGTGAGCGAACCCTGATCGTCATTTCCCAGCTCATCCCCGCAGTGCGCCTGATCGCGCCATTGGTCGCCGGGCTTATTCCCGCGAACTTCGGGCGATTTGCCGGAGGGACGATACTGGGCATCGCTCTTTGGAATAGCCTGTTCATCGCCGTCGGATACTTTGCCGTGATAGCAGTTCC
Source organism: Phyllobacterium ifriqiyense (assembly GCF_030817885.1). Taxonomy (NCBI): domain Bacteria; kingdom Pseudomonadati; phylum Pseudomonadota; class Alphaproteobacteria; order Hyphomicrobiales; family Phyllobacteriaceae; genus Phyllobacterium; species Phyllobacterium ifriqiyense. Next base: position 1,012,539 of record NZ_JAUSZT010000002.1, read on the forward strand.
CGGGATGAACGCGTTGGCCCTGGCGATCAAGGTGCTGGTTTTCCTCATCGCAACTGAAGTGCTGCTGGCGCTTGCATGGCGATTTGCTGTCCGCCGCCCACGGCGCGCAGCCCCGCGAGAAAACCGGTCATGACAAACGCGACTGCTGCTTTGATAAGTGCCGCATGCAAGGTGTTGCTTCGACTATTCCGGCCGACCCAAAGGTGGCAATCCAATCATGACCGATAGAATCAATCGTCCCGAACATGTCGCGCAATTGCTTGCTCGGCCTGCCGCTGCAACGGAGGTTCATCTGCCGACGAAGCTTGGCACCGTTCCTCCCGAATGGGTGAAAGACCTTGAGCAGGAAGACGAAAGGTCCCCGTTGCGCAGGCTGGTCATCGCCGGAATCACCACAATCGCCATTGCGTTTGGCGGTTTTTTCACCTGGGCCTACTCAGCCGAACTGGGAAGCGCGGCGGTTGCAGTTGGAATTGTGATCGTCGATTCGAAGCGCAAAACCATCAGCCATTTCGAAGGCGGCATTTTGGATCGCCTGCTGGTGCGCGAAGGCGATGTTGTAAAGGTCGGTCAGCCGCTCGTTAGGCTGGATAACACGAGGGCCCGCTCGGAACTGCGGGCCTTACAGAGCCGGCGGGTCGGTTTGATTGCCAAGCTTGCCCGCCTGCGTGCGGAACAAGCCACCGCGGCCAGGGTCGAATTTCCGGAGGATTTCAGTGCTGGGGATGACGTTGCCGCTCGGAACGCCATGAAGGCAGAGCAGATATTCTTCGAAAAGCGCTCGTCTCAGAAGATGGGTCGTGTCGATGTGCAGCTAAAAACCATCGAACAATATACCGAGCAGGCCAGAGCCTCACAGGCGCAAATAGCAGCGACTGACCGGCAGATCGCCCTGATTACAGAACAACGCGATGCTATCGCTGGCTTGGTCAAAAAAGGGTTTGCGGAGAGATCCAGACTGACAGAGATCGATGCACGATTGAGCGCACTTGCCGGAAATCGTGGTGAATATGCTGGCGACAAGGCAATAGCAGAACAGGCGAAGGCTGGTGCAGAATTTGCTCTCCATGGCATTGAAAGCGACTTACAGTCCGAAATTGCCGGCGAGATTACGGCAAGCCAGAACGATCTTGCCGATGCTGAAGAGCGGATTATTGCTGCGAAGGATGTTTTGCGCCGAGTTGAGATAGGTTCTCCGCAAGCAGGTATCGTTGACAATATTCGATTGCGTACACCTGGCGGTGTTATTGCGGCTGGAGAAGAAATACTTGATATTGTTCCAGAAAACGAACCGATGGTCGTCGAGATGAGGATCAGTCCGCGCGATATTGATGGCGTGGCAGTCAATTCTGTGGTTCAGGTCAGATTAACTGCTTTCAATCAGCGTTCCTTGTCACCCCTCAACGGCAAAGTCACCTATGTTGCCGCCGATCAATTGATAGATGAAAGAGATGAGTCGGCTTACTTTGTGGCACGCGCCGAGATATCGGCCCAATCTTTGGCCGCCAATCCATCCATCAAACTCTATCCCGGCATGCCAGCAGAAATTCTTATCGTTCATAAATCACGCCGCGCCATCGACTATCTTGCTGGCCCAATTACTGACAGCTTCAACCGGGCGTTCAGAGAAGATTAGTGAGAAAAACTTTTCAACGCATCTGATCGTGGTCTTGCTGGCAAGCGCACTACCCCCGCCACCGCGCAGGTTGTCAGCCTGTTCGATGCTTGCGTTACCAACATTAGTGCACAACAGCTAAGATTGCACGGACACGTCCGTGTTGCTGCGAGCGGTTCCGTCGAGGAACGGCAGGTGTAAGGTTGGCTGACCAGTCAATGCCAAGATCGCGTTCGCCACCGCCGGTGCGATGGGTGCTACCCCAGGCTCGCCCATTCCGGTCGGCCTGCTCGTGGAGGCGATAATGTGGGTTTCGACGACCGGCATCTCGTTCATACGCAAAACCAGGTACTGATCGAAATTGGTTTCCTGAACGATACCGTCCTTTAGCGTGATCGCGCCATAAAGAGCAGCAGACAGACCGAAGCCGATGCTCCCCTCCATTTGCGCTGCGATCTGGCCGTGCGCGATGGCGATACCGCAATCGACGACAGCAACAACGCGGCGGACGATAGGTCGGCCATCGACCAATCGCACCTCGGCGACTTGGCCGACGATTGTGCCGAACGCTTCGTGAATGGCAAGCCCCCGCGCCCAGCCGGGCTCGATCGGACTGCCCCAACCTGCTTTCAGGCAAAGCTCTTCAAGGACTGCCAGCCGTCGCCTGTCTCCCACCTTCTCGTAGAACACACGTCGGTACGCTGCCGGGTCGAAGCCGGCTCGCCGGGCAAGTTGATCGACGATATGCTCCATCACCAGGGCGGTATAGGAGTGACCGACCGAGCGCCATAAGCCGACCACGACCGGAAAAGTTGGGGTGAAGATCTTGCCATCGACGGTCGAAGCGGTCGAAAAATACGGGGAGTGGGTGATCCCTTCGGTAGCCAGAGAGTTCGGCCCAACGGGAAGAAGCGATTGGCAGACGCTGTGGATGCGCCAGCGCGTCGGAAACCCGTCCGGACCCAATTGAACCCACACACGGTGATGCGACATGGGCCGGAAACAGCCGGATGCTATCTCGTCCTCGCGGCTCCACATCAGCTTGACCGGGCGGCCATCGGTCCGCTTCGCGATCCGCACACATTCGACGAGATAGTCGGAGCTCAGGACGCCGCGCCGGCCGAATGACCCCCCTGCCGGCACCACTTCGATGTCGACCTTGCCAGGAATGGTGCGGGCGGCAAACGCTGCATAGACTTGGTCAACCGTCGCCAGATGCGCGCCCGATGTGATCGAGACGTCCCAGCCATTCACCTGGGCAACACAATCGAGTGTCTCCATTGGCGCATGCGCGAGATAGGGAAAGTCGAAGGCGAACTCCGCGACGTCACCACCGAACGGGACCTCAGGATCGTCGCCCTTGGAATCGAATTCTCCCGGTTCCAAATCGCTGCGTCCTGCCGCGATAGCGTGATAGTAGCCGACGAGTTCGTGCGTGGAGCGCGTTTCGGCTTCGCTGTCATCCCATTCGATGCGAAGCGCATCGCGTCCCTGCCATGCGGCAAAGGTCGCTTCGGCGACCACGGCAACGCCGGTTTCGATCGCAAAGACATCGACGACGCCCTTTATCTTGCGCGCGTCGGATGCATCGAACCGCGCCAGCTTGCCGCCGAAGCGGGGGCTATGCGCGACCATCGCAACCAGCATGTCCGGGCGCTGGATGTCCTGCGTGTAGACCTGGGCGCCCGTGCTCTTCGGAAGGCTATCCTTGCGCCGCACCTTGCCGGAGCCGATCAGCCGATAGTCCGCTGGCTGTTTAAGCACCGGCGATTCCGGCGGCCTCTGGCGCGAAGCGTCGGTAAGGAGATCAACGAAGGTGGCGGTGCGGTTTGAGCCTAGATGGGATACCATGCCGCCGCGTACGTTGATCTCGCCGCTCGGAACGTCCCAGCGGACGGCAGCCGCTTTGACAAACATGGCACGCGCCGCGGCACCGGCATTGCGCATCAGGTCCCAATTGGATGCAATGCCGTTTGACGCTCCTGTCATTTGTGGACCATAGGCGCGAAAATTGCTGCGCGAATCAACCACGCGCACTCTGTCCCAATCCGCGTCGAGCTCCTCTGCAACGATTGCCGCCAACCCGGCATGGATGCCCTGGCCCAGTTCCTGCTGCCTGCTAACGACCGTTACCCAACCGTCGTCGGTGATGCGAATGAAGGGTCCGAAAGCACTCGGCTCAGGATCCTTACCGCCAGCTTGCAGGATGGCGCCGGCGACCTGCATCGGGTTGGTGGCGACATAGCCAACGACCAGCGCGCCGCCAACCAGCGATCCGCCAAGGATAAACCGGCGGCGAGACATCCGAAAGCGCCTTTTCTTGGCTGGTTTATCGGTCATGGACATTCTCCTATCGGTCTTGACCGGATCACTGAGGGCACTCTGCACCGGTTTCGAGCCAAGCTTTGATCAACGCCCCGAACTGCGCCTGAGTGCCGGGTGCGGGTGTGCGGTCTGCGCCTGGATGCCAGGCCCAGCCGACCAGTCCGTCCTTCGTCATGTGATGGAGCAGTTCTTCGCGCGTCATATGCGACCGTGCCGGGTCCAGAAGCTGCCGACAGATATCGCCAAGCCGCTTGCCCTGCCAGGCCATTTCGATCGGCGCGAGCATCCATGCTGGATTGCCGGGCACGCCGGATGGCTCAAAATTCGTCTCGCCATGGCAGGTCGAGCAGCGCAGCGTCGCAGCACCGCCTCCATCCAGACCACGTGTGACCCATGGCGCATGGGCGCGCATGGCATCAGTCTGCGTCGGTCGATCGGTTTGCGGATGACAATTCATACAGCGTGGATGCTGGATGACGCGTCCAGCTTCCTCGAACAGCGCGCCCGAACGTTCGTTCAGATCGGCTATCGCAGCGAAGTCATCGGCCCGGCGCAGGCGTTCGACCTCGGCAGACTGCAGCTTGGTTTCGATAGACAGTGTCTGTGGCATGGTTCCAGGGTACAGCGCATAAGCAAGGCCGCCCGCACCCGCCGCCAAGATCAGTCCAAATATGGATAAGAGCCCAACTTTTAGTCGACGACGCAAGTTTCCGAAAGCGGATGCACGCCAACTCATGTTGGTGTACCCAACTTCAATGCCGCTTTATGGATCGCAGCGCGAATCCGGTTGTAAGTCGCGCAGCGACAGATGTTGCCGCTCATGGCCAGATCGATATCGCGGTCGGTAGGGCTTTCGACGGTGCGAAGCAGCGCGATCGCGCTCATGACCTGCCCGGACTGACAAAAGCCACATTGCGGGACGTCGAGCGCAACCCACGCCTCCTGGAGCGCCCTCACGTCAGCGCCTTCTACAGCCTCGATCGTGGTGATCCTTGCGGACGAAGCCGCATCAAGTGACAGCGTGCATGAGCGCGTCGGAACATCGTCGATGTGCACGGTGCATGCGCCGCACTGCGCTATTCCACAGCCATATTTGGTGCCGGTCAGCTTCAGCGTGTCGCGGAGCACCCAGAGGAGTGGAGTCTCTCCGTCATCTTCGACGCGGTGAACCTGGCCATTGACGGAAAGCGTGTAAAGCATGAACAACTCTTCGGGTTTCAACGAATTTGCCGAGAGACTATTCTTTTCCCGTCCTGACGAACACGCGCGATCCTTCAGAAAAACTGCCCATTCCTACAAATGCCTGCATGGCCCTTTCGTGACGAATGAGGGCAGGATCCGGGAAAATGGGGCCAGCTATGAGGACGAGCGAAGCGTTCAAGATCAGAAATTCAGGAATAGTTCGATCAAAGTGCTAATTGGTGAAACCCGCTTGATTTGAGAACATGTGCTCCCTCGCTGAGGGCCAGTCATCAGTGCAGGAGAGCTGTTACTACATTTGATCGGCTAGTCTTCATCTCGAATGCTCGGTACATTCCAGCCGTGGAGACATTGACCCAGATGGCCATACCAACGGGGCGGGTCGGCAGCGATGGGAAAGCCCATAACCGCGACGGTCGCGGCTATGGAAAGACGCATGCGGCAAAACCTGTGAAGGCTTTGCCGCCCGAAGAAGCTCTAGCTGTCCAGCGCCGCCTTCACCCGTTCTGGAGTGAAGGGATAGTGACGAAGCCGCACACCGCCGGTGAGCCGCGCAACAGCATTGGCGATTGCCGGACCGGTAGGGGGCAGACCTGCCTGACCAATGCCGCCAAAGGGACTCCCCGGCGTCGGCACGACAGCCACCTCGATTTCAGGCGCCTCGGACATGCGGATCACCCGATACGTGTCGAAGTTCGACTCCTGAACCTCGCCATCGATAACGTTGATTTGCTCGAACAGCGCATGACCGGTCCCGTTGGTGATGCCGGTCATCATCATGGCCTCGATATGGAGGGGCTGGATCGCTACACCGGGATCGATCGCGCACCAGACCTTATGCACCCGGATGACGCCGGTCTCCCGGTTGAGTGAGACCTCGGCCACCTGCGCGCAATGGGAACCGAAGGCATCGGAATAGGCCAAGCCGAGCGCCTGGCCGTTCCGCGCCCGATCCCAATCAGCCATCTGGGCAACAGTCTCGATCACCTTGCGCGCGCGCGGCTGGTCCTTGAGCAACTCCAACCGCAGCGCTAAGGGATCCATGTCTCTGGCGGCAGCAATCTCGTCGATGACACATTCAATCGCAAACCTTGTATAACCGACCCCCACCGCGAACCAGAATCCGATAGCGAGACCGTTGTCTTGACGCAGGTATTCGATCTGATGGGCTGGCACGGCGTAGTTGAATTTTGCTCCCTCGGTCACCACGTCGTCGTGTCCGCCGGCTTGCTCGAAGACCGGCGGCAGTGTGCGTGCAAAGATCGAGTCCGCTACGATACGATGCCGCCATCCGATGATGTTGCCCTCGGCATCGAGCCCGACCCTGACGTGCTGTGCCTCCAAGGGCCGGAACTTGTCGTAGCGGACGTCGTCCTCGCGACTCCAGATGACCTTGACCGGTCGACCCTGCACCGCCTTGGCCAGCGACACCGCGTCAACGATGAAATCTGCCTCCGCCTTGCGCCCGAAGCCGCCGCCGACGAAGGTTGTATTCACCTTGACCTTGTCAGGCGTGGTGCCCACCACCTCGGCGGCAAAGCCCTGTGTGCCAGTCGGGCCCTGGGTGGGCGCCCAGATCTCGACCCTGTCGCCGGTGACAAGTGCCGTGGCATTCATCGGCTCCATGGTCGCGTGGGCGACGTGGTCGCTCATATAGTCGACTTCTATCACCCTCGCGGCCCCGGTGATCGCCGCCTCAGCGTCACCATTGGCGTGCGCTGAAAGGCCTTGCTGCTCGAGGTCGCGGCCGACGGCGCGGTATTCGTCCAGCAGCCGCTGGCTCGTGTAGCTTCGGACGCGTGATGTCGTGCTCCAGGTCACGTTTAGTAGGTCTTTTGCACGCTTGGTCGCTTCAACCGTCTCGCCAATGATGCCGACGCCGTAGGGCAGCGGAACAATATGAGTGACGCCCGGCACCTTGCGCGCTTCAGCGTCGTCGATGGTCTGGGGTCCTTCGTCCTGAACCGGTGCCCGTAGGACCGCTCCGTAGAGCATCCCCGGAAGCTGGACGTCGATACCGAAGATCGCGGTGCCATTGACCTTCGAGGGTACGTCGATACGCCCGATTGTTCGGCTTCCGATATAGCGCCAGCGGTCGCTTGGCTTTAGATCAGTCTCTGCCGCTTGCGGCAGCGGGTCCGGAAGCACGGCCTTGGCAGCGATCTCACCGTAGTCCAGCGAGCGGCCTGAAGATGGATGCAAGACCCTATGGGGCTCGGTATTGAGCTCCCTCACTGGCACATTCAGCATGCCAGCCGCGCCGGCTAGCAGGATCAAGCGTGTCTGGGCACCGGTCAGGCGGAGCAGTGCATGGTAGCCGCGTGTCGATTCGCTGCCGCCAGTGAGCTGAACGCCATAGAATCCGGGATTGCCGTAGGTCTCGGCATCGGAGGGAGCCTGCACGACCCGCACACGGTTCCAGTCGGCATCCAGTTCCTCGGCGACGAGCAGTGGCAGTGTTGTTGTGATGCCCTGACCCATCTCAACGGCTGGGGCGATGATGCTGACCGTTCCGTCCCCGCCGATCGTGATCCAGGCGTTGGGACGGAACTCTCCTTCGGCGACGGCGGCCATGGTCGCGCCGTAGGCAAGGTCGGCCAGCGTTCCGAATGAGACCGCGATGCCGAGGCCGCCAACTGTCATCAGGAAGCTGCGCCGCGAAAGTACGTGGGATTGAGCCTTCAATATCTGATTCATCGCTTAGCCCTCTCTCGCTGCTCGCTCAATGGCACTAATGATGCGGACATAGGTCCCGCAACGACAAATATTGCCGTCCATGTGAGCGATAATCTGTTCGCGCGTGGGGCCGGGAGTATGCTCGAGGAGCGCTGCCGCCTGCATGATCTGGCCGGACTGGCAGTAGCCACATTGCGGCACCTGCTCGATAATCCAGGCCTTCTGCAGCGGGTGGCTGGAATCTGGCGATAGGCCCTCAATGGTAGTCACCTTCCGCCCCGCAACGTCCTCAAGGAAAGTCTGGCAGGAACGCGCCGGCTCTCCATCGATATGGACAGTGCAGGCGCCGCATTGCGCAATCCCGCAACCGAATTTGGTACCGGTGAGCTTCAGATGCTCGCGGATCACCCACAGGAGCGGCGTATCCGGTTCGGCGGCGACATCAACCGCATTCCCATTAATCGTGAAGGCTGTCATGAGTGCTTCTCCTTAATCTGGTGATTGGCTTTCGAGGTAATCGATGATTGCGGCTCGTTGCGCCGCATCGGGGACGCTGACAGTCATCCGTGTCCCGCGCACCATCTGCCGCGGGGCGGCCAGGAAGGTGTCAAGTGACTGGCGGTCCCAGGTGATGCCCGAAGACTGCATTGCGCCGGAATAGTTCGCGCCTTCGACGCTGCCGGCAACGCGACCGATGATGCCAAGGAGTTGGGGACCCATTTTGTTTTGTCCCGGCTCGATGTTGTGACAGGTGGCGCAACGTTGCCGAAACAAGCGCTGTCCATCGGCCTCCTGAGCGGTGGCTAAAAAAGGATAAACCAAGGCGGCAAAAGGCAAGAGGGCTGCGAGCAGAGCGCCCGCCGGTCGCTTGATGCGGCCGGTTGTCGGCGCGGCTGCGGCATGGATCGTGTTGGAAATCATCGTATCGCCTCCATATTCAGGCGATACGATAGTTATGCCCGTAAGAACGATCTATGCTTGGAAATCCGTCATACCTTTTCAATCGTCCGAGTTTGGTGCTCAAGACCTCTGCAATAAGGGTGTGTCTGTTTCTTCGAGCGACACCATCGTAGCCACCGCTGTTGCAGGAGACAAACATGTATCTGCCCTGCCAACCAACAATGAGCATGATGTGCACTTGGCCGGGATTGGCAGATAACTGAGAGGCTTCTCGTCGCCCCGGACGGAGCTCGGTTCCGGTCGCAACGTCGCGCTCGTCGGGGATTTCACCTTGTCCAAAGAAACCGCGTACACGGCAATTCGTCTGTTTTCTAAATGCCTGCCGACATCTCAGTTGTCATCCGGATCACGTGACCGGCACCAATCGTTACATCTTCGGCACAACCAGGGGACATCCCAATGGCAACATACCGTTAGTGAAGCAATTGGGAGAAGGCAAATGCAGATCGGACTTTGGGAACTGCGCGAGCTCAAACGAGCGCTCGCTACTTTCTGCGACGATAATAAACTCGAATTGGGGGATGAAACCGCGCTCAAGGCGGCGCAACAGCTGCTCCAATTTGCCCAGCAGGGAGCGCAGAGCTCCGATCAGTTGCTCCGTCAGCTACGCTCTCAAGACGTGGGTCCGCCCCAGAAGTTCGGCCACAGCGAGCCAGCTGTGCGCCAAAACAAGGATGCTCATCCTCCTCCGCGATAGCTGAGTGACACATTGATACACTTTGGGGGACCTGCGGCACACCCACGCGACAACTCCCCATTACGTTCCGGTAACCGCCATGGCGCAACGGTTGCGTGGGGTGTGCCACCGAACAACTTTTCCATGGTGTTTCGAATGATCCGACCTTTCCGACGCGTCCTGTTCCAAATGATCATGGTGACTTGCTGGTCCCTTGCCTTGTACGGATCCAACCCCAATGTCGCGGCCCAGCAGTCAGGCAAGACGGAAGTTCCGGAAGTAAGCGTTCAGACATTGCAGCAAAGAGACGTGACGCTTACGCGCGAATTGCCAGGAAGGGCGAGCGCCCATCTGGTCTCTGAGGTCCGGCCTCGGGTAACGGGTACCATCCTGCGGCGGGTTTTCAGGGAGGGCAGTCTCGTTGAGGCCGGCGACGTGTTGTACGAACTCGATCCGACGCCCTTCGAGGCCGCTTATCGAAACGCGCAAGCTGCCCTTCAGCGGGCGGAGAGCGCGGTTCCAAGTGCTCGAGCGCGGTTCGATCGCTACCAGAGGCTGAGCACCGCCAATGTGGTCAGCCAGCAGGAGCTTGACGAGGCGCGAACCCAGTTGCTGCAGTTGGAGGCGGACGTTGCAGCGGCGACAGCAGCGGTGGAAACGGCTCGGATCGAGCTCGCCTACACAAAGATTGTGGCGCCGATCAGTGGTCGCGTCGATGGTTCGGCTGTCACGCAAGGCGCTTTGGTCACCCAGAACCAGGCGCAGCCTCTGACGACAATTCGTCAGCACGACATCATCAATGTGGATCTTGTACGGTCGAGCGCCAGCCTTCTGGCGCTGAAGGCGCTCACATCCAAAAGCGCCAAATCAAGTGAAAAATTTGTAACGGTCGAGCTCAAGCTTGAGGACGGTTCGTGCTACCCGATTCCCGGCAAGCTGCAGTTCGTTGGATCTTCCGTCTCGCAGTCAACAGGAATGGTCTCGTTGCGCGCCGAGTTTCCCAATCCCGACGGCATCCTGATGCCGGGGATGTATGTGCGTGCGCTGATCGAAGAGGGCTCTGTGGAGAACAGTTTCCTCGTGCCGCAGCGTGCCGTTTCCCGCAACCCCCGCGGCCAGGCAACTGCAAGATTCGTCAACGGGGAGATGAAGATCGAGGAGCGTATTCTCACCGTCGATCGCAGCATCGGCAACAGCTGGCTCGTCACCGCCGGCGTCACCGAGGGCGACCGCGTCATTGTCGAGGGATTCCAGCGAGCGGGAGTGGGGCGGCAGGTCCGGATAAAGGATGTGATTGTTGAAGATCAGACGGGGGAACTGAGAGATGTGCAGCAAGCCTCTGCACCGTCGCGCGAGCCACGACGCGATGCCCAAGATCTCGCGAGATCGCCCACCCCGTCGCTTCAATAGGATTCTACATTCATGTCCCGCTTCTTCATCGAACGACCGATCTTTGCCTTCGTCCTCGCCATTGCAATCATGATGGCTGGCGCTTTGTCGATCCCAGCGCTATCGATATCCCAATATCCGCAAATCGCACCGCCTGCCGTCCGGATTACCGCGAACTATCCCGGAGCCGACGCAAAAACGGTGGAGGATTCGGTTACCAAGGTGATCGAGCAAGGCATGACCGGGATTGACAACGTCGATTACATCTCATCGAACTCCGCATCGACTGGCGAAGCTTCGATCACGCTTACTTTCACCAGTCAAGCCGATCCAGACGTGGCGCAAATGCAGGTTCAAAACAACCTCCAACTCGTTGAGGCGCGGTTGCCGCAGGCCGTGCTCGACAGCGGATTGACGGTCTCGAAATCAACGGCGAGCTTCTTCTTGATTGCCGCTCTGGCATCTTCCGACCGGAGTCTCAGCGGAAACGATATTGCCGACTTCATCGATACGTCTCTGATGGACTCGTTGCGAAGGGTGCCAGGGATCGGTGAGGCGCGGCTTCTAGGTTCTGACCGCTACGCAATGCGAATCTGGCTCGATCCCGACAAACTGGCACAGCATGGCTTGATGGCCAGCGATGTGACGCAGGCTGTGCGCGCACAAAATACCCAGGTCTCCGCAGGGCAGCTCGGTGCCCTGCCGCAACGAAGTGGCCAGCAACTCAATGCGACGGTCACGGCCGGGAGCCGCCTGCAGACGGTAGAACAGTTCGAGGCGATCATATTGGATAGCGCCGCCGATGGCTCTGTTATCCGCCTGAACGACGTGCGACGGTTGAACTGGGGGCCGAGAGTTACAACAATTCGAGTACATATAGCGGCACGCCGGCTGCCGGGATCGGTTTCAGGCTGACGGCCGGCGCCAACGCGTTGGAGACGGCCGAGGGCATACGCGCCGAGATCGAGCGGCAACGCGTGAATTTTCCGACGAGCGTGGACGTCCATTATCCCTTCGACACATCGCCTTTCGTCCGATTGTCCATTGAAGGTGTGGTGGTGACCCTCATCGAGGCCATCGTCCTCGTCTTCCTGGTCATGTATCTGTTCCTGCAAAACATCCGGGCCACGATCATTCCGACATTGGCCATTCCGGTCGTGTTGCTCGGAACGTTCGCCGTCCTGGGGCTGTTTGGTTATTCCATCAACACGCTCACAATGTTTGGCATGGTGCTCGCTATCGGTCTCCTGGTGGACGATGCCATCGTCGTTGTCGAGAATGTCGAGCGGGTCATGGAGGAAGAGGGCCTCGGTCCACGCGAGGCGACTATCAAGTCAATGGGCGAGATCAGCAGCGCCCTGGTCGGGATAACAACCGTTCTGGCCGCGGTGTTTATTCCGATGGCGTTTTTCTCAGGCTCCGTCGGCATCATCTACCGGCAATTTTCAGTTACCATCGTCACGGCGATGATCCTGTCGGTTCTTGTCGCGTTGGTGCTCACGCCAGCTCTTTGCGTAGCGCTCCTCAGAAAACCGAAACATGGGGTCGCCAAGGCCACGCCGTTTCGATGGTTCAATGCCGGGTTTTCCGGCTTCACGAACATCTACCAGCGGACGACCCATGCCCTTCTTCGCCGCATTGCCATCAGCGTCGTCCTGTTTATCGCAATTGCCGCTGGAGTTGGCGCTCTCTTCACTAGCCTGCCTTCCGCCTTTCTTCCTGAAGAGGACCAAGGGCGTCTTGTGACGGCGGTGCAGCTGCCACCCGGCGCAACGGCTGACCGAACGCGGCGGGTCCTTGATCAGGTGATCGAGCATTATATGACCAATGAGCGTGATTACGTTGAGGGAATTTTCGGCTCGGTTGGCTTTAGTTTTGGGGGGCAAGGGCAGAACGTAGCAACCGTATTCGTAGCTCTCAAGGACTTCGAGCAAAGACGAACCCCTGAGTCCAGCGCGGCGGCGATTGCGCAACGCGCCATGGCCGCTTTCCGGAGTATATCGGATGGCCGCGTGGTCGCGCTTGCTCCCCCGGCGATCCCCGGCTTCGGAAACAATAGCGGCTTCGATTTCTTTCTCCGCGACACGGGCAATGCCGGGCACGAGGCCCTCATGGCCGCACGCAACCAGCTCCTGGGCGCCGCCACACAAAGTGAGAAATTGACCGGCACCCGTCCGAACGGACAGGATGATACGCCGCAGTTTTTCATATCTATCGATCGTGACCGCGCAAGCGCGTTGGGCATCGAGCTGTCGGATATCGACGCGACGCTGTCCACCGCGTGGGGCGGCACATACGTCAACGATTTCCTGGACCGTGGCCGCGTGAAGCGCGTATATGTGCAGTCCGGCGCGGAGTTTCGCATGCAACCCGAGGACTTCGAGCGCTGGCACATCCGAAACAATGCGGGTGAGATGGTCCCGCTTTCCTCGTTCTCGACCGGGGATTGGAGTTTCGGGTCGCCCCGGCTGGAGCGGTATAATGGTGTCTCTGCCGTGCAATTGCAGGGTTCGCCCGCGGCGGGCGTGAGTTCTGGGCAATCGATGGAAGAGATCGACCGCATGGTCGAAGATCTGCCGGAGGGCTTTTCACACCAATGGACCGGATTGTCGGCGGAGGAACGTCTTGCAGGCAACCAGGCTCTCCAGCTCTACATCATCTCGGTGATCGTCGTTTTCCTGGCTCTGGCGGCACTCTACGAAAGCTGGACGATACCCTTCTCCGTGATGCTTTCGGTTCCCGTGGGCATTTTGGGAGCCTTGGCCGCGGCAAGCTGTTTTGGTCAATTGAACGACGTCTACTTCAAAGTCGGGCTGCTCACGACGATCGGGCTCACGGCCAAGAACGCGATCCTGATCGTCGAGTTTGCGACGGTGGAGGAGTCGAAAGGAAAGACACTTATCGAAGCGACAATAGAGGCTGCGCGTCAGCGCCTGCGTCCCATTCTCATGACCTCCTTTGCCTTTATCTTGGGGGTCTTGCCGCTGGCGACCGCCTCGGGCGCCGGCGCTGGCAGTCAAAATTCCATCGGCATCGGAGTGATGGGCGGAATGATTTCCGCGACACTTCTCGGCATATTCCTGATCCCGGCGGTGTATGTCGCAACACGAATGTTGACCAGGATGGGAGCGTCGAGATCGCCTCGTTCTCAGCCGGCAGCCGATGCGCCGGCAAAGTAGCATAAAGGCCGAAACGCCAGGAACGACGTCTTGCCAGTCCTGTCGCCATGCGCAACTGAAAGGCTAGGAGCTGTGAAACTTTGATACACTTTTTCGGCTGCGATATCCTGCTGTTTAATGTATCGTTCGGGAAATGAGGTGCCAATATGGACGATGCCGCGCATATAGTGGTTGTTGATGATCACGGCGATATTCGAGATCTCGTTCAACAATATCTTGAACAGCAGGGGTACAAAGTCAGCGCTGCAGAGGGCGGCGCTGCGCTGCGCCGTCTGCTCGAAAAGCAGGTTATTGACCTGATCATCCTTGATGTGATGATGCCTGGTGAAGACGGGCTCTCCATCTGTCGCCATCTGCGTGCATCAACTGGAACCCCCATCATTTTTCTGACCGCGATGGCGGACGATACAGACCGGATCATTGGACTGGAACTTGGTGCGGACGATTATCTTGTGAAGCCTTTCAATCCCAGGGAGTTGTTGGCTCGCATTCGAGCCGTATTGCGCAGATCCGGCAATATGCCTTTGCAATTCGCCGGCGCAAATCCGAAGAATGTCCGTGTCGGACCCTGGCGCGTCAATTTGGGACGGCAAGAGATTTCCGGTGATGACGGCGTTGGGATTCCTCTTAGCTCAGCTGAATTCCGCCTGCTAAAAGTTTTCATCGGGCGACCGGGACTCGTCTTGAGCCGCGAGCAGCTTCTTGATCTGACAGTTGGTCGAACCGCCGATATCTTTGATCGTAGCATCGATAATCAGGTCAGTCGTCTGAGAAAGAAAATTGAGAACAATCCCAAAAATCCGACGATCATCAAGACGCATTGGGGTGGGGGATACAGTCTTTCGGCGGAGGTGTCGTTAGAGTGATAAGAATTTGGATGAGAAGTCTTGCTGCGCAGTTCCTCGGGTTCACGCTTGCGGCGTTGCTTATAGCCCAGGCCATGACTTTTGTAATATCGTGGAATGAGCATTCGAAGGCGCTGGATGCGGCCGCGAAAAGCGAATTTTTCAGTCGTGCGCGCACGATGACCCGTCTCGTCAATGCGGCTGTCCCCCAATTTCGGCAGCAGGTCCTTACCGCCAGTGAAACGGGAGATTCGCGATTTTGGATCAGCGATCGCGACGCTGCGGACACGCCCTCGTGGCGACTGGAGGCCGTCAGGCAATTTACCCGCCCGCTCGAGAATTATGTTGATCTTGTCCGGGTTTTTGAAGGTGGCACGGCAGTAGCACAAATACCGAGCGCCAAGAAGGTTGCGTCCTCCAATCACGACGAAGACTGGAAAACCCCATTTCAAGAGTTATGGGCGCTGCCCCAGCCCGTGAAATATACGTACTTCGAGGGAGCTCGCGGATATGGCATGGTGGTAAAACTGGATGATGGGCGGTATTTGAACACTGCCTTTTACGTAAAACAAGATAGCTGGTGGACGTCGACGTCCCTCAGCTCACTTGTTCTGACCGCTGCCGTGCTCGCGGTAATCGGCGTTTTGATAGGAAACCGCATTGCCCATCCCCTTAAAAGTCTGGCCCGAGCTGCCGAGGCACTTGGGCGCGGGGAGAACTTGCCTCCTTTGGAAGAGAAGGGACCGGAGGAAATCCGGCGAACGGCCTCCGCCTTCAACCAGATGCAAGCGCGTCTGCATCGCTTCATTGATGACAGAACGAAGATGCTCGCTGCGATTGGTCACGACCTGCGCACTCCACTGACCACTCTCCGGCTGAGGACGGAGTTCGTCCAGGACAAGGACATCCAGCAAAAAATGCTGATGACGATCGAAGAGCTTCAGAGCATGACCGAGGCTGCAATCGCGTTCGCCCGGGGCGAGTCGACAGAGGAAGAAACCCGCCCGATCCAGCTCGAGGCGCTGGTCGGTAGCATATGCGATGATCAGGAGGATTTGGGTCATGCGGTAACCCTGATTTCTGCCGGCAAGATAACGTATCGGTGCCGGCCGGATGGGCTTAGACGTGCGGTACGCAACATCATCGAGAATGCGGTCCGGTACGGTGACGAAGCTACGGTCCTTATTCTTCAAACGGTACACAGCATCGATATTGTCGTGGAGGATCGTGGGCCAGGTATCCCGGACGAGATGAGGGAAAAGGTCTTCGCTCCCTTCTTCCGATTGGAGACATCCCGGAACAAGCAAACTGGCGGAATCGGGCTTGGCCTTGCCATTGCGCGGGCTGTCGCCCGGCAGCATGGCGGTGACATCACATTTGTTTCCAGGGATATCGGAATGCGCACGATTATTTCCCTGCCGCGTCATGACGAAGGTGAAAGCGGGCCGGCCATCACCTCAAAGCGTTGGAGTTTCGCAACTGCGGTAAAACTGTCGCGCCGCCGACGACAGGCAAGCCCGGCCTCTTCTTGATGCGTTTTTTGTAACGAAAGCCGTTTGAGAATCAAATGCGAGAGCATTCGTCTGTCCCTGTATCATTGTGAGCCTCTTCCAGAACGCAGCCACATGCCGGGGGCACTTGTCATCTGGCACTGGCAAGTCGTTCGCCGGCCTCGATGAACTTGCGGTTCCGATTTCGCCGCAACCGCGACATCTCGTTACACTTCATTACAGTTCGAAACGCTGCCGGGATATTCCTGCGACAGCGTCTCGATAAGCTGCCTCAAGTCGAAACGGGCCTGATACCTCACGGTTGACCCGGCCATCGCTTCGATGAAGATCCACGAAGATAAGAGGTATAGTCATGGAAAATTACCGCGAATATTATTTGAGCCGTTTGCATGGCAGGACTTACGGCGTCGTTCGCAGATTGCTCGCTGATGTCCTGCTCCTGGTCTTGATTATCGGGTTTGGCACGGCGATGAATTCCCTGGTGGCCTGATTGACCGGCGCTCTCCTTCTCGCGGCATCCGGTATGGATCGCGGTGAGAAGGAGTGACCGGTCAACAAAGAAGTTCGCGTATCAGGTTCAGGCCCAAGTCCTTTGACGTCGCTTATGATGGAATTTTCTGTCCGTTGAGCGGCGGCAGTATGTGCATTTTCCTGAGTTTGTTCTTCCGGTCAAAGGCGAGGTGGAAAAGGACCTGTTTGACGATCTTCATTCTGCATTTTGCCATTCAGGTGCCGAAGAATTGGAGGATCGGGCACAAAATCCACAGGTTCGGGCATTCGGCTGACCGGCGCGCGCAGTTAGCTTGAAAGTGCGCGCCCTGATCTGGATTGCGAACCCGCACCAGCCAGGTGCGGCTGCATGAACAGGCATTTCCCGGTTTTACGGACGGGTCGCAAGGACACGGGCCAGCATGATTGGGCCAAATCATGATCCGTAGCAGCGCAAGACGCCGCATTAATGGTGTGTAACTCGCCACCCAGGGACGTGATGCCTCCCGGACAGTCCAATTGATGGGGCAGAGGCAGACATCGGATGTATGGCTTGCGGACGATGGCAAGGATAATGCGGACGATAGCGCATGGAGCGGACTTTACGGAGACTGTAGTTTGAAGGCAAAACCTGGGCTCACGATCACAACGCTGAAAGGCAACAGCATGATTGCATGGATTAGTCGCACGTTGTTTGGAGCTGTGTTTGGCTTTGCGGCGCTCACCGGCATAGTGTCTGCGCATCATGGCGTCACGGGCAGATATGACGCCTCCGCACCGATCCTTTTGCATGGAACTGTAACCGCGGCCACGTTTACGCCTCCTCATCCGGTCTTCACGGTCCGGGTAGAATCCAGACAGATTCCTGCGCAGGATCTCGGCAGACCGGAGGAGTATTTCGGGCCGCTCAGTACCCGCACGGAAGATGTTGGCGCCGAACGCGACGTCGAGCTTTCTCCCGTGCGCCTTTTTTACGATCTCGCCGACAGGCTACGCGTCGGGGATCAGGTTACCATCATCGCCCTTCGCAACTGCCTGCCTCCCCATCAATTGCGCAGCACCTGGTTACGGTTATCGGACGGCGAGGTTGTGTCCTATACTGGGGACTGGGCACCGGGAGTGGACGGATGCAACTGAGTGCAGCCTTCCAATGGATCGAGGCGATGCCGCTCGTTCGGATGATTGTGACGATCCCTGGTCTCTATCCAGCCGTCTCGGCGCTGCACATTATGGGTATCGCACTCCTTGTAGGCTGTATCGCCACCGTCGATCTTCGTCTTCTTGGTATGTTCAGCATAAAGATGAACGAGGCGCTTCCGGGCCTTATCCGTATGGCGCTATGCGGGTTCGCAATTGCCGTCACCACAGGGCTGCTCCTAGTTTCGGTGCGGATTGGACATTACGTCAACAACCCGGCTTTTTTAACAAAGATTGCAATCCTGATTATGGCTGCGACGAACGCATTGCTTCTGCGCCAGGCTGCCGGTTCGGCCGATGTGAGGCTTGTACTGGAAACTTTTCGCGGTCGTATCGCGGCCGGTGTGTCTCTGGTGCTGTGGACCAGCGCCGTCTTTTCAGGCCGTTGGATTGCCTTCCTATGAAGATTGAGGGAAACCCGGAGCTTGACGGATTTCATGTTCGGCAAGATGCAATTGACGTTGATTTCAAACGACGCCGTTTTCTGGGGCCGGCGGCTGTTTGTCTCCGGTGTCGCAGGTGTCAGTGTGGGAGACCGCCCCACAGCTGCGGACACGACCTGTTGGAACTTTACACCAGATGTATCGGCGACGGGGCCGAAAACCCGCAGGGCCGTGCCGTGATCCGATATGCTGAGCACATCGAGGACGTACTGGCGGCCTGGCTTGTTCACCGCAGTGCAGGCGGAGCAGCCCTTGTTGTAATCACTGTGACAGAAGGCGGCGGCGCCAGGGCGCCAGGCACGGTGATGTCGGTGTCGCAAACAGGCCAGCGCGTCGGCTACGTGTCAGGCGGCTGCCTTGATGCCGATATTGGAAGGCATGCGGTTGAGGCGTTGTCAGATGGGAAGGTCAGGAAATTGCGTTATGGCTCCGGCTCGCCATTCCTGGACCTGCCGCTTCCTTGTGGCGGTGCGATCGAAGTGCTGATCATCCCAAATGCCGATCCGTTGGTCGTGCACCTCTGCAGTGATTTGCTTGCGGCCCGCATTCCCCTGCGTCTTGGCTTTCGCGCTTGTGGTGAGATTCTCCTCGCTCCCAGGGAGGAAGCCGATCATGTTTTTACCTATTTGCCGAGGCTGCGGATCCGGATAGCTGGACGCAGCGGCGATGCCATTGCGCTGCAAAGGGTCGCCGTGGCAGCCGGTCTGCCGGCTCTTCTTCAGATGCCGGAGCAGGAGTTTGACAATGCTGATCCAGCGCTCGATCTGTCAAGGGGACTGCGGATGCAGATACCAGCAGCATTGCCGGCTGTTGACGATGATCAATGGACGGCAGTTGTGCTGGCCTTTCACGACGCCGACTGGGAAGACCCTTTGCTCCTTCAGGCATTGGATGGTCCGGCGTTCTTTATCGGCGCGGTGGGCAGCCACAAAACGCACGAAAGGCGATGCAATCGGCTGCGCGCGCTGGGAGTCAGCCAACAACAAATCGCACGCATCCGGGGGCCGGTTGGCCTTGTCGCTTCAATGCGGGATGCCTCGTTCCTTGCCGTGTCAATCTTGGCGGAGATCCTCAGTTGCTGGAAACATGTTGTGAACGACCCTTTTCAGACACGGCCATAATCCTTCTTGCCGCCGGTCGATCAAGCCGCTTCGACGCTGGCGACAAGCTTATGGCTATGTACAGGGGAGCCCCGCTCATAGAACAGAGCGCGCGACTTTTAAAAGACGAAGCCGTCGCTGTCCGCATCGCCGTCGTTGGACAACACCATCGCGCCCGTAGCGAAATCTTGAAGGCAACGGGCTGGTCGTTGGCCATCTGCCAGACGGAAGTTCCAGCGTTGGCAACTTCACTCTCGGAAGGCATACGCTGCGCAGAGGAGCATCAAGTAGGTGCTGCGCTGATCATTCTTGCCGATATGCCCGAGGTTTCCCAACGTCATTTACGCGCCTTGCGCCAGGCGATTACAGCGGGCCGGTCAGCGGTCTTCTCCCGCAATGGCAAGACGCTTACTCCGCCCGCGGCCTTTGCGCGGGACGTATTTGATCGGCTCACAAAATTGCGAGGAGACAAAGGCGCGCGCGGGCTCTTCGCCACACTGGCCGGGGCTGGCGCGATTGAGATCGATCCTTATGAAGCGATGGATATCGACACGGTTGCAGATCTCGAACGGGCGCAGGCCCGGCATATTGACGATCTGCAGGATGGATTTCAGTGCCCGCGATGAAACCGTCGGCTGCCGGAATGCAGCAGCCCCGAAATATATCGCCGCAACAAGTCTCTGTTCGCTCACAAGGTCAGGCAAGCCTCGATCCAACGCAACGATGCCGGATTATTGGCAAGGCACGGCCAAACATTATTTTCCCCCGACAAGAACTGCGAAGCAGGCAGCCTCGTCCTCGGTGGCCGGATGAAGCAGCCACGTATCAAGACATACCTGCACGCTGTCGCTAGTTGGCTTTCGCTTCCAAAATGCTGAGAAGAGCGATTTTTCCGTCAAGGAGCTGAAAATTCATTTCGCCCGTCCCGGTGAAACCCTTTCCGGCGACTTTGACCGTGACGCGAAAACCTTGGAAGAATACTGCCCATGTTATAATGGTCAGTTGCGATTGGACACCCACATTGTCATTTTGATCCCACGCCGCTAGCTCCGCCCGACCTTGATATTTCTGATCGCCATCGCTCAGGACGGCATCTAAGGTGAAACATTCCAGGACACCGTTTGAATCTCCGGCATTGGTGCACAGCACGAAGTCCCGGATGGCGTCCGGCAAATCGGCGGGGATGTTTTTCGACATCTCGGTTGTATGGTCTGTCTGCAAGATTTCACTTCCCCTATGATCTGATGTTTGTCGGGTGGAGCAGATCGGAGAGCCCGAAGCGCTGGAGCAGCCGTTCGCGCATCACCATGGCGACCGCATTGACCGGCGCATCCCCAAAATCGCTAAAGTCCACTTCAGTCCGGTAAGGTCGTGATCCGTGTGGAAGATCAATGATCCTGAGAGCTTCGTCGGCGATGGCCTGCACATCAGCGGTCACGTCCTCTGCAAAAAGCGCCCTTGTCGCCTGTTCGTTTCGGGCAATGGCATCTTCGTAACGCGCCAGATATTCCTTCTGGACTGTCTCGTCCGCCGGAAATTCGGCATTCGGAAAATGAGCGGTGCCTTCGATGAATGGGCCAGGCATCAGAATTGAGCTCTCGATGCCAAATCGGGCGAGCTCGTAGGAGATACTGTCTGCAAACGAGTCCATTGCTGCTTTCGCCGCTGTATACGGAGCAAGGAATGGTGGAACGACGCGGGATGTGCCGCTGCCAATCCAGAGAAGAAGACCCAGGCCTTGTCGGCGCATCACCGGCAACACGCCACGGTTCACCCGCAGGGCTCCGACCGTATTCGTGTTCAGGCTTGCCAGGATTTGCTCCGGCGTAAAGGCTTCAGTGATCCCGAAATACAAATGCGCCGCGTTGTGCACCAGGACGTCGATGCGGTCCTCATTCTCCAAGACGGTCTGGACTGCCTGCGTGATGGAGGCGTCGGAGTTCACATCGAGTTCTAGCGGCCGCAGATTGACCTTATGGTCGGATGCGAATGCCCGGGCCTCGTCAGCCTTGTCCCTGTTACGACCTTCAACGAAGCGCATGGTGGCGTAGACGGTGTGCCCTGCCTGGGCGAGGCTTCTTGCTATGAGCCGGCCCATGCCAGTGCCGGCTCCCGTGATAATGACGACCTTAGTCATGGTCTTCTCCGTGTGTTGCGTTCGGCGCGTCGGCCAAACTAGGCCGGCAGGATACTCCGGACCTTCTTTTCTACCGTTTGGACAAGCCACCCCGCGATCGAGCCGATTGCAGTGGCGCTTCCGAGCTTCGCGATTGATGAGAGCTCCGGCTCGATATGCGCGGCGAAGAAAGTGATCATCCCAATGAAGTAGCCGAGCAGATTGCTGAGGACCGGAAGGCCGCGCATAGAGATCACCAAGAGCGCCACGCACAATACGACCAAAGGGAACGCCACGCTGCCAAGGGTTGGCGCGAGCAATGGCACCGCTAGTGTGGCAGCTGCGCCGACGCACAGTCCGAATATGGTGCAGACCCAGGTCTGGAAGCCCTCAGCGGCAGAGGGACGGCGTGTAAAATAGGCAACCCAGCCCATGAACATCGCCCACGGTGGGAGTGTCAGGAGCAGACTCGTCTGGGCAGCGGTCGCGGCTGTCAGCGCCGCCGTGACGGTCAGTATGATATAAAGACTGGTGCCTGTATTGCTGGAACCGTGTCCGGCAGGCGCGGTCGTGTTGGTTTCATGTGACATCTCTTTATCTCCTCAATCTTTTTTGATGGTCGTAATGGCTTGCGGGGTGGAGTCAGCACATTCCACCGTTCGCCCGCAGCGTTTGGCCGTTCACCCAGGCGCCTTCCGGCCCTGCCAAAAACGAGACAACGCGGGCGATATCTTCGGGTTGACCGAGCCGCTCGAGCGGGTTCATCTTGGCCATCCGGTCGATGAGCTCGGGGCTCTTCCCGTCGAGGAAGAGATCCGTGGCGGTTGGGCCGGGCGCAACGGCATTCACCGTGATTCCTCGGCCACGCATTTCCTGCGCGAGCACCTGCGTCAGCCCTTCCACCGCGGCCTTGGTCGCGATGTAGACGCCATAGGACGGGAGACGCATGCCGATTACGCTGCTGGACAGGTTGATGATGCGCCCGCCCTCGCGGAGCCGCCTGCCGGCCTCGCGAGCGACATTGAATGTACCTTTAAGATTGATCGCGACGGTCTGATCGAAGGTATCGTCGGCGAATTCGACGATCGGCGCGAGCCGCATGATGCCGGCATTGTTCACTGCGACATCGATGCCGCCGAAGGACCCCTCGGCTATGTCGAACATCGCCGTAACTGCCGCAGGGTCGGAAATATCTGCCTGAACCGCAATCGCTTGGCCGCCTACGGCTGCGATCCTGTCGACAAGCTCCTGCGCGGATACGGCGCCACGCGCATAATTCACGACGACCTTGAAGCCGTCGCTGGCTAGACGCTTGGCAATACAAGCGCCAATCCCGCGGGACGAACCCGTAATCAGAGCCACCTTGTTATGTTCGCTCATGTCTTCTGCCTTTCCTGATTGGCCGCAGCGCGGCTGATCAGGAATTTAGCGGTTCCATCATGATAAAAATAATGCATACTTATCATCGCAAGGATGACTGAAAGTATGTGTTATGCGCTTCGATAGCCGAATGCTGAGCGGAATAGGGGCCCTAGCCGCCGTCGTTGAGGCCGGTAGCTTTGCGCGCGCTGGTGAAGCGATGGGGTTGACCCAGCCCGCGGTGAGCCGCGCCGTTGCCCGCTTGGAAGAGCGCGTGGGCATTCGCATTTTCAATCGCACCGCACGGGCGATTTCGCTCACTGACGAAGGACGCCGCTTTTACGAAACAGTGGCGCCGTTGCTTGCTGGCATCGAGGAAGCGGCGGTGAGTGCGGGAAACAGCAAAGCGTTAGTACGCGGACGATTGCGTGTGAACGTCGACGGAACCTTCGGACATTACGTTCTTGCGCCGCGGCTGGGGGAGTTCCTGGATCGCCATCCCGCCCTTTCGGTCGAAATCAGTGTCAGAGACAGCATGGGCGATCTCGTCGCCGAGGGCGTTGACGTCGCCGTCCGGTTCGGTGAGCCTGAGCCTTCCTCGCTTAAGGCCCGCTTGTTGTTGGAGACGCGCGTCCTGACATGCGCTGCTCCGGCCTATGTTGCCAGGCATGGCGCCCCGGCGCGTCCCGAACAGCTCGGACAGGACCACCAGTGCCTGTTGATCCGCAATCCGGCGACCGGCCGTCCGTTCGAATGGGAATTCAAATGCGGCAAGGAGGTCGTCCCATTTGCCGCATCTGGCCGTCTTGTGGTCACCGATACCGGCTCGCTCCTCGGCGCGTGCCTAGGCGGCACCGGGGTTGCGCAGTTACTGGAAATCTATGCAAGAGACCTGATCGCACAGAACAGGCTTGTTCATCTGCTGCCGGACTGGGCCGACGAAACCTTTCCCCTCTATGCGTTTCATCACCGCTCCAATCTGATTTCGGCCAAGGTACAAGTCTTCCTCGATTTCGTTCGGGCCCTGGCGTCATAGCTGGGCATGGGGTCGGGCACGGCCGTGGGTTGCTACTATCTACCTGCTGGTAACCAAGTCAGATGCTCGAGTGTGACAAACTATCCGCATATGATCGTTCGATCAGAACCTCTGATTAGATTAATCTGGAGTACACCTTTCGACGCGATCATCGGCGGTGCGCGCAAAGCGCGATAGCGCGCTTAAGCGCCGGTTCTCGTTGCTTGAACTCCGGATGCCGGACATGACAACGTGTCCGATACCCCCGGGAAGGGCCCGAAAGGTAACGCCGGTGCAGATTGCGCCAAGGCTGGCTTCGGTAGTCAATGTAGACCCAGAAGGCCCATCAGGTTTCTCGCCCACTCCATGCACGACGACGCTGGCGGCCGCTTCCTTGAAGAAGTGCTCGCCGTCGGCGGTGAGACGTGCTCGGCCGCGGCGCTGCACGCGATGGGTCGACTATGAATCGTGGAACGCCCAACACCAAAGCAGTGCGTCGGAAGCTGCTACATTGCAGCGATGGTCGCACAGCGCAGGAAGCGTAAATCGAGATTGAAGTCAGGCATGCTTCTCCCACGTAGCAAAACTCCTGCCGCCGCTGGATTGATAGTGGGCGTGTCGTGCCTCCGCCATCTTACTCGACGGCACATGCTGCCGCGACGAGAAGCGGACGCGGTCGAAAGGGACTGCATGGGTACGCCTGATCCTGTAGACCGCCGCGGGAGGGAGGTTGGCCAGCGTGCCGCCGATTCGTACTGCCTCGAGACCAAGATGGTCCAGCAATCTATGCGGAACTGGGCAACGGGGGCCATAGGTGAACTGATAGAACGCGCCATCCGGCTCCATCTTGCGGAACGCACCTATGAGGATCGCAATCACTTTGCGGGGCGGCATCGACAACAGGGGCAACCCGCTGACCACGGCGCCAGCCGACCGTCCGTCGAAAAGTTCGACCGTATGCAGGCGAGCTGCATCCATCCAGACCGTGTGTGCTCTGGGATAGTGGAAATGGAGCGCGGCGGCGAACTCCGACCCGAACTCGATCAGGGCGAGGTCTTCTTGTCTAACGCCGCGCGCGACCAGAGCGCGTGTGAACGCACCGGTCCCGGGTCCTAATTCGATCACAGGACCGATATCGCGCGAGATTTCGGAAGTGATCAAGGCAGCTAGCGCGCTATCTGACGGCGCAATTGCCGCAACGCGCAGCGGATTTTTAAGCCAGGCTTGAAAGAAACCGAATGTTTCGGCCATACATTGTTGTTTCATTGGAAATGACCTCGGACAGGTTTCGTTGACGTGCGGAGCGGCCGACGGCGCGCCGCACGAGGTGTCATCGGGACCCACATAGCGCGCACCGGTCGATCTGGGAGGTTGCGCTCACTAAAAACAGCGTCGTAAGCAGCACCGGGACGCGCCATCCACGGATGTATTCATCGTTGCTCGCTTTTGCCATGTTGGGAAGCACTGTCTGGTGATCTATTGACGATGCGGTGGTTTCTGTCATGATTGACGCTTCCCTTGGCCGTGACTGACATCACCACGCTAGAGGAAATCTCCAATGATCAGAATACCGGATACCGCAAGAAACTTGCCTATTCCTACAAAAAGCCATATGGCGCCGGTCGAAGGGCAAGTGCTGCGCTGGCCCGCCTCTCCTTGGCTCGGAGCGGCCTTCTGTTATGCCGCGAAATAAGTCCCAGGGTGACCAGGGGTTAACGATATGCTGGACACCCGGCTGCCGCCGGCGCGCATCACATCAGGTTTTCCTGCGCGGCCTGATAGACGGTTCTCACGACCGGCTGAAAACCAAGACTGCGAGCGAGCGAGACATCCATGTGGAGGTGCCAGGGATTGCCCAGCGGCATTGAGGACGGTTCCATGTGTTCCTCCGACCAGGGCGACAAGCTCGTAGATCGAAGTCGGCGCCTCATCGGCGATGTTGACGATGCGTGCATCCATAGCGCCGGTCAGAGCGAGAGTCATGGCGGTGGCGATATCGCGATGATGAATTATGCTCATCCTTTGGGCGGGATGCATTTTGAAATTGGCAACAAGACGGGGCAACTCTTCCAGATGTCCGTCCTTTTCGCCATAGACGAAGCCCAACCGCTGGATCGACCAGTTCAGCCCACTTTCGCGCAGCGCGTTCTCGGCAGCAAGTTTACTGGCCGGGTAGGCTTGTTGCGGGTCGGCTGCATCGTCCTCGCGGCCAGGGCGCGGGCTGTCCGCATCATAGATATTAGACGTGCTCGCCAGGATGAAACGCGCCTCAGGCGCGTGCGCCTTCACTGAGGCGATGAGGTTGCGTGTACCTTCGAGATTGCTCCTCCAGATCAGATCGGTGTCGGGCGTGCGAAAAACCGCAGCGAGATGAACGACCGCAGAAATCCCCTCCACGGCCGATGCGAGCGAGGCGGTATCAAGCAAGTTGCCCTCGGCCCAAACCATCCCGGCGGGTACTTCTTTGCCCGGTCGTAGCAGCGCGCGGCAACGAAACCCGGCATCCACAAGGCGCGGAAGAAGACGGGCTCCAATGAGACCAGTTGCACCAGTTAGCAAGACTGTCATGGATAGTTTCCTTTCTGTAGCAGGTTTTCGAGACGTTCCGTTGCGGTCTGAAGCACCCGGACTGCGATCGCGATGTCCGCCTCGTCGATGCCCTCGAACGCGACCGAGCGGATGAAAGAGAAATCGGGCAACTCGCCCCACAACTTCGCGCCAGTGGCGGTGATGCGCAGAAGCTTCTGGCGCTGATCAACCTGGTCGGGCTCTTGCTCGATGAGACCCTTACGCACGAGCGTTGCGACGATGCCGGTCATTGTGGCGCGTTCGATCGACAGCAACCGCGCGAGATCACGCTGCATGGTCGGCCCGGCAGTTGCCAGCTGGTAGAGCACGTACCACTGCACGGACCCAAGATCGTAAGGACGCAGGCGAGAATCCATGACCGCCCGGCCGGCGAAGTAGCATCGCTTCGTCCATGCTCCGACAAGGCTCCGATCTGTCTCTTTTCGCTCATCAATCACTGACACAGCCTCCCATCTTGTTAGCTACCTAGCAAATATGAGGTACCAAACAATGTCAAGGGAACTGCCTCGCCTAAACCACGATCTGGCGGGAGAGGGGTGGGCATTGACCGACGGACCGCAGGCAGTTTTGTGGCCTCCTTACCAATCGCGGCGCGATCTGGCTGAAGCACCCTTCTTCCTAGTCAACTGCAGGATCAGGCAGGAAATTTGTGGTTCTTGACATTCGTCACTCCGCAGCCGGCGTGTAGCTTGCAAGTGCAATGCCTGGCAGCTGCCTACCGGTTCCAACGCCGCGCTTCTTTTAAGGAGAGCCTGGGATCATTGGTATCCATAGCAATTGCAGGCGGCACGACCCCGCACGCGACTGCCATGCGCAAATAGACAAAAAGGAAATGTGGAATGGTGAAATCAGTAAAAGGGCCCTTACTGGCCGCAGTGCTCACGGCAGGATTGATAGGTTCCCCGGTTGGAGAGGCAGTCGCACAGGCCTCTTCGCCGGATCAGATTGCAGGGGTCTGGGAGTCCGAAGACGGCAACATCAAACTTGAGATGTTCGATGCCGGAGAAACCTATGCGGCCCGGGTCCTTTACGGAAAGCTTCTGGTCGAGGCGGACGGCAAGACCTTCAAGAAGGACACTCTCAATCCGGATCCGAACCTCAGAAGTCGTTCTTTGGACCGCGCAGTTCTCGTGAGCAACCTAAAGTGGGACGGAGCCGACGGTCGCTGGGAAGGCGGAAATTTCTACAGCGGAGCTACCGGTCAAACCCATTCCGCCCAAGCTGCGCTTGTGAGCGGAAAACTGGAACTTCGCGCCTATAGGGGTACCACCATACTTGGCCGGACCATGGTGCTTCGCCGCATGCAATAAAGCATAAAATCGCTGCCAATGCGGGAGTGTCGCAACAGGCCGCCAAACGAGCAATTTTGCTGTGGCCGATAACCGGAACGGGCGATATTTGGCTTTCGTAAGGTGTTACCCAGCAGAGGCCGACCTGTTACTCCGTCCCCGCCAGTCGAGCGGGTTGATGTTAATTATGGAAACGGAACAATGATCAAAGCCTTCATCATTCATTTGTCGAAGTCAACGGAGAGGGTGGATCAGGTCGATCGACTTAGAAAAGAATTGAGTATGCCGACCGAAATAGTAGATGCTGTGGATGCTTCAAATTTGAGCGATGCGGATGTTCAGCGAGTATACAAATCTAGACTACACAGTCCCGGTTATCCATTCGGCTTGAACATACAGGAAATTGCCTGCTTCCTTTCACATAGAAAGGTATGGCAGGCGATTATCGATCAAAATCTCCTTGCAGGTTTAGTTCTGGAAGATGATGTGGTCCTGACACCAGATTTTGCCAGAGTATTCGCAACGGTTGAACAATACATGACACCCAATAATTTCATCCGGTTTCCGGTCCGGCCAAACAAAGAAAAGGGATTGGAGCTTTTAATTGTGGACGGAGTTCGCATTCTGAAAGCTATGCCGGTTGGACTGGGTATGCATGCTCAGCTCATTGGACAGGCTGCAGCTAAACAATTGTTAGCGGTCACCCAAATGTTTGACCGGCCGGTGGATACAACTCTTCAAATGAACTGGGTAACGAGACTGTCACCTCTCGTTGTCGTGCCGGGTGGCGTCGCGGAGAATTCCGCTCAATTGGGTGGAAGTACGATACAACGCAAAAGACCTTTCCTCGAGAAAATAAAAAGAGAAATTTCACGGCCAATCTATCGGTTGCGCGTTCTGATTTACTCCCGTCGAGCGGTCGGCTCTTAGCTTTTTCTTGGGGAGAGGCAATCGGCTTTGCTTAACGAGTACGACAACTGCATATTCTCTGTGCATTGTTTTCGAAAGCTGGGATCACCGGTTTATCTTCTGTTTTGAAATGTCACATTGCTTATAGGTATGCCACCAAAAAAAGCTGAGTAGCATGGCACCTCCTTGATTTGGGCCATCGCGATATTGGCGTTATTGTGGGTTCGCCTTGCCCAGAGGATACCGGTATGCATCGAGATCGACAACATTCCGAACGGTGTGCAGCTGGTTTCGGGTCGCACCGCCACGGTGCGATTGAACAGAAGAGCGACTGATGACATCGCGTCTGCTTCTGTCAAGGACATCGTGGTGGTCGCCAACAGGATACGCTGCCACACCAAAGTATTTTGGTGTACAACTTATCCCAAACGTGACGAAGGTTTATCGCACCCTTCAAGGTTTGGCGTTAACTCCCTTAAAGGGCCTAGGTTCACATCCTTTCAAGGCGATCAATCGAAACCGAAACGGCTGGGTTGCTGAATCATTCGGTGGCTCATGCGGCCGCCGCTTGTGCCCTCATTTGCTATAAGCGGCTGAATGGGATTTAGCAGTGCTAGATCGCCCGGGCGACCCTTTGGGCGCAACCAGACGGACCGGGTTCGGGCCGGGTATCGCAGGGGTATGGACCGCCGGGGCGCCGGCCGGATCGTGACCCTTCTCCCGTGCGATCGAAAATCGGTAGGCCTGAGCTTCATCACCTTTCTAGAAATGAAACGCTTTGTCTTCGGCAACATTCTCGACCCGCTTGTGGCGCACACGCCAGTCGCCAGCTTCCGTTCTGGTGAGCCGATCCGTCACCATGGCGTAGGAGATCAGCTTCGGCAGATGCTCGTCATATTCCATGATCCTCATCGGCGCGGACTTGAGTTTGCTCGCCTCGCTCGATGGCGCGATGCGGATGAGCAGGATGTAATAGGTGACGATGACGTCGTCGCCATCGCCGGCGTCGATCACGTGGTTGCAGTTGTGCCGCCGAACGCCATGGGTAATGGGCTCGTAGGCCTTCAGGAATGCCGCCAACTCCTCTTTGCCAGCACTTCGGCCAAGCGGGTGATCGACGATCACATCGTCCGAGAATGCGGCAAGCAGTTCCTCGGGTTCCCAACGGTCGAACAGGAAATTGACCCGGTTTACGAAATCAATAGCCTCGAACCGGGTATCGGCGTCGATGCGCCGCTTCGGCTGGGTAAGCGGCATGGCGCTGGTGTTCATGGAAGATTCCTTTTGCAGAGGTTGGAGGGCAACACGTCGCCGCGGCCCGGAGAAGACAGGGGTCTGAGGACCTAGATCAAAGGCGGGCGCCTTTGGGGCGCTAGACAAGCGAGTCCACGACGCCGCCGTCGACTCTCAGCGCCGCACCGGTCGTGGCGGAAGCGAGGGGGGAGGCGACATAGACCACCATGTTCGCGACCTCCTCGACGGTTGCCGGCCGCTGGAGAATCGAGGTCGGACGATGTGTCTTGACGAAGTCGATGCCGACTTGCTCGAAGGACCGCTCGGCCGTGACGTGCCCCTTGAGCATTTCGGCGGCGCCTTCGGACATGGTCGGGCCAGGCAGTACGGAGTTCACCGTCACGCCCGTGCCGGCCATGCGCTTGGCGAGACCGCGCGCGACAGCGACGTCGGCGGTCTTGCTGACGCCGTAGTGGATCATCTCGACAGGAATATTGAAGGCGGATTCCGAGCCGAGGAAGATGAAGCGCCCCCATGATTTGGCGGCCATCTTTGGAAGGTAGGCGCGCGCCAGGCGCACGCCGACCATGACGTTGACCTGCCAGTGGCGGTCCCAGATAGCATCGTCGGTTTCGAAGAAATCCAGAGGCTGAAAGATGCCGAGGTTGCTGACGACGATGTCCGGCTCGGGTTCGGCCCGGATCATGGCGTCACATCCCTCGGGACTGGCGAGGTCGAGCGCATGACCGCGTGCACGGCCACCGAGGCGCGCCACCGCCGCATCGACCTTTTGCCGGGTGCGGCCGTTGATGATTACTTCCGCGCCCGCCTCGTGGAGGCCGCGGGCAATGGCAAATCCGATGCCTTCGGTCGATCCTGTAACGAGGGCGACTTTACCTGATAGGTCGATGTTCAATTTGTTTCTCCTGGAAGGTTGGCCGGGCGACGCGTGCATCGCGCCGCTCCAGCGAATTGGACGGAGCCGGTGCGGCTTACGCCGCCGCGTCCAGCGTGTTGAAGGCGGCCTGGTGCGACGCGACGAACTCCTGAACGGTCATCGGCGGCACGCCGGTCACCTCAGTGATGATCTTGTCGGCGCCCGAGAAGATGCCGTTCTGGTAATCGAGGGCGATCGCGCAGAAATGCTGGATCAGAAACTCGGGCAGGCCGAACTTTTCCAGGCGCTCGCGATAGGCGGGGATGGTCAGCGGCTGGTAGCTGATCTTGCGACCGAGCACCTCGCTGATGGCTGCGGCGATGCCCGGCTGGTCAAGCTCCGTTGGCCCATGAAGCGTGTAGGTCTTGCCGATATGGCCGGCCGGATCGGCCAGCAGCGCTGCGATCAGGCGGGCCTGGTCCTCGGCTGCGATCGGGGCATGACGTCCAGCACCGTAGGGCAGGTCTATGATGCTCTGTTCAACGATCGTCTTGCGCGCAAACGGATAGAGCAGCCATTGCGAGAAGAAGGTCGGCCTCAGGTGGATGGTGGGAACGCCAGACCAGTCGAAGACCCGCTCGGCGATCCAGTGATCGCGCGCCGCATGACTTTTGGAATCTTCACGTGCCGAGATCTGCGACATGTTGATCACGGCCTTGAGGCCGGCGCGCCTGGCCGCATCGGCGAAATATGCCGTCGTCTGGATGATGCCGGGACGGACGGGGTAGCAGAAGTAGGCAGCGGTGGTGCCGGCGGCGGCGCGGATCACGTCGTCATGCTCGAAGAGGTCGCCGACCACGACCTCCGCGCCGTCGCTGCGAAGCGCCTCGGCGCGCTCGTCTTCCTTATGGACCATAGCCCTGACGGCGTGGCCCTTCTCGAGCAGGCGTTGGACGGTGCAGCGGCCGGTCTCACCGGTCGCGCCGGTAACGAGGAACTTGTCAGTCATTTTCATCTCCTTGAGTTGGTTGCTATAAAGTGTGTAATTACACACTTTCAGGTAAAAAAAGGGAGCTAGCCCCCAAGGTTCAGCTCCAGG
The DNA here is from genome assembly GCF_030817885.1 of Phyllobacterium ifriqiyense. Taxonomy (NCBI): domain Bacteria; kingdom Pseudomonadati; phylum Pseudomonadota; class Alphaproteobacteria; order Hyphomicrobiales; family Phyllobacteriaceae; genus Phyllobacterium; species Phyllobacterium ifriqiyense. The sequence goes on from NZ_JAUSZT010000002.1 coordinate 1,044,630, forward strand.
ATTTCATCGCGCATGCGCACGGCGCGGTCCTGTCCGACCTCCTGCTCAAACGCGGCCTGTGCGCCTTCCCAGAGAGGTACGGCCTCCGCCACCTTTGCAACGCCCGAAGGAGAGAGCGTGACATCGAAGGCGCGGCCGCTATCGGCTCTCCCGGCGACAACCCAGCCGGCCGCCTGCAGCGGCTTCAACGCGCGGACCAGCGTCGTGCGCTCCATGCTCAGCATTTCGGCCAGACTGGTAATCTTGAGGCTCTGATAGGCCTCCAGCAGCGACAGGATGGAGAACTGCGATACCGACAGTCCGGCAGGGGCCAGATGATTGTCGTAGAGACGGCTCAGATGCCGCGCGTTCTGGCGGGCGGCGAGGGCGTAACAGAGATGGGGACCAGTGGGTGTCGGCATGGGGCATTTCTAAATGTGCAATTGCACAGTGTCAAGTCCAAACCTCGGCGCTCGACCGATAAGATACAAGTCTTTGCCCAATGCTCATTGTTTGAAGTGCAATTACACACTAAGTTCAGGAATGTCGTAGTCGAGTTTGGATCGCGCTCGCGCGGCCATCCCAGAAATCACGCCATCCGGAGAAACGACATGTCGAGCAGCAACGGAGAAAAGCACCCATTCCTCGATGACCTTGCCGATGACGCCGAACTGAGAGGAACGGTCCTGCGCCGTCCGGTTTCGGGTCGTGACAATATTAGGCGCTTGGTTGAGGCAGTCGGCACGCTCTACGCCGCGCAGACGTCCACCTTCTATGGGGCGATCGATCAGCGCCATTTCCTGCAATACAAGGCAACACTTCGCGCCGGCCTCGATCTGGAAGCGGTGGGTGTCATCGAGCGTGACGACACCGGACTCGTTCGGCGCGTGGCGATGACGTTTGCGCCTTTGGACGCTGCGCTGTCACTGTCGGCAGGTCTGGCCGGCGTCGTCGGGAAGGAGTTTGGTGACGATCTCTTTTACGACGCGTCGGTGAACAAGGTCGCGACGTCCTGATTGCCAGCCCTGCATTTGCATTGCACGCAAGGCGCCGGGGGCTGTGGCCAGCCCCCGGCCTTTCGCATGCCATCAGCCGCGAAGGAACGCCAGCAGGTCGGCGTTCAAGCGGTCCTTGTCGACATGCAGCAGCCCATGGGAGCCGCCTTCGTAGACAATGAGCTTGGCATGAGGCACGAGCCCGGCGGTCAGTTTCGCGGAGATTTCCAGCGGCACGATCTGGTCCTCGCTGCCGTGGACCACCAGCGCAGGAACCGTGATCTTCTTGAGGTCGTCGCGGAAATCGGTTTCCGAGAAGGCGCCAAGGGCATGGTAGGCGGCAAGAAATCCAGTTGCCTGTCCCTGCCGCCAGTAACTCTCCCGCAGGCCTTCCGACACATGCGCGCCCGGACGGTTGAAGCTGTAGTACGGCATGGTGACATCGAGGTTCCACTGGGAGCGGTTTGCCTGCACGGCGGCGCGAAACGTATCGAACAGTTCCTTGGGAGTGCCGTTCGGATTGGTCGCGGTCTTGAGCAGGAAGGGTGTCACCGAGGAAACGAAAGCGACCTTGGCGACGCGGCTCTGGCCATGGCGGGCGATATAGCGTGCGACCTCGCCGCCGCCCATCGAATGACCGACGAGGGTCGCCTCGCGCAGATCGAGCGCTTCGACCAGTTGCGCCAGATCGTCGGCGAAGGTGTCGTAGTCGTAACCACTGGCCGGCTGGCTCGATCGCCCAAAACCCCGACGGTCATGGGCGATGACGCGATAGCCGTTCTGCAGCAGGAAGAACATCTGGTCTTCCCAGGCGTCGGAGGAGAGCGGATAGCCATGGCTGAACACCACGGCCGGCCCGGTGCCCCAGTCCTTGAAATAGAGGCTGGTGCCGTCCTTCGTGACGAGGCGGTCGCCTGTGGCCTCCCCGGCGCGGACAGGCGCGGGGGTCTTTGCATCGGCGGGGGTTGCGCCGGCACCAGCCGCTGCAAGTCCGACGCCGGCGATGGCGGCCCCTTTCAGCAGGTTGCGCCGGGAGGCGCTTTCGGGTGTTGAGATCGTGGACATGAGGAAACTCCGTGAAGTTGTGCCGCCTGGGGCGGCGCGGGTGGCGGATGGGATTGGACGTGTCGGTGCGATATTCGGACCGCACTCGTGTGGAGGATCAGAAGCCGAGCCTGCGCAGATCGTCAGTGACGAACATCTGGCCGCTGCGATTCTTGACGCTCGGGAGCTCAGAGACGTTCGCGCGCCAGGACTTCAGCGCGGAATGATCGTCAGGGATGGCGATGCCGGCGGCGTCCGCGAACATCAGTCCGGCGAACACCGTGATGTCAGCCATCGAGAAGGCATCGCCGGCGACGAACGAACTGCCCTGCAGCACCGTGTCAAAATACCTCATGCCAACGAGAGCCTTGTCGCGCTGGCGGTTGCCCCATTCCCGGCGGCCAGCCCATTCAGGGCTCTTGAACACCTGGAGCTCGGCGCCGAGGCCCGGCGTTGCGTGATGGAAATAGTTGCCGACCGCATCAAGCAGCTCGGTCTCGGCCCGCTTCTGCATCATGTGGATGACGGCCTTTTCCTTCGGCGTCTTTCCCGTGAGCCGCGGATCGCCGTCGAGATTGTCCAGGTATTCGGTGATGGCGGTGGCCTCTGCGATGTAGGTGCCGTCCTCGAGCTGGAGGACCGGCAGCACGCCCGAGGGGTTCTTTTCCAGGAAAGCCGGTTGTTTGTGTTCGGCGCCGATGAGGTCGACGGAGACGAACTCGACCTGCGGTTCGAGCTGTTTTTCGGCAAGCACGATGCGGATGCGGGCGGGGTTGGGAAAGCCGGGGCGATCGAAGATTTTCATGGGAGACTCCTTTACCTGTCTATCGATAGATAGTTTACTATCTCCAGATAGCTCTTCCCTTTTGCGGCGTCAACAACTATCTATCGAGTGATAGGGAATGATCGACGATGGCTAAAATCAAAACGGATATGCGCGAGGCGGTCTTGACCGCCGCAAAAGCGACAGTGCAGTCGCATGGCTACAATGCGCTCAGCTTTCGCGAACTGGCGAAAGAGGTGGGGATCAAAAGCGCCAGCGTGCACTACCACTTCCCGACCAAGGGCGACCTCGGCGCCGCGTTGGCCCGTCGCTATACCGAGGAGGGGGCAGCCTACCTCGCGGAGCTCCTGGCGACGTCCGAGGACGCGACCTGGTGCCTGGACAGATATACTGAGATATTTCGCTCGGCATTGGCCAACGACAATCGCATGTGTCTGTGCGGCATCATGAGCGCGGAACTTGACGATCTTCCGACGGAGGTTCGGGTCGAGGTCGACAAATTCGCCGCCATGAACGTCGGTTGGCTGGCCAAGGTGCTTTCGCGCGCCAGACCTTCCGCAAGCGACCAGGACCTGCAGGAGCACGCGATGGCGATCTTCGCAGCCATCGAGGGCGCGCAACTGGTCGCGCGCGGCTGCCAGGACATCGGCATCTACGATCGGACAATCCGGGCCTATCGCGCGACGGGTCTCATCCCGTGACTGTTGACGGCAAGAAAAGTGGAATTTGGGTGTCGTCGCGTTTCTTCCAACTTTCGGGAACGCTGATGGAAGTCAACCATCAAGCACCGTCCGCACACCGCCAAGCAATCGCGCGACATCGAACATTCAGCCTGACTCGCTATCACAAGCCTCACGGCAAGCGCAGCGACTGAGAGCGCTGCTAAGACGTCAAACCGCGATCAGTCGGCAGCTTCGCAATAAGCGGGCACCTCTACGATGTTGGCGAGGACTTTTGCCTTGATCAGATAACGTCGCAAGCTCTCCCGGAGCGACGGGAGCTGGAATACACCTTGAGCCGCCATCCGACATGCTTTCAGCACGACGTCGTAGGTCATGCTTCTTTTTCCGGTAGGCCATTCATTAAGGAGATCGAAAACATCTTCGAGAGTGGCGAGCGTCGGATGAGCCACGTCCGGCCCGGACCCCGCGCCGGCACCGTAGAGTTGAACACTGATCTTTCATGTCACGGTAAGTGAAGATACATTTATGGCTTTGGTTCTAGTCTCAGTTTGCATTGACACATGCGAGTTCAGTCGAAGCGGCGCAGGATTATTGGCCAGAGAACATCGCGATTGACAGCGACACAAAACCGACCAAGAACGTTGTCGCCGTCAGAATGAATTTCAGTTTCAGGTCGTCGTTGATTGTCATTTTATCATCTCACAAAATGTTGCGGCAAAAGCCACCGCTATCCCAAACAAAATCAAGTAGCGCCACACTGATGTGTCGAACTCGTAGTACCCCTCATCATCGCGGTTATCGGGCATCTCCCGGCCTCTCGTTAACTAGATGATTAAAAGTTACGCAGTGGTCAGTTTTAAAGCAACCGCCAAAAATGCATAGCTGACATTCTTGCCGTAGCCCTTCTTGCCGGCAGCATCTCTGGCTGGCTTTGGCTCGATCCGGCTGTGGGTATTGCCGGTGCGCTTGTCGTCGCTAAATGGTCGTGGGGCCTTATTCGCGATGCGGGTGGCGTGGTTGTGGACTATGTTCCGTCAAATGAAGATCTGCCGGAAGAAATCCGCGCGGTCATTGAAGAAGTGGCGGCATGATTACCGATCTGCATATCTAGCAAGCCGGCCGGGTCATCACGGTGCCACCGTGTCCCTCGTCAGCGAACATCCAAAGGCGCCTTCATCCTATTGCGCGAAACTTGCCGAGCAGCGCCTCGCACCAGGCAAGCCGGGTAGCCGCGCTACAAAGCGTCGGCACAAGGATTTGCTGCGGGCTTGCCGATGTGTGTGGTGCGATAACCACAACACGATATTGATGACGCGCGAGGGGCGGGCTCCGCCACAGGACGGGACCAGCCCCCAATCGGTTTCGCTTTTGAACTGTCCAATCAAATGGTCAGTGCGACGCGTTCCAGGCGCCAAGGCTTTTACGATGCAACTTCAGGGTTCAGAATTTCACACTGAACCGTGCATCTACACCGTTTTGCCTCACATCCGAGCCGAACTGGCCGCTATATGAGACCCCGAATGTGGTCCTGTTGCCAAGTTTCACATCGACGCCTGCTTCAATAAGGCCCGTGTCCTTTGCAATCGGCGCGCCGGCGATTGTGAAGGCGCTTCCGCCGTTGAAGGCGAGCGTGGAGAGGGGGGTGGTGTCGCCATAGGCGTGCTGCCAGCCGACCGTGGCGCGCGCTTCCGCCTCTACGGTGCCGAGTGTGAAAGGCGCAGCGGCCCGCAGTCCCAACGTGGTGAAGGTCGTGCTGGTCGTCTCGCTTTCCGCCGCCAGCGCCGCCGAGCCTCCACTCTCGCTAAAGTCCTCTGTCTTTACCCGCACATGGGCAAGATTAGCAAAAGGCTCGAATGAGACGCGTTGTGTGTCGATGCGGTAGCCCAGTTCTCCGAAGGTCTGGAACGTTCCGGCGTCATAGTCGGCCTTGAGGCGATCCTCAAAACCGGGAAAGGCTACAGAGCGGGACGTTTCAATCGAATGCCAGCTGTAGGCAAGGCCGGTGCGGAAAGAGAGAGCATTGAAACGCCCGCCGCCATAGAGACCGACATGATAATTGTCGCTCTCGCCGGAGCCTTTCGCATAGAAGGTGGAGCGGCTGTATCCGGCCAATGCGCCCAGGCGCCAGTTTGTTGCGACCGCGGCATCAAAGCCGGTGATGAATCCGCCTGTTACTTGATCGAGGTCGGAAGCATTGCCGTCGCCATTCGTCTCGCTCCAGGTGCCGAAAGCATTTGCCCACGCTGCCATGGTTGGCGCGTCGACCGGCACGCCAAGCGGCTTGGCGTCTGGCCCGAAGCCCATCACCGGGACATGGGCTGCTGCCACATCGTGGAAGGCCGCTCTGATCCGATCGTTTATCCCGTCTCGGATAAGGTTGCTGTCATTGATGAGTGCGGTTTTTGCCGATGCGTGCATCTCCCCCGAGAGCTGACTGAAGGCCACGCGCGCATTCGTTTCGCTGTCCTGCATGACAACGGCGTCGAAGACTTTGTTGCCGGCGCCGAGAGCTTCAATGGCTGCGGCGGATGCTTTCTCATTGCGCGTAAGGCCGATAGTTGAAAAGGCAACATCGTTGCGGGCAATGTCAAGATAAACATTACGCGGGTCGTAAGCGATGTCCATATCAACAAACGGCATGTTCTGGCTCAGATCGGCGAACGTGCCGGTAATGCTGTCACCGGCTGAAAGGATCGCGTAGCGCTGTCCTGGCATGTAGGTCCCGGCGAGCTTAGCAATGTAGATATCGCCGCCTTCAATCGTAACCTTGCCGCCTGCTGCAACCTTGTCGCTGGATCCGCCCGGCGCGATGTCGACAAGATAGGTCGAACCGTCCTTGAGCACCAGATCACCTGAAATCGAAAGCGTGCCGATACTGTTGCCGGGTGCGAGCGTCCCACCACTCGCAACTGTCACGCCGCCAATGGTGCCCGCACCGCCGAGCGTCCCGCCCGTCGCCACGTTTACCTGGCCTGCAAGACGCGCCCCCGAATGATCCTTGTCGCCGACGAGAAGCCCGCCGCCATTGACCGCCGTCGCGCCGGTATAGCTGTTCGCGCCATTCAAAATAACCCAACCTTCGCCGCTCTTCGTCAGTCCGCCTGTTCCCTCGATCGTGCCGTCAAATCTGGTGTCTAGTGCTTGGTGAAGATCAAGGGTGGCATTGCCGAGCTTCACCGTGCCGCCCTTGCCGGACAGTGAGGAGGCCACGAGATGGAAATTGTTGAGATCGAGCACACCCCCGTTGACCGCGTAGGGTGTATTGTTGACGAAAGCCTTGGCCATACCGGCGCGCAAGGTGCCAGCCGCAACCACGGTGCCACCGGTATAGGTGTTGGCGGTCATAAGGTCGAGTGCACCCACGCCGCGCTTCTCCAGAATCCCCGGACCAGAAATCGCCTGAACCATAGCGACCGGCACGGCTGGATCCGAGACATCAATCCAGCCTATTCCTTCCAGGCGGACGGCCTTGTCGATCCTGGTCACAGGGGCGGTCCAACTGGCCCATTTGTCGTCCGGCCCCGCCGTGCGGATACCGCCATTGGCGAGCGTGATGGTGCCATCGGCTAAACCCAGCGCCTCGCTTTCATCTATCGCCACGGTCTTGCCGTCGGCGATCACGATATCCTTGAAGCGGCTGTGATCATCCACGCACATATCGCGTGCGCCCTGTAGGGACAGTTGCTTGACATCGCCGCAGGCGAGTTGGAGTTTCAGCGGTGCGTAGTGATCATTTTCAAAATCAATACCCGTCAGCCGCTTGAGCTCAGCACGTGCCGAAGGGTCATCGAGGTTGAGGGCGGTTCGCAGTTCCTCCCAGTTTTTCTGGACCTTGGTGAAGTCGCTCGTTACGGTCTGGAACGTCACATCCGTCTTCACGTGGTCCATGAGGATATATCCCCAATCCTCCCAGCTCAGGTCTGTGTAAGCAGCTTTGCCGGGATACTGATCGCGATGCGCCTCGAAATAGCTCTTGATGACGGTGCGATAATAGCCGTCGCCCGTTGAATCGAGCAGTTCAGTGCGGCGTTGGTTGAAGATTTCCATCTTGTCTTCGGGAATAAAGGGCTTCAACTGTTCGAGAAACCCGGGGGCGGTTCCATCCCGGTCGTAGATGGCATTGGAAACCAGATATGCCAGCTGATCCTGTGTGATGGCTTCTTGCGGGACTGTTTCCGGCAGCCGATAAATTGGTGTGCCGTTGGCATCCGCCAATTGTCCGAGATAAACGTCGGTGCGGTTGTTATTGCGCGAAAGCCTGAACTCGCCAGCGCCATCGAAGCCGCTGGCGCCGCTGTCGAAAATCAGTTGCACCTTGCCATCGGCATTAGGGATTTCTTGCACACGGGGACCGTTCCAGCGCAGTTCATGGGCTACCGCCTCATGGTCGGAGAGGGGAATTCCGTCGGGGGCGACGCTTACCGATTCGCCCAGAACGCCGCCGACATATTGGTCATTGGCCTTGTCCTCCAGCTTCCACCACTTGGCATAAGGACGAGACGCCACGAAATGATCGATCTGGGTGCGCCCCCACGAGGGCCATTTGAACGCTTCGTCATCCTCGCCAATGCTGGGCCAGGTCGTGCTGCCGTCGGCCAGTTCATGCGGCGCGAACTTTTCCCGGTCCTCCGGGTTTTGAAGAATTTGGTAATCCTTTTTAAGGATGTTCATCGTGTTGGGCGTATTTCCGGCAACAGGATACATCTCGTCGGTAAAAAGACCGTTGGGACGCGTCTGGGACGTCTTGTTGATGTAAGCTTCGGCAGCTTGATATTCCGCCGAGCCGATTGGATGGTTGCGCGCGACATACTGCAACGCCCATGCTTTGTAATCTGCGTTTCCCGTTGATCTTGCTTGGTCCAGCATCAGTTCCTGCTGAGGCACCTCGAGGAGGCCGCGTTCTGAAATATCGCCCGCGTTGAAATCACCCGTCATGAGGATGGGGTTGACCTCGCTTCTGGCCCAGTCATTGAGTTCCTTCGCCTCCCTGACGCGATGATCGAACGGATCATCCCAATAATTCAGATGCTCGGTGGCAACGATCGTCACCGGCCGTCCACCCTCGGCGTCAATTTTCATAAATGGTGTTTTCTGCACGCCTGCCAGCCCGGTCGTCATCGGCAGTGTTGATGCCAGCCCGGTGTCGCCATTACTATGCAACAAATAGGAAGGAAGCTTGGCCACAAGGTCACTTCCGTAGGCACCGTTATATTCCTGGATCGTGATTACATCGTATTTGCCATTGGCGAAGAGTCCCCAGGCGGTCGGGTTCAGATTTCTTGCCCCCCAGGTATTGAGAGAAATGATCCGGAGCGTATTGTCGCCTGCATCAGCGGCAAGCGCCGGCAGTGCGGTTCCTGCTTCCAGTACCATGACAGCGCTGGCGAGAACGCTGATTCTGGCAGCTGACATCATCCGGGTATTTTTTGGCTGTTTCGACATAAGGCGGCCCTGCGCTGAGAGTTAATGTTGTTTTGGCAACATTACCGATCATATATGTCACTTTGACAACATTGATGGGCGGAACCTTGCATTCACAAAAATTAGGCAGCAAATAGCTGTCGGGCGCAGATTCAGAAAATTACAGGAAATGGCATGACGATCGAGGAAGCCGCCGCCGGTGAGGGGGGCCAGAAAGAACATCGACAGGCTTTTCTCCTGCGCTATATCGAACGAAACCACTACATTTCGATTGACGAGATCACGCGGCTTTTTTCCGTGACGACGCAGACGGCGCGTCGCGATATCATGGCGCTCGAACAATTGGGAAAGGTGCGGCGGCTGCATGGTGGAGCGGCCATAGCGACGCCAGTCGATCCTGTGACGTATCGTCAGAGACGCGTTGATAATGCACCCGAAAAGGAGAGAATTGGCGTAATGGTCGCCGACATCGTTCCCGATGGCGCGGCCGTCTTCCTTGATTCTGGCACGACCTGCGAGGCAATAGCCCATGCGCTCGTCAAGCGGTGCGATCTGCGCGTGGTAACGTATAGTCTGAGGGTCGCTACCATCTTCAGCGAGAATTCAAACTTTGTGCTGGCCATTCCCGGTGGTTTCGTGCGGCCTGTGGATGGCGGGGTTTTTCGCGAGGACACAGCCGAATTTATCCGCAAGTTCAAGTTCGACTATGCAATCATATCGGTAAGCGGCATCGATGATGACGGCGATATCTGCGATGATGACCATGGCGAGGTCTCCGCCGTTTCAGCCGCCCTGGCACAATCGGACCGAACGTTGCTGGCCGTCGATAGCAGCAAATTCGGCAAACGCGCACTTGTCAAACTCGGCTCGCTGCAGGATGTCGATATCCTCGTGACGGATTTGATCCCGGGCGGGCCGCTGGGAGATAAGATCAGGAAAAGCAAGATCGAGATTCATGTCTGAAGGATGTTCGTCAGCATTCAGGTTGCACTACACCCGGCGAATCCAGCGGAGCCTTAGTAATTAACGTACGCCGCCATCTTTGGCGGCTGTTAACTCCATGCGTGGCCCAACCGAGCCGCGTTCGATGATTGACATGTCTATAACAACTCTTTTGGGTGTTTGGCTTTCCCCTTTAAGTCGCCGAATGGGAAGCTCCGCAATGGTTTTCGAAATGTTGCAGATTGACAACATAAGTGCGCGAAATCATGTCCTGGTCGGAATAGCTACGCCTTTCCAGGGATGTGTCATAGCCGTCAATGGCACAATAGAATCAAACACTAAACATGATAAAACGGCACCAGATTTATCCTAAGCTTAGAAACTCTCTAAATCATTGCTCTTGCACGCATTTTTCGATTCTGTAAGTTGACGTTGCTCATGCAATGCATGGAATATTGGTCTCATCTTTTTTGTTGGCGCGCGTGAAGAAAATTGATCTCGACAAGCTTATCCGAACTTTTGTCAAGGTTAGCCCCCGGCTCCAATCGATTGCAAGGGCACGTACCCGATGCGCAGCCACAGCTGAAGATCTAATCCAGGACGCCTGGCTCAATCTTATAAAATCGCAATCCGGGACAGCTATCGAAGCACCGACCGGCTATGTCGTGCGCGTTGCCAACAACACGATCATCGGACATCTTCGCAAGGAAAAGCGGCGTTCGCAGATTGACAACGAGATACATGATCTGCTGTGGGAAACCACTGATGAAATATCGCCGGAACGCGTTGTAATTGGTCGGCAAAACCTCGGGACAGTACAGGCCGCATTGGATAAAATGCCGGAAAAGACGCGCCGTATTTTCCTGATGAACCGGATTGACGGGATTCCGCATCGCCGGATTGCCGATATGTTTGGCATCACCGATGAAGCGGTTTATTATCATATTCGCCGCGCGCTCGAACGGCTAGCCGAGCTTCGCGACGAATTGGCAGACTGATTTTTTCCGTAACTTGTTTAGGTGAACGCCCTGCTCCCACGTCTATAAGGTAGAAAAACCTTCAGACGAGCACGTCCACCCGAAACCGATTATTCGTGAGCATATGAACGAAGACGAGAAAGGTTCTGATATTGATCGGCGTATTTCGCTTGATGCGCGGGATTGGATCGTACGTTTAACGTCCGGCAATGTCAGCGATGTAGAGTTTGACCGCTTCCAGACGTGGCTCGCTCGCTCACCGCAAAATAAGCGGGCGTTTGAACGCGAACGGGCATTCTGGCAGCAGTTGCAGGTCCTCGGCAACACTACCTCCGCTGCGCCGGTAGTTTTTCAGCAGCCCAAGCCAACGCGGATCAGGCGGCGTGTTTTTCTGGCTGGTGGTGGGGCAGCCGCTGCTGCGGTGGCTGCCACGATTGTAATGCCGCGTGTGGAGCTTTGGCGAAAAGCGGATTTCAGTACGGGTATCGGAGAGCAGGCCGACTTCAGCCTGCCTGACGGCACAATCGCAGCGCTAAACACCGATAGCGCGATTGCCATCAACTTCCAAACCGACCTACGCCTTGTCGAACTTTTAAGGGGAGAAGCTGAATTTCGGGTGCGCCCGGGTTTACCGGGCATTTTCCGGGTGGCCGCTCTCGGCGGTAACAGTGACGCCCTCGGCACGACTTTTTTTGTTCAGATCCTTGAGGGCAGGGCCGTCGTTGCCGTATCGGAGGGGCGTGTACTGGTGAGGGGACCAGCCGAACCGCATGATTCCGGTGGAGGAGCCGGAGCAGGTGGCGTCGAACTTGCTGCCCACGAGCAGACGCAATACTCCCGCGGCGAACGGCCCTATACAACAATGCCCGTTGATATTGTTGCCATGCTTGCCTGGCGCACGGGGCGTATAATCTTTGAAGGACGCCCCTTTTCCAGCGCGATTGCAGAGCTTGGACGCTATCTGCCTGAGCGGATTGTGGTGGCGCCGGGTGTCGATACTAGCGTGCCCGTCAGTGCCATATTCTCTACGAAAGAAGTTTGGCCAGGGGTGCAAGCCCTGGCCAGAACGCAAGGACTCTCTACCCGGCGGGTGCCGGGTCTCCTGATAATGATTTCCTGAGTACGCAAAACTTTTCGAAAACGAAAAAAAATAAAACTTTGTCTTTAGGCAAAACGCCCCCTCGTGCGTCTACAACGTGAAGGGACCAGGCAGAAAATACCCACTCCCTTAAATGCGCCTACGACAGGCTGTGCATGATGAGGATCGGGGTTTCGAGAATGATTGATAATACAGGACACGGGCATCGCCGATGGTCGGCGGCGCTGATGATGCGCACGGCCATCGGCCTGACGGCGCTACTCGCTGCCTTGCCGATTAGTCCGGCGGTTGCACAGGCGACTGATGCCCGCACATTCAACATTCCCAGCCAGCGGCTGAACCGGGCCCTGCGTGACCTTGCCGACCAGTCAGGCGTTCAGCTTGCCTACAGAACTTCAGTCGCGTCGGGCGCAATATCTCCTGCAGTCAATGGGACGATGAGCACAAAACAGGCGCTGTCACGCCTTTTGTCAGGTTCGAACCTGAATTACAGCTTCACTGGCGCCAACACTGTTACGATCCTTGCCAACGAACCCACGGATGGAGGCATCAATGCCGACGGCTCTATTCAGCTGGACCCCATTGTTATCAAGGGGCAGAGCGAAAGTGCTTGGGGCCCGGTAGAGGGCTATGTCGCCACGCGCGCGTCAGCCGGCACGAAAACCGATGCACCGATCATTGAGACACCGCAGTCCGTCACCGTCGTGACCAAGGATTTGCTCACCGACCAAAAGGCGGCTTCTCTGGCGGATGCTCTAGTCTACACGCCCGGCGTCAATGTTCAGTCGCAAGCCTTCAGCCGTATGGTTGATGACGTCATGTTGCGCGGATTCAATCTTGCAGGCGGATCAAGCGGTATGCTGCGTGACGGCATGAAACTGCAATCCAATGTTTATGACGGAGGGCAGGAACCCTATGGCCTTGAACGTGTCGAGGTACTCCGGGGGGCATCTTCGGTTCTGTATGGACAGCTTGCTCCGGGCGGCATTATCAACGGTGTCTCCAAGCGCCCGACACCCGAACCTTTGCACGAGGTCAATCTGGAATATGGCAGCTATCAGAAAAAGCAAATGTCATTCGACTTCAGCGATGCTCTCGATGCCGCAGACACGCTACGCTACCGCTTGACCGGTGTCATGCGCGATGCGGACAATTGGGTCGACGACGTGCCTGACGACAAGATTTACATCGCGCCGGCGCTGACCTGGCAACCGGATGCTGCCACGTCACTTACGATATTGTCCAGTTATCAGCATGTGAACACACGGTTCGCTACGCCTCTCGACTACAGGGATGTGAGTTCGGGACGAATACCGCGCGATCTTTTCCTTGGGGAGCCTGACTTCGATCTCTATAAAGCAGACCTCTATACTTTAGGCTATCTGTTCGAGCATGAATTCGACAGTGGCCTCAAGTTGCGTCAGAACGCACGATATTTCCATTCCGATGTGGATTGGCATTACATGATGGGTAACTTGTCCCCGACAGTGGATGGAAGCCTTGACAGGCTGGCAAGCTACCGGAAGGAGAAATCCTATGGCGTTACACTCGATACGTCGCTTGAACAAACTTTCGACTGGGGAGCCACCGAGCATACCGCACTGTTCGGTGTAGACTATTATCGACGCGGATATAACAGCCACCGCTATCGCGGGACAGACTTTGTCCCGCTCGATGTGGATGATCCGGTCTATTCTGGTTACCCGGACCTCAATTTCCGCACCGATCGCGGTAGCGACAATGTCAGCGATCAACTGGGCATCTATTTCCAGGATCAGATAAAGTACGAGAACTGGATATTGCTGCTTGGAGGACGTTACGATTGGAGCGACAGTTCTTCTACCAATTACCAGAGGAGGCTCGAATCGGAGCAGAAGGATTCGGCCTTCTCCGGTCGTGCCGGACTAGTCTATCGATTTGACAACGGAATTGCTCCATACGTTTCGATCAGCCAGTCATTCTCGCCACAGATCGGCATTGACTCACTGACCGGGGAAAATCTCAAGCCGGACGAAGGCCTGCAATATGAAGCCGGGATACGCTATCAGCCACCCGGCACGGACATCCTGCTGAGCGCCGCAGTCTATGAGCTGACACAGAAGAACGTGGTGAGCTTTGACGCGTTCGGCGATTCTTATCAGGTCGGCAAAGTACGTTCACGCGGTGTCGAACTGGAGGCCCGCGCTGAGTACGAGGATCTGGGAATAATCGCTTCCTATGCCTATACCGACACCAAAATTCTCGACAGTGCACTCGACTACGAGGTCGGTCAGCAGCAGGATATGGTTCCGCGGCACACATTTTCGATTTGGGCAGACTATAAACTCGACTCGCTCGGGGTCGCCGGGCTGAAGATTGGGGGTGGCCTGCGCTATATTGGCAAGACCAATGTGACCGATAGCATCGACGTTCTGGGCGAACCGGTTTCCGTGCCGGGTTATCTGCTGGCCGATGCCATGGTCAGCTATGATTTCGGTGCACTCGACCAAAAGTATGACGGGCTCAGCCTGACGGTGAATGCGCGCAACCTCTTCGACAAGAAGTTCTATACCTGTGCTGGAACCACAGGCTGCCGCTATGGGGAACCACTGTCAGTTACCGGAACGCTGTCCTACAAATGGTAAACCGGTACACCGGAATCACGCGGCGGTATTTTATCGGCGGTGCATTCACATGTTGCTTGGCGGGAAATGTAGCGGCGGCCGCGTCTTCCGCCAAGCGCGTCGTATCCCTCGATCTTCTGCCGACGGAACTTTTGCTTACGCTTGGCATACGTCCACTTGCCGTTGGCAATAGCCAACTTTACCGGCGCCTCGTGGTGGAACCGGAACTCTCTCCGGATATCCTGGATCTGGGGCCGCTAACCGAGCCAAATGCCGAACTGCTCCAGAGCCTCCGGCCCGATGCGATTTTGGCAGCAAAATGGCAGGCTGGCGCTTTGGAGCCGCTCAAACGGATCGCACCACTGATACCACTCGCCTCGATAACGCGGGATTTGCCGGGCGTCGCATTGGCTCTACAACTTATGGAACAGATTGCCACCCTGACCGGCACCCAGGAAGCAGCGCTGCATTGGGCAGCCCGGCTCAAACTGGAACTGCAGACAGCCGCGGAGCAATTGACGATGCGCGTACGCCGTCCTGTCTATGTTTGCCGTTTTGCGGAAGACGGGCGGAATGTCGCTTTTTTCGGCGGCTACGGCCTAATCGGGGACGTGCTTGGCCGGATTGGACTGGAAAACGCTTGGAAAGGTCGCGTCAATACATCGGGTGTCACTTCCGCGGGCATTGACAGGCTGGCAGAAAATACCGACGCGCGCATCATCCATTTCGATCGCGGAAGGGAAACGCGCATAGCAATGGAGCGGCTGCAGGGTACCTCACTTTGGAAGGCGCTTCCTGCCGTACGGGCAGGACGGGTGACGACGATGCCCGTGGTCTATCCCAATGGCGGTGTCTATTCGGCAATACGTCTCGCACAACAACTCGCGAAAGCCATTCCGCATGACGGCTAGATGGAGCATGCGAGGCGGGGCAGCACCCGTTATTGGCCTGGCATTGCTGGGATTGTCCCTGCTTTTCTTCTTTGCAAATCTTCAGGCTCTCATTCCATCGGATGAGTGGACTTCGGCGCTGTTCGGAGAGGATCTTTTCAATCTGGCACAACTGAGCGCGCGCGATGCTCTCCTGCCTCGTCTCGTGATGGCATGGCTTTGCGGCGCGGCATTGGGATTGGCTGGCGTCATCTTTCAGCAGGTTTTGCGCAACCGGCTTGCAGAGCCGGGTACGCTCGGCGTCTATGCCGGCGCCAAGGTGGGGTTGGCGATCTGCCTGCTCTGGATGCCGCAAGCCCTGGAGGCGGGATGGGCTCCTGTCGCCTTTGCCGGAGGCGGACTTACTGTTCTGGCGGTGCTGTGGCTGGCTTCTCGCCAAGGATTTTCGCCGGTTGCCATTATTTTGTCCGGACTTGTGCTTTCGCTTTCGCTGGGAGCAATCGGCGCAGCCCTCATTCTTGTGCATTTCGAAGAGCTCAACGCTCTGTATATTTGGGACGCAGGCTCGCTCGTGCAAAACAGTTGGGATAGCGTTGCAGACCTGCTGCCCATGGTTCTGGCATTCGGGCTCGCAGGCGCCATTCTGTGCAGACCACTTTCTCTGCTGGAGCTTGAGGAAGAGGGTGCACGCGGGCTGGGGTTGTCCCTGGCGATGACGCGCTTTGCCGCCATTTCGGTTGCGGTAGCACTGTGTGCCTCCGTGGCCGGTACAGTGGGAACCATCAGCTTCATCGCGCTCGCAGGCGCCACCATTGCAAGGACGGCCGGGGCGCGCCAACTCCGTCACCGGCTGGTTTCGGCACCTTTGATTTCTGCCGGATTAGTTGGTGTCACGGATCAGGGGGCAAAACTCGCTTTCGGTGGCATGGAGATTCCGGCCGGATCGGTTACTGCTCTGCTTGGCGTGCCATTGCTATTCTTTCTATTGAAGAGACTGCGCCCGATGCCGCCCGCGGCAGCCGATATCTGGACTGCGAAACTTACCAGAGCGGGCAGCACCGGGCGAAGAATGACCGCGCTGCTTGTTCTGCTTGTGGCTTCTCTGGTCCTTGCACTATGGGTTGGTCACGATGCCAATGGATGGCAGATGGCAATGGGAGATAACTTTGCCGCACTTTTGCCATGGCGTCTTTCCCGTGTGATGGCTGCTCTCGGCGCAGGATTCCTGCTCGCGGTCGCCGGTACCTTGCTGCAACGGCTTACCGGCAACCATATGGCGAGTCCGGAACTTTTAGGAATATCGTCGGGCGCTGCGCTTATTCTGCTGGGGGCGACATTCTTTCTTCCTGAACTTGGCAGGCCGGCAATGATGATGCTCTGCTCCCTTTGCGCCGGGCTCATCCTCATGGCATTTTTCCGCATCGACAGTCGGGCGGCATTGTCACAGGAAGCGATGCTGCTGGGCGGCGTGGCAATTGCAACATTATTATCTTCCTTCCTTGCCATCCTTCTGTTTCTTGGGGATCCCAGGGTGCTTCGCGTCCTCAGCTGGCTTTCCGGTTCAACCTACTCGGTAACGGGCGGAGAAGCAGCTATCCTGCTGATTGCCAGTCTTGTCGCCGTTGCAGTGTTGCCTTTCTTTGCACGGTGGCTTGCAATTCTTCCCCTAGGACCCGCTGTGCCAATGGGAATAGGTGTGGCGCCCGAAAAGAGCCGTATGCTCATTGGTGCGGCAGTGGCCTGCATGACAGGAATGGCAACCTTGATCGTTGGTTCCTTGAGTTTTGTCGGTCTCATGGCTCCGCATCTGGCGCGCATGTCCGGGATGCGGTCGGCTCTTGTACAAACTTATGCAGCAGGGCTGATCGGTGCCATCATAATGGTTTTCGCTGATTGGCTTGGCCGACATATTGCTTTTCCCTGGCAGATTCCCGCCGGATTGCTGGCAACCGGTCTGGGAGGGGTCTATTTCGTCATGCTGGTGCTCCGACGTTGAGCGACCTGTCCGGCATATTCCGAGGCCCTTTGGCCGAATTCCGTCACGTCTTTGCCGGCGAAGGGGATTTGCGTCCGATGGTCGACGGGAAAAGCATACTCGCGCCGGAGTTCCTGGAATCGTTGCTTAGCCAATACGCCAGCGTTTATCCAAAACCTGATACTGTCGCCGTGGCCACGCAATGGTCCAAATGGCATTTCTCGCTTTTGCTGCCACCCGTGGTTGCTGCCCTGCTCGTGGCGCAGCATGAACTGCCGGTGGATCTGTCTGATACGGCTATTGTCTTGTCGGACGATGGACGGGTGGAAGCCTTTCGCCTTTCAGGTCGCGGGCGCGACATAACTGCCGGTGACGTATCAGATAGCCTGAAGAGGCTTATTGACGGACACTTGGCTCCGCTGATTGCTTGTCTGGCAGCAGTCACCAAAGCCCCGGAAAAAGTTCTGTGGAGCAATGCGGGCAATGTGCTCGAAAGCGTGCTGAAGGAATGCGGAACATGGCTCGCGCCCGACCATTCGGGGCTTGCCAATGCGAACAGGCTGCTGACCCGGCGTGTTCACACAGATGGCACACGCAATTTTCTGTTCGAGCCTGTACGGTATGTAAAACACGGAAACGAGTTGATAAGGCGACGGAAAATATGCTGCCTGCGGTACCGTCTTCCGTCACTGAGTCTGTGCAAAAGTTGCCCCTTGGCGTTCTCGAGAAAGAACTCGACAGGGGATATCCGTTCGTAGAATACTGGGACGCGCAGATGCTGTTCCATCGCGGAATTTATCAGATGAGCGAAACTAGCTAGACGATCCCAATGAATTTGTTTGTCACAAACGCGCCGCAAAATTCATTGATGCAAAGGAACGATTGCTGATTCAACAAAAACTTGCGAATGTTTAGCTGTAACAGAAAATCAAAGGGCCGACTTAACTACAGTCGCTAAGGACTGCACTAGCGGGTCTGCGGTTCAATTCCATTCAAGACCGAGGCTTCGGCATTCCCAAAACTGGACAGGATGGATCGCGGAGTTTCGCGAGGTGGCAGCGAAAAACTTTTCAGGTGCTTCTGTATCAGAAGCGGCCATGTGCAACCCGCCGCACGCCGCTACGCTGTTAAGTCCCCTTCGATTGTTGGCGAGAAGGAGAGGTTGGCGTTTGACACTCCCGCCTGCCGCTCTGAGGCGGCGCTATCGGCGTCCCAACAAAACCAAAGATCAACCAAATGTCTCCTGCACATACATGAGGTCAGTATATTCCCTCACGATCGCGATTTTTCCGTCTCGGATCTTGAAGAGAAAGAAATACTCGTTCTCATAGATTTTGCCCAACTTTGTGGTCGCTCGCGATCGAACCTCTGCGGCGACACTGTCACCCTCGCCGACCATGTTGATGATTTTCATATCGAGACCAGTCGTGTAGGCCGAAAACATGTTACGGAACATGGATGCGGCCTCTGCTTTGGTCTTCGTTCCTGCGGACGAAAACAGGTTCGGCTTGCCGTTAACCCACCATGTGGCGTCCTCAGTCATGGCATCAATCAATCCGTCCAAGTTCGACGTTCTGAAATGGTCGCAGAATTCTCGTACGATTTGCTTGTTGTCTTCTGTGCTCATGGTTGTTTTTCCAATGTTGAGGCTGAGGGGAAATTGGGCGCCGCGCGGGCTTCGAATGCAGCCAAGGGCCTGACCCGTGCTGTCCGGCGTCGGCGTCCACGGGACGATCGTCCCACGCCTGCTGACGCCGGTGTGAAGGCTCACAGACCGAACTGTGTTTTGTCGCCGCGCCATCCAGTCGACTTCAGGAACTGCTCCCACGAGAGCGTCTCCGGATTCAAGCGACGGCTCCATTCCAGGTCGTGTTCCTTACCGAAGTAGCCATACTCGACGGCAAACTCGACCATGCCGATCAACTCGTCGACAAGCAGCTCATTGGCGGCGAAACCCGGGAAGAATTTCAGAAGCTCTTCGCGCTCAAAAGCGCTGCGGTACTCGGCTTTGACGCCGGTGACGCGCTGGAATGTATCGACCATCTCGCGAGGAGACAGGATGTCGCCGACGATCGGGATCGTCTTGCCCTTGAAGGTGTGAGGGTCGGAGAGCACGGAAAGCACTGCCGGGCCGGTCGCAGTGACCGGATCGACGAAGGGTGCACGGAAATCCTCCGGCAGGTAGATCGGCATGAGAAGCGTGTCGCCGTCCATCTGAGGTACATAATATTCCAGGAGGTTAGTGTAGAAGAAGGCCAGCGATACGAACGAATGCGTTATCGGCAGCGTGCGAATGTAGTCGGCGACAAGGGCCTTGTCGGTGAAGTGCGGGGTGAACTTTCTGCCGCCGGAGATTTTGTCGACATTTTCGAGGGTCGAGAAGACGATGTGACCGACGCCGGCCTCGACCGCTGCATCTGCCAGCTGTTTGCCGAGCACGAACTCGGCATTATCCTGCGGCAGGAGCTGCGGCGTCATAAGATACGCGCCGTCGGCGCCCCTGAAGGCCGTCACAAGGTCCTCCTCGTGGCCGAGGCCAAGCGGCGCGACTACGACTTCGGCGCCGAGATCCGCCAAGCTGCGGGCCCCGACAGAGTAACGATTGCGGGTGAGCGCCCGCACCCGATACTGTTTGCTCTTGAGCAGGGCAGTGGCGACACTCCGACCCTGCTTGCTGGTGGCGCCAACAACCGCGATTAGCGGCATTTGTTCGGTAGACATTGAAATTGGTTCCCTACTTTTGATGCGTGGCTGGAAACGCGGCGCATCAGGTAGCGCCCCTTCTTTCCATGCAACCCAAATAAGGATATGATGACTGTTGGTGAAGTACGTACAAATAGAGCATGTAGTATCATGAATGATAGTACCCCTTTAAAACGCAAACGCCGGACGGCTCATCGTACCGGCTGCGCTGTGGAAGCGACAATCTCTGTCATCGGCGGAGTGTGGAAACCGGTGATCCTCTTCCATCTGCTCGACGGCAAATTGCGCTTCAATGCTATTTGCCGCCTTACACCGGCGGCAACGCCAAGAATGATCACGCTTCAACTCAGAGAATTGGAGGCCGATGGCATCATCAGCCGGATCATTTACCCCGAGGTGCCACCAAAGGTGGAATATGAGCTCACCCAGTTGGGGCAATCACTGGCTCCGGTACTTGTCAGTATGTGCGAGTGGGGGGAGAAACTGCAGGAACTCAGCGGGCTCCCAGTCGATACGGGGGCATGTAGAAGCACGCTGAGGCAGGAGGCAGTTCTTCAAGAAAAGATCGCTTAGCTGCCGTCTAAAGCATCCTAGGTGTTATCCTTTAAAGACAGTAAGACTGTCCGGCTAAGAACCTTAGCGCGAAAGAAGATTGTCACGCGACAGGTCAAGAACGGTGATGCGGATGCGGTGTCCGACCCACCTGATCATCTGGTAATGAAGATTTTCGATAAGCGATACTCCTGTGCGTGTGACCAGCAAGCGGAAAGGGACTGACCGCTATACTCCTTCTCCGCAACTTGAAAAATGACTCGAACGTTGGGCAACGAACTGACACCTCTAGACGAATTAGTGCAGCGATATATCGGGCAGATTAGGGTTCAAGTAGCGCGCGTAAAATGCGGCCAGCCGATCAATCGCTTTACCCACGTACTCCGGCTTGTAGTACATGTCGTAGTGACCGGCACCTTCCACGACCATGAAATCTTTCTCGCTGGAAGGCGAAAGGTCAAACAGACGTTGGCCTGACTCGTACTGACCAGTGGTCCCCCGCCGACCTCCAACAATGACCTGCAGAGGTTGGGTCGATAGTTCCGGGACAAGGCTAGAAGCGTCGAAACTCAGTATGGAGCCATAGCTGACGAATAGCAGGCGGTTCGTGGAATTCGGGTGGCGATACTGGGACTCCCGGTAAAACCTGATGGCTTCGAGCACATCCGGGTCCGTTATGCCCACATTTTCGGCCTCCTTCAGACTATCAGGGATCCAAGGATCCCGACGCTGCTCGCCACCAAGCGCTTCGGCCGGTCCGCTGGTTCGCCACGTCCACCAGCGTTTGGCGATGGTCTGGCAGCAGGCGGCGAAGCGCTTCGCCGATGTCGTTGGCAACGACCGTTCCAACCGCTCTGAACCCGCATTCTGACAAGGCAGCGCTGATCGCGTAGCCTCCACCGGCGCAGATGCCAAGAAGACCAATGCGATCAGCATCCACGTAAGCCAACGTTGTTAAATAATCGATCGCGCAACGAAGATCTTCGATACGGGCAGCGGGGCCTCAAGGTCCCGTGGTTCGCCACCCCTTTCGCCCTGATGGGACGGATCGAAGGCAAGAGCTATAAAACCTTTCTTCGCCAACTTTTCCGCATATATCGCACCGATCTGTTCCTTCACGCTGCTTCCGGGCGTCGCCAGAACAATCGCCGGATACGACAGGCTGCCATCGAACACCCGGGAGGCAGATGTACATTGCCGGCAACTTCAATGTTTCCGTTTTTGAATGATGTTGGACTACCTGTCGATCTTGAATTTCTCATACTCAGGAGTTCAGACCTTCATTACGACCCGCCCCAGAGGCTTTGCCGTCTCTGCGTGCTCATGCGCGGAGGCTGCATCCTTGAGTGAGAACGTCCGATCAATAACGACCTCCAAGCGCCGGTCGGTCGCGGATTTCAGGAGGGCGTCGACCGTTTCGTGTACCGCGGGCCTTTCGAACAGGGCTCCCATGAACACGCCGTGTAGCGTTTGGTTATTCTGCATCGGTTGCCATAGTTCGACGGCTAGACCGCCTCCGCCTGCATTGCCGACGAAAACCAAGCGTCCTTCGGGGGCGAGCGCCGACAGCGAACCCTGCAAGGTCGAGCCGACCGGATCGATGACGAGATCTGCACCCTTGCAACCCGTCAGCCGCCGAACCTCTTCGACCACATCCTGGTTGTGGCGGTCGATGAGATGTGTCGCACCGAGCGCGCGCAGGCGCGCCTGCCTGTCATTGCCACTGGCAACGGCGATTACCTGCGCCCCAGCCTGACGTGCCAGCTGAACTGCAGCAAGTCCGACACCACCTGCTGCCCCATGGATCAGCACCGTCTCTTCAGCCTGTAACTGTCCCTTGGTGCTTACGCAGTGATAGGCCGTACCGAATGAGATCGGCAGTACCGCGCCCTCGGCCATGCTCAAGCCGTCGGGGACCAGCCATGTGCGGGTTTCCGGCACCGCCCAGAGTTCGGCATGGGATCCCTGCATGTCGAAAGCCGCCACCTGCTGTCCGACGGTTCGGTGCTTCACGTTTTCGCCGACGGCAACAATCGTTCCCGCGGCGGCGTAACCGACAATCCACCGGGATTGCTGTTTCGTCGAACGGCGATTGACTAGGTCGCCTCCCTCAATGGAGATACTCTCGACGGCAATGAGCACATCACCCGGCCCACAGGCTGGATCCGGCATATCGACATACTCGAGAACGGCTGGAATACCAGGGTTGTCATATACTGCAGCTTTCATCTGTTTCTCCTTTTCCGTAACGGCGGGCCCACTGTTATTCACCGACCCCAACTTGTAGCGCTCAGCCACTCTGCTGAAGCTGACTGGTAAGGGTTGCGCAACGCTTGAGGGGCCGGATCGTGGTCGTCTCCCGTACTACCGGGCACCATTTGGGTTGCTAAAGGGCCAGACGCCTGAAGCCTCCCAGTCGTTTGAGAGCTGCTACAGCGGCTGAGCTTTTCTTTTGAAATAATAATGAAAGACGAAGTGCGCTGGGGAAACGACCGCAACCAATTCCCACCCAGCGTCACCGAGTTCGTTCATCTGATGATTATCGAGCGTTTTGTCGACTGTCAGGTATTCCCATTTCATGATGGACCTCGTTTATTGCTGTTACCGATTGCTTGCGACAGGTGAAGGAGTTTGTCAGGGCGTCGTGGTGTGCGCAGACTGGGTCTTCCAATAGGTGTCGATGATGTTGCGACAGTTCTGAACGACATGATCGCCAACCTCCGGGTTTCCTCCCCGTAGCGTATCCGGATTGCCTCCGCAAAGGCGCACGAACGTTGCCTGTTGAACCGCAAACGTAAAATAGCCTTCACTGGTCGGTTCGAAGCTCAAACCGGCGTCCCGGACGCTCGCTGCAACTTCGATTGCTGCATCGGAGATGGCGCGAGCCACCTTCTCAAGCATCTTCTGTTCGGCTGCTTGCTGGATATCTAGGAAGGAGCGCTCTTGGGGTGTGGGAATGGGGCAGCTGTGGGTCTTCATCACGTTCTCGTTGGTGGAAGGCTGAGGTTCTGATCGCGGTGTGCGATCAGCTGGCTGCAGCCATGGTTCGCCCATTGCTCAGCGCGACTAGTCATTGTGCACTAATGCGGCCGTGGCAGGGTGTCATTCCAGGATGGCAGTGACACGAATCTCAATTCGCATGGCAGGGAGCCCAAGGGCTTCTACACCGGTTTGCGTCCAAATCGGAGCGCGATCGGGCATGTACCTACGGAAGAGACCGGCAATTGTGTCGTTCACAATCGGCGGAAAGCCTCCAACGTGGTAAGAATTAACGTGGACGACATCCCTCCACTCCGCCCCAGCCGCGGCCAAGGTTCGCTGGACATTCTCAAACGCTCGCTCGATCTCGCTCACGATCGAATCGGGGATTTCGAGTTCATCGTTCCATCCGCCTTGGCCGGATATCTCGACGCGATCACCGATCTTGAGCGCTTGTGAAAAGTGCAAAAGCTCGTGGAATTTCTGCCCGTATCCGGGTGTGACGAAAAGTTCAGGCTTGGCCATCAAGTTCTCCTATTGTCAAAAGTAGAAACATGGAGAAGGCGCCCACCGAAGTGATCAATGGCCGGCATGCACAGCCGATCAACGGTGGGTACCATTCTCCTATTCGGTACGAGAAAATCAGGCGATCGCACCGCCGTCCGCGGTAAGAATGGCGCCCGTGATGACACTCGCAGCTGGACTTGCGAGAAATACGACAGCGTTCGCGATTTCGCGCGGTTCGCCGTAGCGCCCCAAGGACGTCAAGCTCTTCTGCAAGTCTGCAGCTGGTCCATCCGCCGGGTTGCTCTCCGTGTCGGTTGCTCCGGGTTGCACGAGATTGACCGTGATGCCACTCGGACCAAGTTCACGCGAAAGACCGCGTGTGAAGGATGTGAGTGCTGCCTTGGACATTGCGTATGGTGTAATGCCGGGAAACGGTACCCGCTCACCCAGAGCCGAGCCGATTGTGACGATGCGACCGCCTTTGCCGAGATGCGGGATGACGGCTTTCGCGAACAGGACCGGAGCCCGTACGTTGACATCCATCAACGTCTGATACGCTGAGAGATCAAGGTCCGCGACCATTCCATTGTGGCCAATCGCGGCGCTGTTCACAAGGATGTCCAGCCCGCCCAAAACGGAGAGGGCCTCGCTTACTGAGCTAGCAATTGCCTCTGGGTCGGCACTGTCGGCCTGGATCGCAGCCACACGGCGTCCCAACTTTTCGATCGCTTCCGCTACCTTTGAAGCCTTTTCGGCGGAGCGTTGGTAGGTGAACGCAACATCCGCGCCGTTTTCCGCCAACGCCAATGCAATCGCAGCACCAATTCCTCGCGACCCGCCGGTTACCAATGCACGTTTGCCTTTGAGATTGATCATATTTCTGTTCCTTTCTCCTAGATAAGTTGATGTGTTCCAGACCATTTGCGAAATACCGAAGCTGCGAACCGAACTAGCGAACAATATTTTGTGGAGCCTGCTGGCATGCGGTAGGGGCGCGACGCGCAAAACTCTGTCGCGTGAGCTGGAACGCTGGGACTGGCTAATTAAACCTGTACCTGTCTCCCGCGTAGCTTCATCATTGTCTCCTTTTCTATGACCCTGAAGCTCAACTTGACCGCGAGACTGTCGTATCGAGCTCAGACATGTCTGATCAGGAAGCTCCGGATGAACTGAGCAATCTCATTCGCGTGTGTTTCCAAGGCAAAATGCCCCGTATCGAGCAGATGGACCTCTGCGGCGGGCAGGTCACGCTTGTAGGCCTCGGCACCCGCCGGTACGAATGCTGGATCATGTCTGCCCCAGACCGCCAGGAACGGTGGTTGATGATCCCGGAAATATGCCTGAAACTCTTCATACCGGTCGATGTTTGTTCTGTAGTCGAGGATAAGATCGAGCTGAATATCTTCCGCACCCGGCCGCGACATGAACGCGATATCAAGCTGGTAGCCATCGGGCGAAAGTCGCTCCTTTGATGTCCCGGTGCGGTATTGCCAATTCTCGATCACCTCAGGAGACAGGGACGCTCGACATGCCTCTCTGTTTTCGGCGGAGGGGTCCCGCCAATAGGTCTCCCAAGCGATCCATTCTTCACTGAACCCGTCGATGTAGGCGTTACCATTCTGGCTGATTATGGCAGTGATCCGCTCCGGATTGGCCGTCGCCATCCTGAAGCCCACCGGTGCGCCGTAGTCGAACACGTAAAGTGCATAGCGGCTGAGGCCGAGCGCCTCTGTAAAGCCTGTCATGATGGCGGCGAGGTTATCGAATGTGTAAGCAAACTCCCCACGTGGAGGAGAGATCGTTCGACCAAACCCGGGAAGATCTGGTGCGATGACCCGGTACCGATCTGCCAACAGCGGGATCAGATCACGGAACATGTGGCTGGATGACGGAAAGCCGTGAAGGAGAAGAAGGACCGGCGCTTCCTTCGAACCAGCCTCTCTGTAGAAAACCTCGATGTCTTTAACCTTTTGCGTTTTGTAGCTCACGACCATTTTGGAACTCCTTCTCAAAGGTCTCGGCAAACCAACAGTAACGGATGGATGTAAAATACGACCGAACGGTCGGTTGTCAACCCTTTAAGGTTGTTGTATCAAGTGTCGTAGAACTCGGCTCGGAGAAAACGTATGAAAGTCTTGAGAGAAACGATCGTATCAACTGCGAGGGAATTGTTTCGATCGAAAGGGTATTCCGGGGCGTCGATGAACGACCTCGCGGATGCCGTGGGCCTGAAGAAATCATCGCTATACGTCCGCTTTCCCAACAAAGAAGCTCTCGTTCCGGCGGTCCTCGATCTCACCTTGCAAGAGACATTCGGTCAAAGAGACCTCGGCTCCCGGCAATGGGACGTAGAATTCATCGAGGTCATAGAACTAATTGCAGCCACTCTCATTGATCGCGGGCGATGCGTAGGCCTGCATCTGGCTTACGGCACAAGTGACGATACCCCGATTGCGAAGGATGCTGTTCGAGCCTTTTTCCAAGCGCACCGCGATCATCTGTCGAGCATCTTGTCCCGCGTCATGCCTGTTGATGTGGCTCGAGACATCGCAACCGACACGTTAGCCCGATTGGAAGGTGCCACAGCTTTTGTTGCGATATTCGGCGAGAAGGATGCCATGAAGCGAGCGGTTCGACTTTCCATTGAAGAAGCCCAAAAGGCGGCCGAAACCGAAAGCTTGGTCTGACCGCTAGTTATTGATCAGTGGTATTGGCCGGAACGCTACCGCGTCAAAGTGGAGTGACGGGGTGGCGGGCACGGAAGTCATCGCAGCTCGGAAACTCCGACCTGCCACCTTGAGTACGAGGGCCATATTCCTCAGACGGTAATTTCGGACCCGTCCGGGTTCGCTTTGATGGAATACTCGCCGCTATATCTGAAACTGCGGACAGTTGCGAAAGTATCTTCCATAAACTGCACATAAGACAGTTTGCCGTTTTCACCGCGTGCCAGAACCGAGAAAGGCGACGTCACCTTTTTACCCAACACATTTGACGTGTAGGTGAACGTGCCGAAGATCGCTGCGCCGTCCTTATTTTCGAAACTGTCCTGGATTTCGAAGTTGTCTGTCGTCCAGTAACGGCCGACATCGATAAAAGTCTGAACTAGCCCTTCTGTACCTTCGTTGGTACCGGCCCAGGGCATGATCCTCTTCAGCTCCGGGTGCTCATAGTTCAGCGAAACGTAAATGAAATCGTCCGTCGTGAATTGTTTGACGAAATCTAGGTCAGTCGGGTTCGACAAGATCGACTGCAGGATTGCCAGAGGTGAGTTTGTCGACGCAGGCGCGACTGTGGAATGCTTCTGGGAAAGAACGTGTGCATTGGTGGACATTGATGGTCTCCTCGTTGCGGGTCATTAAGAAATTTAGGTGTCAGCGTTGCTTTAAGCCCGGGTTCAGCGCGATGTGCTTGTGTTCGATGAAATCGTCGAGCGCAGCAAGGCCGTTCAAGCGGCCAAGACCGGACTGCTTAAAGCCGCCTTCCTCGGTCCCGTCGTAAACTTTCGCCCAGTCGTTTATCCACACTGAGCCGACTTCAAGCGCTTGTGCGACACGCAATGATCGGTCTACATCGCGCGTCCAGATGCTAGCCGCGAGGCCGTACTCGTTATCATTGGCGAGTCGAATCGCGTCCGCCTCATCGTAAAATCTCTGGATCGTCAGCACCGGACCAAAAGTCTCCTCCTGTATGATAGGGAGACTATTGTCGGAGACTTCCAGAAGGGCGGGGCGGAAGAACGCTCCGCTTGCGAGCAAACCCTCTTTGATGGGACCGCCACGCTCGACCACCTTCGCCCCGGCTGCGATAGCTGCCTCGACAACACCATCAACCCGCTCGACGTTAGCGCGGTCGATCAAAGGCCCCATGTCGCTGGAGGGGTCGGCGGCGGGGCCGACTTTGACGTTGCGCAACCGCTCAGCCAAGCCGTCGCGAACGGCCTCGTATTTGCCATTCTCCACGAGCAAGCGGGAGCCCGTCATGCAGAATTGGCCGCTAAAGACCGTCAACGCCTTTTCCAGAACCGGCAAGGCGGCATCAAGGTCTGCATCGTCAAAGACGATCATCGGCGTTTTGCCGCCGAGCTCCATTCCGAAGCGCTTGAGATACTTTGCGCCGGTGCTGCTAATGGCTCGTCCCGTACGGGTTGATCCGGTGAAACTAACGACCGGAACCTCCGGCGAGTCTACGAGATAGGCAGAACCCTCAGGCCCGCTCTCAAAAAACAGATTGATCACGCCATTCGGCAGGTCTTCTGCTTCGGCCATAATCTCGGCCATGACGCTTGCCGTCTGTGCGACTTGCGCCGGGAGTTTGATGACGGTGGTGCAACCAGCAGCCAGCGCTGGAGCCAGCGAGCGGATCGTCAGAATAACCGGAGAGTTCCAAGGGGCGATGACTGCCGCGACCCCCATCGGTTGCCGAAGGATCAGGGAGATGCTCCCCGGCTTGGGTGTCAGTGCCCGTCCACCTTCGACCAGCGCAGTCGCTGCCGAGTAGCGAAGTTTGCTCGCAACCATGTCCAATTCGAACGCGGCTTCTGCCTTCACCTTGCCATTCTCCAACGACAGAATTTCAAGCAGTCTGTCGCGGTTTCGTTCAAAGGCGCAGGCTAGTTGATCGAGCACGCGCGCCCGTAATTCGTGATCGTGGGCCCACATGGTTTCACGAAATGCCTTAGAGGCTGCTGCCACCGCAAATTTCGCTGCCTCCAGACCATAGTCGGGGTAATGGCCGATTACGTTATAGGTCGCTGGGTCGATTGACTGTTGCAACTGACCTTCTTGGCACTGGGATCCGTTGATCCAATTGAAGGCTTTGCGGCTCGTTGCGCCGTCGGGAGTCATTATCATATCTCTGGATCCTCAAACGTTTGCGTGATCGTCCAAGAAGGACGAGATTAGAGCCGGCGTCTCGATTGCCACCGCACAATTGCCTTTTCGATTTTCGCGACAATTGTCCTCAGTGCGGGCTGGCTAACGTTGGTGACAATCGGCACGATCATGAGCGTTGCGGCCAATACACGCAGTGGCAGTGGCCAGTTTTGCGTACGGTCGCCCACAAGCCAAATAATCAGAAGGACGATCGGGTAGACGGCGAGCCAAACCATCACGGTCGTTTTCAAGCGTTCGAGTATCACCTGCCGCACGGGGTCATTGCTTGCTTGATCCATTATCCGTCGCGTTGAATGAACAACGATGGAGGATATGTGCGTGAGTGAATGACATGATTATCTCTTCCCAAAGCTTTGCTCGACACTCTGGCGGCGATTTGCGCCAGCGCTTGCATATTGGAGAATCTCAGCAATTGACGGAATGGGGGTACTCGTCGCATCATACCGGACATAATGTCGTCAATCGTCTCAATAGATTCCCTCAGCGGCCTTGTCGCGTTTTCAGTCGCCGTCGAAACCGGAAGTTTCGCGGCGGCGGGAAGGAAGCTTGGCCTATCCGCATCGGCCGTGGGAAAGGCGGTGGAGCGACTTGAAGCGCGCCTAGGTTTGCGGTTGTTAAACCGTACGACCAGATCACTAGCCGCGACCGGCGAAGGGGACATTCTATACCGATACGTCGCGCGCATCTTGAAAGAACTGCAAGATGCTGAGCAAGAGCTTCATCTGGTCCAAAAGGCACCCCGAGGTCGCCTCAAGGTGAGCGTGCCCACAGTCTTAGGACGCAAGATTATCATGCCGGCGCTCCTCGATTTTCGGACCCTCTTCCCAGAGGTGACGACCGATATCAGCCTTGATGATGTGAAGGTCGATATTATCGAGGGTGGATATGACGTGGTGCTGCGACTTGGTGAGCTAGACGACTCGATCTTACGCGCGCGAAGAATCGGACCACACACATTCATAACGTGCGCCTCACCCGAATATCTTGCCCGCCGCGGCATTCCGCAAAGTCCAGCAGATCTCCATGATCATTGTTGTGTTTATTATCGTTTCCCCACCACCGGTCGGCAGGAGGTTTGGGCGTTCAAGAATTCACACCAAGCGGTGCCAATCAAGCCCTGTGTCGTTCTGAACGACGGCGAGGCACTTGCATCCGCGGCACTTGGTGGATTGGGGATCATTCAGGCGCCAAGCTATCTCGTAAGCGATGATATTGCGGCGGGGCGTCTCCAAGCCGTTCTCACAGATTACACGGACGAACGTGGCAGCGTTTCGCTTGTCTGGCCCCCTATGTCGGCGAGAGCGCCTAAAGTTCGAGCCTTCATTGATTTTATGGCCGAGCGCGTTTCTCAAAAGCTTTATTGAGGTAGCACCCAAGATCCGTTGCCCATCGCCATCAGACAAACTGTCTGTTTAGTTTTTATGGCTTAGCGAAAGGGCAACGTGGAAATGCCTTTGATAAATCACGCAGAAATGCACGGACCGAAGGTTCGTATCAGTTCAAGGCGTGCATCTGAAGTGAGAATTCCAATGAGGCATGGATACGCATTAATTACCCACCGTCGTGGCAACTGAACAATGCCATCAACGACAAGATGGTGCCGCAAGCGGGCTGGCAGCTTACGGCATCCAAGGTTGAGATGGCGGACATTTGAGTATGGGTTAGTCGTGACTAAAACTGCTTTCACCACACTACGTCACTCCGCCGAGTGGTGGCGGATCGAGATAGATTGGCTTTCCGCTGGAGAAGCTTTGCTGAACCTCCCTCGTAAAATCATCAACGAGCACGCGATGCCCCGCGCGACGGGCCGGGCCGGTCCTATAAGACACGCGACCTAGACGACGTTCTAGCAGGCTATTTGATTATGGTGCAAAGTGGAATGAGTGGAGAGCTAGTAGGTGGTGGTATTTAGTTAGCTCCCACTCTCCCATGTTACAAGTCACGGACCCGCTGGCGTGTGTTTAGGTCAGCGTGCCGCCATCAACGGTCAGGATGGTTCCGGTGATTTGTCGGGCCGCACCAGATGCGAGGAATGCTACTGCAGCCCCGATATCCTCCGGCTCGCCGTACCGGCCAAGCGGAATTAAGGCACGCTGGAAATCTCCGAACTCGCCCTCGGCCGGGTTCATTTCCGTGTTGGTTGATCCCGGCTGAACGAGGTTGACAGTGATGTCACGAGGGCCAAGTTCTCGCGCCAGACCGCGGGTAAATGATTGAAGTGCCGATTTGGTCATTGAATAAACCGTCGACGGTCCGACAATGCGTTCTGCGCCTGCGGAGCCGATTGTGACGATCCGGCCACCTTTGCCAAGATACGGCATCGCGGCTTGCGATGCCAGGACCGGGGAGCGAGCGTTGACAGCAAAAAGGGCGTCGATCTCGGCGACGGTGAAATCCGCCACATCCTTGTAGATCGCGATAGCCGCATTGTTCACCAATATGTCGAGGCCGCCCAATGCCTGCGCCGCTTGATCAACCGACCGCTTGACCGCCTCGGGGTCCATGCTATCAGCCTGGATAGCCAACGCCTTGCGCCCTTTGCCTTCGATCGTTGCGACAACTAGCGCTGCCCGATCAGCGGCGCGTTCGTACGTGATCGCAACGTCGGCGCCTTTTTCGGCCAGAGCGATCGCGATCGCGGCCCCAATGCCGCGGGAAGCACCAGTCACAAGCGCACGTTTACCTGCTAATTCACTCATCGATCATTCCTTTCGTTATCGACAGGGGAAATGTTTCGCCCGGCCGCCTTGCGGTGGGCGTCTGTACGGCCTGCCGCCGTACGATTATTTTCAGGTTACGCGATCAGGACCGGCAGACCCCTCAAGCGGCGGTTGTCCATGTCGTCATGCGCTCGGGCTATCTCATCGAACGGATAGCGTGTGGTTTCGAGATCACTGAAAATGCCTGAGCGCAGCGCATCCCAGAGCTGAGAAGTTGCGATCTCGACTGCCGGTCCCCGGACGTATTGAGGAGAACCACCGCTGCGGACATCTATCTCCCGTAGCACAAGATCGGGGGCCGGCGCTGGCTGACCCGACGCCGCTCCAATCGCGGCAATCACGCCACCATCACGGACGCTTGACACGCCTAGCGGGAAGGTCGCCCGGCCGACCAAATCATAGACGACGTCGACACCGTCAGGTGCGATCGCACGGATCTTGGCGGCGATGTCCGGCTCGCCAGCGCGGAAAGCATGCGTGGCACCGGCCGCGACCTTGTCAAACTTGTCCGGCGATCCGGCGACGCCGATCACGATTGCGCCCAGCGACTTTGCCCAGCGAGACAGGATGGCGCCCACGCTTCCCGATGCCCCAAGGACCAGCACCGTGTCGGCGGACTTGAGATCGTGGAGACCACGCATCCCCATCCAGGCCGTCCCACCCTTCGCCAGGAAGGTCGCCGCAGTCTCGTTCGAGATATCGGCGGGCAGGCGGATGAGCGGCGCGGTCGGA
Source organism: Phyllobacterium ifriqiyense (assembly GCF_030817885.1). Taxonomy (NCBI): domain Bacteria; kingdom Pseudomonadati; phylum Pseudomonadota; class Alphaproteobacteria; order Hyphomicrobiales; family Phyllobacteriaceae; genus Phyllobacterium; species Phyllobacterium ifriqiyense. The sequence continues at coordinate 1,077,110 of NZ_JAUSZT010000002.1, forward strand.
ATGATCCTCTCGGTGGCATATGCACCTTCCGAAAAGAAGTAAGCCACTCGGTCGCCGACCGACAGCCCCTCGACGCCGGATCCGACCTTGGTGATCGTCCCGGCTGCTTCGAAACCGGGAACCGCCGGCAACGCCATCGGATACTGGCCCTTTCGTATCATCGTATCGACAAAGTTGAGGCCGATCGCGTCCTGAATGAGCCTGACCTCGCCGGCTCGTGGCGCGCGCAGGTCTTTCTCGATGATTTGCAGGACGGAGGGGCCGCCGGTTGACTGCATTTGAATGAATTTTGACACGATATCGTCTCCCGGTTTCAGATGGCTTGCGGCGCTTCCGATTGCAGACGGATGGAGCGCAGCGATGTTCAGTCAAACTTGACGAGGTTGAGAGCAGGCAACGGACCGCGCCGGGGAACTGAACCAATTGGCCGCCGATCGATAGGGAGCCGAGATCGATCCCGAAGAAGCCGATGCGGTCGATGATGGCGGCGACCTCCGCTTTGGCCCTAGTGTCGTCGCCGGAATATAACAGGACTCGCCTGCCGCCTTCCGACTGGGGGTCGCCCGACAACTGTTCGGGCGTTAGATGGTTGAACGCCTTTACGACGCGCGCGCCTGGCACAAGGGCGGTGAAAATATCCGTGGAGGTGCGGCCGCCAAGGTCCGCAGGTCGGTAGAGCGGCGCTTCAATGGAGTTGTTGGCGTCGATTACGATCCTGTCGTCGAAGTTCAAACCGGCGAGCGCGCCAGGTATCTTTGACCACGGGACTGCCACAAGAACGATGTCTTGCGCTGCGGCCTCTTGCAGGCTTCCAGCCCGGATCGTGCTGCCGAGCTTCGAAACAAGCGTCGTGAGGCTTTCCGGTCCACGGCTGTTTGCGATCACGGCTTCGATTCCTGCCTTGCCGAGCGCCATGGCAAATGCGGCTCCTATGTTGCCGGCTCCGATGATTCCAACGGTCATGATCCAGTGCTTCCAAGTCAGTTAGCGGTTGTTTTGGCGGCGGCCGGTCCTTCTGCTCCATCCTTGGCCTGATGCCGCTGGTGTCGCAGAAACCCGGTGTTGCTGTTGACCCGAATATGACTGGCAAATACACGCAACATAAGTCATAGATGGATTGTTTTAGTTTCAATCAATGCTTGAAGGCTGATGATTATGGAAACCCTTGCAAACCTTGAGGCGTTCGTCCGAAGCGCGGAAGCGAGCAGCTTTTCCGGGGCTGCTCGGCGTCTTTCGATCACACCGGCCGCAGTCAGCCGGAACGTTGCGATGCTGGAACGGAACCTCGGCATACGGCTGTTTCACCGCTCGACGCGGAAATTGACCTTGACCGAGGCGGGAGAGTCCTTTCTGGCAAGCATCGGCGACAGCCTCAACCACCTTCAGGGGGCAATCGACGGGGCATCACAAACGAAGGGTGAGCCTGTCGGCGTTTTGAAGCTCAGCATGAGTTTAACGTTCGCTATGGGATACGTTCTTCCCGCACTGCCCGACTTTCTGGCCCGTTATCCGGGCATCAGACCTGACTGGCATTTCGACAGCCGCAAGGTCGATCTTATCGCCGAGGGCTTCGACGCCGCGATCGGCGGTGGTTTCGAACTCAATCCAGGCATCGTTTCCACGACGCTCGCACCCGTACACGTTATCGCAGTCGCATCGCCCGGCTATTTTGCTGGACGTCGCCGGCCGGCCAGCCCCGCCGATCTTGCCGATCATGCCGGGATCTTGATGCGATCCTCGAATTCGGGCCGGATCAGGCAATGGCTAATGCGCGACGCCCAAGGGCGCGAAGAGCGCGCGCTGCTCAACGAAACGATAGTGATGAGCGACGCCGCGCCCATGGCGCAGGCGGCAATTGCGGGGTTGGGCATTGCATTGTTGGCCGTACCCGATGTGCTGCCGCATTATGGAAAGTGGTGCGCTCGAACGAATCCTTCCAAAGTGGTATGCCGATGCCGGATCTATCTCGCTGTACTATTCAGGCCGCGTACTCCAACCGCTGAAAACCCGCGCTTTCATCGACTTCTATACTGAATATTTCCGTAGTGAGCGTCTTAGCGCCCGATTTGCAGGCAGTCTCCAATAGCGTCCACACTTCCTCGTCATATTCTCCGAAAACCGCGCATCGGGACCGCATCAAATCCTTCTATACTCAATAGATGCTTGAATATGATCCAAATGATATGTCGCTAATAGCTTAGGGAAGGAATGCGCAAATATTACTCCACAGAAGCACTAAGCACGAAAATGGAGTGAAGAATGACTGAAGTAACTTCTACCCGATCCCTCCCGCTGAGCGGCAAGACCGCACTTGTTACCGGTGGCTCGAGGTCTATCGGCGCATCGATCGTCCAGCGTCTGGCAGCGGATGGCGCCCAGGTCGCCTTCACCTATCGCGGATCGCCTGCGAAGGCCGAGGAAGTCGCTGTCGCAATCGAACAGGCAGGCGCGCGCGCGCTGGCCATCGCGGCTGATGCCGCTAATCCGGATGCGATACGCGCCGCCGTCGCCGCGACGGTCGATAAGTTCGGCGGCCTGGACATTCTGGTGAATAATGCCGGTATTGCCTTTGCCGGTCCGATCGACGAAATCGCATTCGATGACTATCAGGCAATGCTCGCAGTCAACGTAACAGGCGTTTTCGTTGCCACGCAGGAAGCCGTACGCCATATGAAGGATGGCGGCCGGATCATACAGATCGGCAGTTCGATCACGAAATATGCCGGGGTTCCTGGGCTGTCAGCATACGGCCTCACCAAGGGGGCAGTCGCCGGCTTCAACCGGAGCTTGGCTCATGACCTCGGGCCACGCGGCATCACAGTCAACACAGTGCATCCGGGCCCAACCGACACTGACATGAACCCTGTTGATGGCGAGTTTGCCGCTATGCAAATCTCGCGTATCGCGGCGGGCCGCTATGGAAAGCCTCACGAAATTGCGAGCGTTGTCGCATTCCTTGCAAGCCCGGAAGCCTCCTTTGTAACGGGTGCCGACATTCGGGCCGATGGTGGTTTTACGTCCTGAAAGATGCCGGAGCGAAATGCAACATTCGCTTCGACGACCCAATCGATTTCCACACCTCACCAACCAATCAACGGCTCAACGCGGGCTTTGACAGATACGGTTGCAAGACGCCGTTGGATGGTCGCGGGTTGGTGTGGCCGAAAACGACCACGCTGAGTCGAGTCTGCCTTAATCCGAAGGAAATCCCTTGTCTGAGGTAGCGAATTCAAAAGAGCGCAATGATCAGTTTGACGAGCCACCCGCTTCGTGGCTATCCGTGTTATCGCTCGCATTTGGAGCATTCTGTCTGGTCACTGCGGAATTTTTGCCCATTACTCTGCTGACGCCGATAGCGACTGAACTGGGTGTTTCCAAGGGTGTGGTCGATTAGGCTATCACGGCTACAGTTGCTGCAGCTGGATCGCCGGGCCATTTTTAATTTTAGTATCAGGTTTTCTGACCGTCAATAATACGTCAAATCATGCCTTTCAAGCGGAAAGCCGCGTCGATCCGCTATGACCTAGTGTTCGCGCGCGTGTCGGAAGCGGACAATAATCACGTGTCATCGACGGTGATCGAGGATGTTTTCTAGCCCTTTATCCCAGTAGGGTTTATTGCCGAACCGGTTGACAAGCCAATCGATGAACACCCTCACTTTCGGTGCCAGTTCGCGAGAACTTGGATACAACGCCCAAAGCGTCTGGGTTGAGACCAGTGGGTACTCTGGAAGGACTGGTACGAGGGCGCCAGACTGCAGCTCTTCCGATGCACACCACGTGGCCATAAGAGCGATGCCGAGCCCGGCAGAAGCTGCGTCGCGGACCGCGGTCCCGTCATTGATGCGAATGCTAGGGGTGATACGCCGCTCAATCACCTGTGCATCTTTTCCTCGAAACGTCCAAAGATCGAGCGTGCCAACGACGAGGCATGTGTGTTCAGCTAAATCGCCAGGTGTCTTTGGCCGACCGCGTTGCTCGATATACTCGGAGGACGCAACCAGCATCCGGTTGTCTGGTGCAAGCCGTCGCGCAATGAAAGACGAATCACTGAGCTCGGTGTAACGAACCGCCACATCAAAGGCACCTTCGACAAGATCAACGATGCTGTCCGAGATCCGGAGATCGAGGGTCAGTTCAGGATACTGCCTACAGAATTGGGGCAGACCTGGCACAATATGCATCCGCGCGAACGAGGCCGGAGCAGCAACCCGCAATGTGCCGCGAGGCGCGGCTTGCTCTCGCCCAAGCGCCGCTCGAGCGGATTCAGCCGCATTCACAACATTTTCTGCATGCGGCAGAAAGGCGAGGCCGTCCTCGGTCAGGGTCGCTTGCCGTGTCGTGCGATGAAGTAGTCTGGCGCTGAGCTTTCGCTCCAGCGCCGCCAGTCTGGCGCTGGCTCCCGCCGGCGTTAAGCCTACGTCGCGAGCTGCAGCGCTGATGCTGCGGAGTTGGGCGATGCGTATGAACAGGTTCAAGTCGTCTACATCCATGAGGTCACTTTCAAAGCTTTGTTGAAACTGATCCTAAAGCAGGTCAGCTACCAAAGGCAATCGTGGTAAATCATATATCAAGCATCACGACGGCGCCATGGTTGGTGAGCCCGTCAAAGCTTCTATTAAAGGGATATCACCATGACCAAGACCATGAAAGCAGCCGTCCTCACTCGCTTCGGTGGCCCGGAATCGTTCGAACTTTCCGACGTGCCGAAGCCAGTTCCCCAGGCGGGAAAAGTCCTGGTTCGCGTTCATGCCACGTCCGTCAATCCCTTGGATTATCAGGTTCGGCGCGGCGACTATCGCGACTATGTCCCATTGCCGGCAATTACCGGTCATGACGTTTCCGGAGTAGTTGAAGCCGTCGGTCCGGGAGTCACAATGTTCTCTCCCGGAGACGAAGTCTGGTACACGCCGCAAATATTCGATGGTCCGGGAAGTTACGCCGAGTACCACGTTGCAAACGAGAATATCATTGGAAGGAAGCCCGGCGCCCTCAGCCATCTGGAAGCAGCCAGCCTAAGCCTGGTCGGCGGAACAGCTTGGGAGGCCCTTGTCTCACGTGCTGCCCTGAGGGTGGGAGAAAGCATACTGATCCATGGCGGCGCGGGAGGGGTAGGTCATGTGGCAATACAGGTCGCGAAAGCCATCGGCGCAAAGGTCTTCACGACGGTGCGCGAATACAACTTCGAGTTTGCTCGAAGTGTCGGAGCGGATGTCGTCATTGACTACAGGAAAGAAGATTATGTCGACGTTATCATGCGGGAAACCGGAGGCCTCGGAGTCGATGTTGTGTTCGACACCCTCGGCGGTGACACATTGTCCCAAAGCCCGAAGGTGCTCGCGCAACTTGGCCGCGTCGTCTCGATCGTGGACATTGCACAGCCGCAGAACCTCATCGAGGCATGGGGCAAGAACGCGAGCTACCACTTCGTCTTCACGAGGCAGAACCAAGGCAAGCTCGACGAGCTGAGCACACTAGTGGAACGCGGTCAGCTGCGGCCGCACGTGGGCGCAGTCTATTCGCTCGCCGACCTTCCGCTTGCCCATACGCTGCTCGAGAAACCCAACAACGGCTTGCGGGGTAAGATCGCGATTGCCGTTGACCCATCGGCCGACACAGAGGTGCAACCATGATTTATGAGATCGCAGTGCTGCCTGTCCACAAGGACAAGATAAGCGAATTCAGGCAGGCATTCGGGGACGTTGTTCCTATGCTCACACGGGCGCAGGGTTACCGCGGCCATGTTCTCGCCCAAGGGATCGAAACGCCGGAGGTATTCAATCTGATCGTGCGATGGCGCTCGCTTGACGATCATATTCCGGGTTTCGAGGCGAGCGAAGACCACGAGCAGTTCATGGGAGGCATACAGGAATACTTTTCGGAGGAACCGACGGTCTATCATCTCGAGGGCGACGCCTTAGCCGCAAGCGAACACGACAAAGGAGAGGTCGCTGCCTAACACGAGCGACCTCCGCCATGCCAAGCAACAGAGCGTGTGCCAGAGAAGCGCAAGGGAGGAGCCTGTCAGTTTCTTCCGGTGCTCGATCCACACATCAAAAGTATGGGAGATGAGTTCACGGAGCTCTCCTGCGGCATTATCTTACCTGGAAGATAGCACGCAGAAGCGACGTAGGACGTTTGGGTTTCATCTCTTTCCGCGATCAGTTCGCGTCTTCATCAGGTAGGTTTTGCCGCTTGAAGAAGTAATGAAGGACAAAATGGGCTGGCGAAACGACTGCGACCAATTCCCAACCGTTTACGCCTAACTCGTTTAGCTGCGCGACCTGCAACGTCTTCTCAACTGTTAAATATTCCCACGTCATTTTCTACCTCGTCTTTTCTCAATCTACGTTCTCAACGTTTTCATCTCTGGCTCGATCTCGGCGTACGCGGATATCGTAGTCCGGATCCTCACCTTTGTTGGTGTGCGGTGCCAGTCCTCCTAACCACTCCCTGCAATCTGCAATGCGTTTCGCCAGCGGATAGCGAATACGCTGCCCTGGCCGGGTGAGGATTTCAGCTCTATAAAGCCGCCATGCTTTTCGATGATCTCGTTGACCATGCTCAAACCGAGACCAGCTCCGGATCCATGCGGATTCACGCGATAAAACGGTTCGAAAATGCGTGAATGACGTTCCGCCGCTATGCCGATGCCGTGATCTGAAATTAGGACAGCTCCATCGGCCTCCACCTTGACCGCGATGTCGCCGCGCCCGCCTCCATACTGAATGGCATTGCGAACGAGATTGGAAAAGGCGCGGTCCAACGCTTCGTCATCACCTTCTATAGACACTTTGGAGACATCGGTGTCGAAAGAGATTTCATAACCTTCGGAAATCGCGAACGGCGCGAGATCGGCGACGACCTTTGACAGGAGATTGGTTAATTCGATTTTCTTCGAGATCGGCGGGTTCTGTCGATATCGCTCGATATCCAGGAGTTGGTTTGTGATGGCGGTCAACCGCTTGATGCTCCTTTGAATATGATGTTTTTCTTCGCTTTGCGGCAACGTGTCTGCTCGAACCTGAACGATGGCGATGGGCGTGCGCAGTTCGTGGGCTGCGTTAACGAAAAAGCGCTCTGTTTTCTCGAACCCAGCGTCGAGCCGATTGAGAGCGAGATTGATCTCCCTGACGACCCGCAACAGCTCTTTGGGCAGTCCATTTTCGTCTACCACACCCCCACGGGCTTCGAAATCGACCTTGTTCAATCGGTCGGTGAGCTTCCTTAGGGAGCGGAGCGACCATTTTGTCACCCAGGGGACACCGACCAGGGTGACTAACAGAAGTATGAGGGCGGGGACGCCGATTGTTATTTGACCCACCACAAATACGAGCTGGTAAAGGGACATCGACACACCACCAGCCATAACCGTCGCTTCACCAGCTGCTGTCTGAATTTTATCAATTGTGGCCTGTCGATCGGGGGCATCGACGTAACCACGGAGTTCGACGCTGCGAAAATTGTCAAGGAAACCAGCGTTATCGCCGATATCTGTCGGGATCTCGCCGTGTGTGAGTGTTGTGCCATCTGCAAGACGAACCGCAAACCATGATGTAGGCCGCTCAGCCATCACAGTTTGGAGTGCCTGCGTGGGGCTGACCGCGACGACACCATTTTGGTCAATCGTGACGGATTTTGCAATTTCCTGCGGGTACCACGTCGATGGAACCGCGCCACGGGGCGCACTCAACATCGCGATGTATAGAACGAGCCCGAACGAGGCGATGATGGTGAGGAGCTGAAGCGTGATGAAGCCGAGTGTGAAGCGCCAGCGGAGAGAATGATGGGACATGTTATTTCTGCTCGTGGAGGAAGTATCCGACGCCCCGAATGTTACGGATGATGATATCCGCGCCAGCATCCACCAGTTTGCGCCGGAGGCGCGACATGTTGGCTTCCAGCGAATTTGACTGGATCTCGTCGTCGAAGGAGTACACACTTTCCTCCAACGAAGATCGCAGCACCGTTCGCCCGAGGTTCTTGAGAAGCGACTCGATGATCAGAAGTTCTCGTCGAGCAAGTTCCTGCCGGATGCCGTCAACGTAAAGGTCTCGTGTTACCCGATCATAACGGACATTGCCGGTCGTTATGACGTTTGCCTTGGCCTCAGGCGTTCGGCGTGCCACTGCATTAAGGCGGGCGACCAATTCATCGACCTCGAACGGTTTGGGCAGATAGTCATCGGCGCCCCCGTTAAGCCCGGCAATCCTGTCTTTTGTGGATCCCCTGGCGGAGATGATTATCGAGCGCGGTGGATTGGCTGTTTGCCTGATCTCGGCGAGCAAAGTGCTGCCGTCACCGTCGGGAAGCTGGCGATCGATAAGAACAACATCGTATCGTTCGATGGCGATCGCTTCTCGCGCCGTGGCGAGATCCGCCACCGCCGCCAGTGCGAAGTCATGTCTCGAAAGCGCTGTCCGAAGCGCTTCGGTCATTTCGGGATCGTCTTCGACCAGCAGGATTTTCATGTCGCTAAATAAAGTACCTTACGAGATAGATGATTTCAAAGACTTCATAGACTGCGCCTAACAAAAGGAGCGGGACGACAAGGGCGTAAAGCGATAGGACATGCGCGACTGCCGCCATGTATCTTTGGCCGACAGACCGCTTTTCTCCCGCCAAAGGCAGGAAAATGGTGCGACCGGTTAAATAGGCGCCGAAGGCCGCGACGATATAGGCTTGGAACTCAATCAGGACCGTGATGGAGTGAGGGATCATCGCAGCCGCATAAGGGCCAATCGGAGCCAGCGTGACACCATAAGCCGCCGCAAACACCATCGCGAACACGACGCCGAAAAAAGGTACAAGAAACGATGGGATCGAAATGAGCATCACTACGATCCCGAGATTGACCGCCAACGTTGCGGATGCTGCATAGAGGACGTTTCCGCTGATATAGACCTGCACGGCAAGGTCGGTGCGCACTATCCCAGATATCGCATCCAAAACGGATTGCTGTATTTCTGGGGTCAGGAGCGTCACTGTCGTCGTCGCTGCAAACAGGCCGTAAAATGCTGCATTGACGGTAATAAACTCAGTTTTGTGGAGCCGGATGAGACGTAGCGCGTCACGCAATGGATTGAACATGAGCCGTGAGTTCCCGTTTTTTTGGTGCCTTGATCAGATGCTGACTAGGATGCGCATGATCGGTCGAAGGCTGGCGCACATACGTCCCAAGACCGGCTTCCATTAGCCGACGGTTGGTCAATTAAGTCGGACTTGATCAGCTCAAGCCTCCAACCGAACTTGAGCCTAGTCCCGCTGTCTCTCTCTCCTCAAGCGCTCGTGCTGCCGGCGCGCATCTTCCGCCATGATTTGGCTTAGCCTTGCCGATTCAAGGGTCCGCAATTGCGCGTCGTCACGACGCTGCTGCTGCTGGAGCATGCATCCGGTATGAGATGATGATCCGTATCGCGCGCCCATTCCAGAGCAGGTGTCGAGGTCGGAGTAACGTTCCTGTTCCGGTGTCTGGCAGCCGGTCAGGATAAGGAGACCTGCGAAAACCGTTCCGGCACATAGGCGTCGCATGAAGACGTGATCTGGGGAGGCTTTGCTCATTTCATGTACCTTCATTTTAGCTAAGTTGTTCGATTGCGAGAACGAAGCGCGATCCCGCCGGAAGCTTATGGGATTTCACTGTTACGCAGAAATTACGTGATTGCCGGACCAAGTTTGCACTCACCGTTGACCCCGACGCGACGTCATAGTTTAGGCAGTGTGTCGATATTGTTTGAGTGTGGGCGGCTCGCGAGGCATCGAGGTCCGTCGACGATGCGAAGTTCGATATGACTGCACTTGAACTTATCCCAATTGAAACGCTGTTCGGCACACCGAAATTTTCGCGGGCGCAGATTTCTCCCGATGGCCGACTGGCAAGCGCTGCCGGATCGATAAGATTGAAATTTTTGGCGGTTTGCCGTTCCCAAACATCATCACGCCATATTCTAAACTCTTGGTTATGACCGAAGTCAGTTATAACCAAGAGTAATATTATGGATATCAACGTTGCTTTGAAAGCCTTCATCCGCACCGTCGAGAAGGGTTCGATTACTGCTGCGGCACGGGACCTCGGGGTAACGCAGCCGGCTGTTACAAAGCATATTTCGAACCTCGAACGGCACGTTCAAGCCAGGCTTCTGGAGCGCTCGTCGAAAATCGTTCGCCCGACAGCGCATGGGCTGGAATTATACGAGGCGAGCCGCATGGCGATCGCATCGATCGACGCCGCGCTGGAGGGCGTTCGCATCAACACGGGTGAGATTGAAGGCAATCTGAGAATTCACGCCCCATCTTGTATTGGTGTTGGCCATCTCGAGCGGATTGTTGGAGAGTTTCAGGATGAGTATTGCGGGATTTCCGTCGAATTAGCTCTCGACGAGCGCACAATCGATTTGGTCTATGATAACTTCGATTTGTCGCTTCATTACGGAAAAATCGAGGATCAGGAGGTCATCGTACGCCGCATCGGGTGGGTGGAGCGATTTCTCGTCGCGTCCCCTCGTTACCTGAAACAGGTGGGGGAGATTGAAGATAAACAACGGCTTTCGGAACTTGAAGTCATTGGTACCCCAAAGATGCTCGCTCAGCGCAGTACCATTTCCTTATTGGGACCTAGCGGGCGCGCTGAGGACGTTATCGTCAGGCCGATACTCACCACGAACAATGCGCATGTGATGATTGCAGCACTTTTACGTGGCCGGGGCGTCGGACTGGTGCAGAAGAACCTCGTATTGGATTTGTTGGCCAGCGGCGAACTTGTAAGGGTGCTGCCCGAATATTGGCTCCGATCTACCGAAGCTTTCCTTGCTTATCCGTCCACAAAGTTCATGCGACCGGTCGTTAGAGCATTTACGGACTTCGTCATGCCGCGCCTCAGAGCCATAGAAGGAATTTCCTCGGAGCAGCGGTAGCCGTCCCGGCATAACCAATGGTTATGAGGGCTATCACTCATGCAGATATGGAATAACAGGTCGGTGGGAGGATACTGTGCGATTCAGGCAATGTTTGCCAGGCGCAACCCGAAGGTCACTTTCCATAATGCAATATCGAAACAGTTTCATATCGCGCCGTAAGTTCATACTCGGTTCTCTGGCGGCGCCGGCCATACTCGGCGGATGCACAACAGTGCAGGAAAGGTCGGCGTCGAACTCGCCTCAGCCAATTACCGATCCAATGCCTTCACCGATCGAGCGGGAACTCGCTTCCCGATACGCTGCGTTTGAAGATGGCGGACATTTCGTTCCCGCAGTTCCTATTGAGCGAATGAACCCGGAATACCTCACGCAGCGCGTTGCCGACCCTACCGGCGAGGCGCCGGGAACTGTTGTCGTCGACACGCCAAGGCGATTTCTCTATCTGGTGGAAAACGGCGGAAGCGCGTTACGATACGGTGTCGGTATCGGGCGAGATGGATTTTCCTGGGAGGGCAACGGATATATCCACTGGCGTCAGCATTGGCCGCGATGGAAGCCCCCAAGCGAGATGATCGCGCGGCAACCCGAACTGGAAAAATACTCTGTAGCAAACGGAGGGATGGATCCTGGTCTCCATAACCCGCTAGGCGCTCGCGCCCTTTATATTTTCCAGAACGGAAAAGATACGCTATATCGTCTCCACGGCAATCCCGAATGGCAATCCATCGGCAAGGCTGTTTCATCCGGCTGCGTGCGCCTCATGAACCAGGACATCGTGGACCTTTATGAGCGCGTTCCGTTCCATGCGCCGATCGTCGTGCATCAGACGCCGATGGCCGTGTGATATTGAAACTAGCCTTCAGCTCCCGGTGCTACTATGCGGCGCTATGGATTGTCCGCTAGTAGTACTGCCGGGCAAGATCGGCGCAGATGTTTTCCGAAGGAAGCCATACATGAGGGAACGCTGCCAGGATGCCGTTTCTCAGCCATTGCTGCGCCGGATGCCCGTCATTGCGACGATGCCAGGACAGCACGAACGGGATTGGGTTCAGGGGGAGCGGAAAATCGAATACAGCGAGGCGCTCTGCAAAGCCTGAATGAGCAACGACGCTTTCGATGACGGTCGCAACCATGTCCGACGATGCAACCAGTGGCGGTGCCCCATGCATATGGGGAATGGTCATGGCCGACCGCCTGTTAAAATTCTTCGAGGCCAGCGCAGCATCCGCAACATCGAGGCCCTCATTGTCAGGCGCGACCAGGATATGTGTCAGAGATAGGAATGTCTCGGCATCGAACCGGCGGTCCAGTATCGGATGATCCTTCCGCAAGATACAGACGAACCGCTCCTGGAAAAGTCGGGCGCTAAGGATACGACTTGTGGGCGTCGGAGGAATTCCGACAGTCAGATCGACGCCGCCACTGTCGAGCATTGTAATCGCGTCATCGCGGCTGGCGTAATCCTTGACCTTGATATCGATGCCGGGGGCCTTGTCTTCAAGCAGCGACAGTAGGCGCGGCAACATGACGGAACCTGCATGGGCCGAAACGCCAATGGAAAAGGACATCGTTGACTTACCGGGATCAAAAACCTGAGTGAATTGCAATGTCCGCTGAATTTCCCGCAGCGCAAGCGAGATGGGTTCGGCAAGTTCCACCGCCCGAGGTGTAGGTTGAAGACCGTTCGGCCCGCGAACGAACAACTCGTCTCGCAGCAGAAACCGCAGTCTCGACAAGGCCGCGCTCATGGCCGGTTGGGTCCTGCCGATACGGCTTCCAGCGCGTGTCACATTACGCTCGGAATTAAGAGCATCAAAGGCAACAAGAAGATTGAGATCGATCCCATGTAAATTCATGGCATGGATCATTACGCACTTCCTTCATCGATCTCAAGCATGTTTCTGTTTCACCGCGAGTGTCCGTTTCCGTCATTCAGCAACCAACCCGGATATTCGACCGGAAGACGACTGACCGCATCGAGCTTCGCCATGTCATTATCATCCAGGTCAATCAATGCGGCCCGAATGTTTTCTTGCAATTGCTCGATGCGCTTGGCGCCAACGATGACAGTCGATACGACACTTTGCTTCAACAACCAGGCGAGTGCTATTTGTGCCGGACTGCAGCCGCGTTTCTTCGCGACAGCTTTCAGGACTGCGATCAGCGGCTCTCCCCGGATGCGGTCGATGGGTGGAAAATCCAGTTCTGTCTGCCGGCCAATGGCGGCATGACCGCCAGCGGAATATTTTCCGGTCAGATATCCGCCGGCGAGCGGACTCCAGACCATGAGGCCAACACGTTCCGAGGAAAGCAGCGGGCCGATCTCCCGCTCCAGATCGCGCCCGACCAGTGTGTAATACGCCTGCAGCGAGGTGATCGGTGCGAGGTTTCTGGCGCGTGTTATTCCGATCGCCTTCATGATCTGCCAAGCGGCCCAGTTCGACAGGCCGATGTAGCGGACGTCACCAGCCCGGACGAGCATGTCGAGCGCTTCCAACGATTCCTCTATCGGTGTCGCGGAATCGAATGCGTGGATCTGGTATAGATCAATGTGGTCCAGACCAAGTCGGCCGAGGCTTGACCGGCATTCGGAGATTATGTGCCCTCGCGAAGCGCCGCGGTGGTTTGGTCCATCGCCCATAGCGGAGGCGACTTTGGTGGCGATCACGACATCCCTGCGCGACACACCAAGGTTCTTCAGCGAGCGTCCGAGTATTTCTTCGCTGCGTCCGTGCGCATAGACATTTGCGGTATCGAACAGGTTTATGCCGGCGTCGAGAGCGGCCTTGACCAGTGCATCGGCATCCTCCTGTCCAAGTCTCCCTACTTTTCCCCATAAACCGTCAGTCCCGCCGAATGTCATGGCGCCGAAGCAAAATTCCGACACGAACAATCCGCTTTCACCGAGCTTGCGCATTTGCATGATGTTGTCCTTGCTTCCTATATCCCGAGTTCGGCAGATGCCGAGCCCTATGGTGTTCATGGCGTTGCTGTACCAAAATGTGATTGCAGAGGGACTCGGCATTCGTTGGCGGGCACCGAGCCCTTCCGCGACGACATATCAAATGATCTGCTGCCGCTCGCCCGTTCTTGCAGCAAGCTCGACTGCCGCGATCAAACGGCTGTTATGGCTGGCATGGTCGAACCCGGGAGTGGTGTACGTGCCGTTTGCGAGATCGCGTCCCAAGCACGCATAGACCTCCCCGACATTGATGGCGGCGCCTGACCAGAATTCGGCCGCGGTCGGGCCGACACCGTTGGCGACCGGCCTATCGGGCGCAGCGAATTCCAAGCTCGATGACAGTGAAATGTCGCCGACCTGTACGCCTGCCAGATGATTGCCGGTCAGCTTCAGCCAGCCCTTCGAACCACGGATCTCGAAAACAAAACTCGCCTCATCTACAGGGACGCCCGCCAGAATCTGCACGGATACAGGCGCCCCGCTTGCCGTCTTGGCGATCAGATCGAGATGATCGGGAATCTCTCGCTGTGAAGTCTCGCCTGTATCGACGATCTCGATCTCCGGCCAGAGCAACTCCGTGCGCGCATCAACCTCGACAATGTTGCCGAGCACAGCCTCGATGACGTCGAGCACGTGGCCTGCCGTGATCGTCATGAAGCTGGCGCCGGAAGCGGCCTTGTTGAAATAGTCGTACATACTCGGAGATTGCGGACCGTAGCCGAATGTGGTTGCGCCGACACGCGCGGACATCAGGCGACCAAGCTTTCCTGACGCGACCAGTCCCGCCGCACGTCGAACGGCAGGATTATGCCGGCCTTGCAGGCCGATCGCGGTATGTAAAGACCCGACTGCTGCAGCCATATCGTTTGTTTCCGTCAGCGTTGCGCCCAGAGGCGCCTCGCAATAGACGGCTTTACCCGCCTGCAAGGCGGCCATCACGAGATCCTTATGCGCGGGCACCTTCACGGCGACCGTGATGACGTCAATAGTCTCGTCGCTGATCATGGCGTAAGGATCGGCAAACCAGAGTTCTGCGCCGAATGCTTCGGCCGCCGCCTTGGCGCTTTCCTCGCGTCGGGTCGCGACAGCCGCCAGCGTCAGGTGAGGTTGTGACGCCAGGGCAGGCACGTGCGACGCGCCTGCCCAGCTTGCGTGAGTGTCTGCTCCGATAATACCCACACGGAATTTCTTATCCGCCATCTGTAATGCTCCAAATCACGTTGCGGAACGCGACCTCGCGCCCTGAGCGAGACGTAGCCGACCCTCGGTATTGCGATGAAATCGATAAATGGTATGCGTAAACATCCATGCCATGGATATTGCCTAGCGCGGCGGCAGCCATACCGCTGCCATAAGCAGTATTGCCCCGGCCGCCGCTATGGCAATCAAGACCAAGCGCACCTGCAACGGCACGGCCGGAGGATGCCAACGTATTCCTGTTTGCCGCTTGGCGCTGGCAGTCGCATCGTAAGGATATACATCTATGATGGGCGTTGGTTTCTCTCGGCGAATTTCCGCCAGCTTATGGCGGATACGAATTGCGAGGAGCACAGCCAGATAGGCCGCTGTTGTGAAAGCCAACACCGCTGCCGAGGGCGCCCATAGAATTGATTGCTCCAAAAAGGACGATGAAACTCAGGAGTTCTCGGCTGCCTTTCTGCAGTGCGCTCGTGATGCCGACACCAGTGCCGGCCAGAAAAAACATGGCCGCGAATGAGATCACTGCCTGGGACAGATAAAACTGTGGCAGATGCTCGAGGCTCGGGAAAGTCCCATGCTTCCTCAAGGAAAAAAAGCTGCGAACACGCTGCGTCAGTCTCATAATCGTACTCTCGTTGTTGGGTTGTCGGCATCAATCCGCAGCAGCGTAACGTAACTCCGGTGGCCTGGGGCGTTGCTGGTTTGGCAACATAGGGTTCGGGGTACCGGGACTTGTTGCGAGCCGCCTCTCGTTCAAAATAGCGACGCAACGTGGTGCACTACACGTTCGTTGACAGAGCGGACGGGTTTCACCTCTCAACTTTACGAGGGCAGCAAAGATGTTTCAAAGGTCCATCGACAGCATTACAACCACACCGCCTCTCGGCCCCGGTTTTGCGGGAGAGCGGCACAAGGCGGCCCTCGTCGTGGCGCCGGGAGATTTTCCCGCGACCGACCCATTCTTTCTGATGGCGGACGACCATGTGACGGGAGAGGGGCAATTCGGCGAGGCGCATCCTCATGCCGGCCTGGAGACGGTCACGTTCATGCTTCATGGCACCATGGAGGATGCCGGCGGACGCCTGGTCGAAGGCGACGTGGAGTGGATGACTGCCGGAAACGGCATTGTGCATTCAGAAAATGCCCAGGTCTCTGCAGGGATGCGTTTGTTTCAGCTATGGCTGGTTCTTCCCGAGCGGGAGCGCAACATGACGCCAAGGGTGCAGATCCTCAGACGGGACGAGATGCCAGTTCACCGCGGTGACGGCTTCGAGGCGACCATTTACAGTGGTTGTTCGGCGGGGATCGTCGCACCCGCGAAGAACGCCGTGCCGGTGACGCTGATCGATATCCGGCTTGAGGCAGGGGCCGAGTTCGAACAGGCACTTCCGTCATCATACAATGGCTTCGTCGTCGTCATCGCCGGCGAGATAGAGGCGGGCACCGGAGCGACGGTTCTCACCGTGGATCAAGTTGGCTGGACCAGTCCGCTCACGGCTGACCGCGATAGCGCCATGAGGCTGAAGGCAGGGAAAGACGGCGCGCGCGTCCTCTTGTATGCAGGTGAACCGCAAAAGATTAGCGTCGTGGCCCAGGGTCCATTTATCGCGGGCTCAAAAGACGAGCTTGCCGGCTACTACGCCGCATATCGACAGGGTAAATTCCCGAATGCCGGCACGATGCGACCTGTCTGATCCGCCTGTCCGGCGGTGTGAAGCCACCAAGGGTTTCATTATCAGCAACGCGACGTTCCGCAATTGCTCTCTTTTTCGAGCCGACGGCGTGGATATGTTCAGGAACAGCAGGACCGTAAACGGGTTGAGAAAACCAGCCACTTCACCGCCGTAACGCTCATCAACCAAAGGTCGAGCGGAGCGGATCGAGGTCTTTCAAACATGGATCGTAGTTGTTCCGTGAACGAGATCATTCGGCCTCAAGTATCGGAAAAGACAATGAGACATATCTGCAATTTTCAAAATGCTCTGATTGATATCAGCCAATGGAGGAAACGATGACCCAGGCAGCGACCGCAGCCGTACTGGAAGAGAAAAACGGCCCCTTCATTCTGCGTGAAGTGACGCTTGAGCGGCCACGTCCCGACGAAGTGCTCATCCGCATGGTTGCCACAGGCATTTGCGCGACGGATGCGCATGTCAGGCAACAGCTCATGCCGACGCCGCTCCCGGCGATCCTCGGCCATGAAGGCGCCGGCATCGTCGAACGTGTCGGATCTACCGTATCGCATCTCAAGCCCGGCGATCACGTGGTCCTTTCCTATCACTCCTGCGGACACTGCAAGCCCTGCATGGCTTCCCATGCAGCCTATTGCGACCATGTCTGGGAAACGAATTTTGCCGGAGCCAGGCTCGATGGAACGATTGGCGTTGCAGCGCCAGGCGGAGAAAGGCTTCATGCGCATTTCTTCGGCCAATCCTCATTCTCTACCTATGCGCTTGCTCACCAGCGCAACGCAGTCAAGGTGCCGGACGATATTCCCCTTGAACTGCTTGGGCCGCTCGGTTGCGGCTTCCAGACCGGCGCCGGCTCGGTTTTGAAAGCCCTGAAAGTGCCGGTCGGCGCCTCGATCGCAATCTTCGGAGTAGGGGCAGTAGGGCTTGCAGCAATCATGGCTGCCAAGGTTGCCGATGCGGCGACTATTATTGCCATCGATGTCAATGCGGAACGGCTCGAGCTCGCTTCCGATCTCGGCGCGACGCATTGCGTCAACCCGCGTGAGCAGACTGATGTTGCCTTGGCGATCAGGAATATCACCTCTCGTGGCGTCGAACACGTTCTCGACACCAGCGGCCGGAAGGAGAACCTTGATGCCGGCATCGGCGCACTTGCTCCGATGGGGAAGTTCGGTTTCGTCGCTTTCAACGACCATTCGGGCGCGGTTGTAGATGCATCCCGGCTAACCGTGGGGCAAAGCCTCATCGGGATTATCCAGGGCGATGCCATCTCCGGCCTAATGATTCCGGAACTGGTCCGCCTTTATCGAAACGGTCGTTTCCCCTTCGACAGGCTGCTTACCTTTTACAACTTCGCCAACATCAACGAGGCATTTGACGATGTCGCGGCAGGGCGCGTCATCAAGGCCGTTCTACGATTTCCCCCGCAAGCCGCTTAACCGCCCACTTTCTTTCGATATCCCAAACATTATGGAGGATTGATCACATGTGCGACCGACACCAGAAGCTGATCAGAGCGACCGACGAGCCTAACTTTTTCGGGATCGACCATTACGGCTTTCCGCAGGCCGGGGAACACCCCGCAGATCCGCCGGGATATTATCCTGAATATTTCTCTTCCGAACGCTTCCAGAGGCTCGGCTACCACGTGGAGGAGCTTCGCGGCGGATTCTACTGGGTCACCAGTGGCGGCTATGACGCGGCCTTCGTCGTGACCAGCGACGGTGTCGTCGCCATCGACGCACCGCCGACGATCGGCGAAAACATGCTGGCGGCGATCGAAGACGTCACGGACAAGCCGGTAACGCATGTGATCTACAGCCACTGGCATACGGATCACATCGGCGCCGCCTCGGTCTTCGGGCCGAATGTGGAAATCGTGGCGCACGAAATTACGAAAGACCTACTGGAGCGTTTTCCGGACCCCAACCGGCCAGTGCCGACCCTGACATTCGAAAAGGATCATCTGCTAGTCGTGGGCGGCGTCACGCTGGAACTGTCCTACAAGGGTGAAAACCACTGCCCCGGCAACATCTTTATTTATGCGCCGGCGCAAAAGGTGCTGACCGTCATCGATATCGTCAGCCCTGGCAGCGCCACCTTCATGCACTGCGACGCATCGCAGAATATCACTGGCTGGTACGAAGCCCAGAAACAGTTGATGGAGTATGACTTCGACTTCCTCGTGGCTGGCCATCACATGAAATACGGGACGCCGGAAACGGTCGCGGCTTCGATCGGATATTTTCAGGACGTTCTCGACGGAGCTCAGGCAGCCGTGGATCGCTTCAGCCGGTCAGACGCGCTCGTCAGCATCCTGGAGGGTGCCGGCTGGGACCAGGTGTTTTCCGGCACCGAGAACTGGATCAATTCGATGGCCAATTTTGCCACGAAATACGTTCTGGAAAAAAAGAGCAGCAACGGACAGCTCTGGTCAGAGCGGCTTGCCGGCGTGACAACCCAGACGAAATACCACGCCTATACCGTGCTGGAGTCCATCCGTCTGGAAAGGCCGCGGCCGAACTACCGCCTGCGCGGCGAAAATCCACCGCCGTTCCTGACCTGAGCCGGCACTACCCTCCAGCCCAATCCCTAAATTGAGAGGGCAGGGCCTCAACCGGCCATGCCCAAGCCTCTCATGAGAACAGGCTGGATGTCGCGCGGCTTAAGACCTCAATCACAATCTAAGGAGATACCATATGCCTGCAGTACTCGTTCACGGCGTTCCTGATACGCACCGCCTTTGGGATCGCGTTCGCGCCGAGCTCAAACGGACAGACATCATTGCCCTGTCCCTCCCAGGTTTTGATGCACCGATTTCCGACGGCTTCAGGTCAACCAAAGAAGAATACCTTGCGTGGCTGATCGAGCAAATCGAGGCTATTGGAGAACCAGTGGATCTGGTCGGTCACGACTGGGGATGCCTCTTGACGGCCCGCATCGCTTCGGTACGTCCCGATCTGGTTCGAACCTGGACTGGTATCAACGGCCCGCTCGACCCCGAATATAAGTGGCATTATCTGGCTGAAATCTGGCAGAAGCCAGGTGAGGGCGAAAAGTGGATGGCAGCTCTTGACGCCGCCGAGTTTGCTCGAAATCTCATCGACGCCGGGATGCCTCCCGAGGATGCTCATGAATCGGTAAGCCATATCGACGATCAAATGAAAGCAGGCATCCTAGCGCTCTATCGGTCCGCAATCAATGTTGGTGCTGAGTGGAAACCTGGACTGGCAAGCGTTCAGGCGCCAGCACTCGTCATCTGGGGTATCGACGACCCTTATCTACCGAACCGTTTTGCAGACCTTCTCGGAGAGGCAACCCGAGCCCGGGCCGTTGTCAAGCTACGTGCGACCCACTGGCCTTTACTGAACGTGCCAAGCGACGTGGCGCGGGATTTGGAAGCGCATTGGGCCACAGTTCGCTGAACGCCTGAAAAGAAATTTATGATCGATAACGATATCCGTCGTGACGTTCCTGACCATTACGCTGCGAGTGCGGCGTGATGGCATTCGATCCCCACCGAGAGGCCCGGCCGGCGCGCAATCCAGTCACCCTCATCCCGAGTCGGCCATCAGGCGACTGGACTCGATCCGGTGATCGTTCTTAGGAGAAGGCACGCATGACCAAAGAAGTAACATTGACCCGACGCGATTTGGTAATCGGCATCGCGGCACTGACCACAGCAGCAAGGAAAGCCGGATTTGACTCTTGGATTGACGTTGACACGGGGTTTCGGTGCTGCGTCGTTCCAGACGCGCTACCGTCTTATCGGCAATCACCGGGCGCGGGCCTTGGCCCTACGGCAAGGACGCGCGCGTTACTTTAGCGACCGAGTATGCCGATCTTCCAAAGTCTACCAGAACGTTCGCTCCCGCCGAAATTCGATTACTGGTGGCATGAACACCTCCATCAACTGCTCTGCACCAGCAAAGGCCAGCTGCAGAGCAGCTGGCCTTTGCTTTTCCTTGGTTGTTATCGCGGACACTTCACGTCCTCGTAGTCATCACCCCTATCTGCCTTGGGTCGCGTATTTTGCCGGAGGACCCAACCGCGGTCACGATCTGTGCAAAAAATAGCGAGCTGCGCGCGGAATGCCGCTCTGATGGAACGAGCATTATTGGAGTTGTTTTCTGAGACTTAGAACGGTTGGTCCTAAAGGTGCCGCGTCTTTAAAACCCCAGGGCGAGCATCGAACGTGAAGAGCGGCAATCGCATCAGACCTCACGTTCGAATTTTTCATACAGGAAGCTCACCAGCGCGCGCACTCTAGCGATGCCCGCGCGTGCTGGCGGCATCAATATGTGCAAATCTGCTCCCGCGTGACTATATCCCGGGACGAGGACTTCGAGATCGCCTCTGGCGAGCGACTCCTGAACCATGAAGACGGGCAGGACCACGATACCAAGTCCGCCGCGCGCGGCGGCAAGCATCATTTGACCATTGTCAGTGCGAAATTGTGAGTTCACGCGGACTTGTTCCCACCCATCCGGACCTTGAAAACGCCAGCTGACCGTATCAAAGGAGTAGAGTATGGCGTTATGAGCAGCCAGTTCAGCGGGCTTTGAGGGGCGCCCTCTGGCTTCCAGATAGGAAGGACTGGCGACGACAGCCCAGCGGACCTTTGCAAGTTTCCTCGTAATCAGCGCGGAATCGGGGATGCTTCCGATCCTTACCGCCAAGTCGTACGCCTCGGCGACAAGGTCCGGCTGACGGTCTTCAAAGCGGACATCGAAATGAATCCGGGGGTGGAGATGGGCGAACTCTGCCAGCAGCGGAGCGAGACAGAACTCTCCGAAAGCCACGGGAACCGAAACTCTAACCAGACCAGATGCTTCGGTCGTCGACCTCACAACCATCTCCTGCGCGGACTCTAACTCGGCCAACCCAGAAGCTGCTCGAACATGATACTCGCGGCCAACATCTGTGAGACTTGTTCCCTTTTGGGAACGTGTGAGGAGCGTTGCACCTAGAAAATTTTCCAGGCGACTGACGCGGCGACTGACGATCGACTTGGCGATCCCCAAACGGCTGGCCGCACCCCCGATACTACCAGTTTCGACCACCCGAATGAAGGAGATCAAATCCAAGATCTCAACAGACTCAGGTTCCGCCATTAGCAACCCCACACTCCGGTAATTGCGGGTATTGCAACACGGAGTGTGCAATATTGTCAAGTTTCCAATTTCGACCCGGCGCTCGCACTAACGTACTCCTGCAACATGAGAGGGCGCAGCTGAACGAACGAAACCGCAGAGGTTACAGTGCTTGGTGAAAATCACTCTCCACCGTCGCGCTAAGAGCACGAGCGGTATCCACTGCAGCAAATCAATGGCTACAAATCAACTGTGGCCCGTCATCATGGCCGGCTTTGGGAAAGGCAGGTTGACCCTCCGCTTGCGAGCTCTGCCGTAGCGGCCTCACCCCTCCGGATCGTATTAACGCTGCAAGGGCGTGTCGACGTCGTTCGTATTTCTGCAACAACGGGTTTCGCCTTGGTAGCCTATTGCACCGACGATCCAGGCCTCATGCTTGATACGACAGAAAACCAGGAGATTAAATTGGACCTTTCAACCGAAAATTCCGCTAGCCGCAGTATGATGGTGCAACTTCTTGCAAAACGTCGGACGCAGTATTCACTCGGCAAAAACATCGCGCTTCCTGACGAAGACGTCGATGCACTTATTCGCGAGGCGGTTCGCCTATCACCCTCAGCGTTTAATTCGCAAAGTTCGCGGGTTGTGATCCTGCACCGCGACGAAAATCAAATACTCTGGGACATTGTGAAGTCGGAGTTGAGTCATATCGTTGAAGGAGAGGCGAAGAAGCACTCCTTCAGAAAGATCGATAGCTTCGCAGCAGGAGCAGGTGCTGTTCTTTTCTTCGAGGACCGGAATGTGGTCAGGATCTTACAAGATCAGTGGCCACTATACGCTGATCACTTTCCAGATTGGTCCGAGCAAGCCTCTGGTATGGCTCAACTTTCGGTCTGGATGTCGCTCGCAGGCGTGGGAATTGGAGCCAGTCTTCAGCATTATAACCCGCTGATTGACGCAAAGATCAAAAGGCATTGGGACATACCTGAGACTTGGAGATTACGCGCACAGATGCCTTTCGGTTCCAACAAGGCGCCTTTTCCCGCAAAGACAATCATTTCCGATGATGATCGCTTTCGAAGCTTCTTTCGCTAGACCTATGGCTTCTCTAAACGGCAGTTTTACCGGCGCCGACGTCGCCCCGACGGACGCGGAACCTACTCGTAGTCTTGCGTCATTTTTTTGCCAAGGCTTCGAGAAGCAAGAAAGATTGTGCGGTGCAAGTTTGTGCGATGGTCAGATCCCCGGTGGGGAGCGCGGCTCGTGACCCGTCCCAACTGACATTTTACGGAGTAAAAAATCCAACACTGGCTGGACAAGCTGATCGATCTTGCTTCTCTTCGGGGCGACGAGAGTATTCTCAAGGATGCTCTTACACATCTCGCCCAACAAACCGGCTTTTCCGCCTATGCCTATCTATATATCCGACCGGCCCACACGATCGCCTCATCAAATTACCCGACCGAATGGTGGGCGATCTATTTCAACCGATATACGAGACCATCGATCCGATCGTGAAACGCGCAAAGTCTGTGAGAACAGGTGTTCACGTGGAACGGGGATGAAGAGAGGCGACGCCTTTTGTGGTGTCGACTAACGGACAGGTAGCCAAAAAGTTATCTTTCAAGGCTTGATCATAATAAACGGTTCGTCCGAAGAGGACTTAAAGTGATTCCAGTCTCTCGAGGCTATTGAATCGATAATCGGATTGATGCGAGTCCGCTCGTGTTCCAGCAGTTCATCTGTACTCACCACACTTGATCCTCAATACAAGCCAGCTTTTCCAGCACTAATTGCATTTTAAATAGAATGTGCCCCGGCTACACATAAAGATCATGTAATGTAAGGTTATGGAAGTAAGCTCTTGGTATAACTACATAACTGGCTTCTCGCCCTATTATGTATCCCTCGGCACCCACTGTCTCACTCGCGAGTTAGCGTGCTAATGGGTATTGTATACATCTGCGCTACAATCGAAATCGGTCAAAACTGGTCTATTATCGGCATTTTCAAAGGAAGGGTTGCTGACAACTTCCCTGCTTGTACGCAGCAGTAATCCGTAGGTCGCGGCCGACGAAACAGCGCTTCATGTCGTTACGAATTCGATTGCCCGATAGAGCTGTGACCACGGAGCCGCACCAGTGATGGCATCAGAAACGATAAATAACGTCTGAAGTCTGGCCCACAATCATTCAGTAGATGCTCCAAAGTGACGTTATCCTTGAACGAGAACTCTAGGCTTCGCGATAAGTCAGCAACTCTCAGTTGAACTTTGTTGGGAACGGCTTTGCCGGTTCGGCGAAAGCGGTGTTTCCCTATCACATTAACTAAGCGCGACAGGCTGTTCCGATAACTGCCACCGTGAGTTTGATCGCTTGAATGCGCCAACAGCGGACATCACATCCGCCGATCCGTTTCGTCTTTGCCCGCCCTCAGTTTTGCTGCAGTATCATCCGTGTGCCTTCTTTTCTTCGTGCTCGCACCTTGCCAAGTAGTGGCGACATTGAATTTTTGAAGGATTGAAAACTATGAATCAAACAGCTTCCAACGTGAAGTCCCGGAATATCCTCGTGCTGGGCGCTGGAGAACTCGGCATGCCGGTCCTGCGCAATCTGGCCGGTCGCGCAAAGGACATTGACGGTGCAACGATAAGTGTCTTGTTGCGCGCCAGCGCCGTAGAGTCTGACTCACCAGCCAAGCAGCGCGACATCGCTGAAATTCGCGATTTGGGGATTGAGATTGTCGCGTGCGATTTGGTGAAGAGCTCGGTTGACGAGTTGGCATCTCTGTTCTCGCAGTATGACACCGTAATTGGCTGCACGGGTTATGCGGCTGGGATCAACACCCCGATGAAGCTGGCAAGGGCCGCTTTGCAGTCAGGAATTCCGCGCTATTTCCCGTGGCAGTTCGGTGTCGATTTCGAAGCAATCGGTCGTGGTGGTCCACAGGACATTTTCGACGCGCAGCTTGATGTCCGTGAACTCTTACGCTCGCAGGACAAGACCGAATGGGTCATTATCTCCACCGGCATGTTCATGAGCTATCTGTTCGAGCCGGAGTTCGGTGTCGTCGATCTGGAAAAGAGCGCGGTCAAAGCCCTCGGCAGCTTTGATACAGCCGTTACATTGACGACACCTGACGACATCGGCGTGCTCACTGCTGAGGTCGTCTTTTACGAGCCAACCATCAGCAACGAGATCGTCTTCCTGGGGGGCGATACCGTCACCTATGGCAAGCTTGCGGACAAGCTGGAGACGGGATTAAACCGCCCCTTCAGCCGGTCCGAATGGACTGTTCCGGTCCTTATGGAAGAACTGGCAAACGATCCCCAAAATATGATGCGCAAGTACCGAGCGGCCTTTGGTATCGGGCGAGGCATGGCATGGGACAAGGCCGACACTTTCAACGTGCGTGAAGGCGTCAAGGTTACTGATGTTTCCCACTGGATCAACGCGAACCTGACGGCCAAGTAACGGGGCTTAAAGGTGCGATGGGGGAGCGCTATAATCTCGCTTTCCCCCGTCAAGCTTTGTCAGAAACTCCATCTTCAGCAGGGGCGTACCAATTTCTATGGCAATCACGGAGCGACGGCGTCTGTGTCAGGATTTCCGAGGCGTTTGCCAGGACGGCTTTTCTGGCAGACGGGAATCAAAGCCCTCGCGGGACTTTCGAAACTCCTCCGAGTTTTCGACGACCCATGTCCACAGCGGAATCATACGAACGAGAAGACCCATTCCCAATTCTGTTAGTTCGTATTCTACCCGCGGCGGCATCTCTACAAGATCGTAGCGCGTGACGAGGCCATCTCTTTCGAGTTGGCGCAGAGTGCGAGTTAGCATCCGTTGGGTGACGCCATGCATTCGTCTTCCAATATCTGCGTGCCGAAGCTTGCCGTAAACGCCCAGGGTGTGAATGACGCCAAGCGACCACCTATTTCCTGCGTGGGTCAGAACTTCACGTCTCACCCCATCTTCATCCTCGCGAAGCCCATCGCAAACTGCTTGAGAGTAGCTAAGGATTTCTTCTCTGGTCATTACTTTTGCCTCTGGGTATGTCCTTCGTTTCGTTTTAACAGCCATCCCGGTATATTGTGTGGTATTGCAATCACACCTTATCGTAGTGCCTTGATGTTTACCTTGGAGTTTACGGAACAACAGGCGCGGAAGCACCTCAAATCGCTGGAGGCGGATGGAGGCAGCATTGTCGATGGCATTCAAATCTTCACATCTGATCAAATCAGCGCTGACTACATCATCGGGAACATGTCTGGACTGGAACCGGGTACAGTTGCCGTCATCGATTATCTTCAACTGCTCGACCAGCAGCGAACTAAACCATTGCTTTCCGAACAACTCCAGACCCTGAGCGACTTTGCACACACGACCGGCGTCATATTCGGGTTCATTTCGCAGATAGACAGGTCGTTCGAAGGAAAGGCAAACGGCTTCCTGACATTGACATTCGCTTACCAAATTTCCTCGATCTCAGCGTTTTCAGAAAGGCATGCTTTCTTCACAACGGAGAGATACAGCTCCAAGACGTCGCTTAATCGCCAGCCGCGACCCCATCAAGGTCGCGGCACTCCTCCTGCTAAATATCCGGAATGGCGCAACGTCGCCGTTGGTGCTCTTCGCTTCGTTCCTATATTCGCCAACCATACAACTATTCGGTACGCGGGGGACGACCAGTATGTTCACAGCTATCTTTTCAGGGCGACCATTGAATAGACACGATACAAAAGGCTTTCAATAGGAATTGTAGACCTTCAGGCTACAATTAAAAATGCCCTAAATTAGTCTATTATCGGCATTTTCAAAGGAAGAGTTTCTGACAACCACCAAGTTTGAACAAATGCTGAAAATCAGGGCAATACTCGGCAAATTTTCACAGCTGATTATCGGTCGTGTGTTCGAATCGTCCGTTCTCGATCAGCGTGATGAATTCCGAATTGGCCAGATTCCGATCATCGGTTACGCTGCAGGTATAAGTCGCTAAAGTCTTCGCAAAAATCGGGGAGAATTGCGAACGCTTGCGCGATGCTGGGACGGTAGAAAGATGGGGATGACGGAGATGGTGAAACCTTCGATCTACATAACTGGCGCATCGTGTTCCGGTGTAACGACGCTCGGCCGCTCCCTCGCGTCATATTCGGGGGTGCGACATGTAGATTGCGACGAGTTTTATTGGTTTCCGACCGACCCGCCGTTTACAACGAAGCGCCCGCCTGCGGACCGCGTTCGCCTGATACGTGAGGCGTTGGGCGAGGGCGGCTGGGTGCTGTCGGGATCGTTCGACGGTTGGGGAGATTCTCTTATCGAGGACGTTGATCTGATCGTGTTCATCTACACTCCAACCCCAATACGGATGGAAAGGCTCGTAGCGCGGGAATGGGAGCGATACGGAGACAGGATATTGCCCACGGGCGATATGTATGAAATTCATACCGCATTCGCTGCTTGGGCCGCTCAATATGACAAGCCGGACTTTCCGGGACGAAACCTGGCTCGACATGAGACTTGGTTAAAACAGCAAACTGCCCCTGTGTTGCGTCTCGACGGAACGCAAATCCCGCAGGCTCTGGTGGCGCTTGTGTTGAATTGGGAGAGCCAATGTGGGAGCAAGAGCACTTGACATGGACGGCACACTGATCGATTTCAGCAAAGTCATAGAAAGCGTTGGCGCGGTCAAGCGAATTTGTCACATCCGGCTCGGGACAGCACCCGCATAGACATCGCGCATTGCGATACAAGCAGACAGACTGCCTTGAACCGGAAGGCTCGCGGCTATCACTTGATCGCAATTCGCGATGATCAGGAGTTTGGAGTCGCATGACTCGGTTGCAAACTGGTAAGTCTCCTGAGACATAACTTGAGCAAAAGGGCTATCACGAATGACTGCGTCGCCTTCCTTCCTCGGCCTTCCCGATCGCCTCTCCGATGGCCTGCCGCGTGTGGTGATCTTTGGAGCCGGCCACGGCAGTACTTATCCCGGCAAGGACAGTAGTGCCCATGCCTTGGCTGCCGACGTAATCCGAGCCGCCAGTCAGGACGATGCCGGACTGTTCGAGCACTGGGATTTTGATCTTGACGGCCCACTTTTCGAGGGCAAGCAGGTCTGCTGCATCGACGCCGGCGACATTCCGACCACCCGTCATGACAATGCCGGCAACCGGGCTCGGATAGAGGCGAAGACGCGCGAGGTTCTGGCATTGCCGGCTGTGCCGATTATGCTCGGCGGGGACGATTCCGTGCCCATTCCCTTTATCGCGGGCTTCGCAGATCACGGGCCTGTTTGGGTGTTGCAGATCGACGCCCATATCGACTGGCGCGAAGAGGTAGATGGCGAGCGCTACGGCTATTCGAACCCTATGCGCCGGGTGAGCGAGATGGCCCATGTGGCCGGCATGGTGCAGGTTGGCATGCGCGGCGTCGGTAGCGCCCGCGTCACAGAAATTGAGGCTGCCCGGCACTATGGCAGTCGTATCGTGACGGCCCGTGAAGTTCACACCCAGGGCGTCGAAGCGGCTCTTGGGCATATTCCGGAAGGAGCACGGGTCGTCGTCACTCTTGACTGTGATGGCCTCGATCCGAGTATCATGCCGGGCGTGATGGCCCGCAGTCCTGGCGGGCTTACCTATACTCAGGTGATCGACCTTATCGCGGGCGTTGGGAAGCGGGCCAGGATCGCAGGATTTGACTTGGTAGAATTATATGCTCCAGCCGATATCGACGGCCTGTCAGCCCTGACCGCCGCGCGCCTTCTTGTTAACGCGATTGGCACGATCGTTCGGCAGGTCTGACCCATGACGATCGGCTTGAATGCGTTTCACCCAGCGCCAAGGCGTCGACCAGCGGCGATTGGCGCGGCCGGTTGCAACAGCCCTCTTAAACGGTTGATTTTTCATCGCACCACCGTCCAGGGTAGGTACCGAACCAATCCGCTCGAGTTGCCCGGAGGTAAATGATGGTTGTAACAAATCGCGGATTGGCTGTTTTTCTGCTTTCCGGCGGAAGCGTGGCATGATCCGGTTCAAGTCACCGGCGCAATGCCAGCGTTTTGTTTCTTGTCTTGGTCCCGTTTTTAATCTCTTTCTTCTTGACCACAAACATCAAACCGCCAAATGAACATTGCTAACTCTGTAATGCAGCCATAAACGTTTGGAACGAAGTGACTGTGTCGCATCCCGCGTGAAAAAGCCCTGCGTTTGAGATTTGGCCTGCACAACCATGGCGCTACATCCATATATTTGGCATTTCTGATCGGACAGTAGTTGTGTAATCTGCCGCATGTAGGAACAGCGAAGAGCATGCCAGGACCAAATCCCGCGTCGCCCTCTTTGCGTCCGGTGGATTGAATGCCAGCGCCCGCGATGCATATCACGACAATGCCCGCAACATCTTTTGCACCTTGCGCGAGAGCTCGTCGAGAGTTGCCATAACACGGTTCAACTGTGACAGCGCGGACAAGAGTTCCGGGGCATACCTGATGAGGTGATACTCGTTGATTT
Organism: Phyllobacterium ifriqiyense; assembly: GCF_030817885.1. Classification (NCBI taxonomy): domain Bacteria; kingdom Pseudomonadati; phylum Pseudomonadota; class Alphaproteobacteria; order Hyphomicrobiales; family Phyllobacteriaceae; genus Phyllobacterium; species Phyllobacterium ifriqiyense. The sequence goes on from NZ_JAUSZT010000002.1 coordinate 1,106,478, forward strand.
CGGAGAGCCTTGCGAGGTGCGCCACCGTCCGCTTGCGCAGGACAAGGCCAGCGTCCGATGCCATACGCGTACGCGCACTGAGATCGTGCCGAAGATTGCGGATCGTTGCGGGGTCTACGCCTTTAGCGAGTAAAAAAGCATTCAGATAGAGCTCCATCGCATGGATGGCTAGAAGACGAAGTGGAATCTGGCTGGTCTTGGGAAGGCCCTCGCCGAGCTTGCTGGTTGCGTCCTGATACTGCGTCGCCAAGTTTAGAATGCCTCGTACGCCTGCTGCTTTGCCATGATATCCAAATCCATCGCATGGTTTCGGCTCGCGCTTCTCGGCAATGCGGATAAGATCCTTCAGCATCGTTCGCAGCTCAGGCCACGGTGTATCTTTGAGCTTCAGGTTGGCGTCGTGCGTAACGATCAGGCAATGGAGCTTTGCAGTGACTTCGGTCAGCGAGGAGGGCGGCGTGATCCACATGACACGTCCGGCAATCCCGGCCCGTTCCGCGAGCTCTTGTTCGAGGGCGACGGTCTCGCCGTATCCCAAACGCCGATCCGCTTCCTTCCATCGTCTCCGGTGCGATCGAAGCTCGGCTCGCAGCCGAGACAGATGGTGGGCATCAAGTTGAGGGGCCATTCGATTGATGTCGGCAAAGGAGTGAACCTCGGTGACGCCATGTATTCCAACATTCGACACCGTCACGATCGGAAGACCGCCGGACTCTTCGAGTAACTGCTTTTCAAGCTTTTGTCTAAGTCGGGTGACCCTCATGTGCTGCTGGTGGCACGCATACCAGCGAGGCCACATTTTTCTTACGGGCGTGGGGCCACTCGGTCGCCCGTGATCCCCGCGTTCCGCAACAAGCCTGCTCAGCAGGCGTGCGGTGATGGGAAGAAGGTTTCGGCGGTCGATGTTATGCGGCAGGCTTTCTGACGTGCCGTGCTCTGGTTTTTCTTTTCTACGGGTGATTGCGGGCAAAGTTCTGCTATTGTCAGAATCAGCCATGATCCGAGCTCCAGCTAGCTAGGGTTGCGGTCAGGTCGAGCAGGGCGGTTGCAACGCCGTGCTCGGCCGTCTCCAAATGATGCGAGACCTGCATACTTTAGTACAAAAACATGGCGGATCAACTAAATTCGCCTAATCTAGGCGATTTTATAATGTTACCAGTTCAATGCCGGATGGCGCGCGCAGCTCTTGGCCTCAAAATCGCGGAACTTGCGGAACTGGCAAAAATGTCTACCAACACGATTGTCCGCTTTGAAACAGGCAAGGAACTCAAGCAGTCGACAATCGACGATCTCCGCGTTGTGCTGGAAAATGCCGGTGTGATTTTTATTTCCGAAAACGGGGATGGTCCTGGCATCCGCTTAAAGAAACCTGCTTCGTGAAATCAACCGATGGCTTGGCGAAACAGTGACTCCGGTCCGGAGTCGACGCTCTTTCGATTGGGCTGCAGAGAGCTGGAGGGCCGTGGGTACGTTGGCCCGAAGGTGGACAGTGGGAAGGCTTTGCAGTGTTTCAATGGAGCAGAGTCAGAGCCACCGGGATCAGGTTCGAGCCTTTGTTTATGATAGTTCAGAGCTTTCGCCGGTCGAGGATGGGAATGCGGCGCTACAGATCTAGCGTGAGCCGGAAAGTATTGTCCGCCTAAGATCATCAGTCGCGCGCGATGTTGCCCGGCCCCTTCGAAGCCGGCCATCCAAATCCATAAGGCGGCGCTCGAGACGCTGCTTTTCAGCCACCTGTTCCAGATGGAAACTGCCTTCGGATATAGTTTCGACATCACGGAACTCGGTGAGTTCTGATTTGCTGCCTTTGTGTATCGCCGTTTTTCTGCTCAGGACTGCGCCGATTGTCAGGCAGACGCGTCGTCTCATCCATTTTTATGGCAAGGAATTGCTGTGCTTGCTGCGCAGCTTCTACCTTTTTCGTCGGCTTCTCATGCTGACGGGCACTGTGCCGGATCGAAAGCCTACCCGAGTTCTTGTAGAATATCGCCAACCTCGGCTTGCACAAATGTTAATAGGCCGCTGCAAGACATCTCTTGCGTAACGTTTAAAGGTGTCGTATATGATACTTTATGAGTTTGAAGATCGAGGTATACGAAGATGAGCGCGGGTTCCGGCCTTTCGAAGAATGGTTCGATAAACTCCCGGCCGCGCACGCCGCAAAGGTCACCACAGCTGTGGTGCGGCTTGAAGTCGGCAACCGTTCAGGATTGAAATCTGTTGGAGAGGGTGTCTGGGAGTGGCGGATCGATTGGGGCCCTGGTATTCGGATTTACCTCGCCTTCGACGGACTAAGGCTCATAATTTTGCTTGGTGGTGGCACTAAAAGTCGGCAACAGGCCGACATTGCTCGATCTCTGCAACGATGGTCCGACTACAAGCGCCGTAAGAATACAAAGGAGTAAAGTCATGGTCTTGTCTCGAAGTTTTAAGGATACTGTGAAAGCGCGCGCAGCACGCGATCCGGCGTTTCGAGCAGCGCTTCTCGGTGAAGCTGTGGAGGCGTTCGCAGCTGGGGATGCCGATTCTGGGAAAGCTCTAATAAGAGATTACATCAATGCGACAGTCGGCTTTAACCAACTCAGCGAAGCTGTGGCAATGGATCCAAAGAATTTGATGCGAATGTTTGGACCGCGTGGGAATCCGCGTCTTACCAATCTGTCGTTGGTCCTTCGGGAGCTCAATCGTCGTGAGTCAGTACATTTCAAGGTTGAGCCTGAGCATTTGGCTGGCTAAACCTTAATTCGATACAGATCAATTGATCTGTATCGAATACCTGTCACTTTTGGTTTGGGTTGCTTCGTTCCTATTTTTGCCAACTATTCGGTACGCGAGGGACACCAGTGTGTTCACAGCCCCTGTCCTTTTTCAAGGGCACCATTAAATAGGCACTACAGGCTTTCAATAGGGATTGTAGACCCTCAGGCTACAATTAAAAACTCCCGAAAATCGCTTGTTATCGGCATTTTCAAAGGAAGGTTTCCTAACAGCTTTCTTGTCTGAACGCAGCAGTGATCTGTAGGTCGTTGGTTCAATTCTCTTTAAGGACGAGGAGTGTGGGCCATAGTGCAGTCATTAAATAGTGAACGTGAATGACCGAGATCGGGCCGTAAGCAGCCGGTCAACCTAGCTCGCTCCGATAAGGTGGACCGGGTGTGGCAAAGCTAGCGTCGATTTCCGGGCACGGTGCGGTGTGGCGCGGCAATCCCGATGGTAGATCAGATGTAGCTGCTGCTTTACACTATCGCTGTGTCGCACGGCTCTTTCTGCGATCAGCAACAGGCGCGCGAGACGTCAGGCATTTAACGCGGAAGTCAGCTTCCTCAAGCGAAGCGACCTTGCCGAGGGCCGGAGAGCAGCTCTCGCGCAGCCGCCGTCACTGCTCAAGCCGGGCTTCAATCGCCGCTTTGTCGACGATCGACCACACTTGGACAATGCGGCCCCGATCGAAACGATGATGGTCGGCGAGATATACACCCGACGCCTGCTCGCGGTCAGGTTCGATAGCGACGGACATGTCAAGGCCTCACCGCCTCGCCTTAAATCGCAGGGCGTTCCTCGCTGGGCTGCGCCGCGCGACTGGACCTGATCCGCCGACACATCACATAAAATGGCGGGGTGAAGATCAGGCCGAACAAGGTGACGCCGAGCATGCCCGCGAACACGGCTATGCCGAGCACCTGCCGGAGTTCGGCGCCAGCTCCCTGGGCGATCACCAGCGGAACCACGCCGAGAATGAAGGCGAGCGAGGTCATAATGATCGGCCGCAGCCGAACCCGCGCCGCCTCAATGGCGGCTTCCGCCGGGAGCGCACCCTCATCCTCGCGCTGACGGGCGAATTCGACGATGAGGATGGCGTTCTTCGCCGCGAGGCCGATCAGCACGACGAAGCCGATCTGCGCCAGTATGTTCATGTCCATCGATGTGACGAGCAGGCCGCTGATCGCCGCGAGCAGGCACATCGGCACGATCAACATGACGGAAAGCGGTAGCATCCAGCTTTCATATTGCGCGGCGAGCAGCAGGAACACGAACACGATCGATGCGGCGAAAACAATCAGCCCCGAGTTGCCGGCGAGCCGTTCCTGCAAGGCGAGTTCGGTCCACTCAAAACTGTAGCCCTCCGGCAGCTGTTCCGCCGCAATCTGTTCCATGCGATCCAGCGCGGTGCCGGTCGACGTGCCGGGCGCGGCGGTGCCCTGCACCTCGGCGGCGGCCGCGAGATTGTAGCGTGGCACGCGATAGGGGCCCGAGCGCTCCTCGAAGGTCGCAACCGAGCTCAGCGGGACCATGGCGCCTGAATCGCTGCGGGTCTTGAAATTGGCGATCACCGCAGGGTCCTGGCGGAAGGCGCCGTCGGCTTGCGCGCGCACCTGGAAGGTGCGGCCGAGGAAGTTGAAGTCGTTCACATACGATGAGCCGAGATATACCTCGAGTGCCTCGAACACCCGGCTGGAGGGCACGCCGAGCATTTCGGCCTTCACCCGGTCGATGTCGGCATAGAGCTTCGGCGTGGACGTGTTGAACGGCGTGAAGACGCGCGCCAGCTCGGGATGGCGGCCTGCCTCGGTGATGATCGACGCAATCACTGCCTCGAGGTCCGTCGGCGTCGCACCGTTGCGGTCCTGCACCATCATCTTGAACCCGCCTGCATTGCCCATGCCGCGTACCGAGGGTGGTTTGATCGGAATGACGCGCGCCTCGGTGAGGTCCGCCAGATGCCCCGGTAGCGCCGCCATTATGGCGTCGACCCCGAGGCCGCGTCCGGCGCGTTCCGCGAACGGATCGAGGAGCACGAAGCCGATGGCGCTGTTAGACGCATTAGTGAAGGTCGCGCCGTCGAGGCCGGCGATGGTGACAACATGGGCGACGCCGTCGGTCTCCAGCAGCCTGGCCGACAGATCATCCATCACTGATTCGGTGCGCGACAGTGCAGAACCGGGAGGCAGCTGAACTGCGGTGATAAAATAGCCCTGGTCCAGTTCCGGGATGAAACCGCGCGGTACGCGTTCCATCTGGAAGGCTGTCAACGCCAGCAGCCCCGCATAAGGGATCAGAATGAAGGTGCCGAGCCGCAGCACGCGCCACGTCAGCGCGCCATAGCCCCGCGCCAGCCGGTCGAAGCCGGCATTGAACACCTTGAACCCGCGTTGCACCCAGCCGAATGGGCCGCGTCGCGGCTGGGAATGAGACTGATGCGGCTTCAGCAGCAGGGCGCTAAGCGCCGGGGTGAGGGTAAGTGAGACAAAGGCGGATATGATGGTCGAGGCGGCGATGGTGACGGCGAACTGCCGGAAGAACTGTCCGGTGATACCGGACACCAGGGCGGCAGGGATGAAGACGGCGGACAGCACCAGCGCAATGGCGACCAGCGCGCCCGATATCTGGTCCATGGAGACATGCGCGGCATCCCGGGGCGACAGCCCGCGCGCGAGATGCCGCTCGATGTTCTCGACGACCACGATGGCATCGTCCACCACGATGCCGATCGCCAACACCATGCCGAGCAGCGAGAGGTTGTTAAGCGAATAGCCGAGCGCTGCCATCACCGCGAAGGTGCCGATCAGCGAGATCGGAATCGCCAGAATCGGGATAAAGGCGGCGCGCCAGCTCTGCAGGAACAGGAACACCACGACCACGACCAGGATGACCGCCTCGGCGAGCGTCTTGTAGACCTCGTCAACCGATTCCTGGATGAATTGCGTCGGGTTGAAGGGGATTTCATACGCCACGCCTGCCGGGAGGCGCTGGCCCAGCCGACCCATCTCCGCGATCACGCGCTCAGCTGTTTCCAGCGCATTGGAGCCGGGCTGTTGGTAAACAAGGACTGGCTGTGACGGGCGACCATCGAAGCGGGCGCCGGCGCGATAGGTCTGCGCCGTCAGCTCGACCCGGGCGATGTCGCGTACGCGGGTGACGCGGCCATCGGCATCGGTGCGCACGATGATGTCTTCGAACTGGGCCGGCTCTGACAGACGCCCCAACGCTTCGACATTGAGTTGGAAGGCGCTCTCGGTCGGCGTCGGCGGCTGGTTGACCACGCCGGCGGCGACCTGGACATTCTGCGCACGCAGCGCCGCGACTACCTCGCCGGCGGTAAGATTGCGCGCCGCGATGCGGTCGGGATCCAGCCAGACTACCATGGCATAGTCGCGCGATGCGGCAAGGCGCACATCGCCGACGCCGGGAACGCGCAACAGCGCGTCGCGAATCTGCAGCGTCGTGTAATTGGCGAGATAGAGCTGCGTGCGGGAATCGTCCGGCGAGAAGAGCTGAATGCCTATCAAAAGGTCCGGTGAGGTCTTGCGCACCGTGACGCCCAGCCGGCGCACGTCCTCCGGCAGGCGTGGCTCGGCGACCGCAACGCGGTTCTGCACCAGCACCTGCGCGTCATCGATGTTGGTACCCAGGGTGAAAGATACGGTAATGGAAAGCTGTCCGTCGCCGGTTGCCTGCGAGGACATGTAGAGCATGTTCTCGACGCCGTTGATCTCCTGCTCGATCGGCGCCGCCACCGTGTTGCTGACCACCTCGGCCGACGCTCCGGGATATTGCGCGTTCACTACGACGGTGGGAGGGGCGATCTCGGGATATTGGGCGACGGGCAGGGTAACATAGCCCGCCAGCCCGATAAGCACGATAAGGATCGACATCACGCCCGTAAAGATCGGCCGGTCGATGCAGAAATGAGCGAGGCGCATGGGTTCCCTCCTTAATCGCCGGTCGAAGCAGCGATGGCCGCCGCGCGTGGCTCGCCCTCGGCCGGCTTGGCAGTCACCTTTTGCCCGGGACGCGCGCGCAGTAGGCCGCTGACCACGACGCGGTCCTGCGGCCCGACACCGCTGCGCACGATGCGCATGCCGTCCGCCTGGCGCGCGCCGAGGTCGACCTTGGAAGAACGCACCGTGCCATCGGCGGCGACGGTGAGCACCATGCGGTCGGCCTGATCCGTCAGCAGTGCGGTTTCCGGCACCATTGTCGCCGCGTTGCTGCCCGAGAACGGCATGCGTACGCGGCCGAACTGGCCCGCAATGATGCGCTGCTCTGCATTAGGTAGCAGGGCGCGAGCGCGAATGGTGCCGGCCCCGGCTTCCAGCCTGTTGTCGACGAAGTTGACCGTTCCCGCGAGCGGCCAGTCCTTGTCCGACTGCCCGCGCGCCTGAACCGGAATCCGACGTCCGTGCAGCAGCGGCAGGTCGCCGCTGCGCGCGGCGGCCTGATATGCTATTAGGTCCTGCTCGCTGATATCGAAGACGAAATACACCGGGTCGAGCGCGACCAGGGTGGTCAGCATTGCACCGTTCGCCACCAGCGCGCCGGTATCGACCCGGCGATTGGAAACGCGCCCGGCGAAGGGCGCGCGCACCTCGGTAAAGCCGAGCTCTATCTCGGCGCGGCTGACCGCCGCCTCCGCCAGCGCGTGGGCGGCATCGGCGGCCTTCTTCTGCTGGCGGCGCTGGTCGAGGGCAGCTTGCGACACGGCATTACTGCTCACCAGTTGCTCCGCCCGCCTCAGTTCGAGACTGGCGAGTTCGACCTGTGCTTCCGCGCCGGCCCGCTGGGCGCGTTCCTGTTCGAGGGCGGTGCGGTAGGGCCGGGGATCTATGACGAACAGCAATTGCCCAGCCTGGACGATCGCGCCGTCTTCGAAGGCAATGGATTCGAGGTGACCTGTGACGCGCGCCCGTATGTCGACCGCCGCGCTCGGCTCGAAGCGGCCCGAAAACTCCCGCCAGTCGACGACATCACGCACGATCGGCGAGGACACCAGCACCGTGGGCGGCACGGGCGGCCGCGTCTGTGCTCGTGCCTCCCATTGCGGACCGGCGAGGCGCCAGGTCAGGCCGGATGCGACGAGTGCCGCTGTGAGGGAAAGTGCGATGCCGGTGATGAACCTGCGATTAAAGGACATGAGGGTTTTCCATTGTCGCGGCACTGAAACCCTGCCGCAGAGTTGCGGGCGCCTCGTAGGGCGAATGAGCCGAAGTTTATGGGGCGGCGTGTGCGAGGCCAGCACGGATGCGGGCATAGGTGCCACAGCGGCAGATATTGCCATCCATGTCGATATCCGCGGCGGTCGGTTGCGCACCTTCCGGCAGGGATTTAAGGAATGCTGTCGCGCTCATGACCTGGCCGCTCCGGCAGTAGCCGCAGTGCCTGCTGAGAGAGCACCGCCGATTGGTGCAACGACGGCGATCAGATATTTCTTCATGACAATCTCGCTTTTGGTTGGATGGTTAGGACCATTCGCACAAGCAGCCTAAAAGAGACTTGTCGCAGAGTTGTGCCGGTGAACTGCGGAATTGTCGCAAAGTGTCACGAGACGGTGCTTCGAGACATTTCAATACAAATTGGCTGCGGAGCTACCCGGATTGTGAATACCAATGGTACTGAACCCGAGGTTTTAAGTATGCCTGTCAGCTTGATTCAACTGCCGAACGTTACGGGTACCAACACTATGTTGCCCCAGTCTGCCCCGCAGAATGGTCTCTCTTCTCATGCCGTTTCCGGCGCTTTGGCCCGCGCCAGGTCTTGCAAAAATTCATCCATCAAAGGTTTGTCGCCAAAACGGCGATAGGCCCTTTCTGCTTCCAGAGAAAATGTCGGACGAATTGCGATCAGGCTCGTCATGGTCGCGTGCGCTTTCTCCAGATCCCCGTCCGCACCCTGAACGGCCGCCTGAATAAGAAGGCAGTTTGAATCACGGGGCGCCCTAACGAGACACTCGGCAATGACTGCAGCGGCCTCTTTGCGCTGGCCGTCAGCGTAAAGTGCCTGACCGTGCACGTACGCATAGTATTCCGGTGCCATGGGATGCAGGCGCCGCGCTCGCTCCGCATTGGCGACGGCATCTCTATAATCCCCAAAACGAACCTGAGCCTTGGCAAGGGCCATCATACTGTCGGGATCGTTAGGGTTCAGGTCTACGGCGCGTTGGGCAGCTTGAAGCCCACCGGAATAGTCGGCCTGCAGCGCGAGCCCGAAGCTAATGACCTGGTATCCAAGGCCGAGATTAGGATCAAGGCGCACGGCCTGCCGTGCTTCGCTCAGGCCGAGGTCGAGTTCGGGCGCGGTCGACTGACCGCCAGGTCGCTGCGCGACTTCGGCTATATAGGTCAGCGCGAGGCCCGCGCGGGCTGCGGCATAGGCCGGATCCATTTCCAGCGCGCGCTGATAAAGCTCACGGGCTTCTAGGATAGCGTTCTGGTCAGTCGCGCCGTGCCGATAACGGGTGCGGGCCTGCAGGACAAGATCATACGCCTGCAGATTGTCTGTCGGCCGCTGCGCCGCCGCCGCTGCTTCGCTCTTGCCAATATAAGGCGCAAGTTGTGCGACGATTTCGGTGGTGAGTTCGCTCTGGACGGTGAAGACGTCCGCGACCTTCCTGTCATAGCTGCGCGACCATAAGTGCGCGCCGTTGCCTACATCAATGAGCTGCGCCGAGACCCTTAGCTGATCTCCTTCGCGGCGCGCGCTGCCTTCGATAACATAGTCAACGCCGAGCTTTGCCCCGAGCTTACGTACATCTGTATCCTGCCCCCGAACGGCGTAGGTCGAGTCGCGCGCGATAACCTGAAGCTCTGGATTCTGGGCGAGAGCGGTGGTGACATCTTCCGTCAGGCCATCGGCAAAGTAGGGGTGGTCGACGTTGCCGCTCATGGTGGCGAAGGGCATAACGGCAACGGAGGGTCTTGGGTCTGCACGGGTTCGGGTCTGGTCGAGAGAAAGCACCGCCGGGATTCGGCTGACCATGGCCGCCAGTGGCAGAGGCGCAATCTGGGTTCCGATGAGAATGAGCATTATCGTGGCCACACCATAGGACCAGCGTGCTGCCGTACTCCGCAGGACCATGGGCACCCGGGGCCAGGCAGTCCATGGGGAGCCCGAGCGACGCACGCGGTAAACATTAAGGAGCTCGGGAATGTTTTTTGCGCGCCTGCGGCCGACCTTGGCGAACAGATCGCCGCGATTGCGCTCCGCCGCCATTACCACAGCACCGCTGACGAATATGTGGCCGGGTTCTGTCATTGCCTCAAGCCGGGCCGCTACGTTGACCCCGTCCCCATACACATCGCCATTGTCCTCGATGACATCGCCGAGGTTGATGCCTATGCGCAGCTGGAAAGGCCCTTTGTCGAAGCCTTGCTGTATTGCAATCGCCGCATCAACAGCCTCATTCACGCTCGGGAACATCGTAAGGAATCCGTCCCCCGTCGTTTTGAAAGTCCGTCCACCATGGCGGTTGACAGTGGGGGCGATCAGAGCGTCGAAGACAGCGCGTAACTCCGCATAAGTGGCAGTCTCGTTTTCAGCCATCAGGAGACTGTAGCCGACAATATCAGCGGCCATGATTGCCGCGAGCTTGCGTTGCATTATTGGTCTCCCGACGGATTGGCCTTGGGCGTGCTGGAACTGCTTATAATTCGCTACGCTATTCATATTAATACCGTAGATGGTCGAGCGGTCATCAAAAACCGCTCAAAACTGTGTGAAGATTGAGACCGGTCGCTCAGTGACCTGGCCAGCTCGATGAAAGCGTCTATCCCAATACCCTTGCCAAAGGATCGCTGCGCCTATGCCGCTCCACGCCCGCCGTACACGTGGCGCTAATCGAGCCCGAGGGCCTACCATCCTTGGCCGTCGGCTGCTGCGCCGGGGTATGTCGGCGTACCGCATCTGATTGGCCAAGAGGCAAGACACAACGTACGGGAACACCCACTAACCATTGCCAATTGTAATTTCCACGAGATTGGGTTTTCCAGATTGAACTGCGGCACTAATAGTGGGTTCGATTTCATCCGCGTAATCAATTCGTCGCGAAGGCAAGCCGAACGCTGCCGCCAAAGCTTGAAAGTCGATAGCCGGATCGTTCAATTCCATTCCTGCTATAGATGAGCCTCCACTTCGCTCATAACCTTGAGCCACCGAGTAGCGCTTGAGAATGTTGTATTCGGCATTGTTCATCACCACGAATGTCACCGGAACTTTCAGTCTTGCCGCAGACCAAAAGCCTTGGGGGGTATACAAGGCTGAACCATCACCTAGCAAGGCGACAACCGGTGCGCGGCCTGCCCCGAGGGACACTCCGACAGAGGCTGGCAATCCCCAGCCCAAGATTGCGCTTCGCATGAAGAAATAGCGACGGACGGAGGTGCGCTCCAGGAATGCTCTCGTGTGATGCATCGTCGCGGGAGCCTCATCAACAACTATCACCTGATCACCGAGTGCTCTCAACGCTTCGCCGGCAGCCACAAAAGGCAAAATCGGCGTCATATGTTTTTGCTCTAGAAGTCGAGCATCTCTACCGGCCAATCGTCGTTCCCGATCTGCCTGAGCGATGGCTCGTATTGATGAGATCGCTTCCTGATGGTGTGCGGTCCTGTCGATAATCAGCGGTAAAAGTGCTTGGAGCGAGGTTTTAACGTTGCCGATACAGGCCAGCTCGGTCGTATAGTTCCGCCCCGCCTCAGACGCGTCCTGAGTAAGCTGAAACAGCGGTAGGCCATCCGGAACCGCTCGCCCCTCACTATAAAGGTAGGGAATAAATGGATTTTCCCCAACGATCAGCACTGCTTTTGCGCCCGAAAGAGCCGAGTGCATTTCTGCCGCGGTCGTTGGCAGATTTCCGCACCAGAGCGGATGCTCGCTTGGAAATGACATGGTTCCTGGCCAGGACGGCCCATAAACTCGAGCGCCAAGCATTTCGATGAGGCAAACAAGTTCGGACTTCGCATTGCTCGCATCAACCTCATCGCCTGATATGACCACCAAGCCGCCCGGCGGGAAACCGGATAGAGCGAAGGCCAATTCCTGCAACCCGCCAGCAGTGCTTAAACGATTGATACTGGAGCTGAATCCAGCATCCTCTGCGGTTTCGGCGGTCAAAACATCAATGGGCAGAGACAGAAATACCGGTCCTGCTGGCGGCGTCGTCGTGGCGTGCAGTGCTCTGCGCACAAGAGGTGGTATTTGATGGGGATGAGAGAGTTCGCAAGCCCACTTCACTGTCGGCTCAGACATTTTGAGAGCGTTTCCGTAAAGCAGGGGGTCACTAAGGATGTGCCGAGTATCCTGCTGTCCCGCCGTCACCAGCATAGGTGTTCTCGCAATATGAGAATGCAAAAGCGCGCCCATCGCGTGTCCCAGTCCGCCTGCAGTATGGAGATTGACAAAGGCCGGTCGACCGCTTGCCTTTGCATAGCCATCAGCCATGGCAACGACGGCCGCCTCCTGTAGCCCAAGAATATATTGGATCTCCGGGTGGTCGCGAAGCGAGTTCAGGATTGGCATCTCGGTCGTTCCCGGATTCCCAAAAATGTGATTGATCCCCTCGGAAGCAAGGACGTCTAACAGGAGGTCAGAACCAAATTTACTCGTGCGGTTTTTCAAAACATGTCCTCAATGGTTCGATGTCGATAAGGTTGGATCGGCGCTGCTTCAGCGTTGCAATCGCAGGTCAATAATAGCCCAGTTCGATGAACTGAGGGACAGCCCGTTGGGTGCGTTGCGGATCGATGCGCCGGCGCCGGCCGTCGATCAACTCTTCCGCCTTTTGAAGGCAGAAATCTCGACGCTATGGCAGGGCGCTATTTTACCCGCTCAAATTCAATGACTATCTTGGTGCCTTCGGGACGAACGAACTCTTCGTACATGCGGTCCGCCACAACGGTAAGCCTGAGCTCTTTTGTCGTGCGCGTATTGCCCACCCAGTTGGGGAAGGTTGAGCCTTCGACTCGATTCCCACTGAATGCACCATTTTGATCTACAGTATATGTGCCGAAATGACCGATACTCCGCCCCATTGCTTCGCGGTTCTCACTATCGGTTCCTTCGCCTCGGACATTGGACGCAAAACGAGGGGTGTCGGCATCTGTGAGCACTTCCACGTAACGCATGTCCGGTGTGAAAACGAGCAAACCATTGGGCTTTTCACCGTAGGCGGGAAGGTTTTTCCCATCCGGATCGATCCGGGCCGCGACCATACGCCAGGTGCCGACAACTTGATTAGCCGGGCCGGTCTGCGCCAAAACCGTCATCGGTGGAAAAGCGAGGAGAAGGCTGAGAAGTGTTGCGCGTAGCATTGTCATGTCCTTTCTGATCTGTCTGAAGAGCGCGCGGATGGTCGCGTCAGGTGTCAAAGAACTTGCCGGCCATCGGCAAGTTCTCGTGCTGCCGCTCTTTGATAAAGACACCCTGGAGACGCGGTCGCTAAGCTGAACACTGCGAAAAGAACGAAAATCAAGCCGATATCGGCGATCCACCGCCTTGGGGTGTGGGCAGCGTCATCAATGCGTCTGTGGACATAATACGCATCACGGTCGTTCGTCATTGTTGCGTCCTTCTGTTTTTGGGCCCCGAATTGAGCCGGGGACACGCAACGCAAGCTTCATCGCCTAAAGGCGCGTGCCAGGTTTGTCGTAGGGATGCTACAGTCCAGTTGTCACAGATATGTGCCCGGCAAAACCCATTTTGTATCAAAATGTATGAGCTTCGCGAGTGCACAGTCGTAGCTCTTAGGTCGATCATTCTAGTCTGTCAGATGTGCAAACTGACATCTCAGATGCTGGGGACGGCATACATTCCTTACGTATTTGCTTCCGCACAACTCAGGACGCCGTTTTAGCGTCTAAGTACAAACAGGCCCATTGAACGGATCGATCTTGAGTCCTAGTCGCCTGACGTGCATGGCGCTTGAGCCGCCGTAGGGTCGATCTAGACGACGAAGTCGAAGCGCCCAAAAAAGCCATCTCCGGTATCCTGCATGTCGAGGAGCAGAGAGTCGTGGAAAATCCTATCTCCGGCGTTTCCAGGTTCTCCAGGAAAGTAAAGCTGGGTTGTCAAGACACTTCCGCCTGGACGCTGAACCTTGAAATGGAAATGACGTGTTCGGCCAGGATAAAGCGCTGGCGTAATCGTGTGGAACCACCAGCGCCCTTGAGCGTCGGCAAACTGGTGTCCGCGCAATCGAAACCCATCCTGGTCGTATTTGCCGTTTTCGTCCGCATGCCAAATCTCAACAAGGCTGCCGGGAAGTGGATGGCAGCGATTGTCGACGACAAACCCCGCCACGGTTATCCGTTCCCCGCCGGGCGAACCGGGGAAGAGATCTCGATTGAGCGGCGTGTTCGGCTTGAAGAATGGGCCCGCTTCGCGTTCAAGGGTGAGGCCGTCCCCATCGTCGCATGCACGGGTAAGGGGCAGTTCCGGCGCGACTTGCGCGAATGCGCTCCTGTTGGCAGCCTCAAGGAGTGGTAGCGACAAAAATGCTGTCAGAAGAGAGCGTCGGGTCGAGCGCATGATATTCTCCGGTCTTTAGAAAGCCTGATGCGTGCAGCGGTTGACCTCGCGTTACTTTAGGCGCTCCGCAGCGTTTGCCTGCGCCTCTCGGATAAGGCCGGAGTACATCTTCTCCTTGCCCGGATACCACGGCATGCTGGCGATGGAAGCGAAGGCGGGGATCGTTTCCATATGCGAGACCATTCGTCTGCGCATACTTTCGTCCGGAAGCGGACCTGTCATCGCCTGAACATTGTCGCTCATATGATCAGGATTTGACGTCCCGCACAGGACGCTTGTCACGGCGGGATGAGCCATGACCCACTTCAGGAAGAACTGAGCCCAGGTCGTTGCGCCGAATTCCTGCGCGAAGTCCGGAAGAGCACGTCCTTCCACCACTTTCATCAGCCGCGCCTTTTCGAGTGGAAGATTGATCAGAACGCCGACGCCCTTGTCGGCCGCGGCGGGAAGCAAACGTCGCTCGGCGTCGCGGTTGAAGATCGAATAGTTCGTTTGCACAAAGTCGACATCGCCACGTTCCACGATTTCCGTGAGTTGATCTTGCGACGCGGACTCGTGATGGGTCACGCCGACATGGCGTATCAGACCTTCCTGTTTCCATGCCTTCATCAGCGGGATGACGACAGGCGCATTGGTGATGCTATGGCACTGCATCAGGTTGATCGTGTCTCGCCAGGTGCGCAGTCGCGACTGCCGGAAGCTCTCCTGCGCGTGGCTTTCATCGCCGAGATATTCTCCCGTCGACCACACTTTGTTGGCAAGAAAGAGTTCGTCCGATCCGGGAAATTCCCCCATGAACTGGCCAACACTGACTTCAGCCGAGCCGTAAAGCGGGGAGGTGTCCACCACGCGACCGCCAGCAGCTACGTATCGATTGAAGACCTGCCGAAGGTCATCGCGACGATGACCCGGCATCTTGTCGAAGGTCAAAAACGTGCCCAGACCAAGGACTGTGACCTTTTCACCGGTGCGCGGCAACGCACGGGTCAGAACATCCGGGTTCGATCCGGACCCTGTCGACTTTGAGTTCGTATCCTGAGCATGCACGGTCGCCGGAACGGCTAATGCCAGTCCAGTTGCGGCCGCGCCGACCGTTCCGAGAAAACCGCGGCGGTTGATTTTAGACTGATCCATAAATTTCTCCTCTTTTGCTGTTGTCGGTTTCAAAACTGCCAGCCGGCTGGGACCCAGGCGTAGCCGCCATCGGTCTTGAGCATTCGGCCAAGGCCGGGAAACGGATAGTGGAAACCAAGCACCGGCATGCGATCAGCGGCGGCCATGTCGAAGATGCGGCGGCGAGAAGCAAGGGCAGTCTCCTTGTCGCGATCAGGGCCCGGCAGCCAGGGATTGTCGATATTGACGACGGGGTGATAGGCAAGGTCTGCTGTCAACAACAATTGTTCATTTCCGGAATGGACGAGGAAGGTCGCCATGCCGGGCGTGTGGCCGGATGCAACGATCGTCGTAAGGCCCGGCACGATCTCGGCGCCAGCCTCGTACAATTCAACATCCTTCGTGACGGGTTCGAGGCTGCTCTTGATTGCTGCACCGAAGCGCACACGAAAATCCTCCGGCACGGGCATATAGGAAAGATCCGGATCGTTGCGAACGAAAAATTCCCAGTCCGCCTTTGGCAGGAAAACTGTGGCGCGAGGGAAAGCCTTCCCGCCATCTGCGGTTCGCAAATTGCCGACATGGTCTGGATGGGTGTGCGAGATCACCACCGTATCAATGTCTGCGGCGGTGAGATCAATGGCAGCCAGATTTTCGAATATCCGGCCAGCATTTGGACCCATCGTTCCGCCCGCACCGGCTTCGATGAGGATCCGCCTACCTCCGGTTTCAATGAGAAGGGTATTGAGGTTTAGCGTCATGTGGTCATTTGGCAGGAATGCACGTCGCAGCACCTCCTGAAGCTCCGCTTCCGGTGCATCACTTGCATAGACACGTGGTGGACCACCGATAACGCCATCGCTCAAGACCGTCGCACTGATCTCGCCGACCCGAAAACGATAGTGGCCAACATTACCGCCAAGGGATGATCTGGTCTGGGTATTGGCAATCCCGCTGCTGGCCATGCCTGAGACAAATGTGCTCGATGCGCCAACAACCGCAGAGAGCATGATAGTCCGCCTATTAAGTGTGAACGTATTCACTGGGGTTCCTTTCAAATTACCATTGATGCGGAAGGCGCGTCGAAGCCGTCGAGAATTCATCATGACATCTGCACTTCGCGCTGATAAGTAACGTAAATAAGATCGGGTTGATAAGGTAGGCTTCGCAATGACAGCACTTCGTCTCGATAGCTTCGATGTTTTTGTTGCGATCGTACGCTGCGGTGGTTTTCGCCCTGCGGCGCTTGAGCGCGGTGTTTCTTCGTCCGCATTGAGCCAAACAATCAACGCTCTGGAAGAGACGCTCGGCATCCGTTTGCTCAATCGAACCACAAGGAGTGTATATCCCACTGAGGCTGGACAACGTCTCCTGGACCGCCTCACTCCAGCTCTCACAGACATCAGACTTGCAATTGCCGAGGTTGACGAACTGAGGGACACTCCTTCAGGAACTTTGCGGATCAACGCCCCAGCTCCTGCTGTTGATCATCTTCTGTGTCGCCTTGTGTTCGACTTCATGGAAACATATGGCGAGGTAAAGATAGAGATTATCAGTGACGCCGCCGTAATCGACATCGTTGGACAGGGTTTCGATGCAGGAGTGAGGTTCGGAAATCAGTTGGCACAGGACATGATTGCGCTCCCGTTGGGAACCTCGCTAAGATATGCCATCGTCGCGTCACCGGCTTACATCGAAAGGCAAGGCAGGCCTGCAACGCCGCACGATCTCGTCAATCACGATTGCATCAGGCGAAGGTTCCCTGGCGGCACGCTTGTGACATGGCAGTTTGTCAACGGAAGTGAAGAGCTCGATGTCACACCGGAGGGACGCCTGACACTTAGCTCGGCGCACAATGAGCTTCAGGCGGCGTTGGCGGGCAAAGGTATCGCTCACGTTCTGAACGACTATGCGAAACCTCATATTGACAACGGTCAGTTGGTTGAGCTCCTTATTGACTGGCGCCCTGCCTTACCAAGCTGGTTCTTGTATTACCCTAACCGCCGCCTTCCAAGCGCGGCCATGCGGGCGTTTCTCGATTATATGAGGAACTACAAATGGGGCGTCAGCGAATAGTCGCGAATGCTTTGAGGGCCTCCCACGCTCTGCTCTCTACCCATGCTGTAGCTAATGTTGACGAACGGAACTAAAGCAGATCGTCAATGCGAATTAACAGGTGCCGGATACGTTTGCCGGTCGCGTTATGGGCCGCGTTGCCGATGGCTGCAGTTGCGCCAACCATAGCCACTTTACCAAGTCCCTTTACGCCCGATATATTGAGCTTGGTATCCGGCTCGTCTATGAAAGTTTGACCGGTTTGCGAAGCAGCATCGCGGCGCTTGCGGCCAGCCCGCTCTGCTCCTGTATGCCGCTCTTCTGGCCGAACCCTCCGCCGGTGTAGGGGCTTACGCCACGAAGCACCTGCGGCTCCATTCCCATCATGCCGGCGAGGCCACCGGCAAAAGCCGCCGCCGACTGGGTTCCTTCGTAAATTTGACATCAATGCGATAGGAGGCGCCAACGTAAGCGGTCTCGGCGTCGCCGGACGAAAGTTCGCTGACGGCCTCTGCCCCTTCGATCGCCGCCTCCAGCGTCTCGGCGATCGCTAGGGAGACCGGTTCACCCCGGTGGCGTACCTGCGTCGTCGTCATGGGCTGATAGCCTTTTCCAAGCCGTCCGTACGCCCCGCACGCTGCAGGTGTCGTTTTAAGCTGCGTGAAATCTTGGTAGGTGAAAATTCGCACGACACCCGAAATGCTTTGGGCGACGGTCGTATCGATCGCCTCTACACCTCCCTCGGCGATCACCGTGGGAACCGTCGTCCCATCAAGCAGTCCGGGAACTGGCTGATCGGCGGCATACAATGCTCGGCCGAGTACCTTCATTGGCATCGATCCTGGGACGATCAGCGGTGCGTTCCAGCGTCATTGGTACTTCCTTCCAGCATTCACGAGGGCGTCAGCAAGGGTTCGAGCGCTCAGTTCGATTTTGACGGCGTTGTGCTTGCCGGCTTTGGCGGCACCGAATGCCGCCCTGGCAGCATTCAGCGCTTGTGTCGGGTTGATGGTCCGACCAGTCAGGCGGAGCTCTGCCTCACGAGCGCCAAGGACGCGTCGCCACGCCGCCCAACGCGATATGCGCTTGCCTTACCCAACCTTCTCTATCCATTGCGAGTGCGACTGCAGCAGAAGCGAGCGCAAACGCGTAGGACTTGCGGTCGCGCACCTTAAGGTAGGTGGAATTTCGTCCAGCATCTGTTTTGGGCACTGAAATACCGGTCACGATCTCGCCTGGAGCTGCCCCGAACTCAAGGTGTGGTGTCTACCAGACGTCTCCCGGCTGGACCTTGGAGTTCTATCGTTGCATCCATCGCTGTCAGTGCCACCGGCCAATCGCCGGCTGCGCGATGGCAGCGACGGGCGAAATGGAGATGAATGTGCCGAGAAGTGCTGAGCGAAGTTTCATGATGAATTCCTTTGCTATAACGTTGTGGGGTTCGAATGAGCTTGATCTGAGGATCAAAGGTTCTGCCGGTCAGCGGATAGTGCAATCTGCTGCTGCCCTTGGATCGCCTCAAGACGCGCGGCCAAGGCTGTCGAAATGGAAGTGTAAGCAGTGCTGCCGAGCGCGAGACGCAAGCTAGGTTTGGCGCTGTCGGCGGCCGAGATGATCGCCCTGACTGTTCGAGCGGCATCACCCTTCAGGACGAAGCTGCCGTCACTGATGGCGCATCGCACTGCGCCTGCCGGTGTGTTTTCATAAATGTCCATGGGCGTGGCGCGCACCAGTCCAGCACCGAAATTCGTTCCGGTCGGACCCGGTTCGACGATGATGAAGTCTATGCCGAAGGACGCAACCTCCTGAGCGACCGATTCGACAAAGCCTTCGACGCCCCATTTGGTGGCATGGTAAAGGCTGAAGCACGGATAGGCGATCTGGCCACCTTCCGATGAAATCTGGATAATCCGTCCACCACCCTGATGACGAAACCGTGGCAAGACAGTCCGAATGAGTTGTATCGAGCCTGTCAGGTTCGTCGCGATTTGTTGATCGATCTGATCGTTCGTCAGCTCTTCCGCCGCGCCGAACAAGCCGTAACCCGCATTGCTTACGACAACATCAATCCGCCCCCATCTGCTCGAACGCCTTGCCGACTGCGGTTTGGATGCTGGTAACATCGTCCAGATCGAGAAGGGCGGCATGAAAGTTTGCGCCGTATCGTTGCTCGAGATCCAACAGCATATCTTTTTTGCGCACCGTTCCGACTACCCTGTCGCCACGGGCGAGTAGCTGTTGGGTCATCTCTTGACCCAAGCCAGAGGACACTCCTGTGATTAACCAGGTCTTCATCGTCATAAACCCTTTCATAAGAACTCAGTTTAATGTAGCGAAGACCGATTGGTGCAGTAAGGCATCCAATTCAGGATGACCAAGTGCAAAGAATTCACGAATGGTACGACCGACCCTGAATGACCTTGCTTCATTTGCTGCGGTGGCCAGCCACCGCAATTTTCGCGTTGCCGCCGAGACACTCGGCATCTCGCGGTCGGCTCTTAGCCATGCCATCATCGCTCTCGAGAGCAAGCTCGGTATCCGACTTTTCAATCGTACCACGCGCAGCGTGTCACTTACGCAGGCAGGAGCGCAGTTGCTCGCGCGTCTCGACCCCGTTCTTCAGGATCTGGACGAAGCGCTCGACACGCTCGCCGAAACGCGCGGAACGCCAAGTGGAATGTTGCGGATCAACGCCAACAAGAGCGGGGCTCGCATTCTTCTTCGCAGCGTCATTCCCCATTTTCTCGATTGCTACCCGGAAGTCGAAATCGATCTCGTTTCGGAAGGGCGCCTCGTCGACATTGTCGATCAGGGATTTGACGCCGGTGTACGGCTGGCCGAAGCCGTGCCGCTGGACATGGTTGCCGTGAAGTTCGGGGGGACAGTCCGATTCATAACGGTCGCCGCGCCGTGCTATCTCAAGGACAGAGTGCCCCCTGGCACTCCGGATGACCTCCAAGCCCACGCCTGTATCCGGCAGCGCCTGCCCAGCGGAAAGCGGTATCGGTGGGAGTTTTCGAGAAGAGGGGCAGAGGTTGCGATCGACGTGCCAGGTATGCTCACATTGGACGACAACGACCTTCTCGTTCAAGCTGCAGTGGACGGACAAGGCATTGCCTACGTTCCGGATAGCTTTGCACAGCCGTTCCTGGCCACAGGGCAACTTGTCACGCTCCTGGACGAGTGGTGTCCGCCATTTCCCGGGTTGGTCCTCTATTATCCTCGCAACCGCCATGTTCCGGCGACATTGCGGGCGTTCATCGATACCATGAAGGAAATCTTCCAGGATGAGGACAGGAAGTAGCTCCCCCATTCAGGCTATAGCGAAGGAAGGGTATATTTTTGTCAGGTTGTTCACCTCACCTGGTTGACGAGCCGCCGCGGAGCCCGGCGGCTAATACGATAGACTGCTGCGGGCGGGAGGTTTGCGAGCGTGCGCCCGACGTACGTTGCTTTCAGGCCCAAACGATCGAGTAATGGTCTTGGTACCGGACATTTTGGACCATAAGTGAATTGATAGAAGGCCCCGTTTTCACTTAAGTGCGAAAACGCACCGTCAAGTATAGCGATGACTTTCCGTGCCGGCATCGAAAGGAGCGGAAGGCCGCTCACAACTGCGCCAACCCGCGCTTGTGGCTCAGGTGCCAGTTTGTGAAGTTGCGCGGCATCCATCTGGATTGTTCTGGCCTTGGGAAATCGCAGTGCAAGCTGCGTCGCAAAATCCTCACCGTACTCCACCAGAATGAGGTTTTCTTCGAAAACTCCTCGATTGAGAAGAGCTCTGGTGAATGCACCCGTTCCTGGCCCAAGTTCGATAACAGTTCCGGTTTGCGCCGTGATCCCTGTCGTCATCAGCGCAGAAAGTGCGCGTCCAGACGGTGTGATGGAAGCGACCTGTAATGGTGCGGAAAGCCAGGCTCGAAAGAACAGGGACGCTTCGGCGATCTTGCTCGTCATCACTTGTTACCCCCGGTGGCAAGCAGGCGTGGCAGGAGGCTTTGAAGTCGCCAACCCAGGGCAACGAGCGCTTCGGTGACGACAAGTAAGGCAAGCACTTTAAGTGCAAGCACAGACGAGTTGATGTCGGGCACCACCAGTACGACGAAGTGACCGGCAGCGATGAAGAAACTATTCCATATCAGAATGCCCACGGCGGAGCCGGCCATGAACTTCGAGGGACGTATTTGCACAAGGCCGGCAATCACCGGCGAAATCAACCGCACGGTGGGAATGAGTTGCGAAACGATCGTCAGCATTCGCTCTCGCGTGTGCAGGTAGGAAAATGATTTGTCGATACGTCCATGCGACAGGCCGATCCATTTACCGATCCAATAGAGGAGGGACGTCGAACGTTTTGTCCCGAGAGCACGGACGGCTAGATACAAGCTGGAGGCTCCGACGAAACTCCCGATGGCTGTTCCTACAACAGCCGCAGGGACAGACCAGACGTCTTCGGCGGCCGCGATGCCTATGGCGACAAGGACGCCATAGGATGGTATGGCAGGGACGAAACGCTCCGCCATTCCCATCGCTATCAAGCCGAATATCCCATAGAGCGCAATCCAATCAATGAGGTTCCCAAGAGGATCCATGTCTAAATCTCCCGCCTGGTTGCCGGTTCGATGTCAGCGATCGCTGGCGGTAAGATCCGCGTGTCGAAGGCAACGCCGGTGAGCTTTTCGGACATTTGCCACAGCCGATGTGCGACATGTTTCTCCAAGGCTTGCGGGGGGATCTTCGCTAAAGTTGGGTGACCCCGCGTCTCGCCCAATTTATCCGGGCCATAATATGAACCGCCACGAGCCTCAGCGGAGGTCGCTGCAAACAGAGTGGGTAGTGCTCCTTGTGCTGCCGGTTGAAACAGGAACCACATAAACGATCTGAGAAGGCCCTGGACGCTTCGTCGACCCGGCTCGTTGTGAAGAAGGTCCGTACGCGAGATACCGGGATGTGCGGCAATGCTTTTGATGCCCCAACCACCTTCTTCACTGCGTCTTTGAAGCTCGAACGCGAACATCAGGCAAGCCAGTTTCGACTGGCCATAGACCGGCATGGGCTTGTATTCATGTTCTGCTTGCAAATCGGCAAAGTTGATTGCGACATTGGCGCCACGCACAGCCACGCTGGATAGCGTCACTACCCTGGGATCTTTGCCGCGCATCAGCATCGGCAGAAGGTTTGCTGTCAGAGCGAAATGACCGAGATAATTCGTGCCGAACTGCAGTTCGAAACCGTCGACCGTTGTCTTGCGGTTAGGGGGCGTCATGACGCCGGCGTTGTTGATGAGAACATCGATATGATTGCGTCCATCTTGTAGCCGATGCGCGAGAGCTGCGATTGACGCGAGGTCGCCAAGATTGACTGGCTCGAAGGTAACCGAGGCATCCGGCACCTGGCTCTTGATGCGTTTTATGGCCTCTGCGCCTTTGACCGGATTGCGTCCGGCGATGATAACGTCACCACCCGCACCGGCGAGTGCAAGCGCGTCCTCGAAACCTAGTCCCCCCGTGCCGGTGACCACGATCGTCCGACCGTCCTGGGAAGGCATATTCTCGAGTGTCCAGATTTTTGTCATTATTTTTCCTTTCGCGTCAGTCGCAAAATTGAGCATGTCCGCCGAAGATGCCGAGCATGGCGAGACACCTTGAAGGTCGCCAATGGGGTAAGGGCGATCTATGTCGGATCCAGGAATGGGACGGTTCCTGGATCCGGGTTCATTCTGCAGCCAGCAATGGGTCTACCAGCGGTGGCTTGGAAGGAACCTCACGGACACGTTGCATCCAGGCCGGATATTCCGGTGCGACCTTGCTCGCAGCGTCCAGGACGGCAAGATCTTCAGCACTTAGCGCGACCTCGGCGGCGCCGACATTGTCGTCGAGTTGCTCGATGCTTTTGGCGCCGACAAT
Organism: Phyllobacterium ifriqiyense; assembly: GCF_030817885.1. Classification (NCBI taxonomy): domain Bacteria; kingdom Pseudomonadati; phylum Pseudomonadota; class Alphaproteobacteria; order Hyphomicrobiales; family Phyllobacteriaceae; genus Phyllobacterium; species Phyllobacterium ifriqiyense. The sequence goes on from NZ_JAUSZT010000002.1 coordinate 1,129,850, forward strand.
AACGCTCGTGACATGTTGTTGATTCAGCAGCCAGGAGAGCGCGATCCGGGCGACGCTTACACCCTTTCCTTCTGCCAGCCTCTCCATGACGTCGATCACCTCGTAGGCGCGTTCCATGGCAACGGGCGGAAAATCGAACGTGGTGCGACGGCTGCCTAGCTCTCCTTGCCGCTCGCGATTATATTTACCGCTGAGCAGTCCGCCGGCGAGTGGGCTCCAAACCAACAAGCCGAGCTTCTCCGCCTTGAGCAGCGGAACGATCTCGCGCTCCAGCTCTCGGCCCGCGAGCGTATAGTAGTTCTGAGTCGTTGCGATCTTCGCGAGGTTCAGGCGCTCGCTGTATCCCAGAGCGCGGGCGATCTGCCATGCCGACCAGTTCGACACACCGACATACCGGACAAGGCCTTGGCGCACGAGCATATCGAGGGCGGCCAGGCTTTCCTCGATCGGCGTTACGGTATCGATGTTGTGAAGCTGATAGAGGTCGATATGGTCTAATTGCAGCCGTTTGAGACTGCCCTTGACGCTGTCGAGGATATGGCCGCGCGAGTTGCCGGCATCGTTTGGACCAGAGCCTATCGGTCCACACGCTTTCGTCGCGATGACGATATCCTCGCGCCTGATACTCAGGTTCTTTAATGATTGGCCGACTATTTCCTCGGACCTGCCGCCTGAGTAGATATCCGCAGTGTCGATAAAGTTGATCCCATGTTCGAGTGCGCGTGCGATCAGAGCCTGGGCGCCGTCCTGTTGAACATTGCCTATGTTCGCCCAGACGCCTCTGCCTCCGAAAGTCATCGTACCCAGGCAGAGTTCCGAAACGAAGAGGCCGGTATTGCCAAGTGTGTTGTATTTCATATCGAGGGTTTCCTCTGAGAGTAACTGGTTTCGAACCCGTTACGGCGCAATTACGCCGCGGCTGGCATCCATCAGTTGATGCCGCCATTCGCAAATACGTTTTGTCCATCGATCCACGCCCCGTCCTGCGAACAAAGAAGGGCGATGACGTTGGCGATGTCCTCCGGCTGGCCGAGGCGTCGAAGTGGGGTTGCCTCTGGTATGCCTTGAAGAGCCTCTTGCCCATGCTGGCGCAAGAGTTGGGTATCGACGGCGCCCGGAGAGATGGCGTTGACTGAAATGTTGCGGCCTCCCAATTCCTTGGCAAGAACGCTGGAGTAGACCTCCTGCACCGCTTTGGTTGCAGCATAGGCTGCGGTCCCGGGAGGGCTCATTTTGATGATGCTTGAACTCAGGCTGATGATCCGGCCACCATCGCGGACGCGTCGTGACGCCTCACGCAGGACATTAAAGCTCCCCTTTACGTTGGTGGCCATCATCCGGTCAAATGCCTCATCCGTCATTTGAGCAAACGCACCGACATTCATGATCCCTGCATTGTTGACCACCACGTCCACGCCGCCGAAGGCCTCGTCATTGGCGTCGAACAAGGCCTTGACCGCAGCCGGATCCGCGACGTCGCCCTGGCGAACGATGGCGCGACCGCCAGCCGCTTCGATGTCGCGAACGACCGCTTCAGCAAGATCCTGGTTCGTCAGATAGTTTATCGTCACGGCAAACCCGTCCCGCGCCAATCGCCGGGCTGTGGCGGCGCCAATACCACGGGATGAGCCCGTGATAACTGCGCCGCGCGTCCCGCCGGGTTGGTTGCCAGCGTCGGACGTTTGGGAAGATGCAACGCCCGTTATGGCGAGCGCTGAAGGAACAGCGGCTGCAAGGGCCAGGAACGTGCGGCGGGAGTTATGGGTATTAGACATCGAACTATTTCCTCAGAAAGGTTTCAAGATGCTGCAGACGTCGTCCGGAGCCACGTTTCGTGCTCATCGCTGGCGAAGGAACGCACCAACACGTCGATTTGCGATGAGGAGGGAAATCCCTGTCAGAACGGTCGCCACGGGCACGATCAACATGCCGAGCCCCAGGCCGTTCGGAATCCCGGCTGCGCCAGCCGTATCACTAACGATGCCAACGAACAGGGGTCCGAGTGCAGGCCCTACAAGGCCGGATCCGATCATTACAAGGCTGGTCGCCTGTGCTTGCCGGCCCGGGCCAGCGACTAAATGGGCAGCTCCGAAACCCCACGGCAAAAAGAATGAGAATGACAACATTCCCGGGACGAAGAGCGCAATCGACATCCAACCCGCAGGTGCAAACAGAGCCGCAGTCGTCGTTACACTGGCGATGAGGAACAGAATTGCCGGGGGGGCGAGCACCTTGCCGGTCCCGGAGCGAACGGCGTGATCGAACCAGCGACCGCCGCCCAGCGTCCCGATGATCCCCATCAGACCTTGCAACATGCCGAACGAAACGCCGACCTCGGTGGCAGTAAAGCCATGAGTCCGGATCAGAAACGGTATGGAGAAGGCATAAAAGGGCGCTCCGGCGAAGCCGAGAAAAATCGCGCCTGTGAACATCCAGCGAAACGCTGGAGACGACAACAGGTTAAGGCTCGTTCGCAGAAATGGTTCGCTACTCGCCGCTTTGGATTGGAGCGGTGGTGTCGGGCCGGCGACAAGAATCGTCAACAATCCGATCAAAACGCCGACGGCTCCGGCGCCCATCAGCACAACGCGCCAGCCAAATATATCCGCGATCGCGCCGCCTGCCGCAAAGCCCACCATGGTCCCCAATGGAATGCCCATCGCGAAGAGACCGATTGCTAGCCCACGCCGCTCAGGTCCGATTTTGCGAACGATGAGGGCATGGCCAGCCGGAAGTGCGCCTGCTTCTCCGAAAGCCACACCGAAGCGTGTAAGCGCAAGAAACAAGAAACTTGCAGCAAATCCCCCCAATGTTGTCATCACGCTCCAAAGCAGGACGCATGACACCAGCACAAACCGGGGCGATCCCCGATCTGCTGCACGGGCAAGTGGCAACGATAGAAGGGCGTAACAAACCGCAAACGCAATGCCTGTCAGCAATCCTATCTGGGTGTCGGTAAGCAAGAGTTCCGCTTTGATTTTTTCCGCCAATATGAATGGAAGGATCCGATCGATCTGCGAGAACGCGTTGATCACGAGAAGCACGATGCATATGGCCGCCATTCGCAGGCCTTTTACGTATTCCCCACCGGACGCAGCAGGCGGCGCGCGTGTCTCCGCAGGGGCTATTGACCGGGCAGCAATTTCTGTCATCTTAAAGTCACTCCTCGCTTGTTCGCACCCTTAAGCTAGATGGAGTGTCCAATGACCAGAATGCCCGAACCTTCAAGAAACTTGCCTATTCCTGCAGAAGAAGATATTCTCCCGGGTGAAAGGCGGGTGTTGCCATGGCCGCGAAAACAACCGGAGCACAGCATGGCATCACCGATACTTAATGCCGTAACCGATTATATCGAGACCCAGGGCGGCGGACAGGGTCTGTTTCCCACCGCCATTGATGGGTTCAACATTGTGCGTTCGTATCAAGCGATGATGCCGATGCGTGCGCTTTATCGCCCCTCACTTTGTGTCGTCCTTCAGGGCGCCAAGGAAATCCGGTTCGGCGACGACCGGCTTGACTACCGTGCAATGGAATGCCTCGTTGTCAGCATTGGGCTTCCAGCTGCCGGACGAATCGTGGAGGCCAGTCCCGAGTACCCGTATGTCGGTGTACTGATCGATTTCGACGTCGCCACGATGCGACAGGTTCTGGAACAACTCGACACGCCGCCTGCTCCAGCCCCTACCTCCGGCCCTTGCGCTTTCGTGGGGAAGGTTGATCAACCGCTTGCGGATTGCATCATGCGTCTCGTCAGAATGACCGAAACGCCGAAAGCAATTCCGATACTGGCGCCATCAGTCATGCGCGAAATTTGCTATTGGCTGCTAAGCGGTCCACATGGCGGCGAACTCTGCAAATTGGCATTGCCAGAATCGAACATCGAGCGGGTCGTCAAGGCTATCTCGACGCTGCATGTCAACTTCGCGCATACATTGCGTGTCGAGCAGTTGGCGGATATTGCGCGGATGAGTCCGTCGTCGTTTCACCAGCACTTCAAAGCGTTGACCTCGATGACGCCTCTGCAGTTCCAGAAACAACTCCGCCTCCTGGAAGCGCGGCGCCTCATGGTGGCTGAGGCCGCCAATGTGGCCGATGCGGCCTATAAAGTGGGATACGAAAGTCCTTCACAATTCAGCCGTGAATACTCACGTGAGTTCGGGATCGCACCGAAACAAGATGTGTTGAACCAGCAGCGTCTCTACAACGAATATGCGAGCCGCACTGTACGTTCCGCTTGATCTTGTCGAGAAGAGCCGATCTTCGCACATTGTGCGGAGATTGGCTTCTCGTCGCGCGTCAAGACAATGAACGGCGTTCAAAGTGGATGTCCGTCGTCAGATGATTTGAGACCAGATTGGTTATAGAAGACAGGAGTTTCTGGCTCGTCTGGTTGTGGATCACGCGGCATCAGTGCTGTCATCGCGCTAGTGCTTGCAGAGAATGGTGCCAACGTCGCCATATGCACGCTCGGCTGAGCGAACTTGCCGAAAGCCACGGCGAATATGTGGCCAGCATGGTGGCGCTGGGGCAGCCCAAAATTTCATGGTATGGGAGCGCGCAAAGCCGGGGAAACGTCCTTCCCACAAGTCCTGAATATCCCCTTGGAACGGCACCCCTCGAGTGAGCCCGCATTCTTCCATGATTTGGAGGATCAGGCAGGAAGTTTGCAATTTCGGGCATTCGTCATCGTGCAAATAGTGCTTAACCTCACAACGCCGTGCTCAACAACAGTGCGGTTCAACTCCACGGGCGAACTCGATGTCGAGGAGGCTCTCTGGATCACTGAGCTTCAGATGAAGTCTCAGGCGCCTAAGGCAGACCGTCGGCTCCACGCCATCAGAAAGGAAACATAAAATGCGTAAGTTGGTAAGGGGGCCTTTGCTGGCCGCCGCAATCTTGGCAGGAATTGCTGGTATACCGCTCGGATATGCTTTCGCACAGGCCTCTTCGCCAAACGAAATCGTCGGCGTATGGGAAGCGGAGAACGGCAGCCTCAAGTTCGAGATTTTCGATGCTGGCGGAATTTACGCGGGGCGGATGATCTTTGGCGACCGGATGGTCGAGGCCGATGGCAAGACGTTCAAGAAGGACACCCTCAATCCTGATCCAAAGCTCAGAAGCCGGTCCCTGAAGGGAATCGTCTTCGTAAACAATCTCAAGTGGGATGCCGCTGATCGCCGCTGGGAAGGCGGTAGTCTTTATGACGGCTCGTCTGGCCGCACCTATTCCGGCCGCGCGACGCTCGTGAACGGAAAGCTTGAACTTCGGGGATACGTGGGTACGCCTGTGCTTGGTCAGACCATGCTAATGCGCCGCGTACAATGAATTGACGTGACTGCGCCAACGAAACCATGGCCCGCGCACTGGCACGCCTCTCAACAAAGCGCATGGCTACGTGAGATTAAAACCATTATGATAACGTCCGGCTCATCTGGCATCGGTCGGGACCTTGCCAAGCCCGCCGCTGGTCGTCATGACGCCGCGATGCGTTGGAGCGCGCGGTTACGGGGATTGTCCAAGTCTTCAATCCTTTGCCGAGGTGTTGCGCCTCGTGCCTACCCCAGCCGTCCTCTCCTTTCAATCCAGCAACAAAGGACCGCAGGCCCGAGCGCCGAACGTGTCCTGGAGTCTAACTGATGGCATGGTCGTACGGTTACTTTACAGATCTGAACTATTCCCATGGCTATTATCCGGAAATGAATCCGGCCATGCTGCGCTTAGCTTGTCTTGGCCAGGCGATAGAGTCGCAACTGCGCGACGAGCCGACCTATCTCGAGCTTGGTTTCGGACAAGGGGTCTCGATCAACATACATGCGGCGGGATCCGCAGGATCGTATTGGGGAACGGACTTCAACCCCGCGCAAACGGTGGAGGCCCGCAAGCTCGCTGCAGCTTCCGGTGCCGACGTGCATCTGTTCGACGATTCTTTCGAAGAACTCGCCAGCAGGAAGGATATTCCCGATTTTGATATCATCGCACTTCACGGTGTTTGGAGCTGGATATCGGAAAGGAACCGGAAGATTATAATGGATATCATCAGGCGGAAGCTCCGTCCTGGCGGGATCGCCTATATAAGCTATAACTGCCTGCCAGGCTGGGCTCCCGTCATTCCAATCCGCGAGTTGATGTCCCTCTATCAGGATTGTGGCGAGGGGAAAAACACGGGACCCACTGGAATGATTGAAGGCGCTTTGCAATTTGTAGGAGATGTCGCAAAGGCCGGTTCGATCTATTTCCAGGAGAACCCGATCGCCGGACATCATCTCAAACATTTGATGAAGCAGGGACGCAACTATCTTGCCCATGAGTATTTGAACGCAGACTGGCATCTCGGGCATTTTTCCGACATGATCCGCAGCCTTGAGGACACCAAGCTTTCATTCGTCGGATCAGCCAGTCTTTTGGGCGGCATCGATGCTCTCAGGCTTAGCGAGGACGGCCGCAAGCTGCTCTCCCAAGTCGGTCATCCAGTCATGCGAGAGACGGTACGCGATTATCTTTTGAACAGACGGTTTCGAAGCGACATTTTCATCAAGGGCCCCCGGAAACTGACGGACTCAGAACATCGCGATGCATGGCACGCGCAGGCCTTTGTGCTGTTGAAGCCGTCAGCCGATATTCCAAAAAAAATCCCGTGCGGACCGGGAGAAGTGGAACTGCCAGCCGAAAAGTATGATCCTGTCATTGAGGCCATGTCTGATGACGGATACAGGCTAAAGCGCGTTGACGAACTTTTGAAGCATCCCAAACTTCAGGATTTTGAACCCAAAGACATCGTTGAAGTGCTGACGATTCTCACCGGTGCAGGATTCATGAGTCCAGCACAGCAACCCTCCGACAAAGCAATAGAGCAATCCAGGGCGTTGAACAGGCATATTTTGGATCGCGCCCTCGTCAGCATGGATATGCATCATATGGTGTCGCCTGTGACCGCAGGTGGGATCGCGGTGCCGCACATGACGCAACTATTCATTCGCGCTTTGAGCGAGGGCAAAAGCAGTCCTGATGTGGTGGCTAACTATGTGTGGGACTTTTTGGACAGCATTGGTGAACGTCTATTGAAAGACGGCAATAGGATTGAATCCAAGAATGAAAACCTCAAGCAAATTGGGATTTTAGCAAGCAAGTTCCTAAAGTTCGATCGACCGCTACTGGAAGCCCTTCAGATCATTGAACCTTGCGTGAACGCCGCATCCTCGATGCGAGGCCAAAAAGCGGTGGGTAGCGGCGCAGGCAGCCCATGAATTCCCCAAGAGTGTCCCGGCGGCTGTGCAGCCCCATCTATGGCAAAGCGATGGCGCGCGAATTTGGACGGCGCCCATCCGATGTTGCGATTCAGCCTGCAACGACAGACGGGCGTAACAAGCTGTGATCTGCACGCCATTCTTGGTACATTTGGCCACAATTTGATCTACCAGGATGAGAGCGTCGAGATCGCCTCGTGCTCAGTCGGAGCAGATACGCCGGCAAAGTGGCATAAAGGCCGAATGACCAGGACCGCCGTCTTGCCAGTCCTGGTGCCCAACGCCACTGACCAACATATAATTTGCGCCGGGTCCTGCCGCCATGCGCAACTGAAGGGCTAGAAGCTGTGAAACTTTGATACACTTTTTCGGCTGCGATATCCTGCTGTTTAATGTATCGTTCGGGAGATGAGGTGCCAATATGGACGATGCCGCGCATATAGTGGTTGTCGATGATCACGGCGATATTCGAGATCTCGTTCAACAATATCTTGAACAGCAGGGGTACAAAGTCAGCGCTGCAGAAGGCGGCGCTGCGCTGCGACGTCTGCTCGAAAAGCAGGTTATTGACCTGATCATCCTTGATGTAATGATGCCTGGTGAAGACGGGCTTTCCATCTGTCGCCATCTGCGTGCATCAACCGGGACCCCCATCATTTTCCTGACCGCGATGGCGGATGATACAGACCGGATCATTGGACTGGAACTTGGTGCGGACGATTATCTTGTGAAGCCTTTCAATCCCAGGGAGTTGTTGGCTCGTATTCGAGCCGTATTGCGCAGATCCAGCAATACGCCTTTGCAATTCGCCGGCGCAAACCCGAAAAATGTCCGTGTCGGACCCTGGCGCGTCAATTTGGGACAGCAGGAGATTTCCGGTGATGACGGTGTCGGGATTCCTCTTAGCACAGCTGAATTCCGCTTGCTAAAAGTTTTCATCGGGCGACCGGGACTCGTCTTGAGCCGCGAGCAGCTTCTTGATCTGACAGTAGGTCGAACCGCCGATATCTTTGATCGCAGCATCGATAATCAGGTCAGTCGTCTGAGAAAGAAAATCGAGGACAATCCCAAAAATCCGACGATCATCAAGACGCACTGGGGTGGCGGATACAGTCTTTCGGCGGAGGTGTCGTTAGAGTGATAAGAATTTGGATAAGAAGCCTTGCTGCGCAGTTCCTCGGGTTCACGCTTGCGGCGTTGCTTATAGCCCAGGCCATGACCTTTGTAATATCGTGGAATGAGCATTCGAAGGCGCTGGATGCGGCCGCAAAAAGCGAATTTTTCAGTCGTGCGCGCACGATGACCCGTCTCGTCAATGCGGCTGTCCCCCAGTTTCGGCAGCAGGTCCTTACCGCCAGTGAAACGGGAGATTCGCGATTTTGGATCAGCGATCGCGACGCTGCGGACACGCCCTCTTGGCGTCTGGAGGCCGTCAGGCAATTTACCCGCCCGCTCGAGAATTATGTTGATCTTGTCCGGGTTTTTGAAGGTGGCACAGCAGTAGCACAAATACCGAGCGCCAAGAAGGTTGCGTCCTCCAATCACGACGAAGACTGGAAAACCCCATTTCAAGACTTATGGGCGCTGCCTCAGCCCGTGAAATATACGTACTTCGAGGGAGCTCGCGGATATGGCATGGTGGTAAAACTGGATGATGGGCGGTATTTGAACACTGCCTTTTACGTAAAACAAGATAGCTGGTGGACGTCGACGTCCCTCAGCTCACTTGTTCTGACCGCTGCCGTGCTCGCGGTAATCGGCGTTTTGATAGGAAACCGCATTGCCCATCCCCTTAAAAGTCTGGCCCGAGCTGCCGAGGCACTTGGGCGCGGGGAGAACTTGCCTCCTTTGGAAGAGAAGGGACCGGAGGAAATCCGGCGAACGGCCTCCGCCTTCAACCAGATGCAAGCGCGTCTGCATCGCTTCATTGATGACAGAACGAAGATGCTCGCTGCGATTGGTCACGACCTGCGCACTCCACTGACCACTCTCCGGCTGAGGACGGAGTTCGTCCAGGACAAGGACATCCAGCAAAAAATGCTGATGACGATCGAAGAGCTTCAGAGCATGACCGAGGCTGCAATCGCGTTCGCCCGGGGCGAGTCGACAGAGGAAGAAACCCGCCCGATCCAGCTCGAGGCGCTGGTCGGTAGCATATGCGATGATCAGGAGGATTTGGGTCATGCGGTAACCCTGATTTCTGCCGGCAAGATAACGTATCGGTGCCGGCCGGATGGGCTTAGACGTGCGGTACGCAACATCATCGAGAATGCGGTCCGGTACGGTGACGAAGCTACGGTCCTTATTCTTCAAACGGTACACAGCATCGATATTGTCGTGGAGGATCGTGGGCCAGGTATCCCGGACGAGATGAGGGAAAAGGTCTTCGCTCCCTTCTTCCGATTGGAGACATCCCGGAACAAGCAAACTGGCGGAATCGGGCTTGGCCTTGCCATTGCGCGGGCTGTCGCCCGGCAGCATGGCGGTGACATCACATTTGTTTCCAGGGATATCGGAATGCGCACGATTATTTCCCTGCCGCGTCATGACGAAGGTGAAAGCGGGCCGGCCATCACCTCAAAGCGTTGGAGTTTCGCAACTGCGGTAAAACTGTCGCGCCGCCGACGACAGGCAAGCCCGGCCTCTTCTTGATGCGTTTTTTGTAACGAAAGCCGTTTGAGAATCAAATGCGAGAGCATTCGTCTGTCCCTGTATCATTGTGAGCCTCTTCCAGAACGCAGCCACATGCCGGGGGCACTTGTCATCTGGCACTGGCAAGTCGTTCGCCGGCCTCGATGAACTTGCGATTTCAATTTCGCCCCCACCGGGACATCTCGTTACACTTCATTACAGTTCGAAACGCTGCCGGGATATTCCTGCGACAGGGTCGCGATAAGCTGCCTCAAGTCGAAACGGAGCCTGGTGCCTCGCAGTTGACCCGGCCATCGCTTCGATGAAGATCCACGGAGATAAGAGGTACAGTCATGGAAAATTACCGTGAGTATTATTTGAACCGTTTGCATAGAAGGACTTACGGCGTCGTTCGCAGATTGCTTGCTGACGTCCTGCTCTTGGTCTTGATCGTCGGGTTTGGTGTGGTGATGAATTCCCTGGTGGTCTGATTAACTGGCGCTCGCCTTCTCACAGCGCCCGTATTGATACAATGAGAAGGAGTGGCCGGTCAGCAGTGAAGTGCACGTATCGGGTTTAGTCCAAGTCCGTTGACGTTGCTTTACTCAGCGGTGGGGGGTGAGGTGCTGCTTCCATCGTCATTCTCCATAGCAACACCCCAAATGAGTGTGCAAGCATGAGGGAATTTTTTGCTCCCGAACGGCGGCAGTTTGCGCATTTTCCCGGTGGCTAAGGACATAGGCCTTCTGATCAGCTCGGTTGGATCGGTCCGGTCAAAGGAGAGGTGGAAAGGACTTGGCCAAGCCATGGTAAGCCAATTCATGATCAATAGAGCCGGTGTTGGCGTAACCAGTGCGGGGTCCCGCATGGATGGCGGGCACCGCCACAGGTCCTGGCAATGCTGTTCCAGCCAGACATTCAACGCCTCCAAATCTTGAAAGTCCGGCATCAGTTGCCACAAGCGGGGTCGGGGCATCCTGGACGTTCTTCTCGACCTGACCCTTCTCCCAGTCTGCTGCTGGGTTGCAAAACTCAGTCGTAAAGACGTAGTGTTTCGTCATAGCGAGGAAGCGGATTGACCTGTCGCTCCTTGCCGCGGCCAACACGATCGACTGGGGGTGCGCATACTGTCATAGGTTCCCCGTTCAAATACGCCGCCGAAGACACAGGCCGTGCCAGTGGAAGTCAAACAACATCTCATGGTTTGCAACAGATTGGCCCCAAGAGAAACGCACGGCTGTGCGATAGCTTGGTAACCGGTGTTCTTCCGCCACGTTGCCCGCTGTCGCCTGATCTGTGATCGACTTTCCATGGACGAGCGAGAAGGAGTTTCTCCATGGACACTACATTGGAGGTTTCACGACAAGGCGGAGCCGGCGTGCTGGTTCTCGCCAATGGCCGGATGAGGTCAAGGCGCGGATTGTTTCGGAGAGTTTGCGTCCTGGTGTACAAGTGAATGAAGTGGCGGGGTGGTACGGTCTGAAGGCTAACTATCTGTTGTCATGGCGAACACTGGCGCGGCAGGGAAAGCTGGTTTTACCTGAGGCGGCAGACACAGTTGAATCCGCGATCATTGTTACCGAGACGCCCGCGCCGGAGTCGCCCACTGCCAAAGCAATCTCGCGCGCGGAGATCGTTGTGGGTTAGGTCACGATCCCTCTTGAGGAAGGCGCGTCGGCCGCCAGGATCGCTTCATTCGCGCGTGCGTTGGCGGACACAGCATGATCTTTCCGTCGAATCGCATGCGGATCATGGTGGCGACCAAACCCGTAGACTTTCGCAAGGGTCATGACGGATTGACGGCGCTGGTGAAGAACGAACTGCACAAGGACCCGTTCACCGGAACGGTCTTCGTGTTCCGGTCTCGCAGGGCAGATTGGCTGAAGCTGATCTACTGGGATGGCTCTGGTGTTGTCCTAGCTCACTGCCATCGCAAACGATCATAAGCAGAGCCGGATCGAGCAGCTAATCCCGTGGAATTGTTCCTCCAGGCGATAAATCGCTAAAGGCACCGTAGCCGATTCAATTGCCGCTCTGCTCCCCCGCGTCAAACTTGGTTCTGGATGCTTCGATGTCCTGCCATGTGTCCCGAATCCAATCGGTAAACCCGGCCAACGGTTTCAGCATCGACCTCCCTCGGTCCGTTAGCTCGTATTCCACGCGCGGCGGCAGTTCCGTGTAATAGTGCCGTGCCACAAGGCCATCTCTTTCAAGATTGCGAAGGGTCAGCGTTAGCATTCTCTGCGAGATGTTGGGAATACCCCGCCGGAGCGCTCCGAACCGCATTGGCGCGTCGGGGGAGAGCGAAAGCAGCGAGATCACGAGAATCGTCCACTTGTCGCCGAGCCGCGACAGCACACTCCCCGGAGCACAGGGCGTCAGTACAGGCCCATGGGACGTTTCGATGACAGGCCGACCATTGATCTCTCGCGACATGTGAACCTTCTCCGACGTTTTCCATTGGTTCTCTTTGTGTGACTGAGGACCAAAAATGTGCCGTCTTGCGCGGCTTTTATAATAGTTCCACATGGTAACTGCAAAGAGTTATTATGGAGAACCATCATGTCAAACTCCCCAGAATTTCTTGTCTTCGGGGCCACTGGTCAACAAGGCGGTGTTGTAGCAAGATCGCTGCGTGAAGCGGGCCGGGAGGTTCGTGCCTTCGTTCGCGATCCGCAGAGCGAAAGGGCCAAGGCGCTTGCCACCGAGGGAATAACACTCGCGGTCGGCGATTTGTTTGATCGAGCATCGGTTGATCGTGCGATGACCGGGATACGCGGAGTTTTCAGCGTGCAGACCAGTTCGCCTTCTGGACTTGTCACGGATGATCAGGAAGTTGCGCAAGGCAAGGCTATTGCCGACAGCGCTGTGGCTGCCGGGGTCGCTCATGTTGTATATTCCTCCGGTGGGGCAGCAGGAAAAGGCCATACCGGAATGGGTCATTTCGACAGCAAGTCTCGGATCGAAGAACACATTCGCAGCTTGACGATTGCTGCAACAATCACTCGTCCGGCCAGTTTTATGGAAATGATGATGCTCCCCGGAATGGGGTTGAATACCGGCGTTTTCACATTTTTCATGAAGAGGCATCAGTCGATGCAGATGATCGCGCTTGATGATCTCGGGCGCATCAATGCACAGATACTTTGCCAACCTGAACGCTATGCCGGTCAGGCGCTGGATCTTTCGGGGCAGGATGTCACGGGGGAATCTTTGGAAGAGGCGTTCTCACGGGCGGCAGGCCGTCCTATTCGTTATAAGCGGTTTTCCGAAGAGTTACTGGCCGGGAATGATTTTCTGCGACGGCTTACCATGCTTGTCGATAATGGCGTCGTAGCCGGGGTCGCAGACATCCCGGCACTAGAGCGTGAGTTTGGACCGATGCTGAAATTGGATCAGTGGCTTTCCGGCCCAGGAAAGGTCCTATTCGAGAAAGCACTTAATACGCCTCAGACTGGTATAGTGTTACGGTAATGCCTAAAATGCCGGGAGGCACGCTTACCTCCCGGGAGTGACCGCTTCGTCCGCGAAGCAGCCGAGCCACATACCGCCGATGCCTCCAAGTCAATGTGCCACTCTGACACCGCTTACACAGCTTGATATGCGCTACCTGAAGCTTTACGCGCTCGCTGGCTATGACGGCATAGTCCTCACTCCAATCGAATTGGAATGCTTCGTCGGGGTGGAAAGACAGCAGAACGAAAATGCCACGACCAGTAGTTGCTGCTCACGTTGCCTATCAGATCGCCATCTCGTGCAAAAGCTGCAACCCGGCCATGCGAGACTGCGAAACCGAGAGCCACCAGATCCTCATGAAGCTGCTTCATTGTCCTGCGCTGTTTGCGGGACTTGCCTCTGTCTTCGACCAGCCCGCCAATTTGTCGGCAAAGGGATCAAGCTTGCTCGGTCGTTCGGTGGGTTCAAGGATGAAGTGCGACTTTTAATAGATAACAATGACTTATCACATGCAAGGACTTGCCCATGGTCCGCGCCTACTCCCAGATTGACATGGATGAACGTCGGCCCGAGCGTACCCGCGTTCAAATACTTCGCGATCGTATTGCGTGAAAGTCCAGTTCTGCGGCCAATGTCGCGGATCCACGCTTCTCGCGCTATGCCATCCGACGGATGATGTTAAAAAGTCCCTTGTGGATCACTCCGCTACCCCGATCGAAAACCGCCCTGGGGAAAAGATCACATGGCTCAATTCTCAATAGAAAATTATGCCCTGACCGGCTCAGTTCTGCGTGAAAACTTATCGGATCGTCCAAACACACACGCAGCTCGACATGCGAGCCTCGCATATCGAAAGTCCGTTGTCAGCGGCCGGGCCAAATGGCAAGAAAGGTCGACGCAATCTCACTCAGTTCCTGCTCGTTTGCGCCGCTGCTCGCGGCGACAAGCAGGCCGTCGGTCGCCGCCTTCAGCAGAAGAGCCAAACCATGGGGATTGATAGTTTCGGGAAAATCGCCTTCCCGACCAGCCTGTTCAAACCGCTGGAGGAGCTTGGCACGCCAATACCGGCTCCTCTCGGTCACGTACTCACGAATGCTCTCATCGCCGGGCGCGTAGCTGATCGAGTGGACAATTCCCATGCTTCCTTTCGGAGTCGCCGTATTGGTCTGGAGATCAATTGTCCCCCGCAGGAGATATTCGGCTACACGCCGGCTGGTAGGCTGTTCGAGCGCATCTAGCATATATGCTGCTTTTTCTCGCTCGTAGAGCTCCATCACCTGTTTAAACAGCTGTTCTTTATCTCCGAAGGAAGCGTAGAGGGTCGCTCGACTGATGCCCATCGCCGCAATAAGCGTGCCAATGCTCGCGCCTGCGTATCCGTGCTTCCAAAATATTTCCATAGCTGCCGCAAGGGCAGCGTCCTGATCGAACTGTCTGGGTCGGCCCGGCCCATTGGGACGTCCATGCTCGGTTGAAGCGTTCTTCAAAGTCATTATGCTCGACTACCTCCACGGTATTGACAATATGGAACGATCGTTCTATCCAAATATTGGAACGAGCGGTATGGAAAGTCGGATGCGGCTTGGACTTCCAATGTTCCTGTAAACCCAAGGAGAAAATTATGCCATATTCTGAGCAGGAGAAAACGAACCTAACGACCGTCAAAGACGCATTGGCGGCTTCGGCGGATGATTTCACAAAATTCTTTGAAGCGATATTTGCACCGAATGCCGAGTGGACCATCGCTGGTCATGGCCCCGTCGCACGCACTTATCACGGAATGGAAGATCTTTTTACCAATGCTGAGGAGGCGCTTTTCTCGCGCTTCGCCGAACCGCTGAGGATAACTACACGCGGCGTCTGGGCAGACGGGGAGAGGGTGTTTGCGCAGATCGACAGCGCCACAACTGCAAAAGACGGCAAGCCTTACGCCAACGGCTACATGTATATCATGTCGATGGAGGGCGGAAAGGTCGTGTCCGGCATAGAGTGGCTCGACCTGAATGCCTATTACGAGATTTTAGATCGGGTGGATGCCTGATCTGGACGACTAGCGTGGTTCCACGCCAGCTCGTATAGGTCTCTCATCAAAGGTGCAGGGGGCGAGTTCCTCCTGCATTTCGTGGTCTACAATATCACGAGAGCATGGCCTGCTTCCGACAGCGATCTTCCCGATGATCACAACGGTGATCGCCGATGCAGGCCACGAGAGCAAGAAACTCGCGAGCGCCTTGGCAGAACAGCAGGGCTGGCAATTGCAGATCGTCAAGCCGTCTCAGCGTGCCTTCAAGATCACTGGCTTGACCTGGATCGTGGAACGCGGCTTCGCTTGACTCGGACGCAATCGTCTGCTCAGCAAGGATTATGAATATCGGGTCCTGACATCCGAGACGATGAACCGCCTTGCAAAACGTGATTTCCAAACATCCTCTTAGAGGCTTGGCAGGAGCCATAGGCGTGTAATCGCTCATCGTGGAGCCTTAGGACACCGCTGCCTTCGTCGGATCAGCCAGAATCTTCGAGATCGGAGAAGCAGGATCCCGGCCGAGCTGCGTAGCGGTCCGGACAGCTACGTTGCAGAGCTTCGGCAAATCGACACCGGTGCGGACGCCCATGCCTTCGAGCATGAACACTACCTCCTCCGTCGCAACGTTTCCGGTTGCTCCCTTCGCATATGGACAGCCTCCAAGCCCGCCCACTGAAGCATCGAACACCGTCACCCCCTCTTCCAGACAGGCAAGAATGTTGGCCAACGCCTGACCATAGGTATTATGCACGTGAAGTGCGATCGCAGTCATCGGCACAACTGTGGCCACAGCCCTTACCATGGCTGCAGCAACTCTCGGCGTACCAATGCCAATCGTATCGCCGAGTGAGATTTCGTAACATCCCATATTGTGCAGACGGCGGGCGACATCGACGACCGACGAGAGCGGGACGTTTCCTTCATAGGGGCAGCCTAGAACGCAGGACACATAGCCTCTCACCCGCATACCGATGTCGCGAGCTCCCTCCAGAACCGGCCGAAAGCGCTCAAAGCTCTCATCAATGGAGCAATTGATGTTTCTCTGCGAAAAGCTCTCCGATGCCGAAGCAAAGATCGCGATCTCCTCCGCGCCAGCCTCACGGGCGGCTTCGAAACCTTTCAAATTAGGTACAAGCATGGGAAAGCTAATACCCTCGCGCCGCCCGATTGATCTCAAAACGTCTGCGGATCCCGCCATCTGGGGAACCCATTTCGGCGAGACAAAGCTTCCCGCTTCGATGGTTCGAAGGCCAGCGTCGATCAAACCTTCGATCATCTGTATGCGGTTAGCGACGCTGAGCGGATAAGTTTCATTTTGCAAGCCGTCACGCGGTCCGACCTCAACGAGCCGAATATCATCCATTGGGTCCTCCACTTATATTGCTGTCTCTTATTTCCTTGCGCAGAAAGGCGCAAAAGCGAGGGTCGGCGCCGTAGGCTACATTTACTCTCATCGCCGGTTGGACAGAGGCTTCCCGATCAACGTAAAAAACACTTCCAGGCGCGATGAAAATATTATTTTGAGCTGCCCGGCGGCAGAACGCGGCTTCATCCAGATTGGGCGGAAGCGGGACCCAAATATAAAAACCCTGCACTTTGGGAAGTTTTACGTCGAGCCCCACATCCGAAAGCGCTTGCCCGGTCGCCTTGGTGCCGTCTTCAATCCAACCACGCAGGCGCCTCAGGTTCTTGAGATACTGCCCGCTTTCGATCATCTCCAGAACAACGCGCTCAACATGAAGCGACGTGGCAACCATCGTGATCATCTTCAAATCGACGAGACTTCGGATCGTGTCGGTTGCCCCGGCAATGTAGCCGCACCGAAGGCTCGCAGAGAGCGTTTTGGAGAACGACCCGACATAGAGAACGCGTTGCTGTTGGCCGAAAGCTGCGAGCCGCGGCAGGCTTGGAGCAATCAGATCGGCGAAAATGTCATCTTCGACCAAACGAAAATCATGAACCTCAGCCATCTGCAGAAGCGTAAACGCATGGGCGGGAGACAAGGTGCCTCCGGTCGGGTTGTGCGCTTGGCTCTGTGTGAAAAACAGCTTCGGACGATGAAGAATGAGCTTGCGGCGTAGCTCGTCGAGATCAGGACCATCCTGCAACCGGCGAATAGGAACGACGTTTGCCTTCGCCAGTCGAAGCTTGGCAAAAAGGGGATAGTAGCCCGGGCTGTCGACGAATACCGTATCGCCGGGCTCCAGAAAATGGCGAATGATCAGGTCCAGGCCGTGATTGACGCCGCTCGTCAACATCACTCCGTCTGGCTCGGTGGTGATCGAGCGTTCTGCGAGCGAAACACGGAGCCATTCTCGCAATCCGCTCAGGCCCCAGGAACTCCCATATCCGAAATCGACCTCTGCGGTTGCGCTGCGGCTCGTACGCAAGATGCGGCGCATGTCCGCGTCTTCGGTCCAGCTTGCTGGTGGGCGACCGTCACCCGGCCGTGTCAGATAGTTCTGATCAAGCTGCTCGCGGAGTAAGGACATGATGCTCGTGGCTTCCATGACATCTGGTTTTACCTGCTGCACTGGCGCCGGACGGTTTTCAGAAACGTAGTAACCTGAACCCTGCCGCGCGATGAGAAGCCCGCGTGCGACCAGTCGGTCATAAGCCTCCGCCATCGTATTTTTTGAGACGGCGAACTGACCAGCCCCTCCTCTGACCGAGGGGAGTCTTTGCCCGGGCCGGTACAGGCCGGACGCGATCTGCCCACTGATCTGAGCGACGATGTTGTCAATCACTTTCATAAAATCGTCCCACTCGAACGTTGGGACAGTGTCCACAACAAACCGGACAACTGTCCCTTGCATAGCGGTTATATTCTAGGACACTTTGCGATGGACGCAAGCTTAGAAATGTTTGGTTTGGGAGTGAGCCATTGATTAAAAGGACCGCCTCGTCGCGTATCGAGAATATGCGCAATCTGTCTCCTGCCGAGCGCTTGGAACAGGTCGCGCTAGCCGCGCAGCTGGACGAGAAAACCAGATCGGTCCTTGCGGCCCCTGACGCCCTTCCTGTCGGGCGCGCCAATGGTATGATCGAGAATGTCATTGGCACCTTCCAGCTTCCGCTCGGTGTAGCCACAAACTTTCTGATCAATGGCCAGGACTATCTGGTGCCTATGGCGGTAGAGGAACCGTCGGTGGTTGCCGCCGCCTCCTATATGGCTCGCATTGTGCGAGGCTGCGGCGGTTTTCATACATCGTCGACAGCACCGATCATGCGTGCACAAGTGCAGGTGCTTGGAACGTCCGATCCTTACGGTGCAAGACTGGCCATCCTGGCAGCGCATGACGAGATAATATCAGCCGCCAACTCCAAGGACCCAGTTCTGGTGAAGTTCGGCGGCGGATGCCGCGATATCGAAGTTCACGTTTTTCCTTCGACGTCCCGGGGGCCGATGGTCGTCCTTCATCTTCTGGTTGATGTGCGAGACGCAATGGGTGCCAACACTGTAAACACGATGGCAGAGGCGGTATCACCAATTGTCGAGCGGATAACCGGCGGTGAAGTCCGGTTGCGAATTCTCTCCAACCTCGCGGATCTGCGATTGGCAAGGGCCCGGATCGAAGTAACTGAAGAAGCCCTCGCCACGAAGGAATTCTCGGGACGCCGAATGATGGAAGGCATTGTCGATGCCTATGAGTTCGCAGCGATCGATCCATACCGTGCTGCCACACATAACAAAGGGATTATGAACGGTGTCGATCCGGTGGTGGTGGCCACGGGGAACGATTGGCGGGCAATCGAAGCGGGCGCTCACGCCTACGCCGCGCGCTCAGGACGCTACACATCTCTTTCGACTTGGGAGATCAGCAACAAGGGGACCCTTGTCGGAACCATCGAAATGCCGATGGCGCTTGGTCTTGTTGGTGGTGCGACCAAAACGCACCCTGCAGCACAGGCTGCTCTCCAAATATTGAATGTCGAAACGGCGGTCGAACTTGCGGAAGTTACCGTCGCTGTCGGACTCGCTCAGAATATGGCTGCCCTTCGGGCACTTGCAACAGAGGGCATCCAGCGCGGCCACATGGCGCTTCATGCGCGTAACATTGCGATCGGCGCCGGTGCTTCGGGCGAAGAGATCGATGAGGTCGCCAGAAGGCTCGCCAACGATCACGATGTACGATCTGCCCGCGCCGAGGAGATATTGGCGGAAATGCGTAAATAAACAAAATTTGGGACCGGTCAACGAGGAGATTTTCCGGTTTCTGAATGTAATGGGAGGACGACATGACGGATTCAAACGCAGCGCGTGGCGTGGGCGCGCATGGCCAGCTCGCCGAAATCTGGGGAGACGTTGTCTCGCGTCCCCAGCTCGCAAAAGCGATGCTCATCGGCGCCTTGGTAAGCGTGGCCGTATATTTTCTTGCTCTTCAGACAATTGCGCCGTTGGCGTCCACCCCGGCTGTCGGCAAGGCACTGGCCATGCTGGGTGGAATTTTGGGCTCCGTCGCCAGTGGAGCGATTTGCGCTCGCTTGTTTGCACCTAAACGAACAGTGGTCGAGCAGGCTCAGACAGGAACCGCCTGGCAAACCGAGATTCTGGAACAACTCGAGCTGGAGGGTGGCCCCATTGGCCGGGTAGAAGACCTTCCGCCCGTCGTCGCACAGGAAATGCGCGAAGTCGGACTCTACGACCTCTTCAAAAATTATGAAGATCGTCTCGGCGCTGGAAGGAAGGGAGAGTAATATGGACGGGTTGCTTTACGAAATAATTATCGCTCTTTCTCTCGGCCTGTTGGGTGCAGTTCTCTTTTCGGCCATCGGCCTGATTTCGGGCACCGACGAGACTACAACGATCGCTCCGGTGACGCTCCTGGTCGTCCTTTTGGGAGCGCCGCCAGCTGGGGTATTCACCTTCTGGATGTGTGCGGCTATATCCAAGCATATGACGCATGCGGTACCAACGGCATTGCTCGGAATTCCGGGGGATACAATGGCACTGCCACTGCTCCAGCAGGCCACTGCGCTGCGTAATCTCGGCGCACCACATGTGGCGCTACGAAAAATGCTGGCCGGCTCTGTCATATCTGCCTTCATAGCGGTGCCGCTCGCAGTGCTGTTCGCTGTTATTCTGGCACCCTTCGGAACTTACATTACTGCGTCTGCTCCATGGTTGTTCATCGGTGCCGCAATCATCATTGCCTATTTCTCTGCAGGCCGCTGGGCCTCAGTCGTTGCATTGATCCCCTTCACGCTGCTGATTATCGCGTTGCAAGGTTTCACAGCTGCGCATGACGTCAAGCTTGGTGTCAGTTATTTCCTTGGGATTGCAGTCGGTCCACTTGTTGCGGAACTGTTTTCGGCGATATCACCGCTTGAGCAAAAACGAATGAACCGCAACGAGCTGCGCCAGACGACGCTTGCGCCCGATGTAAAGAGTTGGGGTGGATATTTTCCAAACCCATTCCGGGTGCTTGACAGGAGCCAGGTGACCACAACGGCAGCCGCCGCTGCGATCACCAGTGCTACATTCGTGTTCAGCCCCGTGGCCGTTACCGTTATTGCCGGTGAGATTGTTGGAGCGCGCATCAAGCAGGCTTATCACCGGCTGACTTCCGTACTGGCGGTGCGAAACGGCGTTACAGAATCCACCTATATTGCTGAAGCCTTGATTCCGCTCATAGCGTTCGGCCTGCCACTTAGCCCGGTCGCTGCGGGTCCGGCTGCGCCATTGTTCAATGCACCGCCGCGCTTCACTGTCGACACAGCAACCGGAGTGGTCAACAACCTCCACACGATGATGTCGGTTTCTGAGTTCCTGATCTGGGGCATGATCTCCGTAGTGATCGCCGCTGCCATCGCCTATCCGTTCGCGATGAACCACGCACGCAGCGCAGCGGCGTTTGTGGCCAAATATATTAGCCACGAAGCTATCATAGCCACTTTCCTTGGCCTCATCCTCGTGATTGGTCTTTGGGAAGGTGGCTTGCTCGCACTTTTGGTCATCATGACTGTGGGACTTCTGGGTGGCCTGCTCTACCGGGTGCTTGGCATGAATACCGGTGTGCAGTTCATGGGTTACTACGCTGCAATCCTTAGTGTGCCCGCGATCATGAAGCTCATTGGCTGACCAAATCGCAATCTGAATGTTGAACTGGGAGGGAAAAATGCACCGGCTAGTGTCTACCCTGATCTTGACTTCGGGGCTGGTTTTCACGAGTGGCCTTTCTTACGGAACGGAAGACGATAAAGTGCTTCCTTCCCTAGAAATACCTCAGTCTTTGAAAAGCGCCGTTCCCCTGCCGATGGCAGAGGCAGATCTGCCATCGGTCGAGGCGACGAAGTATTTCAAAGTTTCCGACAAAGGCCTGCAACTGGAATGTCCAACCTTCGATGCGAAAGGCGATCTGGTGTTTTGCGAGGTTTTCGGCGGAACCGTCTTTCGCCTGACGGCAGAAAAAAAACTCTCAAGCTTTGTACCTGATCCGGAACTGCGCCCGGCAGGGCTTGCCGTTCATCCCGATGGCCGCATCTACATGGCCGAGCTCGGGGATTTTGCTTCGAGAGGCTCGGTCATTAACATGGCCGCAGATGGAACTGACGTTCAAACAGTGTTATCTCGAGATGATGGTTTTTTGCCCGATGACCTTGTGTTTGATCGGAATGGAGGCTTTTACTTTACCGATTTCAAAGGCGGTTCAAGTATAGCCACGGGCGGCGTTTACTACATTGGACCAAATGGGGGAAAGCCTGTCCTGGTTGTTCCTGATCTCAGGATCGCAAACGGGGTCGCCCTTAGCCCAGATGGAAAAACCCTCTGGGTGAGCGAGCTTGCAGGCGGCTTGCTTCACCGCATCTCATTATTGGACGCAACGACCATAGCTCCGTTCGGTTCATCGGTTGTCTACAATTTCGTTGGTGGCGGTCCGGATTCGCTTCGTATCGACGCTGACGGAAATGTCTATGTTGCCATGTATGGTCAGGGGCGCATTATGGTGTTTAACCCCCAAGGTTTTCCCGTCGGGCAGTACTTACTTCCTGACCGGGATCAAGGCCATAATTTGCGTTCTACATCTATGGTGATCCGACCCGGCACAGACGAACTGCTGATCTTTACGAACGACTGGGACAAGGGTCAAGGTTCTACAATATTTGCGGCGCGTGCACTCGCAGAGGCAGCCGTGCAGAACAATGGAGCGCCATAACCTCAGCCTCTTAGAGGGTGTTTGGGGAATTAACGTTTCGCAAGGCGGTTGAGCATGGGCCGGATGGCTACGATGTCGATCATCGTCTCGGATGTCTGGACCCGATATTCATAATCCTTGCTGAGTCGACGATTGCACCCCGAGCCAAGCGAAGCTGCGTTCCACGATCTCCAGGTCAAGCCAGTGATCTTGAAGGCACGCTGAGGCCGCTTGACGATCTGCAATTGCCAGCCCTGCTGTTCTGCCAATGCGCTCGCGAGTTTCTCGATGCGCTCACGGTTAGTATCCGGCGTACGGCACCATTGCGGGGCAACTACCAATGAACCGGACGATCTCGACCTTCTCGTAGGTCTAGTCCGACTCTCCATCAGGAATTATGCTTTTCAACCAGCAGCCTTCGAGCGCCAGGGCCATCATTATTGGACAGCATGTATCCATCCTTCATATTGGGTCAGCCAGCAGATGGCGCGGTTGCCTCTGAGCCTGCGCGTTATGGCCCGGCTGCATCTTCGCAACCGGGTTTTTTGTTAAGTTACATCATTAAGGGAGAAAATCAGAGGTCTAGCTACAACTGCTCCACCGCGTTGCTGCCTTCACCTGATCCGAAAACCAAGGCTAAAGCGAAAGGAACAACCGTTCAATGTCATCCCGGTTATCGCCTCGCGCGAGGCACAGCGCGAGTAGGATTCTTGCCTTGTGAGGTCCGATATCACCGCCCGCTATGATCTCCAGCCGTTTGTGCTGGGCGCTATCTACCACCGAGCCAGAGCCCGTTCTTGATGACTGGACAACCGTCAGTCCGGCTCGTATCAGATCCTGCAGGATAGCCGTTTCAGTCGGCGTTCCCATGCCCGGGCCGAAGCCCGCGGAAACAATACCCCGCGCACCGGCCGCGGCAAATGCGCGAGCAGCAGTTCCATCTGCGCCGATGTGACTGTAAGTGATATCGACACGCGGGAGCTCCCGAAGTAGCTCATAGGAAAATACAGGTTGCGGTGCTTTATCGGCCCGAGACATCCTCACAAGCGGCCCATCTACGTATCCGATCGGTCCCGTCCAAGGAGACTGAAAAGCTCCAAGTCTCAATGTATGTGTCTTGGTCACTGACCTCGGCGAGTGAATCTCATCATTCACAACGACCAGAACTCCAGAAAGGCCAGGGGTCGACGCAACGCGAACTGCCGCGGCGAGATTGGCGTGAGCATCTGTCGAGATACCACTCAACGGCCGCATGGACCCCGTCAGTATCACTGGTTTCTTCGCTTCAAGCACTAAGGAAAGAACCCAGGCTGTTTCTTCGAGACTTGCGGTGCCATGTCCGATCACAATCCCCGCCAGTTCAGGGTCGTCCATTAGTCCAGAGCAGACTTCTGCGAGTTCGGCCCAATCCTCATTGGTCAAAGCTGTACTATCAATTTCCCGAAAGTTGATCGGAATGATCTCGGCTATTTTGCCTTGAATGCCGATATGCTCAATCAAAGAAGTCGCGTCGACCCTTTTGTTCCCGGCGTTGTAATCCAGGAGATCGAATTGATCTTTGCCCAATGAGGCGATCGTTCCGCCGGTTCCAATGAATGCGACCTTCGAGAGCATGAGTGTTCCAATCTGGCAGAATGCGGTCTTTGTCTGGTTGATCAGTGCCCGACAAAGATTTGAAAAGATAGTAGAGGTAGGATTGCTTGTGCGCGGTGAACGGGATAGCTCAGTCTATAGGCTGCGGCAAGCCGGTTGCTTCGACCTTGCGACGCGTGGAAGAGGCAATTCAATCTGCACAGATTTGAAGCCTCCAACTTCGGCGCAAATGAACTTGGGTAGCGTGTCGGGACCGAGCTCAATTACGAACTTTTGGAAGTATGCGATGAACTTGCGGCAGGTGGAGATTTTCCGAGTTGTCATGACGAACGGCACTACGGCACGAGCGGCCGAAGTCTTGCATGTGTCTCAGCCGGCGGTCAGCAAGATGATCAAGGATCTCGAACGGTCTCTTGGCTTTGACCTGTTCAGCCGGATAAAGGGCAGGCTTCATCCCACGCCTGAAGGTCAACTTTTTTACCGTGAGGTGGAACATGCCTATCTAGGCTTAAGCCACCTTCGAGGAGCTGCGGCGCGTATTCGCGATTTTGGATCCGGCGAGTTGAGAATCGCTTGCCTTTCGGCTCTGTCCACAAATGTTCTACCACGGGCTTTAAGCGCATTTATGTCCCGTAATCCCAATGTTGCCATCACATTTCAGGCTCGTATGTCATCGACTGTCCGTGATCTTGTTGCATCCGGCCAATTTGATCTTGGTATTGTTGCCGATGAAATCGACCAGACGGGCGTCACGGTCGCTGAATTTTCCCAGTTTCGAGTTGCAGTTGGGGTACCAGGCGGCCATCCGCTGGCGAAGCTGAAAATGATACGCCCACAGGATCTCGATGGCGTCCCATTTATTGCTCTCGCGCCAGAAGATACCACCCGAGAAGAAGCTGACGCCGTTTTCGAAGGGCTCGGCGTAAAGGTAAGAGTGGTGATGGAGACACCCTACTCGACAACGATATGCGCCATGGTTGCGGCAGGCATCGGCGTCGGACTTGTTGATCCCCTGACAGCCGAACCCTATGTCGGTCGCGGTCTGACACTGATTCCGTTTGAAACGGGCTTGTACTTCCGCACGCTTCTGATCACTCCGCCGAACCGGATTGCCTCACGACACCTTGAAGAGTTCGTCAATGATCTGAAGCAGGCCATCTAGTCATTACGCGCTGGCTATAGCGGGCACCAAGGTTCTGCCGACACTTTCTCTCCAGATCGACAAGCGAACCTGCACTATCGCTAAAGGTCCGCTCGCGTCTTTTTGCTAGCCAGGGCGGCGCCAGAGGACCGGGAACCAATTTCCCCGAGCCGGTCCCCCGTTTTCATGCCGTTGCCCGAAAGGATGGCGATGTGGGCCCGGACCTTCAACATAGCCCCCAGGTGTGGACTGCTCCTGGAACGAGATAGCGAGCCAAAGCGATATATCGCGGATCGCCCGAGTATTTGTCGGACCAGGGTCTGTCTATCGTCACATTCTGGGCCTATTCCAAACAATTAGCTCCAACCTGGTCGTAAAACACCGAGCGGCTTCGATCGAATTGCTCCGCAGTTTGCCTGCAAATGGAGAGGGCTATGGCATAAGCTATACAAATCCTCCGGGTTCGATGACCTACGACTGTCTACAAATTGCCCGGGTGCGGATCAGCGATGCACACGCTGTAGGGTCCGTTGTTCTGGTGTCGACCGGGTCGCGGCCCGCACCCATAGGCTAGGTGCGTGCGTCTATTATTAAGTTCGTCACCGGTCGCGCTCTCGTTTCATAAGGTTGATACTATCTGGTCGACCCATGCCATAGTTCTAGGTACCAGCCTATTTCCCTTAAGCGCATTGCACTGAAAAACGCCATCGGCTTGACGTTCACCTATAACCTACAGGAATTGATTACCCGAATTTTATTGTTGGACGGCGAGTGGGTTTGAGTACCATATTGTCTTCAACGGATTACATCGTCTGGCTCCCAGATATCTGATGGGCCGTTCCAATAACAAGATGGGGAACATCAATGTTCAAAAATATCAATCGCCTGCCACTCATTGCAGCGCTGGCTATGTCCGCCATAAGCACCACAGGATTCGCGCAGAATTTCGACACCTCGTCGATCAAAGTCGATGAAGGTCTTGCGGGTCGCCTCCCGGCAAAAATTAAGTCGGCAGGAGTGCTGACAATCGGCTCTGACACGTCATATGCGCCTTGGGAATTCCTAAGCGAAAAGGATGGCCAGACACCGGAGGGGATAGACGTCGATATCGCGAACGCGATCGGTAAGAAGCTCGGCGTCAAGATCGATTTCCAGACCTCGGCGTTCGAAGCAATTCTTCCTGCCTTGGGTTCGAAATTTGATATCGGGGTCTCAGCATTTTCTATCACAAATGAACGAATGAACGCGGTCAATTTTGTAAGTTATGCTGACACTGGCGCACTGTGGGCCATCAAGGCTGGTAACCCCGCCAAATTCGATCCAGAAAATCTCTGCGGTCGTAAGATTGCCATCCAGTCCGGCACGTACTTCGAGCGGTCGATCAACCAGGAAAACGATAAATGCAAATCGGAAGGCAAGGCCGAAATCGAAGTTCTGCCTTTCTCGAAGCAGCCTGAGACACTAACGCGTGTGGCTGCAGGTGGTGCAGATGCTACGGTTTCCGGCGAGGCTGGCATTGGCTACGCAGCCAAACAGTCAAATGGTGTTCTCGAAACCATGGAGCCGAAGTCTGGTCCATTGAGTAAACACGGCCCGAATGGCATTGCTGTTGCCAAGTCCGATATGGCTCTGACGGAGCTTATCGCGGATACAATCAACTCGCTGATCGCGGATGGAACCTATAAAACACTCCTCGACACTTGGGGTATCGGTTCTGTCATTGTCGAAAAAGCTCTGGTCAATCCAGAAGTCAAGATCTGAAACCATGGCTTCAAATGTCGAAAGCATGGAGGCCAGCTCACCGCCGGTCTCCACAAGACCACGAGACGTCACGCACAATGTTGTTGCTCCACGTCGCCATCCCGGACGCTGGCTTGCCATTGCAGTCCTGGCGATTCTCGTCCTCCAGATTGGTCAGGCGATCTCGACCAATCCAAACTTTCATTGGGATGTTTACCTCAAATATCTGTTCGCGCCTCAGGTGGTGCGTGGCGTTGGCTGGACGCTCCTTCTGACCGTGATTGCCATGGCGGTAGCGATTGTTGTCGCAGGCCTGCTCGTCATTATGCGTGACAGTGACAACCCGGTCCTGCGCGGCCTTGCCTATTCGTGGGTGTGGTTCTTCCGCGGCACGCCAATCTATACACAACTGCTGTTCTGGGGCCTCTTCGCCGTGCTGTTCCCGAACCTGAGCATCGCGATTCCGTTCGGGCCCGAGGTCATCAGCGTAGAAACGAAGTATATCGTAACGCCGGCGATCGCCGCGATCCTTGGCCTTGGATTCAACGAGTCGGCCTATCTGACGGAGATTTTCAGGGCAGGCTTCAACTCGATCGATCGCGGTCAGGCTGAGGCGGCTCAGGCTCTTGGAATGAAGCCGCCGAAAATCTGGTGGCGGATCCTGATGCCGCAGGCGATGCGAGTGATCATCCCGCCGACTGGAAATGAAGCCATCGGCATGTTGAAGATGACCTCTCTTGTGCTGGCGATCCCATTCACCCTGGATCTGACCTTCGCAACCAACGCGATTTCAAATCGCCTGTATCTACCGATCCCGCTGTTGCTCGTCGCAGGCACCTGGTATCTCGCCATAACCAGCCTGCTGATGGTTGGCCAGCATTTCCTAGAGCGCCATTTCGGTAAGGGCGTTTCTGTTCATCCAGCAAGAGCGGAGTAGGCCATGAATGCGATTGTCTCTGAATTCTGCGTCGAAATGCAGAACATCCACAAGTTTTACGGCAACGTGCATGCCCTCAAGGGCGTTGATCTCCGCGTGAAGCGGGGCGAAGTCTGTGTTGCGATCGGTCCGTCCGGCTCTGGGAAATCGACACTTCTGCGGTGCATCAACCAGTTAGAAAGCACTTCCGCTGGCCGCGTGTTCCTGAAGGGCGAATTGCAGGGCTTCACGGAACACAATGGCCGGTTCCATCAACTGTCATTAAGCCAGATCTCTGCCCAACGACGCCTGACTGGCATGGTCTTCCAGCGGTTTCAGTTGTTTCCGCATATGACCGCCTTGGATAATGTCATGGAAGGGCCACTGCACGTCAAAGGGTGGCCAAAGGAACGGGCGCGCGCCAAGGCGAACGAGCTTATGAAACGTGTCGGATTGGATGGGTTCGGTAATCGCTATCCAGGCCAGCTCTCCGGGGGCCAGCAGCAGCGTGTCGCTATAGCACGCGCGCTCGCGATGGAACCCGAAGTGATGCTTTTTGACGAGCCGACTTCAGCGCTTGACCCCGAACTGGTGGGCGAAGTCCTGGACGTCATCAAGGATCTCGCACAGAGCGGGATCACCATGGTCATTGTCACGCACGAGATCGGATTCGCGCGAGAAGTGGGCAACCACCTTGTGTTCATGGATCAAGGTCAGGTCATCGAAGAGGGGCGCCCGCGTACGATGCTAGCCAGCCCAAAGAACCCACGCACAGCGGCCTTTCTGTCAAAGGTACTGTGAAAGGGTGCAGTGTTCTCCCGCAAAAACGTTGACGAGTTTCGATTCAGCACGCCTCGTCATCGTTTCAAATGTCGTCATCCAGGTCCCGCTAAGAACACTCGTGCAGGATCGCGCCTCTAATCGCTTCCAGGCGATCAAAAGAGCTTCAGAAAGGTTCGTTCATGAACGATCTCACCCAATGTGTCCTCACACCTAAAATCTCGACGGAAGGCTTTGATCCACTTGGTGTTGGCGTCCATCGCGCCTCGACGATTGTGTTCAAGGATGCCGTGGCCTATGCATCCCGTGGTGATCGCGGCCATGAGGGTTATTCGTACGGCCTCTATGGAACGCCAACGACCCGAACGCTCGAAGCGAAGCTGACAAAACTGGAAGGCGGAGCTTGGACCTTCCTGACGCCCTCAGGGCAAGCGGCAAACGCGCTTGCGGTTCTATCGTTTCTGACAGCGGGCGATCATATTCTGATTGCCGACACGGCTTACCCGCCAATGCGCGACTTCGCCGAAACGGATTTGAAACGACTCGGCATAGGGGTCGAGTTTTTCGATCCGCAATCATTGAATGACGTCGCCGCAAAGATCAACCAGAACACCAAAATTGTCTGGTGCGAAAGCCCAGGTTCCACAACGATGGAAATTGTAGATTTGCCGAACATCGCTGCGCTCGCGCATGAACGTGGAGTGCTTGTCGGTGTCGACAACACCTGGGCAACGCCGCTCAACTTCAAGCCGCTTGAACATGGCGCTGATATTGTCACAGAGGCGCTGACCAAATTCGTGTCGGGCCACTCGGACGTGCTTATGGGATCAATTACCATTAAGGACACGGCCCTCCTCAAACCAATCCGTTCGTTGATTGGCCGGATGGGTATCGGTGTTTCCCCGGACGATGCATCGCT
Source organism: Phyllobacterium ifriqiyense (assembly GCF_030817885.1). NCBI lineage: Bacteria > Pseudomonadati > Pseudomonadota > Alphaproteobacteria > Hyphomicrobiales > Phyllobacteriaceae > Phyllobacterium > Phyllobacterium ifriqiyense. Next base: position 1,159,432 of record NZ_JAUSZT010000002.1, read on the forward strand.
GGTACTGCGTGGATTCGAGACGTTGGGCGTGCGACTGCGTCATTCGGAGAAGGTTGCCCTGGATTTTGCCGGTAAGATCGAGGGGCATCCCGTCGTCGATCAGGTGCTGCACCCGGCACTTCGAACGTTCCCTGGTCACACGCTCTGGAAAAGAGATTTCCTCGGGTCAAGCGGTGTCTTCAGCGTTGTCTTCAAGCAGGAAGCCGCTGCCCATGTTGCCGCTGCGCTCGACACGTTGGAGGTTTTTGCGATCGGGGCTTCCTGGGGCGGAACCCGAAGCCTTGCCGCTCCCATGTCCATCGATGGTTTTCGGACCGCAACATCCTGGGATGGGCCAGATGTCATTTTGCGCCTGAGCATTGGCCTTGAAGATGAGAAGGAACTTTGGGCGGACATAGAGCGGTTTCTCGATACGGTTGTGGCGCAAACCATAGCCGCTTCAAGCGGACGGCAGACGAAGGCAGCAAGCAACGGCTGATATCGGCTGCGGTTGTGCTCGACAACATAAAGGATATGACGTGCCAAATAGAGAAGACGTGCTGCAGGATATCGATCAGAATTTTGACGTCGCGGTTGGCAAACTGCTAGAGCTGATTTCCATACCGTCTATCTCCAGTGAGCCGGCGGGTGAAGCCGCCATTGCCAAGGCGGCGGCATGGCTCAAGGCGGAGCTGGATACTATGGGGCTTGCGGCGAAGGTTGTGCCGACGAAGGGTCACCCTGTTGTGTTGGCGCGGTCGGCACGAACTTCTGGTCCGAAGCGCCCATGCCTTCTGTTTTACGGTCACTACGATGTCCAACCTGTCGGTGACCAGACGCAATGGAAACACGCGCCATTCGAACCTCGCATTGTGGAAGAGCATGGTGTCCACCGCTTCTACGGGCGGGGCGCCTCCGATAGCAAGAGCCAGCTCTGGACCTTTATCGAAGCGCTGCGTGCATGGAGGGCCATTTACGGTGACTTCCCGGCCGACATTATTGTCCTGCTGGAAGGAGAGGAAGAATGCGGCTCACCAAGCCTTCCGGACTTCATCAAGGCGCATAGGCAAGAGCTTGAATGCGACGTTGCCTTCATCTGCGACGCAGAGATGTGGTCGCAGACCCAGCCAGCGATCACGACACAACTCAAGGGTCTGGTTCACGAGAAGGTGACCATTTCCGCTCCAAATCAAGACCTTCATTCAGGCCATTATGGTGCGGTCGCAGCAAATCCCATACGCATCCTGAGTTCGATTCTCGCAGGCCTTCACGATGACAAGGGGCGGGTAACGATCGAGGGGTTTTATGATGGCGTGAAGGATCTTCCCAACAAAGTACGTGAGCAATGGCATGAACTTGCAAACGAACCTAGCTTGTTGGGAGAGGTGGACCTGACAGGTGGGGTAACCGAGGAGGGATATTCTCCACTCGAGGCGATGTGGGGGAGGCCGACGGTCGATATCAACGGCATCACTGGCGGAAATCAGGGCCCCGGCGAGCGCTCGGTCTTACCGGGATCAGCGACTGCACGCCTTTCCTTCCGGCTGGTGGAGGGACAGCAACCCGAAGAGATCAGACGCCGTTTTCGCCGCCATGTTGATGCTCGCCTTCCTGAGGGCTGCAGTGTCGTGTTCGATGGTATCCAGGGTAGCTCAGCAGTGGTGTTGCGACAGGAGAGCCCGTTTCTGACAGCGACCGCACGTGGTCTCGAGGAGGAGTGGGGCACGCCGACCGTTCTTCGCGGTACCGGGGGCGCTATTCCTCTCGTTGAGCAATTCAGCAATGGGCTTGGAGCCGAGTGCGTTGTTGTCGGTTTCATCCTCCCGGGCGATGCAATCCACGCGCCGGACGAACGATATGACACCGAGCGACTGAAAAAAGGTGCTCGCAGCTGGGTGGGCATTTTGGAACAGGTCCAGCTCGATATGGCGATCTGACCGTGACCACTCCTCCACTAGCCCCCTCCCGCGTTGAAGAAGATGCTCTTGGGACCCGCCTGATGCCCTACGATACCGCCTACGGGATACAGACCGCCCGGGCAGTTGACAATTTTTCGATTTCTGGTCGAACCATCGCTGACATCGAGGGATTTGTGCCGGCGATCTTACTGATCAAGCAAGCGGCAGCCAGAGCAAACCATCAAGCAGGCGAACTGGAAACGTCGATTGCCGAGGCAATCGAGAGGGCAGCAACGGAGCAACTGCATGGCATAAAACGCGGAGATTTCCCCGTGGATATTTATCATGGCGGCGGGGGTACTGCCGCTAACATGAATATCAACGAAGTCCTGGCAAACCGTGCAAGCGAGATCCTGGTCGGGCGCAAAGGGTCTCACCCTGTGCATCCTAATACTCACGTGAATATGGCGCAGTCTACAAACGACGTTATCCCGTCGGCGATGAAGATCGCAATCGGTAACGAACTTGGATCACTTCGGGGTGGTCTGGCCGTTCTTGTAGAGGCTCTGCTCGAAAAAGAGAGAGCATTCGGAGACGTTCTCAAGCTGGCTCGGACATGCCTTCAGGACGCGCTTCCAATCACTTTTGGTCAGCAGTTTTCGGGCTATCGGGCTGCCTTTCAGCGACAAGCACACGACATTGCGGTTTTGGAAAAGTCCTGCCTGAGCTTACCGCTCGGCGCCACGGCGGTCGGAACAGGTTTCGCTTCTTCGGCTGCCTATCGACGGTTCGTTTACGAAGAATTGCGGATACTGACCGGCAAAGGTTATTATCCAGAAGAAAATTTGTTCGACGGGTTGCAGAATGCGGATCACTGGATCCAGGTTTCGGGTTCGTTGAAGGCAATCGCCATCACGCTTTCGAAGCTGTCCTCGGATCTCAGGCTCATGTCTTCCGGCCCCCGTTCCGGCCTCGCTGAAATCACGCTGCCGGCAGTTCAGCCGGGGTCGTCAATCATGCCGGGCAAGATCAATCCCGTGATGCCCGAAATGATGATGCAGGTCGCGTTCCGTGTGATCGGAAACGATGCCACGGTGACGCGAGCTGTTGAAGGAGAGCTCGATCTCAACGTCTGGGAGTCCGTTATACTGGATGCCCTCAGCGAATCCTTACGGCTCATGCGGAGAGCCATTCCGCTATTTGTCTCCGGCTGCGTGTCGGGGATCGAGGTGAACAGCAAACGCGGATTGTCAGATGCCTCCGGTTCACTCGCCCTTTCTACTATTCTCGCAGCAATCTTCGGTTACCCAGCGGCATCCGCAGTTGCCAAGCATGCCGCGCAACACGATCTGCCGATAGGGCAAGCCGCCGTCGAGTATGGGCTCATAAGCAAGCAGGACTCAGGCCGCCTTTTTGCTGACCCTTCCGTCTTCACTAATGCTGAACGCTCCGAGCGCTTGATTGCCGACTTCAAAGCGCAGCTACATGAGCCATTAACACGATCGATCCCTCATGTGTAGCTTCCGACGGTGTGACGGTGGAACGATGTCTGATTTTCTCCCGCGCACGAAAGAATGAACAGCATCACATCGACGCCTTTTGTGTGGCTTTGGGTTGGGAGTAGGGATTCGGGCCTCGCCACGTGGGGCTTATCGTTAGCGCCCGTCTGCGATTTGCTACGGAAAGGCGCGATCCTGCTGCCGCCGCACAGTGACGTGCCATAGCGGAAAGTGCTTCCATAAAATATGCATATGCCCCAAAGCTGGATTTATGAAGCGCTTAACTCATCTGGGTACCGCGTCGCTGATCCAGACCCCTACAAGGCGGGCCTTTGAAGTCAGATCTATCCAATGAGCGGGGGTCCGCCGGTAGACGGGCTATCTAGAATTGGTGGGTGAGCCAGGCATGGCGCGGTAGCTGAACAGACGCCACCAAATGACACGATAGGACCGGAAGCGGACTGGCAGCTGTCGGGTGCCAGAACTACCTGCCGTTCCAGAGACAGGCCGTACCGGGTTGATAAGCGAGGAAGCTGGTAGGATCGGTGTCAAGACACTCTCAATACAAAGCCCAGCTGGTGGATTAATTCGATATGAGGTCGGCCGCTTTGGCAGCCGCAGCAAGAACAGCGGCATTGGTGTTTCCGCTCACAATTGTGGGCATCAACGACGCGTCGATTACACGCAAGTTGTCCAAACCACGCACCTTTAGATCCGAGGTTAAAACAGCCTCCGGATCATTATCGCATCCCATCTTGCAGGTCCCAACCGGGTGATATCCTGTCTTGACCGTCCGCCTGCAGTGCGCAGCAATCGCCTCGTCACTGGTTACGTATGGTCCCGGAAAGATTTCTCGCTCGATCAGTTCGCGCATGGGTGAGGCAGAAAGAACGGAACGGGCAAACCGAAACCCGGCCATAGATAGTCGCAGGTCATCAGGATGACCAAAAATCTGCGTGTCAACCACAGGGTTTGCGAATGGATCCGCTGACGCAAGGGTCACGCTGCCGCGCGCTTTTGGTCGAAGCAGCAGAGCGTTGATGGTCACGCCGTCTCCCGGCTCAGTTCCCAGAACGTCGCGGTCGAGATAGACTGTTGGGACGCAAAACATCTGAATCGTTGGTATTTCATTGTTTCCGTCCGGATCAAAGAACGCACAGGTTTCAACGCCAGTTGTTGTAACCGGACCCGATTTGAACAGAAGATACTGCAAACCCGCTCTAAGCATGGCCAAACCTCTGTCCTGACCAAAATACCCGAATGCACCGCGCGTTGTCGCGACGACAGGAACTTCGTAGTGATCTTGTAAGTTCTTGCCTACGCCGGGGAGACTCACCAGAGTCTTGAGGCCATGACGCGCCAACTCTTCTTCAGGGCCTATGCCTGAGAGCATGAGCAGTTTCGGCGTCTGATATGCCCCGGCGGCCAGCAGAACTTCGACGTCCGCAGTCGCTGTTTTCGAATTGCCGCCCTGGACATATTCGATGCTGGTTATCCTGTTCTTTTCCATGCAAAGGCGGGTGACAGTCGCGCTCGTCTCGATTGTCAAAAGAGGATTGCCCATGACAGGTGCCAGGAACGCATCTACGGCACTGCATCGACGTCGTTTCTCCCAATCCATCGTATGCTGCATGAAACCAACGCCGAACTGGCGCAGGCCGTTGAAATCGGGATTGTAAGGAATGCCCATGCCTTGCAGTGTCTTCATGTAGGTTCGGGTCATGGGGCTTGTATGGCCAAGGTCAGAGACTTTCAAAGGTCCGCCAACACCGTGATATTCGCCGGCCAAATGATCGTTGTCTTCTTGCTGACGGAAATACGGAAGCATGTCCCTGTAGGACCACTGACCGTCATTGCCTCCCGGTTCTGCGACCGCTTCATTCCAGCGATCATAGTCCGCGGCCTGACCACGCATATAGACCATAGCATTGACAGTGCTCCCGCCACCCAGGACTTTCGCCTGTGGAACGATCGGGCCGCGTCCGCCTAACTGTGGCTGGTCCTTGGTCTTGTGCATGGTCAGGTAAGTGTCCCGGGCGAGAAACTTCATGTAGCCTGCCGGGTAGTGCATAATCTGACTGGCATTGCGTGGTCCCTGTTCAAGGATCAGCACACGCGCCTTCTGTTCTGTGACCAGACGGGCTGCAACAACACAGGCCGAACTCCCGCCCCCGACGATGACGTAGTCAAATTGCCTATTCTCAGACATTGGTTTCTCCCCGCAATCGCGCTTCGTTACCAGTCAACGACTGTGCCATCATCTATCAGCGCCGACTGTGTGATGAAGGGTTCTTGTTTGTAGGGATGCGCATCGGCTATCGCTTCGTCGACTTCTACCCCAAGCCCTGGAGCTTGTGGAATTGACCAGTAACCATCGACCAGCTTGATGGGCCCCCGGACAACTTCAGAGTACCATGACACGGCACCTGACATTTCTTCCTGAATGGTGAAATTCGGAGTCGAGACCGCGAAGTGGAGTGCTGCCGCGCCCGCAATCGGGCCGAGAGGATTGTGCGGAGCCATGCCGATCCCTGCCATTTCGCACATGGAGGCTATCTTCTTTGTCTCCAACAGTCCGCCCGTGTGGCAGATGTCGGGTTGCGCTATCTGGATTGCTCGTTCCGCGACAAGCAGCTCGAATTCTTCCCGGCCGATCAAACGTTCCCCTGTCGCAAGAGGAACGGGACAATGCTGTGACAGTTTGATCAGTCCCTTGATATCTTGAGGGGGCAGGGGTTCTTCGATGAACATGGGCCGATATGGTTGCAAGACTTTGGCGAATTGCAATGCCGCACCCCATGAACCACAACGCCCATGGAAGTCCACCATGATCTCGATATCGTCACCAACAGCTTCCCGCAGTGCCTTCATGGAATTGTCGACCTGGCGCAGTGATTGACCATCGGCCGTCATATGCACATAAGGGATGAAGACGACTTTGATCGCCCTGTATCCCTTTTCGATAACCTCGAGCGCGCGATCCACAACTTCGGCCGGCTCAAAAGAACCATAGACCGCATCCTGTTGCCCAAGTCCGAGATGCGTGTAGACCTTGACCCTGTCGCGCACCTGGCCACCCAAAAGACGCCAGACCGGAAGGTCCACCGATTTCCCAAAGATATCCCATAAGGCCATCTCGATGCCTGATACGGCCGTCATGCCGATGACGCCGAGACGCCAGAATCCCTGTTTGATAAAACGACGATAGATCCCCTCGATATTCCTTGGGTCCTGTCCGATCAACAATGGTGCAAGATCGTCGATTGCACCGACAACAGCGCGTGTCTTCCATTCCAGTGTAGCTTCGCCCCAACCGATCAAACCGTCTACATTCGTTTCAACGCGGACAAAAATCCAATTGCGCAATCCCGCGTTGACCACTTGGGTGGTGACCGAAGTAATACGGATTGTATCGCTTAGCTCGGTTATGGCCGGTATTGGCTTTTCGCTTGTCTGTATCATTTCCATTTTTCTCCGCTTAGCCAATCAATTCCGGGCGCAAACTGATTTCGCCTGACAGTGTCTCTCCTGGGTGCAGCACCTGTAAATCACCCAGCGACTTCTGGTGATGGCCGTCAGCTAGATGGCTCATCGGCTCAAAGCAGAAATAATCGCGTTGGAAATCCGGATCGAAGGTGGTGTCGGAGACGAAAATGAAAGCATGTCTGAAAAGGCTGTCCGCCTTCAATGTCAGTCGGATATTTCGCTCCGGCCAAGTAATTTGTGCATACCCGCTCCAATTTTCGAATCCATTGTTGACCCAGCGATGCGGCAGTTTGCGTGGTTGGCGAAAGTCGAGGTCACCGGGTATCTCCGCGGCTTCACCCGGGAGCCAACCATCGAGTTCCGTCCAGAAGCGCTCGGCCGGAGCTAACAATGTGGTTTCGGGCGTCATTGGAAAATAGGGGTGCCAGCCAAGGCCAAATGGCAAGGCGTGTTCTCCCTTGTTGGTAACCGACATACTGAGGGTAAGCCCACCTTTTTCCAGGCAGAACTTTTGCTCCGCTTCATAAACATAAGGAGTGTCATTGCTCCGATGCGAGAACCGCAGCGTCACCGCCCTTGGCGATGTGTCGACAATGTTCCAGGTCGACAGCCACCCTTCGCCGTGCAGATAATGTGGATCCCAATCAGTGTTCGGTTCCAGCTTGAATTCCTCGCCTACGAACGTGAATTTGTTACCTTTGACGCGGTTGCCAAAGGGAACAAGCGGGTAGCATCCGGACTGCAACGCTGTAGCGGTGTCGTCCTTCGCTTCACGTAGAAGGGCGGTCCGCTTTTCGTTTTGCAGCAACCAAAAACCAAGAACAGTTCCACCGCTGGTGGAAATGCGGGCTTCCAGATTGCCTTCTGAAAGGGTGAGGATAGGCATTTTGATACCGTCAACCCTTGTTGCGCGCGAGACTACGCTTGATTGCCTGGATATTGGCGAGCACAGCAATGACGATAATCAATCCTCTTACGACCTGCTGAAAGAATGGATTGATGCCCAGCAGCACGAGGCCATTGCCGATCAGGGTGATAACCAGGACTCCCAGAAGTGTTCCCAGCATCGAGCCTCGTCCACCCGACAGCGCGGTGCCGCCCACAACAACGGCGGCAATGACGTCAAATTCCAAACCATTGGCTGCGGTGGCGTTCCCCGAGCCGAGGCGGGAGACAAGCAGAATGCCGGAGATGGCGGCCATTGCGCCGGCGATGGCAAACAAGCCAACGCGGATTCGCGCGACATTGATGCCGCTCAGGAATGCGGCATGATCATTGCCGCCGATGGCAAACACGGAGCGGCCAAACGCGGTCTTGCGGCTGATGAAGGCAAATACTGCGAAGAAGAAAAGCATGATCACAGCTGCTGGCGGTATTCCGAGGATCGGCTGATCCAGAAGGTCGACAATATCATTGCGTCCAATTGATACGGGGAGCGCGTCAGTCAAAAAAAGCGCTGTTCCGCGCAGTGCACTCCACAGGCCAAGCGTGGCAACAAAAGACGGCACATCGAAATAAGCTCGTAATATGCCGGCGATCGAACCGAGTGCCGCACCGATCGCGATGGCAAGCAGGAAGGCCAGCGGTGTGGGTATCCCCCACTGCAAGAGATAAGCCAGTACAACGGAGATGAATGCCACCATAGGCCCGACGCTGACATCGATCTCGCCGGATATGATGATCAGTGATGCTGCCCAGGCAGCGATACCGATTGTTGCGGCATCACGCAAAATGTTGATCTGATTGTTAAATGACAGGAAGCCATTGGCCAAGCTGCCAAACACCACATAGAGCACGAGGATCGCCACGAAAAGACTGATCTCGTTCATATGATTTGAGATGCGCCAAGCGCTGCCTGCTGCGGCTTTTGTTGTCTGGATTGCCATGGTTTGCTCCGTCAATGGCCCGCGATGCAGGCTGCCATCAAGGCATCCTGATCAATGTTAGGGGCCTTAAATTCTTCATTCAGAACGCCATCGCGCAGAACGAGCGCGCGGTCACAAACAAGCGGCAGTTCCTCGATCTCGCTTGACACAAAGATGATACTGCAACCATCGGCAGCGAGTTGCCGCATGATTGCATATATCTGACCCTTTGCCTCGACGTCGACGCCCCTGGTGGGCTCGTCGAGAAGTAGAATACGGCTGTTGGCATAGACCCAGCGCCCTATAACTACTTTTTGCTGGTTGCCGCCTGAAAGGGTGCCAACCGGAGTATTGGTCTGCGCCGCTTTTATATGAAGGCGCTCCATTATCTGACGGGTGGCATCCATCATCATCCGAGCGGACAGGACACCCAGTCGGCTGACAGCGGAAAAATTGGTTGCAAGTGTATTCTCATCAACGCCAAGGAGCGGAACAATACCCTCATCCTTGCGGTTTTCCGGGGTATAACCAACGCCAAGATCAAGCATCTTTCTGTAGTGAGGAGCGCCGACATTGAGTCCGTCGACATGGATTTCTCCATTGTCCAGGCTGCGGATGCCTGTGATCGCCTGAAGCAGTTCTGTGCGTCCTGCTCCAAGCAGCCCTGCTATTCCGAGTACCTCTCCCTGCCTGAGGGCGAATGAAACGGACTTCAGTTTCGGCAAGAGCGAGACGTTTTTCACCTCGAGAACGGTCTTGTCCCTGGCGACGGAGGCGGGTGCCTGGGTCGCGGCAGACTCCGATCCGAGCATGAGCCGGACGATCTCTTTGGTGTCCGCCTTGCGCACGTCCACCGTTTCGATGATCCGTCCGTCACGCATAATCGTTGCCGTTTGCGCAATCTGCCGAATTTCATTCATGCGATGGCTGACATAGATGACGGCAATTCCTTCGGACGCGATGTTTTTTACCGCGTTCATAACTTTCTCAGCTTCCGCTGAAGCGAGGGAGCTTGTTGGTTCATCGAGAATGACAAGACGCGGCTTGCCCAGCAGAACGCGCGCGATCTCAACCAGTTGATGCTCGGCCGGGGAAAGGCTCATAACGAGCTGGCTCGGTGAAAGCGAAAGGCCAAGGCGGGCCATGGCTTCCGCAGCCTCTGCCTCCATAGCTTTGTATTGGATTATGCCGTTTTGTTTTGGCCAGCGGCCGAGAAATAAATTCTCAGCGAGCGTCATGCCGGGAACAAGGCTGAGCTCCTGGTAAACCACGCGCACGCCGTGGCCGAAGGCTTCGGCCGCACGAAGCGCACCGCTGTGAGTGAGCGGCTGGCTGCTGATGGCGACCGTTCCTGTATCCGGGTGTTTCGGCTCCGGTCAGCATCCGTATTAATGTTGACTTCCCTGCGCCATTTTTGCCGAGGAGAGCCCGGACCTCCCCGGCGCGAACAGAAAAATCGGCATTATCGAGTGCAAGAACACCTGGGTATCGCTTTGTCACACCGACGATCGAAGCGATGGGTGATTGAGCGTCGGCTGCTGTATGGTTGATTTCTGCAGGCATAATGACCCCATGCGATCTTACTAAGGGAAAACTGAATCCCAATCTTTATGGGACGCCATCGGAATGGGCTGTCAGCCACTGCTTCCCGGCATCGGCACTGGCGTAGAGATCAATATCGTAGGGTACGCGAATATCAGCTGGTTTTTTGCCGTCGATGGCGTTTATAGCCTGCGTCAGCGCAAGTTTACCTAGACCTTGGCCGGAAATATCCACCACAGCTTTGATCACCGTATTGTCGGCAAGTTCCTGGGCTATTTCTGTGGTCATATCGCCACCAAAGACCACTGTCTTTCCCGTGCGGCCCTGACTTTTAACTGCACGCGCAGCACCAAGCGTTGCGCCGCCTGCCTCACCAAAGAAGGCATCAAGTTCAGGGTTGGAGGAAAGCATTGTGCTGGCGACCGAAACGGCTTTGTCCAGGGTGGCACCTTCCTGGTTGGCAACAATTTTCGCTCCCGGAACTTTCGCCATCAGAGCTTCTTCAAACCCCTTGCGGCGCGTAACGCAAACCTCGACAAACTCGCAGTTCAGTACCGCAATTTTTGGCTCTGTCATCTTTGCTGCTATAAAATAGTCGCCTGCCGCATCCCCGAGCTTGTGACCAAACTGGAACGGGTCGCCTACTGCATAAGCGGAAACGTACTCAGCCATGTCCTTGTCATTCAGACATGTATTGTAGCAGATGACCGGGATACCCGCGTCGTGCGCACGACGGATCGAGCGATAAGAACCGTCAGCAGAAACGGGTGAGACGATGATGGCCTGAACGCCAGCAGAGATGAGCGAGTCAATGAAGGATGATTCCTTGCTGACGTCACCTTGCGCATTGGTCTCGATAATATTGAGTTTTCGCCCAGCCTCACTTGCTCCCGTCTGAATGCCTTTGCGAACACCAGCATAGAAGCCCTGTGCATCCATATAGATTGCGCCGACTTTCAGCTCTTTTTCTTGTGCAGATGCAGATACTAGCCCGCCCAAGGCGAGAATAGCTGAAAGTGCGAGCTTTGCGCTATTTTTCGGTAACATGGAAACCTCCCGGTTCAAAAATATCGGCCGACATCTGTGATGAGATCGGCGCAGCTCCTCCAGAGCAACCTTCTTCTATCTGTTGATCATATTTATTGTCAATATAAATATGATTTATTTGGCAAGTCTAGATAAAAGGAGAGTTTGTTTGCGTTATATCGTTCGATAGAGCGCGGTTGCATAAGCAGGGGGATTTTTATATCATATGATAAATGCAATAAATATGATTAAATAGGATGGCAGATGGTTGGGCGGCTTGCGGGAAAACATGCGATCATTACGGGTGCGGCACAGGGCATCGGAAAAGCCATTGCTGAAGTATTTGCCTCAGAAGGTGCCCGGCTGACCCTTATCGATGTTGACAAGCTTGGTCTTGATCAGATTTTGAGCGCGCTCCTTGATAGCGGTGCGTCCGCAACGTCCGCTGTTGCAGACATTACCGACAGCAGGCGGCTTCAGTCCATCGTCGATAAAGCTGCGAACCACGGCCGGATCGATACTGTTATAAACAATGCAGGGATTAATGTCTTTCGGGATCCGCTCAACATGACGGATGAAGATTGGGAAACTTGCATGGCGGTCGACTTGAAAGGGGCGTGGAACCTGACACGCGCCGCTCTGCCGTCATTGATTGATGGTGGTGGCGCAATCGTCAACATCGCTTCCAGTCACTCTTTTACTATTATCAAAGGCTGTTTTCCCTATCCCGTTGCAAAGCATGGGCTCATCGGCTTAACGCGTGCCATAGCGATCGAGTACGCCGATAAAGGTGTTCGCTGTAATGCTATTGCCCCTGGTTATGTTGAAACGCAAAAGGCAGTTGAATGGTGGAAGACGTTCGATGATCCTGAGGCGGCGCGGCAGAAGACGTATGATCTTCATCCGCCCAAACGCATTTGTTCACCAGTCGAGGTAGCCAAGACAGCCTTGTTTCTGGCCTCTGATGATGCGCCGTTCATTAATGGAGCAACCATACCGATCGACGGCGGCCGAAGCATTGTTTATCACGACTAGCTCGCCATCGAAGGCGGAAGAATTAAGAGGGATTGATGCAATTTAGAGATACGAAAGATGGCGTTGCAGCAGGAGGCACTTCCGGAGGCGGCGGAAAACGGCGCGTCCAGGAAGTTCTTCTGCAAAAGTTGGTCAATCAGATTGTATCTGGTGAAATCTCGGAAGGTTCGAAACTTCCTAACGAAAGCGAATTAACAGAGGAATACAATGTCAGCCGGACGTCTATCCGGGAAGCTATGCAGCACTTGCTTGCGCAAGGTATGGTCCGGTCCCGTACACGTGCAGGTACAATCGTACTGCCACGCGAAAACTGGAACTATCTCGATCCTCTGATCCTGGACGCGGCATTGCGGTACAGTGCGGATGATCGCTTTTACCTGTCATTGGTGGATGCAAGGCAGTTGCTGGAGCCTGCAGCTGCGGCTCAAGCGGCCGCAAATGCGAGCACGCGGCAATTGACAGCGATCGCCGAGGCTTTCGATGACATGGTTAACGCCAATGCGCGCGACACGGAAGAGTGGAGCAGGGCAGATCTCGATTTCCATACGGCGATTATCAACGCAAGTGGCAATTGGGTCTATCGCCAGTTCGCAACCGCAATTCGAGCCGCACTATTAGCCAGTTTTCGTCTCACCAATCGCGCCAGCCAATCTCATGACCATGCTATCATGATGCATCGCGATGTCTTGGAAGCCATCCGTATGCGCCGACCCGACGCTGCTCGTGACGCCATGGAACGCCTGATTGGCACCGCCAGAAGTGAGATCACCCACGCCCTGCATCGCAATCACGATATGTGAGATGCGGCGGCTCGACCCAGGACGGTAAGGTGGTCGGAGAACCATCATCTCCGTACGCTCTAAAGAGTGATTGTAATTTCCAGGAATCAATAGGAGTGGGTGGGAAATCGGCTTTTATCGGCATTTTCAAACGAAGGATTGCCAATGCTCTCTGAGTTTGTACCGACGATAGGATTCGAGGTTACGAAGGTTTCCGCTAGCCACGCGCTGTTTATAACTCAGCCACTCGTGATCGCGGACACCGTTGACAAGCAGCTAAAACGGTCTCTGTGAAGTGAGAATGACAATTCGTGCTTCATAACCGGACAGCCCTCCTTTCCCTATTATCGGATGACACATCACTCCTGACGGTCAGTAGGCTCGTTAGCGCTGTCAAGTATGAGACGACTGCTCGACCTTCTTTTGGAAGTCATTGCACTTCCTGATGATTGTCGCTCTCCGCCACATCCCTATTTTTGTCCAACTCACAGAGACATATCCATGGATCAGAACAGGCGGAACGCAACAGCGAGATTCCTATTCAAAAAGCCCTGGGTTATCCGCCTCGATTTGTGGCAAATCACTCAAAATACCGTTCAGATGTGTGTACATCGCATTTCCTGCTGTATCGGCATCCTTCAAGTCGATGGCGGTGACGATCTTCTCATGCTGCATTATCAAATTGCTCATTGAAGTGGGATTGCGCAGCTGCAGGTTGCAGACACGGTCCATATGCGCCTTGATATCTGCGATTGCATTCCAGGCCAGTCCGCAACCGGCACCCTCGGCAATCGCCATGTGAAACTGCTCATCTTCCCTCCGGAAGGAGTTGTGATCTCGCGCTTCCATGGCAGCTCTCTGCCGGTCAAGAATACCGTCAAGTTTTCGGCGGGTCCACGTGTCGAAGCTTTCACTGGCGCGGCGCGCGACGGCAACCTCGATCGCTTCTCGCACAAAACGGGCTTCCATCATCTGCCGCGCCGAAATCTTGACGACGACGGTTCCCCGGTTAGGTCTGATTTCGACAAGTTTGGACTTGCCAAGTGCAATCAACGCCTCCCTTACAGGTTGGCGGGATACCCCCATGCGGGTAGCAATCTCCTGTTCGGAAAGCCGCGAACCCGGTGAGAGCTCAAGGCAAATGATTGCCTCGCGCAGATCGCGTTCCACCTGCGCTGCAGTCGTTTCACCAGTGTCAATCTTCAAGGTTTCTAGGTTCATGCTCTTTGCCGTAGCCGTCTCGTTGACAATCCCGAATAACCACCATACAGTACCATACAATTAAAGGGGAACACAAGCGCGGCGCAATTGCGCCGGGCAAAATGGAGGGGCCGGGGCAAAATCTCGGTTTATTGATGACGGTACAGCCCAATTTCATACGCCCTGATTCCAGTGATCCGCGATTGCAGAATAAATCGCGTTACCAGATGCTTGTTGATGGCAAGTCCGTAGATGCATCCTCTGGAAAAACCATTGACCGGATCAGTCCGGGCCACGCCGGTGTTGTTGTCGGCACTTGGCCCGATGCTACCGCTGACGACGTCCGGTCGGCGATAAATGCAGCCCGGCTTGCCTTTGACACGGGACCTTGGCCGCGCATGTCTGGTGCCGAGCGTTCACGTTTGATGTTCAGGACATCGGAACTCATTCTTGCCCACGTGGAAGAAATCGCGTTGATCGAAAGCCTCGAGGTTGGCAAGCCAATCGCACAGGCAAGGGGCGAAATCACTTTCTGCGCGGACCTCTGGTCCTATGCGGCGGGGCAGGCTCGGGCGCTGGAAGGGCAGACGCACAACAATATAGGTGATAACCGGCTCGGTCTCGTGCTGAGGGAGCCCGTCGGCGTCGTCGGTGTCATTACACCTTGGAATTTCCCGTTCATCATTGCGTCCGAGCGGGTGCCATGGGCTATTGGCGGCGGTTGCACGGTGGTGCTTAAACCATCCGAATTCACCTCCGGTACTTCAATCCGAATGGCGGAACTGGCCCGCGAGGCCGGTATTCCAGACGGCGTTTTCAACGTTGTTACAGGCTATGGAGATCCGGCAGGTCAGGTTTTGGCTGAGGATCCGGGCACCGATATGATCGCTTTTACAGGGTCAGTCCGGGTTGGCACGAAGCTTGGTGAAATTGCGGCGCGAAGCGTTAAGCGCGTTGGTCTCGAACTTGGCGGCAAGGGACCGCAGATCGTTTTTGCCGATGCTGATCTGGAAGCTGCAGCCGACGGCATCGCCTACGGCGTTTATCACAATGCCGGCCAATGCTGCATTTCCGGAAGCAGGCTGCTTGTGCAGGAAAGTGTCAGGGATGAGCTTCTGGAGCGCCTTCTCGATATATCCCGCAAGGTGACCTTCGGCGATCCCCTGAACGAGCAGACCAAAATTGGCGCGATGATCTCTGAGGCGCATGCTGCAAAAGTGCATTCCTATGTGGAAGCAGGGCAGGCGGAGGGCGCAAAACTGTTACTGGGCGGGGTGCGTGTCGGCGAAGATTCCGGTCTCTACTATGCGCCCACGGTGTTTTCCGGTGTCACTGGCGACATGTCGATTGCGCGGGAAGAAATTTTCGGACCTGTCCTGTCGACGCTGACATTCAAGACGGCCGACGAGGCAGTCGCCATGGCAAATGCCTCGGAATATGGTCTTTCAGCCAGCGTTTGGTCAACCAATCTGGAGAATGCACTGCAAAGCATCCGCCGCATCCGGGCAGGGCGCTGCTGGATTAACAGTGTCATAGACGGCGCACCGGAATTGCCCATCGGCGGTTATAAAAAAAGCGGCTTGGGCCGCGAGCTTGGCCGTTATGGTTTTGATGAATATTCGCAGTTCAAGGGGATTCACGTGACCTTGGGCAAACCGGATCCTTGGTTCGGATAACACCGATTATCAAACTGAGGTGGAGGAGAACATCTTGACTGGCGCGATCTTTGGTCGGAGCTCGCCAGTCAAGACATGGGTCTTTCGACCCGATTGCACATCCAAAGGGAGGATACGCAAATGAAATTGACCAAAGTGAAAACCGCAATGCTTGCGGCTTGCGCAGCTATGGCCCTGACATCTACCGCAGTAGCGGCCGATGTCAAGGCAACGATGATCATCTATCTCGATCCGAGCGTCCAGTTTTTCAATCCGGTGGTTAAAGGCGCGCAGGATGCCGCTGCGCAGTTCGGCGTCGATCTGGACGTGCAATATGCCAACAATGATCCGGTCCGCCAGAATGACCTGATTGAAAGCGCCACCGTCAGTGGTGTCGATGGCATCGCCGTAGCAATTTCCAGTTCCGACGCTTTTGATTCCAGCATATGTGCTGCCGTCAAGACGGGCATCATTGTCATTGGCTTTAACAATGACGATCTTGAAGGCGGTAAGGGCAATTGCCGTCAGGCATATGTAGGAATGGACGAATTCGCTTCCGGATATGAGCTCGGCAATCGCATGATCGAGAAATTCGATCTCAAGCAGGGTGATGTCGTATTCAACCCGCGCGAAATTCCGGAAGCAAGCTTCGCGGTTGCGCGCGGCGGTGGCATTGAGAAGGCGATGAAAGAAAAAGGCATCACGGTTGAGACGGTTCGTTCAGGCCTTGATCCGGCAGAAGCACAAAACATCATTGCCCAGTTTCTGATCGCGAATCCCGGTGTCAAGGCGCTGTTCGGTACCGGCTCCGTCACTTCGACAGTCGGTGCGGGGGCTATCAAGGATGCAGGCGTGAACATTCCTTTTGGTGGTTTTGATCTCGCGGTGGAAATAGTCAACGCCGTGGAATCGGGTGCCATGTTCGCAACAATGGACCAGCAACCCTACTTGCAGGGTTATTATCCTATTGCCCAGATTGCACTTGCGAAGAAGTACGGCCTGACACCGACAGATGTCGATACGGGTCAAGGTGCCTTTCTCGATAAATCACGGATCAGTTCGGTCAAGCCGCTGATCGGCAGCTATCGCTAAGGCGTTACGCATGGAAGACCTTTCGGCCGAGCCGAAAGGTCACCGCCATCCCCCTGCAATAGAGATAAGACAGTGACCATCACCATGACCGACAGTGCCGTGCCGAAATCGCGCACCCGAAAACAATCGCTGCTGAAGCAGATCATGACTATGCCTGCGGGCGCCATCCTGTTGGTTTTCATCACCCTGCAGATCGTCTGCATCGTTGGCGCACTCGCCTATCCGGACGACTTTCGCTATCTATCGCCGCAGAATCTGACGATCCTTATGAAGGCTATACCTGTGCTGGGCTGTCTTGCGCTTGGCGCTGGCATCCTGATGATTGCAGGCGAATTCGATCTCTCAATCGGTTCTGTCTATACGTTCACGGCCATCTTGATGGCGACATTGATCGATGCCGGAGTGAGCGCATTCATTGCCGCGCCTCTTGGCATTCTCACGGGCGTTTTGATCGGCCTTCTCAACGGGACGATCACGCTTCGCTTCGGCCTGCCGTCGTTCATCGTCACACTTGGAGGCTTGCTGTTCTGGCGGGGTGCCGTCCTGCTGTACAATGGCGCAGTTCAGGTGCGGTTTGATCCGGAGCCCATCTTCACCAGCCTTTTTGCCGGAACGATCCTTGGTGTGAATGCAGCTTTCATCTGGATAATACTATTTGTGGTGGGCTTCTACCTGCTCCTGCATCGCCACAAGTTTGGCAACCACGTTTTCGCCACCGGTGGCAATCGTGCCGCTGCGACAGCTATCGGCATCAACACCGATCGCGTTAAACTCATTGCCTTTGCCATAGCTGGCGGTATGGCGGCGGTGGCGGGAATCATAGCGACCGCGCGTGTCGGCAGTGTTCAGCCGGGACAGGGTGCAGGCCTCGAGCTACAGGCGATTGCAGCCTGCGTTATTGGCGGACTTTCCTTGAGCGGCGGACGCGGCTCGATCATCGGGATCTTTCTTGGTGTCATGCTGATCCACACCATCACGGATGTGCTTCTTCTTCTGAGAGCGCCAGGCTTCTATCTCGACATGTTCATAGCAACGCTCATCGTTGTCGCCGCTGCATTCAATCATCTCATCGAACGTCGGGGGGCGGCATGATGTCCTCACCGCACTTGCTTGAACTGCATAACATCTCGAAGAGTTACGGCGCCCTGACTGCGCTCAGGGACCTGAGTTTCCATGTTGGCCACAGCGAGGTTGTCGGTCTCTTGGGCGATAACGGCGCAGGCAAATCGACGACGGTCAATCTTATTTCAGGGATACAGAAGCCGACCACTGGTCACCTGAGTATCGACGGTGAAAAGACCACATTTTCCTGCCGTTCCGACTCCGCCGATGCAGGTATTGAAACGATCTATCAGAACACTGCGCTCGTGGATTCTTTGTCAATCACGCGCAATATTTTTATGGGTCGTGAGCGCGTGAATGCATTTGGATTCCTGAAACAGACCGAGATGCGCGAAATTGCCATGGAAGTGCTGGAGAAGGCCGTCCACATTTCCGGGATCGATTCACCCGATAAACTGGTCGGTGACCTTTCCGGTGGTCAAAAGCAGGCAGTTGCCATCGCTCGCGCCGTATTCTTCAAGCGCCGCGTTCTGTTGCTCGAC
Source organism: Phyllobacterium ifriqiyense (assembly GCF_030817885.1). NCBI lineage: Bacteria > Pseudomonadati > Pseudomonadota > Alphaproteobacteria > Hyphomicrobiales > Phyllobacteriaceae > Phyllobacterium > Phyllobacterium ifriqiyense. Next base: position 1,178,092 of record NZ_JAUSZT010000002.1, read on the forward strand.
GAACCGACTTCGGCTTTGTCCGTGCGCGAAACGGAAGCGCTACTCGCACAGGTGCTGAAGCTCAAAGCAGAGAATGTGTCGAGCGTACTGGTGACCCATAATCTTTATCACGCTTACCAGGTCTGCGACCGTTTTGTCATCATGAGCCATGGGACCAAGGTGTTCGACGTGAAGAAGGCAGACACTACAATTAGTCAGCTAACAGAATACGTCGTGCTTACTTGACGACATTCCAACATTAAGAGGCAAGTGCCGTGACAATTTCAGTAAATGTGCGCCAGATAGTTGGCCCTGAGGATGCCGCAAGGCGGAATACACAAGGGTTGCGCGACGGATTTCTCGTGGAAGGCCTTTTTTCCGAAGGCCGCATCAATCTTACTTACAGCCATCTCGATCGGATGATCGTCTGCGGTATCGTTCCAACGAGCAAAACCCTTGTGATTGATCACGTCAAGGAAACGGGCACCAGCCAGTTCCTGGAGCGACGAGAAGCAGCTATTGTCAACATTGGAGGCGGCGGTAAAGTCATCGTTGCAAATGCTGAATATCCGCTGGCATTTCGTGATGCGCTCTATGTCGGTATGGGGCAGGGTGCAATGTCTTTCCTGAGTGACGACCCAGACAATCCAGCCGAGTTTTATCTTTTAAGCTCACCCGCACATCGTAATTGTCCGACAGTCCTTATTACGCTTGATATGGCCAAAAAGGTGCGTATGGGCTCGGCCGAGGAAGCCAATGCCCGAACGATCAACCAGTATGTACACCCGGAGGTCTGTGAAAGCTGCCAGCTATTGGTGGGACTGACAATGTTCGAGGCTGGCTCTGTGTGGAACACCATGCCGGCGCATCTGCACGATAGACGAATGGAGGTCTATCTCTATTTCGGGATGGCAGAAGCGACGCGTATCTTTCATTTTATGGGAGAGCCGCATGAAACCCGGCATCTTGTGCTCAAAAGCCATGATGCGGTTCTGTCCCCAGGCTGGTCAATCCATTCCGGCGCTGGCACTGGGCGATACTCTTTCATTTGGGCAATGGCTGGAGACAATATGAGCTTTGCCGACATGGATAAGGTGCCGATGGAAAGCTTGAGATGAACTCAACCAATTCCAGCCGTGCGCGGGCATTGTCAGTTTCGCCCGTTCGCGTGTTTGCAACATGGTCTTTCCTGTCAGTAGCAGAAGACCGGTATAAAAAGGAAGCGACAGGTGTCTGACTGCTGCTACACACTGCCTGATGATTTAAGCTGGACGGTAACAGCGCCCGGAAATCGCCGCGCCGTTCTTTCGCATCGCCCCGAGTTGATGCTTGTCGCCTTCAGCTTTGACAAGGGCGCGATTGGCGCACTTCATTCGCACCCCCATACGCAGGTTAGTTATGTGGCCAAAGGTGTGTTTGAAGTTACAATCGAGGGTGTCACTACTAAGCTGGCGTCTGGCAGCAGTTTTATCGTCGCCCCCAATCTCATTCACGGAGTAGTGGCACTTCAAGAAGGGTTGCTGATCGACACGTTCACGCCAAGACGCGACGAATTTCTGGAGGGGCCGGGATGAAGAGCCCTTTCGCACCCCTCGATCTAACGGTGGATTGTATCCACAGATCCAGTGCTACCAGGGGTACGGCGCGAAATCTCTCTTCCGCGATCGAGGCCGAATATTTGCTTACCGGCAATTGCTACGCCAGGGTGGTCTGCGAATCTGCCGAAGCAAAGTCGCTTCGCGCCCTGCTGTTGTCGAAGGCGCCGGGGCGCAGTTGCCATACATGATGTGGACGGTCAAGACGGATAATCAACCAAACGAAGGAATTGAGGGATCTCGACCTTCGCGTGCCATCCCTTATTGTCGAGCCAGATGGAAAGGTCCGCGAGAATCTGCAGTCGGGGTTTTGACGTGATTTGGCAGGCCAACATTCGACCACCGGCACGAGACGTCCGTTCTACGTCTCCTGCGAAAAGTAACGAACCGCGGGTTCAATGAGTTCGCTGTTTTCCCAAGTCGGATATTTGGCGCGGATCTCTTCTGACAGTCGTTGGTCGGGTCCATTGGCCGTCCTGACTAGTTGTCGAACGTCCTGAAAATATCCAGACACTTGCGAAATGATTTCTGGTCCTCCAAGGCTGCCGTGCCCCGGTACGACAAGGCTTGGCTCAAGCAGAAGGATATCTCTTAGCCCCAGTTCCCATCGCGCGATATCCATGTCATTTGCGGTGATCATGGGCGGAAACAGCGGTACGATTGGAAACATGCGCTCTTCAGCGAGGTCACCTGTGAAAACGATGCGTTCGCCAGGGACGAATACAATCTGGTCGCCGGGCGTATGTGCTCTACCCCATGTCCGGAATTCCACCTGTCGTCCGCCCAGGTCAAGCATGACACGTTGCTGATCATAGGTTTGATCAGGCGGCGTCAAAACAATGTTATCAAGCAGGTATTTGTGATCGGCAGGCAGGACGCTTGACCTGAAACCTTCCAGAAGCTTCTGGCCCGTTTGGCGAAGTAGTCCTTCTGCAGAGCGTTGTAATAGATTCGGCCGGCGGACTTGAACACCTGCGCGCCAAAACCGTGCTCGGGATGGGCATGCGTGACGGTGAGCACGACCTGCCGGCCGGGCGCCAGCCGCCTGGCCAACGCCAATACATCTTCAGCACTCTCTATACCGAGGCCGCAGTCGATGACGAGTACAATATCTCGGCCAACAACAATGCCGATGTTGGGCACCAGCGGGATGCGTTTGTCGAGAAGAATAAAAACCCCAGATGCCACTTCGACGGGAAAACGCGCATCGACGATGGCGCCTTCAGTTCCTGGGCAATTGCAGTCTCACTGGACGCGGCTACAGCCAAGGCACCCAACCCGGCAAGCTTGAGCATCTGGCGGCGATAAATAGGGCGGCCGGAAGAAGTTTGGTTGCTAGTCATTACATCCACCTTTTGAGATTTACACACGATGCCACGAGCATTCACGCGGCAGCGTCGACCTTAGTCCGTTTTAAAGGTGGCGAGGCGCGCTTGATAATCTGTATGTGACCGCATCAACCGGCCCAATGTTCGCCATCGACTACGGAGTCCGAGTGATCAGCAGGCTCACGTTGGTGGCTATATGTTGTCGTGGTCGCACCTTCGTACATTAGTCCCATTTGCAACATCCTCGCGGGTGAAACGCTCGAGAATTCTCGGCTCCACGCGTTTGCGACGATCTCGATTTATTTGTTCGAGAAAGTTCGAGGGCCTAACTACATGTCCCAAGAAAGGTCGGTAGTCATTTGGCTTTCGAGCCTGCGGCCGCATTGGGTTCAGCAGCCGTAAAGAGCCGCGATACAATCCCTGAACCACCGCTGTGCAGGATGTACATCGTTGCGCCGATGCCAGGACAAGCTGAACTGGACAGGGTCCAGTTGGATTGGAGGCTGCAAGATCATCAATTGTTCTGCATATTGCGACGCATCGACCACGCCGCTCATGAGGGTCGCAATCAGATCCGAGCTCGCGACCAGCAGCGGCGCCGCATACATATGAGGCAAGGTGAGGGCAAGATGCCGCTTGAGGCCGCGTTGCGCAAGTTCCGCATCCACGCGTCCAAAACGATCATTTTCCGGTGAGACCAGGAGATGCGACAGTTCAAGGAACCTGTTGAGATCTAAAGGTCTTTCAGTTGCCGGATGATTTTTCCTAACGATGCACACGAACCGTTCCACAAAGAGCGGTCTTGTCAGGATGCGGCCTGAAGACGTCGGGGGGACCCCAATCGTTAAATCTACTTCGCCAGCATCGAGCATTGAAATCGCATCGTCGCGCGCGGTGAAGTTGCGAATTCGCAGCGTTATGCCGGATGCCTGCTCTCGTAAGGTCTGGAGAAGCCTCGGAAGAACGACGAAAGTCGGATGATCCGAAAGACCGAGGGAAAATGTTGCGGACGATGTCGATGCATCGAATGCCTGGGTGAACTCCAGCGTCCGCTGTATCTCCTGCAGGGCGTGAGACAAAGGCTCGGAGAGATCAAGAGCCCGAGGTGTCGGCTGAAGTCCGTTCGGTCCGCGCACGAAAAGCTCGTCATTCAACAGGCCGCGCAGTCGGGAGAGCGCTGCACTCATTGCCGGCTGAGTCCTGCCGATCCGCGTTCCGGCGCGGGTCACGCTGCGTTCTGCCATGAGCGCATCGAAGGCGACAAGTAGGTTGAGATCAATCCCGTGTAAATCCATAGTATGGATATAATCACATACCATCAATCGATTTCAAGCATACAATTGGACGCGATAATCTTTGGGGTCGCTGCATTCCAAGATAGGAACCCTAATGACAAACAATGTTAATGAACCAAAAGTTTCAGGTCTTACGCCTGAAGAACGACACGCACTTGAAACGCTGTACGAAGCTTTTCATGGCAATCCCGATCTGTTGGACGAGGCTGTCGTCCCTGATTGGCAGGACATACCACTTTCGCCACATCAGCAACCTGGCCGCGATGGCATGAAGCCGCTGATCCGCGAGTTCAATGCCGCCTTCCCGGATTTGAAGATCACCCTTTTGGAAATGATCGGCACGCCGGGAAAAGCCGCTGTACGAGCGCTGATATCGGGCACGCATACTGGCTCCTGGTTCGGCATTGCTCCGACTGGCAAGTCGTTCCAGATGGCCATTCACGAATTCCACTATATCGCGGACGGAAAGGTGACGCACACCTGGCACCTTGAAGACTGGTTCGGCTGGCTGTTTCAGGTGGGCGTCTGGCCGGTGAATACCGGGGAGGCGGCGTGATGAAGGCCCTTCGAATTCGCGGATACAATGCGGCGCCTGTCATCGAAGATGTAGATATTCCCGAGATCGGACCGAGCGAGGTACTGGTTCGGGTCACCGCCACCAGTCTCAACCCTCTCGACGTCAAGATGCAGCTTGGCTACATGGACGCGTTCTTTCCCGTGAGTTTTCCGTACATTCTAGGTACGGACCTTGCTGGAACCATCGAACGAACCGGATCTCGGGCGACCCACTGGCGCTCGGGTGACGAGGTCATCGCTCGGGTCGACCCGGGCAGCGGGGGCGCGCTTGCTGAATTCGTCATTGTACCGTCGGACTATCTTGTCAGGGCGCCGTCTTCTATTTCGCTGACTGATGCCGCTGGTCTTGCCACCGGTGCTGGCACCGCTTGGCAAGCATTGCATGAGATGGCAGACCTGCGACCGGGTCAGACCGTGCTTGTTCATGCTGGCGCCGGCGGCGTCGGCAGTTTCGCCATCCAACTCGCCCGTTCGGCAGGAGCCCGGGTTATTGCAACAGCATCAGGCGCAGGCCTCGATATGGTCCGACGGCTCGGCGCTGATCAAGTCATCGACTATCGCAATGAAAACTTTGCAGAAAAAGTGTCAGACGTCGACGTCGTCCTCGACCCGATTGGCGGCGAGACCCAGCAGGCATCCTACGGTGTCCTTCGAACAGGCGGCCGGCTGCTCGCAACCGCTTCGCCTCCGGACGGGGCTCTCGCAAAAGCGCATAACGTGACGGCAACCTTTGTCTTCCACTCCTCCGATGCTAGCCGCCTCGCCAAGATTGTCAAAAGGGTCGATGAGGGGGCGCTGAAAATCCTCGTGGACAGCCAGGTCCCATTGGCGGGTGCAGTCAAAGCATTCGAACACCAGGGATCGGGGCGCGCGAAAGGTAAGATCATCGTCTCGATATGACGGTCCGGTCGGCAGCATCAGTGTTGCCGGCCTCATCAACTTCGAAACTTTGGGTTTACAGCTGGCGAAATGCCTCTTTTAGACTTGGTGCCAACGTTTGACGCGTTTGTCTGCTTGTTGCGCGCTCGACGGTGGAACGCCGGAGATCGAATTCAGAAGATGATCGCGCCACGCGTACCAGCTCAACGACGGCGCAGCCGCCGTCGTGCTCGCGAGCGAGGCGTCGGTTCGCCAGCATAATTTGCGGCCGTTGGGCGCGACCTGTCGCCTATGGTCACGCCGGTGTCGATCCCGCTTTCATGGGGATCGGGCCGGCTTGGGCATCGCGGATATTGACGTGAGCAAGTCCAGCGAGGCCTATCGCACAGTGGTGCGCCGTCGCCCGCGAACTGCAGCTCGTTTCCGAACGAGTGAACCCAAACGGGAGCGGCATTTCACTCGGCCATCGACGCGACCGGTGTGCCGTTATAACGACCAGGTTGATGTACGAACTGCGGCATTCTGGCGGCCGTTAGGGCTGACGACGATGTGCATCGGTGGAGGGCAAGGAATCTATCTGGGAACGCATCTAAACGAGGCAAGCTTTTCGGCCCTGCTGTATATTTGGTCCAGCGCAAACAGCACTGCTATACGTTTTGCGCTGGTTTTCTCGGCCCAGGCAGAGAATCGACGTAGGTCTATCGCTGCTGGAAATTTGGACAGGCAGTGTCTCACGCGTGCTCCGTGCTCAATAAGCGAACGGCAAAGTAACGCGATGGTGTGGTCCCAAGCGCCTTTTTGAACATGACGATGAAGGCCGTCGTGGATTCGTACCCCAAATCGCCGGCTACCCGCTGGACTGTCGCACCGCCGGCAAGTTCCCGCAGCGCGATGACGAGATGTAGCTGACGCCGCCACCGGCCGAAACTCAATCCCGTCTCTTGGACCATAAGCCTCTTTAACGTTCGCTCACTGACGGCAACATGCTCAGCCCACTGACCGAGGGTCCGCCGATCTTTCGGGTCTGCCAAAAGAGTTGCAGCGATCAAGGCGATCTTTGGATGGTCAGATACGGGTAGCTCCAGCCTCTCCCGCGGCATCAGCGCCAGTTCATCGAGCATCACCCGCACGAGGCGATCGACATGAGCGTCACGCCCGGCATTCTTCGATAATTCCGCTACCTGGAGTATCATCTCCCGAAGCATCGGCGATACCGCAAGCGTGCAGCATTCAGCCGGAAGCATGGCCGCACCCGGCTCGACAAACAGATATGTCAGACGCGCATTGGACGTGACCTTATTGCTATGGAGAACTCCACCGGGTATCCAAACTCCGGAGTTTGGCGGAACGATCCAGACCCCGCTTTCCGCTCTGCAAGTGACCGCACCATGCAACGCCAGGACCAGTTGACCCTGCCGGTGCTGGTGCTGATGCCCCTCGGCTTCATAGTCGGCGAAGTCCATCCTGATCGCCATTGCCGGTCCCTGCAGGTGGCTCAGATCGATGGCGGTACTGCAGGGTGGCTTACTCGAAGGTTGGCCCATTTTCGAGATCATATGGCATTATCTCCACTTCTGCTTGCGACGCAATCCTTTAGGTTCACGGTTCAGCAACTCCAGGAGATTAGCCATGCGTATTGCCGTAGTTGGCGCGACCGGCAGGATCGGTGCCAAACTTACCGAAATCCTTTTAGCCAAAGGCCATTCAGTCAAAGCTCTCTCGAGAGGAGGGCCCGCCCTCGATGCACTCGTCGCGAAAGGAGCAGAGCCATATATTGGCAGCTTCGACACGGGTGCTGGTGAGCTTAACACATTTTTCGGAGACGCTGACGCTGCGTTCCTAATGGTCAAAACCATTTGGGGGTCGGAGGACTTCCATGGGCACTACCCTGCGGCAGCGCTTCGGTTTTTCGACGCACTTCGGGGCTCCCCTGTGAAATTTGCCGTGAGCCTGACCGGAATGGGATCCGATGTAAGCGGAAACACCGGCCATTTCCAGCCCTTCTATGTCCTGGATCAGATACTCAACCGACTACGAGACATCAATTTGGTGCATCTGCAGGGTGGCTGGTTCATGGAGAACCTGTTCGGGTGGATCGACTCGATCGCGCAGCACGATAGGATCGGTTGGTCGCTTGACCCCAACGTCAAAACTCCTTGGGTTGCCATTCAGGACATCGCGGATCTCGCAGCGAAAGAGTTCGACACGCCGACTGACCAGCACCGATCCGTAAAGCAACTGGGCATCGATTACACGATGACCGAGATCGCCGCGATTATCAGCCGGGCACTCGGTAAAGACGTGGACTATCGTTTCATCGATAGGAGCGATCGCGAGGTCGAGAAGATATTCCGGGAGAGATTCGGAACTCTCGGACGGTGGGTCTACGATAACGACACCTTGGCTGCTCTTAACGATGGGCGTATAACGTTTTACGAGGATCGTCCTGCGCTGCGCACGACAATTGAAGAATTCGTGAGGGATACCCTCAGGCCGCTGATCGAGAAGGCGCGGACGGATGGCGTCAAACCAGAAACCTTCCTAACGTGGAGCTCAAAAGGATAATTGCTAAGTTAGCGTAATCTACGTCAGAACCTCATATGGCAGCCACAAGCAACCCAATCTCCGAGCCCGGCTCGATCCATCCGCGCTTCGTGACCGCCGATCCCTGAAAGGTCATTGCTGCCGTCAGACGTGGGCACGAAGCGTTAGATGCGATCCACATGACATCGGCGCAGAGTATTCCGTGCTTTGCGTTTCGATGGCAACGCCACCGTTTCGCGTCACACGGTAGCTGCCCTTCGGGGGCGACCGGCTTCTGACCACGAGCGAGCGTGACCGCGCTGTGACTGAAAGTCCCGAAAGCGTCACCTGCATCGGATAGCCGGAATCGACGGATAAGGTGCCAGATTTTCCGGATGCGTTGCGAGCGAGGGAGTTAACAGGTCCAGCATCACGTCCGCGACATCTTCGATCTAAAATCACTGCGTCCGGAGTTGGCCACCATACATGCTTGAACGGTTTATATCCCGTTTTACGCAAGCGATGCATTGACGATTTGAAAGTTTGGCACAGTTATGAGAGCGCCCGGCGTCGATCCGGTGACAGCAACCCACGTGCGTCTGTCTGTCGCGATCCGGCTGAAACGGCTCAGTTTCAGAGCTGTAGCTGGCACCTGATTAAGTAAACTGCAAGCGCCTCTTCGCACTGAATGATTGTGCTTTGGACAATCGAAGTGCGCTCGCTAAATGAAAGCTGGCGATTAACCGTTACTTGGAACATGTGGTGTTGGTAGAGCTTCTACTGAATTCACATCACAGGTCGCTCGAACTCTACAAGTCCCCGTTGGAGTCATCGAAGGCTTGACGCGATCGTTCGATCGCTTGCCAATTTTCCCTAATCCATCCGGTGAAACCTTCAAGCGCTGGTAGCATCGTCTTCCCCATCAGCGTCAATTCGTACTCGACTCGTGGCGGGACCTCGCAAAAATAGTGTCGCAGAACCAAGCCGTCCCGTTGAAGATTTCGAAGGGTAACCGTCAGCATGCGCTGCGAGATCTCCGGAATCCCATTCTTGATTTCCGAAAACCGGAGCGGCGTTGTGGGTGTCATCGCGAGTATGGACATTATCAGGATGGTCCACTTGTCCCCAAGCCTCGCTAACACGCCGTGCGGCGCGCAGGGCACGAGGATAGGACCTTTGGCGGTGTTTTTATATGGTCGACCGTGGATGATCTTTTCCAATAGTTATCTCCGTGTGACCGACGAACATAAATGTGCCGTCTTGTGCACTGGTTATATCAGTGCCATTTCGTAAGTATCAATAGTTACGAAAAGGAACGTTAAATGAATCAGAACAAGACCGTCCTTGTGTTCGGTTCCACGGGGCAGCAAGGTGGAGCGGTCGCAAAGGCGCTGAGAACCAATGGATGGTCGGTAAGGGCATTTGTCCGCCAGCTCGGTGGAGCAAAGGCAAAGGCGCTTGAAGCCATCGGTGTTGGACTGCATCAAGGTACTTTCTCCGACTTTTCCTCGATCGAGAAAGCGATGTCCGGCGCCTACGGCGTCTTCAGCGTGCAACCGAGTTCGGGGCAAGGGGCCCATGGTATTTCGGACGAACAGGAACTTCGGTATGGGAAGGCCATCGCCGACATTGCCACAGCGCAAGGCGTTCAGCATCTCGTCTACACATCCGTTGCCGCCGCCGGGAAAGGCAAAACTGGCCTGGGACACTTTGACAGCAAGACGCAAATTGAAGACCACATCCGGAGGCTTGGCATTAACAGTACGATCGTGCGGCCGGTCACATTCATGGAAATGCTCTTGCTTCCAGGGATGGGCCTTGAGCAGGGGACGTTCAGATTCTTCATGCGACCGAACCAGAAAATGCAGTTCATCGCCGTCGATGACATCGGGAAGATCGTCGCGTCGGTTTTTGCATATCCCGAGCGGTTCTCTGGCCGAACCATTGAAATTGCGGGAGATGAGATCACCGGCAACGGACTACAGGAAGCATTCAGCCGCGCCGGGCGAAAAACGATCACTTACCAACGTTTCCCTGACAGTCTTCTCCAACAAAACGCATTGCTTGGCCGCCTTGCGGAGCTCGTTGACGATGGTAGGTGCGCGGGCGTGGCAGATATCAATGCTTTGCGAAGCGAGTTTGGCTGCCTGATGACCGTTGAGCAATGGCTTGCTGGCGCGGGTAAGCCGCTTCTTCGCGCAGCCCTACGGGCGCCAGCTGCAGCGGTGGCTCTTCGCTGAATTCAAGGCCGTGAGCATGCAAGCTCTTCCATATCGCCGTCCGTCGTGATCGCCGCCGAAGACCTTTCTGGTTCCGCTCGTTATATCGGACGCATCGTCATCGGGGCGCGGGATGAGTTTTTCGATTCGACAAGACATCGTTTAAACCATGGTTTTGCTCGGCGCCGCGCCTCTCAAACATCCGTCCAACGGCGGCAATTTGCCGACGGGCGGATTGCCGCCGCACTCAATTCACCGCCGGAATACGCGTTTCATTTGCCGGGCCCGTTGACGCACCACAACAAAAGGGAGCTCGGGCTCTCCCAAAGCCCATTCTGGCAATCTGCCTAACCCTCAGCCATCGAATTTCGGGAAAATGGGGCGCTACACGATCCAAGATCAGTGACTTGAACTAAACTTTACAACCGAGAGTTAGTTTCCTGATCTTGCGGGCAGGTGTATGACGCGGCTCTTTTCCGGGCCTTCTTTTGTTTCCGGCTGGAAACAGTGTTCTGAGCGTCCATAATGGCTTCTGAGAGACGCAACCGACACTGATTTAGTATCGGTTCTGGCCCCTGTTATGATGATGCAAAAACTTGATGAAGCGAAGGGCGCTATCGTCGAAGGGTGAAGGCTAAAGCTTCTTCCGTGGCTCCCTCCAGCTTTACTCACTTGCGCATCCTGAACTGATGATGGGGATCCGCGTCACGTTTGAAGGCGCTGGCGTGCCAGGCGATCAGCAGCGAAACCAGTCGGTATCCCAGCAGTTTTGGCCAATGCCAAGACGTTGTGCGTCGTCTCATGAATTGTCGCTACCCGAGCTAGCGCCTCTGGAAGATTGAACCTCGCCCCTTTAGGCGCCACCGACAATACGCCACCGGCGTTCACTATATAGTCCGGGCAATAGGTGATACCATAGCCGCTAAGGAGTTGATCCTGCGAAGCGTCACTCAGCTGATTGTTCGCGGCACCGGCGACTACTCTGGCGCGAATCTCTGGAATGGTCTTCTGATTAAGCGTTGCTCCGAGCGCGCACGGCGAATAAACGTCGGCATCGGACCGATGGATTTGTCCTGCAGCAACCGCCTTTGCGCCGTACTTTTGCTGGGTAACTTGCATTTTCTCGTCGTCGATATCATAGACGATCAAATCAGCACCTGCGTTCTGAAGTAGTTCGCAAAGTGCCATCCCCACCTTGCCCAATCCTTCCACCGCCACTGAGCAGCCACACATGTCCGAGATGCCGCGGAACTCCAGTCCGGCCCGAATTCCATGGAATACACCCCATGCCGTACACAGTGCTCCGTCGCCTGTCTCTTCCAATGGAAGGTTGCGAATGAACCGGGTCACAGTGCTCATCGAGCGAACATCAGCTGTGGAAATGCCCGCGTCTTCAGCGGTGGTGTAGAGGCCGCCTAGCCGCTCGATAAAGCCCGCGAACGCGACGAGACGTTCCGCACGAGTCCCAGTGTCGCAGTCATCTATGATAACAGCCTTAGCTCCGCCGTGGCTAAGTCCGCTCGC
>NZ_JAUSZT010000003.1:0-447500 GCF_030817885.1 Phyllobacterium ifriqiyense
TAGCCCTTCAGGAAAGGTAACGCTCTCTGATTTGTTCAACGGACACAGCCAGCTTTTCATCAAGCATTTCATGTTGGCACCCGGTCAGGAAAAACCATGTTTCGGTTGCGGCCTCGTTGTGGATCACGTGGAAGGCATTTTACGGCATCTGGCAAATAATGACGTGTCTTATGTCGCCATTGCGCGGGCGCCAATTGCTGAAATCGAAGCTGCCCGTAAATCCATGGGCTGGAACTTTCCCTGGGTGTCGTCTTTCAATAACGACTTCAACTATGATTTTGACGTGTCATTTACTGCGGAGGAAAGAGAGAAAGGCACGGCATTCTACAATTATGAATATGGCGACCCGGGGATTGACGATTTGTCGGGCGGCAGCGTGTTCTACAAGGATGAAGACGGCCAGATCTATCATACCTATTCAGCATTTGGCCGCGGTGATGAGCAATTCCTTGGTGTCTACGCCTATTTCGACATCATGCCTAAGGGCCGCAATGAAAATGGTCCGCATTTCAATCTTGGCGATTGGGCGCGGCTGAAAAACACCAATGGCCGGACCAGCAATCCGCCGGCGCCAATCCACGAGCAAGCCGCTGCATGCGCTTGTTCGACACATAGCTGACTTTGCACCATGTGCTGCACACTCATTGCACTGTGCATCGCAATGGCAACCGCAACCCGGGCGAGTTTGAAAAACATTCTCGCCCGGCGGCTGCGCCTCCTTGCCTATGCCATCGCGTCCATCACCGTGATTGTGGGCTCAGCTTTCGCGGCAGAGCATGTCCGGCACTATTTCAACAGGGCCGCCAATAATGAGCGTTCTGTACTGGCTGAAATTCTCGCGCAGCCCATTTGCAGCGGCGTGCCAGCAAATGGAGCCAAACCCATCCAGCTAACTGATGCGAGCTATAAAAAATCCTCCGGACAATGAAATTCGCTTGAGTTTCTTCGATATGGTTGGTTAAATCATCCACATGGTTCGCTGATCAAGCGCCAAAACCCTCCCCCCCAAATTCCCTTAAAGCCAGCGGCGTTCCGCGTCTGCTGTTCGTAAATCCATGAAGCTGATAGCCGTGAGCGCGCGTCAGCAGGAGCTATCCATGCACATTCTAAATGAAAGGTTTGTCGTCCTCACAGGCGGCCCGGGCTCAGGAAAAACAACTCTCATTGAAGAGCTGAAACAACGCGGTCACGCCGCCTCGGTCGAAGCTGGGCGAGCGATTATCCAGCAGCAAACAAGCATTGAAGGACCAGCGCTGCCTTGGAAAGACCCTGCCCTTTTCTCCGAACTGATGCTTTGTTGGGAACTGCGATCTTACGAGATTGCACAAGAAGTAGATGGGATGATCTTTTTCGATCGCGGCATCCCGGACATCGCAGGATATCTGCAACTATCGCAGCTTGCGGTGCCCGCACATGTTCAAAACGCTGCCGAACAATACCGGTATAACCCGCTGGCTTTCATACTGCCCCCTTGGGAAGAGATCTTTGAGCAAGATAGGGAACGCAAACAAACATTTGCGGAGGCTGTCCGGACCTATCATGCCATGGTGAAAGCCTATGGGCATTTTGGCTATGACCTGATCGAAGTGCCTCGATTGCCAGCCAGTCACCGGGCCGACTTTATCCTTGAGCACCTATCATGAAAAAGGCCCGGATTTGCATCCGGGCCTTTTTGCAGATCTGAAACTCAGAATTACTCGGCAGCAGCACCGACTTCAACAGGACGGCGGCCGATCGTCAGTTGTGTGACGGCGAAAGCTATCACGGCGCACATGGCAATACCGGCGGCCATCGGCAGTGGCTTGCTTGTGAAGAAAAGCGCCGCAACAATCATGGCAATGATCGATATCACGAACTGCAAAGTACCCAACAGAGCCGACGCGGAACCGGCAATTTCTCCGTGCTCTTCCAATGCAAGAACACCGGTTGTAGGGATAACAAGGCCGAGGAAGCCATAGCCGACAAAGAGGAATGCAGCCAGAACCGGCAATTGATCAAAGCCGGCGCCCATGACAACAACCATGGCGGCCAATGTTATGCCAAAGCCCGTAACTGCCATACGCATGACACGCACCAGACCAAAGCGGCTGCCAAGCCAACCGGTCAATTGCGACACGGTGAAAAACGAAACCGCGTTGATCGAGAAAGCAATACTATATTGCGTTGGTGTCAGGCCGTAGTGGTCAATCAAGACGAAAGGCGAGTTGGCAAGATAGACGAGGAAGCTCGCAATGCCAAAACCGCCAATCATCGACAAGACCATAAAGTTGCGATCACGCAGCAGAATTCCGTAAGCAGTGAGCGCACTACGCAAGCTACTTTCCGCACGCGCTTCCTTTGGCCGGGTTTCTTCAAGCTGTGTTGACAGCAAAACCAGACCGATAAGGGCGGCAATCATTACGGCCCAGAATACGCCGCGCCATCCAAAAAAGTGAATAACCGCACTGCCTGTCAACGGCGCTAGAATAGGAGAAATGCTGAACACCAGCATCAGCAGCGACATAAGGCGAGCGGCCTGAACGCCAGTATGCATGTCACGTACAACAGCGCGTGGAATGACCATACCTGCTGCACCGCCAATTCCCTGCAGGAAGCGGAATGCGACCAGCGTCTCAATATTTGTTGCCAGGGCGCAGCCAATGCTGGCTACCGTAAACAGACCGATCCCCATATAGAGAGGTAGCTTGCGACCCCACATATCCGAGAGCGGACCATAGACGATCTGGAAGAGGGCAAAGGACAGGAAAAAGGCCAAAAGACTCATTTGCACGGCATTTTCACCCGCCGCCAGATCGGCACCGATGAATGGAAGCGCAGGCAAATACATATCGATCGCAAAAGGACCGATGGCCGACAGCAATCCAAGGATGATTGCATAACGTAGGAAGGAGGACTTCATGGTGATGCTCTTTCAAGCAATCGCGGCACAGGAGCGCGTTGCATTTACGAATTGAACGGTCTTGATAGAGCAGGGCCGTCTCAATTTGATGAAACACCCTGCCCTATCCGAAATTTCTTCGCAGCTTCCCCCGGACAGCCAGAAATCCGGTTTTGGGCACTGCGCTAAACATGAAGGCGTCTGCTTGGGAGGAGCATGGCGCTCATGGAAAATACTGCGTCAATATATTTGGACACAGGTGTAAAATTAGACACTATTGTCTAACACGTCAAGACGCATTATCTTGGGCCTATGAAAAATCACGCGATGGCTTTAAGCCGACCATCAACTGCACGCAAAGACACCGGTCCCACACAACGCGGTCAATGTTCAAAACGTGTGTCTATTCTGGATGCCGCAGCAAATGTTTTTTGCCGGGAAGGCTTTTCCGGAGCCAGTATTGATGAAATTGCGATTGAAGCATGCGTCTCGCGCCAGACAATATATAACCACTACCGCGAAAAAGAAACGCTGTTTGTCGCAGTGATCGAAGATGTTATGGAGCGGGCAAACGCCATGCTTTTCTCTACACTTTCGACCTTTCCCGACAAGCCCGATCATCTGCAACAAGATTTGGCCGATTTCGCCATAAGGCTGACAAAAAATTGCCTGTGCAACGATGACGGAAAGTTCCTACGCAGGCTTGTCCAATCCGAGGGCGAGAGATATCCGCATTTGTTCGAAGGATGGCGCCAGCACGGTCCATGCAAAATAAGCACGACGCTTGGCGCGCTGTTTGCAAAGCTCGCCCACAAGGGTGCATTGCGAATCGATGATTTTGACCTTGCCGCCCGCCAATTTCTGGCGCTGGTGAATGCCGATCTCCAAATGATTTATCTGTTTGGTGGCAAACCGACAGAAGAAGAACTGCAGACCGCTGCCAAAAATGCCGTTGAAACTTTCTTGCGAGCCTATGGTCCGCGCGTACAGGAAACCAGCAGCCAACCGGCTCCTGTCCTGATGGCTGTCAGCTGACTTCCACATTTGAATTGCGAAAGCGTCTACCAGCAAAGTACAATTTGCTCATTTATTGTGGTCCTTGGTTGTCTGACGCCAAGCCGCTGTAAAATTTGCCGCAAATACTCTTGATAATGCGCTTCACAGACATCGATATCCTGTTTGCTGGATATATTTGCACCCATTGCTGACAATCGGTCGCAAATGCATTAGCGATGCGCCATAATGGTCGGATACGATTTCTATCTCCGCTTGACAGGCAGGGGGGAATCCATGGGATAAGAGTGCATGCCACAAGATATGATCCGTTACGATATACTTGCCCAGGAAGCGCTTCGCGGCGTTATCCGTAAGGTGCTAGGCGAAGTTGCCAAAGCAGGCCTGCCGGGCAACCATCATTTTTTCGTCACCTTTTTGACCGGCGCACCCGGCGTGCGTATTTCGACGCGGCTTCACGAAAAATATCCGGAACAGATGACGATTGTCCTTCAACATCAATTCTGGGACATGCAGGTCACAGACACCCATCTTGAAGTCGGCCTATCGTTTGGCGATGTGCCGGAGAAACTCGTCGTGCCATTCTCCGCGATTCGCGGTTTCTATGACCCTTCTGTAAACTTCGAGCTGGAGTTCGATGTGGAGGTTGAAGAAACCGTTGGCGACAATGACCAGGGTATCACCAGCATAGCGCCAACCGACATTACTTACGGTCCCAAGCTCGCTTCGACCAGCGCCAAGCCAAAGCCTCCGGCGAAATCCGCCAAGAAACCGGCCAAGCCATCCGGAAAGTCGGAAGCGGCAGCGGATGCAAGCTCAGACGATAATGGCGAGAAAGCTTCTGCTTCGGTGGTATCGCTCGACTCCTTCCGCAAGAAGAAATAACGACCTCCATGGCCGAGATCGTCAACCTGCGGCAGGTCAGGAAGCGCAAAGCCAAAGATGCTGAAGAACAGGTTGCGGCTCAGAACCGCATCTTGTTCGGGCGCACCAAGACTGAGAAGAAGTTCGAAACTGCATTAACCGCTAAAGCAGAGCGGTTTTTGGACGATAGCCGGCTGGAAAAGCCCTTGGACGACAAGTGAGTCTTGTCCAGAAGCGCTCGGTGACAATTCACGGGCACCGCACCAGCTTTTCGCTCGAAGATCCCTTTTATGAAATTATCACCTCCATTGCACAAACCCGCCAAATGACGCTGGCGGCACTTATCGCACAGGTCGACAAAGACCGGGATCGCGACTCCAGCCTTTCATCCGCATTGCGATTATACGTATTGGCTTGGGTGCAAAGTGGCGGCATGTCTACGCAAAAATAATTCCGGCATCATGTAGGATTGGTCAGTCTTCCTTCGTCTTTCAGGCAGTTCAAATCGCAATGAAAGGGAATGACATGCCAATCAAACAAAAAATTACTCCATGCTTGTGGTTCGAAGGCAATGCCGAAGAAGCGATGGAGTTCTATTTTTCCATCTTTGAAAATGGAAAGATTCTGGAAAAGAGCTATTGGGGCAAAGGCGGCATGGGACCGGAAGGGTCTTTGCTGACCGCTCGATTTGAAATCGCCGGTCAGGAATATCTGGCGCTGAATGGCGGTCCGGAATTCAAATTCAACGAGGCCATCTCTCTTATAATCGATTGTGGATCCCAGGCTGAAATAGATGAGCTCACCGAGAAGTTAACTGCAAATGGCGGTGAAATCGGCCCATGCGGCTGGGTAAAGGACAAGTTTGGCCTGTCATGGCAGATCGTGCCTTCGGTGCTTGGTCAAATGATGCAAGACAAGGACCAGACAAAGGTTGACCGCCTTTTGGGAGCACTCCTGCAAATGCACAAGCTCGACATCAGCAAGCTGGAAGCGGCTTTTAGGGGCGAGTAAAGATCACTGCGGAACGGCATTCGGCTCGATGGTTTGCAAAAACTCATCGAGCGACTGCCGGTCAATGGCGCCTTGCGGCTGCGCTGGCGGAGGGGCGGCAGGTGGGTTCTCAAGAGCTTTGCGCGCTGCTTCCTCGGCCGCTTTTCTTTCCGCCGCCTCGCGCGCTTCCTGCTCAACCTTGAGGCGCGCGACCCTCACCCGCTCTTCCGCAAGCGCCTGAAATAACTGCGTCTCGCGACGCAAACGCTGCTTTTCCACCAGCGATGCCTGCAGTGTTTCCACTCGCTGCTGCTCGCGCTCTAGCGCGCGCTGGGTCAGGAACTGCTCAAGCGGTTGGCGATTAAAGGTGACCGCAGGGCCATGCCATGGGCCATCCAGCGTAAACTCGACTACGGGGTCAGCACCGACGACAACGGTCTTTCCGGGCTCAAATGTCAGTTTGCCTTGGGAAGCCACCATCATTTCCGGGAAATTTATCCGCAAATCAGCAAAAAGCCGGGCATCCCCATTGTTTAACTGGAATGTCGATGTGCGCGCCACTCCTCCAGCAATCGTATAGGGAATTTCAGAGGCAGTTGCCTTCAACGCTCCGGCATTCAGATATTTACCAATGATCGCATCGATGGTGGCGGTTGTAACGGGCCCTTCCATGGCGTCGACATCCGCCAAAATCGGCACCAACGCTGCCGGATTAAGCGCGTTGATCGTAAGATCGCTTACCGCCACGACTCCAGAGCCAGCGATGGATTTGACCAATTCTGCCATCGACGTGCCCGTTGCATTGACGGACGCCGAAATTTTTGCCTTGCCTTGAACAGCAGCAATACCCGTTTCCGGCTGATAGAGTTCGTCAATGCCCGCTTGATCAAGCGTGAACTGGCCCGTCGCCAAGCCGGTACCGCTTGTATTGCGAAGCTCGAACATGCCAGCCAATTTGCCGCCGAAAAGGTTACCCTTGACATCATCAAGGCGCAAAGCACCGTCTTTCAGCGTAGCACTGGTTTGAAAATTGCCTATCTCGCCTATAATCCCCGTATCGGCAGTTTCTGCGCGCAATTTGAGGTCAAAGCCCATCGGGAAAAGCGGGCTGGCAAGAAATGGTTGTTGCGGCCACTGCGACTTGCCATCGCCATCCGTACTGCCTGTGCCAAGAACAAATTGCGTGACGGCATCAAGATTAATCTGAGCGAGCGTGAGATCGCCTTGCGCATTTGGCACGCCGTTGTCGAGCACGAAGCCGATGTGCCCTCCAATTTTTGTGTCGTTCACCTGCCCGCTCAGATCGGGCAGCATGAGTTTGCCATTGTTAAGGGAAAAGCTGCTGGCTGCATCAATCGGCGTGCCGTTCCCGAAGCCTGGCACGGAATAGCCTGCCGTTGCGAGATAGGCATCGATATCGCTACTCTTGAGCGATGCCCGTCCCTCCCCGTTCAGGCTACCATCCGCATAGCGGAAACTACCATCCAGTAATGCGCGACCGTCCGGCGCTTTCAAAGCGAGCTGCGTCTGAAATCCGGCATTCTGGTTTCCTTTAAGGGCGATATCGGCTTCCAACTCTCCGGCAAGACCAAGCGGCAATGCTGGCAGGCCAATAAAGGCCATCAGCCTTTCGGCATGATCGGTACGCGCATTCATGGTCAGTTCGAGTGTGCGCAATTGCTCCTCATTCATGGTGCTTGTGCCGGAAAGAGTGATGTTCATCCCACCCGACTTTCCCGCGGCACTCAACGAAAACTCATTTGTTCCAGACTTTCCATGCAGCGTATTGGCGAGGACACTCATCTGGGTGTCCTCGAAGAGACCTGGGAAGCGTGATGACCGCTCCTTCATGGCAACGAGAAACGGGAAGTCCGGGAAACGCTGTGAAAGCGCATCGACAAAGGGCGCCATGTCATCCGACAGCAATGTTGCGTCAACCGACCCTGATGGCTCCGTCTTGAAGGGCTCCAGCTTGCCGGTGGCGGTGATCGTGGTGCCAGCGACACTGCCAATAGTCAGGCGATCAATATCGAACACACCTTCGCGCAGACGGAACGCCGTATCCACCGTTTCAGCGACAAATCCGCCATGGGCGACCGGTCCTGCTTTTAGGTCAACATCAAGGTCCTGCCCGTTTAATATTGCGGAACTGCCATTTGATGCATTGCTGCCGAACAATGCCGCGAAAGCCTCCAGCGCATCTGCATCGAGCGCCCCGCCTTCCAGTTTCAATTGCGTCAGCGGCAGTGAATCGCCCTTGGCGCTACGAACCAGCGTTCCCTTCAACGAGGCACCGCCGAGCGCAAGCTCAAGATTATCGACCTTCTGCAATTCATCATGCAGGCTCACATCGCCGGAGAAACCGGCACCGCGAATACGGCGAATGGAATCGTCCACTGTGTTTGTCAGCCAGACGGCAAGTCCGGAAGGTTGGCGCGATGCGACAAGCAATTTGCCATCGAAGCCGAAATTATCGCCAACCTGCAAGACGCCTTTTGCTTCAAATTGCGTACGTCCTGGCAATTCCGCCTTGAGCTGATTTATTACCCAATTACCGGCTGCGGGTGCTGCATCAATCGTTACCGAACGAATTGTCGTATCGCCGGCGACGATAGCAGGCAGTTTCAAATCTATTCTTCCGGGCATGGTCGGCACAGGAAGCTGATCCATCAAACGCCGGAATATACCAAGGCGCTGAGCCGCGGTTTCAGGGTTTGCTTTGGCGTTTGCCTGCTCTGCCTCCTGATTGCCGAATGTTACTTGCTGACCATCGGCTTTCACCTCAAATCGCGGATTATCGCCATAGTCAAAATGGGCGTTGCCATTGACCACATAGGGGTCCGCCACCGGCCCCTGCTCCATATGAAACTCCGGTATGGTTATCCTGGCATGATCGGCTTCAAATTGTCCGGACAGGCGAAGACTGGAGAGCAGCGGCTTGTCTGCCGATCCTGCTTTTTCTCCTGATTTATCAGCGACTTCGTCGCGAGAACGAATGTCGATGCGGCCGGCATATTTCAACGCACCCTGATCGAGCGTTATCTGGCCGTCCGTTTCCATCGCAGCCGGAATATTGTCCGGAATGACACGCGCGTGCATTTGCAACGATCCGTCCGGTTTCAATGCGCCGGTCGAAGAGGAAACGGAGATTTTTTTGCCGTTGAAGAACAAGTTCCCGTCGAATTTCCATGGTCCGGAAAGATCGTCAGCAGACATGGTGGCATTCAAATCGGAGATTGAGCGCGTTGTCCCCGTCGAAGCATCGCGAATGATCAGCGAACCATTGCTAATCTGCAAATTCTCCAGCTTGACCTGCGTTTTCTGGAAAGGAGTGCGCGGCCGGATTGCCCAATCGACTACGCCCCCTTCACTTATCCGCACTGTTGCAGCCGGTTTTTCCAGCCGCATGTCAAATATGAGAATCTCACCGCGCAGAAAGGGAGCAAGCTCCGCATCCATGGAGAATTTCTCGATGGTCATTACCGGTTCAACGCCCGGGTCACCGACACGAACATCCGAAAAGGTAACGGAGGGGAACGGCAAAAGCCGCGCACTCGCGCTTCCGGCAACAGTCACGGGACGGCCAAGCAATGTGGATGCTTCACGTTCGAACGAAGAGCGATAGCCGGCCCAGTCGACGAAATATGGCACAACCAGCGCTGCGGTCAGCAGCAGTACCAACAATCCGCCGATGAAAACAAACAAACGTGCCAGTGTCTTACTCCGATAGGTTCGCGCCAATCACCATAGAAACGACTTTATGGCAGTGCCGAGACATGACCGTTTCTATGCGCGATTTGCAATGCTTACACCATGCTTTAACACCCGGAATCAAAATGCGAACCTAAAGGCGTAAGATCTTGCCGGGATTCATGATATTCCCCGGATCGATAGCCCGCTTGATCGTTTCCATGACATCAACGGCACCGCCGAGTTCAGCGCGAAGAAATTTTATCTTCCCCTGCCCGATCCCATGTTCGCCGGTGCACGTTCCATCCATCGCGATAGCACGAAGATTGAGGCGCTCCACAAATGCCTCCACATTTTCGATTTCAGCTGGATTCTTCTCATCGAAAAGCACAAGAACATGGAAATTGCCATCACCAGCATGACCGACGATAGGTGCAATCAAGCCGCTCTTCTCAATATCCTTTTCGGTTTCGACGATGCATTCGGCCAGACGAGAAATTGGCACGCAGACATCAGTGGACAGCGATTGCTTGCCGGGCGCCAATGTCATGCAGGCAAAGTAGGAATTATGCCGGGCGGCCCAAAGTTTTTCCCGCTCCTCAACATTAGCAGTCCACTTGAATTCGCCGCCGCCATTGGCAGCTGCAATCTCTCCAAACAACTCCGCCTGCTCCGCCACACTCGTCTCGCTGCCGTGAAACTCTAGGAACAGATAAGGCGCAGGATCATAATCCAGCTTGGAGTAGGCAATCATTGCCGTCATTTCGAGCTCATTGACAAGTTCGATGCGTGCAACGGGAATGCCCATCTGGATCGTCTCAATAACCGTATTGCAGGCGCTTTCCAGATCAGGAAAAGCGCAAATGCCGCCCGAAATGGCCTGTGGGATGCCGTATAATTTCAACGTCAGCTCAACGATAATACCAAGCGTTCCCTCAGAACCAATCAAAAGCCTCGTCAGATCGTAACCGGCAGACGTCTTTTTCACCCGCTTCGACGTTGTAATAAGCCTGCCGTCCGGCATCACGGCCTTAAGAGCCAAGACATTTTCCCGCATCGTACCGTAGCGGACAGCGTTTGTTCCTGACGCGCGGGTTGCAGCCATGCCCCCAAGGCTAGCATTTGCACCAGGATCAATAGGAAAGAACAGACCAGTATCACGCAGATACTCGTTCAACTCTTTGCGTGTGACGCCCGGCTCTATAACGACATTCAAATCGTCATTATAGACTTTGAGAATACGGTTCATCCGCGAAAGATCGATTGATATGCCACCGGCCGGCGCATTCACCTGGCCTTCGAGCGAAGTTCCAGTTCCAAATGCGATAACAGGCACCTGCCATTCGCCGCAGAGGCGGACGACCTCCTGCACGTCTTCGATAGACTCGGCAAATACAACCAGATCAGGTGCCTGATTAGGCACATAACTTGTGGTATGGGCGTGCTGCTCGCGGATGGATTTTCCGCCTTGGGCATTATCGCCGAAGCGCTTTTTGAGGATGGATACTACGGTTGCAATACCGTTTTCGTTGCGCAGCAATGCACCTGCGTCTGCCAATGCCATTCCAGTTTCCAGCCTTTTGTTGGATTCTCTTCAGAATGGTATTTTTAGGCAATACACGGGCCTTGTCTAGTTGTAACTCTGCGTTACACGAAAGGCCGCAGGCGTCGGTTCTTCCGCGCCTTAATCTTCGTCGTCATCATCATCATCATCATCGTCTTCACCAGGTGACCAGTCGGTTACTGCAACGAAGCGTTCCTGCTCACCAGTTTTTTCAAAAACACTGCCAACGGGCGAATCCAGAAGAGGAATAATACTCGGATCATAGTTTGCGATGGTATTAACGTCGAAGATGCCACTATTCTCGGGATCTTCCATATAGTCGTCGCTCTCAAAGCCGGAGAGGAAGCGCCAACCACTATCAAGATCATTATCAGGATCTTCGCGATACATGAAACGCACTGGATAGCCGTCAATCGTTATCGTGTCAGTCGCAATGCAACCACCATAATTGCGTATCAGTGGCCGTATTTCTTCCTTGGTGAGTCGGTAACTTTTATCCATAGCCGATTTTAGTTGATCGTCATGGACTTGGCTAGCTTCCGGAAGCGGTCAGCATATTTGCTCTTTTCCGTAGCATTGACGATGAGGATGGCGCGCACATAGCGATTGGTTTCAAACCGCGCGATCTGGGCCACGTAAAGCGCATCGCCGCTGGCGGAATCTGTCGCTGTTCCATCGATTTCGATCCATTCCGCGCCATCGACCTCGCTGCTTGTCTCATTATCGGACTGGACATCCTTGATTCCGGTTAGCGATGCGAAGGCCTTTTTCGAAAACTCCAGCCGCGTGGCGGCCTCAGGCGCTGTATTCAGGTTTGAAGCAATAATCACCATTGGTTGCATCGAGTTGATGGCAACATCATTTGGCCCCTCGGTCAAAAGCAAGGTGGCTCCGGCAATAACACGCACGGGGCGAAAACCGGACGTATCTGCAACTTTGAAGGGCAAAGACGCAATCTGGTCCGGCAAGCTTGCGGGCGCGCGAACAACCAAAGTACGCAGAGCTTTTTCCACATCGGCATCCGACAACGCACCTTTGGCACCATCCGGTATCTGGACCGTCACCATTGCAGTTGTGCTTTCGGCACCGACAAGCACAATCCACTTGCGATATTTGACGCCAGCTGCCACCTGACTGGCGCGGATCAGTTTTGAAACAACAGCGCCCTGCACCGGCCATTCCTCAGGCCCGGATATGGTTTCTATACCCGTAGCCAGTAGGCCTTCCCGATTAAACCCCGCAGCGATTGTGGCATAGGCATCAACGGGAAGTTCGGTCACGACGATAGATGTGCCCTTGGCTGGGTCTTCGAAACCGCTGAAACTGGAAGATGGTACCAAACCGGCTGGCGGAACCAAGCCAATACCTGATCCACTTGGAAAAACCGCTTCTTGCGCAAATCCGGGTTGGGCGATCACCAACAAAACAAACAAGAGGCCGAAGACCCGTCCAACAAACTGCATTTATCAAATCCTGTTTTATTAACGCACAAATAGTAAGCACAGAACGATCCGGCAAGCGATTGGTTTCGCAAGTCCGGTCGACCATTCGTACAGCTGCGTTGAATTGCTCTCAGCTCAAATTCTTCTTGAAAAACTCAACCGTGCGGCTCCATGCAAGATCGGCAGTCTTCTTGTCGTAGCGCGCAGCAGAGGTGTCGTTGTTAAAAGCATGGTTCGCACCTTCATAGACATGAATCTCAAAGGTCTTTCCATTGGCTTCAAGCGCTTTCCTGTAATCCTCAATTCCGGCATTAATCCGTGAATCGAGACCCGCATATTGCAAAAGCAGGGGGGCTTTGATCTTTGCCACGTCTTCCGATTTCGGCTGACGACCATAATAGGCTACGCCTGCCCCAAGCTGTGGCGCATTGACAGCAAGATCGTTGACCATGCCACCTCCCCAGCAGAAACCAACAGCGCCAACCTTGCCATTCGATGATTTGATTTTGGCAAGATAGTCCAGAGAGGCGACGCCCTCTGCAATCGCGGTTTTTGAATCGAGCGCGCTTATCATGCCACGGGCTTTTTCCTCGTCCTCGGGCGTCCCGCCCGCTGATGACAGAAGATCCGGCGCCATTGCCACAAAACCTTCAAGGGCCATACGCCGGGCAACGTCGCGAATATGGCCGTTTAACCCGCGATTCTCGTGGATGACGACAACTGCTGGAAGCTTACCAGACGCATCGGCAGGAACAGCCAGATAGCCTTGATATCGCCGGAAGGCCCTGCAAATACGAGATCTTTGGTGAAGAGCCGTTTGTCTTCTGGTGCGATGATTGCAGCCTGAGCAGAATTTGCTGCGAGCATGGGAGCAATAACTGCCGCAGCAGCGCCCGAACCTGCAAGCTTTGTGAGCTTGTCCATGAAAGAGCGGCGGTCGAGCGTCAGGTGAGTATACTCATCAAACGCGTCGACCATCGCCTGGGTAATATTCGGATGCTTTGTTGGTTCGCTCATTTTACAATCCTTTTAGAGGAAATGAGCCGCCCTCCTCCAATCAAGTCCTGACACGATGCGACAGGATGCCGGTAGAAAGAGCAACACCAAGTCCCGTGATAATTGCTGCCGCAATTTCCCAGACACCGAGCGCCTCGTCAAGGAAGATGGAGCCACCCACAGCAGCAAGCACCGGAGTGAGCGCGCTGAACGCGGCAGCTTGACTGCCACCAAGCGAACGAACGGCTATTCCGTAGGCAAGCATAGCAGCCAGCCCGGAGAGCACACCCTGGCTCAAAAACTGCAAGCCGATTTCAGACAGCGGTACATCCATGATCGTTGTGCCGAAAAAAGCAGCCAGCACCAGATGGATGATGAATGACCAGACAGCAATCAAAGCGCCACCCTGTAGAGCAGTCAGACCTGAACGCTTGAAAGCGTGGGTATAACCAGCCCATAGCAATGCGCCGAATGGCAGAAACACAAAGCTTACCCATGAAATCTGATGGCTGCCGATGGCTAGCGTCAGCAGAATGGCAAGCCCGGCAACAATGGCAGCAAGGCCAAGCCAGCGTGCGGCATCCGGGCGTTCGCCGAACAGGACAACCCCGATCAGTGCGGCTGCAAGGGGCATTGAACCGCCGAGCAGCACGCCTACGGCGGCGGCGGGCGTCGAATGAATGGCGAAGGTGGTGATCTGGAAGAACAATACGCCCGCGCCACAAACCATGATTGCGAGCAACGCCAAGGGAACATTGCGGGGCAGCAAGCCCGTCTTCAGCCAGACCGGCGCCAGCACCAGCGCGGGAAGACCGTAACGAATGAGCCCAAGATCGATAGTACCAAGATGCGTACCGCCGGAATGGCGGGTGGCAATGATCCACGTTGCCCAGATGAAGACCGTAACCAGAGCGCCGGCATAACCGGGAGCCAGAGAGGCGGATTTGTTGATTTCGGGTGAGATCGCAACCATTGAAATATCCTTTCAGATTAGTCTGAATGCGTTTCCATGGGAGCAATATAGAGCGAATGTCTCTGGCATGTCCTTGCAAGTTGATGCCACTTAACCTATGATTTCAGCTACTTTCGATAAGATTCAACCTTGTTAAAGGCAGAATATGCCAAATCTTGATAAATTCGATATTGGTATTCTTGAGGCACTGCAAGGCGATGCGCGGGCCACAAATGTCGAGATTGCAGAAAAGGTGAATCTGTCACCTTCTCCTTGCCTGCGGCGCATCCGAAATCTGGAAAAGTCCGGCGTCATTCGAGGTTACCGCGCCGATATTGATCGCAAGGAAGTCGGGCTTGGACTGACCGTCTTCGTGGAAATAAAGGTGGGACAGCACAGCAAGGCAAACTCCGAACTTCAGCAAGCGGCTTTGATCGCCATGCCGGAAGTGACCGGCGCGTTCCTTATTTCAGGAACCGCGGATTTTCTTGCTGAGGTGGTGGTGGAAGACCTTTCCGCCTATGAGCGGTTTCTTACGGAAAAACTGCTGGTCCTGCCCGGCATATCGGACATTCGCTCAAACTTTGCCATTCGCACAATCAAGACCAACAGTCCCTTGAAACTACCGCAGCGCTGAATCAGGATTCGCAGAAGGTAATCCGATTGCTGAACGGGTCAGTAACGGTGACTTCTCGTCCCCAGGGTGCTTCTTCAAGACCAGGTTTCATGAAACGGTAGTCTTGGGAATGCAGTTCCTTATGGAAAGCCTCAATGCCTGTCATGCGGACATAGACCCGCGCGCCGGGGCTGGCATCACCTGAATGCTCGCTAAGATGCAGTGTCAGATCGGAACGTGATACCTGACAATAAAGCGGAAAATTGTCTCCAAACCGATGCTCCCAATCGAGCGTGAAGCCAAGAAAATCGAGATAGAATTCCCGGGCTTTAGAAACATCAAAGATACGGAGGATGGGATTGGCAGGTCCGAACGAGATACCTTCTTTCGGGGCTGGTTCATCGGCAATTTTGGCCGCAAGCACATTCCAACTATCGAAACCGAAACCGGCTGCGACGAGTTCAAGCCCCTCACCGTGAGAAATTTTGATATTCTTTTCGTCCAGAGCGTTGCGCAGCGATTTGGCAATAGCCTTGGCGTCATTGAAAGTACGCATAATCATTCCTTCGTCGTCGGTGAATCTGGAAAGTCAGTGCTCGCATTGCCGACCAGTTCACCTTTCAAAGGATGAAGCCAAGCTTATTTATTCGATACATTCACCGTAACCCGAAGGCCGCGAGCGGCTGGCTGTATCAGCCGCTTGCAGCAATATTCCTGCTTCGGATTACCGTCAATCTTATTTTGGCAGAGTATAGGCGATGACATAATCCCCCGGCTTTGTGCCGACCGAACCATGGCCACCCGCAACAATGACCACATATTGCTTGCCATCATCCAAGGAGAAGGTCATCGGCGTTGACTGGCCACCGGCAGGAAGGCGAGCCTCCCAAAGCTGCTTGCCATCAGTCACGTTATAGGCGCGCAGATAATCATCAACCGCGGCCCCGAGAAACGCAACGCCACCGGCTGTGATGATCGGACCGCCAATGCCCGGCACCCCAACCTTGAATGGCAATGGCACTGGCGAGGAATCCCGCACAGTGCCATTGCGGTGCTTCCAAGCGATCTTGCCCGTGCGCAGATCGGCACCGGCGACATAGCCCCATGGCGGCGACTGGCAAGGCAGGCCAAGCGGTGAAACAAATGGACCCATCACCACCGCGTAAGGAGCGCCCTCATTGCGGTTAAGCCCCTGCTCGCTACCCTTGGTGCCAACTCCGGGCGGAGGCACATCGGCGCGTGGCACAAGACGCGAGGTAAAGGCAAGATATGTCGGCATGCCGAACATGATCTGCCGTTCCGGGTCAACTGCGACGCCGCCCCAGTTGAACACGCCAAAATTACCCGGATAGACGAGTGATCCTTGCAATGATGGCGGAGTATAGCGCCCTTCATAGCGCAATTTCAGGAATTCGATCCGGCAGACGAGCTGGTCGAACATGGACACGCCCCACATATCCTTGCCCGTCAAAGGTGGCGGCGAGAATGTCAGGTCCGAAATCGGCTGCGTTGGAGAGGTAAAGTCACCCTCGATAGCGCCTGTCGGCGCGGGAATTTCCTTGATCGGAATGATCGGCTCGCCCGTACGGCGGTCGAGAACATAGAGATCGCCCTGCTTGGTTGGTCCTACCAGTCCCGGCACTGTGCCATTGACCGTATTGATATCAACTAGCGTTGGTTGTGCAGGAACATCCATGTCCCAAAGATCATGATGGACAGTCTGGCGCACCCAGCGCATCTGACCGGTATTAAGATCAAGCGCAACGATTGAGGACGAGAATTTCTCCACATTTGCGGAGCGCCCAGCACCAAGCTGGTCAGGTGTCTGATTTCCAAGAGGTACATAGATCAGACCAAGCTTTTCATCGGCACTGGAAACAGACCAGCTATTGGGAGAATTATGCGTGTAGGTCTGTCCATCCGGCAAAGGTGTCGTTACATCCGGATTGCCGGAATCCCAGTTCCACACAAGCGCGCCAGTATTGATATCGAAAGCGCGGATGACACCGGACTGTTCCTTCGTCGAATAATTATCATTGACCGCGCCACCGATTATGATCTTTCCCGCCGCAACAACGGGCGGCGATGTGGAATAGTAATAGCCTGCGGGGTTATAGGGCATGCCTTTTTCAAGATGCAGCGTGCCTTTGTCAGCAAAGGACGAGCAAATCTGGCCATTGGCCGCATCAAGCGCAATCAAACGCGCGTCGGACGTCGGCAGATAGACGCGTTCGGCACAAGGCTGGCCTGGCGTGGCAGCAGGATCGGCATAATAGGAAACACCGCGGCAGGTCTGGTGCTGACGATCGGGATTCATGCCGGAATTGGAATCAAACTTCCACTTTTCCTTGCCTGTTGCCGCATCAAGCGCGATGGCCCAATTGTGCGGCGTGCAGATAAAAAGTGTATCGCGAACCTTGAGCGGCGTGACCTGATAAGTGGTCTCGCCAACATCCTCCGGCAACTTGACGTCGCCAGTCTGATAGGTCCAGGCGACTTGCAGCTTGTCAACGTTTTCGGTGGTGATCTGCTTCAACGGTGAATAACGCTGACCATAGGGCGTACGCCCATATTGGTGCCAATCGCCCTCCGGCATATTGCCGCCCAGATCGACAGTATCCGAGACAATTTCCCTGCTTAATTCACCCGTAATTTGCAAAGGATCCTGGGTCATCGAATAGCCTGCAACAACCAGCGCCACAACAACAGCAACGGACAACGACAGAGCCGGAACAGCGGAGGAAGAACCAGCACCGCTTGCAGATGAACTCAAGCCCCGCCTGATCCATGGTGTAAGCAGCCACAGGCCAAGGATCATGATGACGCCGCCGCGTGGCGCAAGCTGCCACCAGTCGAAGCCGATTTCCCAAATGGCCCAGCCAAGCGTTCCTACCACCAGCAGAGCATAAAGCAGCAGAGCGGATGACCGCCTACGGAAGAGCAGAAAAGCAACCACAAGGAACGCAAGCGCAGCAATGATATAATACCAACTGCCGCCCAGGACAGCGAGCCATACACCGCCGACGCCAAGAGCCGCGCCAATGAGAAGGAAAACGAGTGCCGTGAGAGTGATTGCCATGAGGAAAGTCCCTTTCCGATCTCAATCAAAACCAGATGATCCTGACATGAGGCGACGAATGTTGCCATCGGCTGTCAAAACCTTGAAGTCACGAGTCATTAATCAAAATGGGTAGGCTCATAAATCGAGTGACGCAATATCCTGACTTGATATTTCAACCGCCCACTTCAATTGAAAGTGGGGGGCTAATTGCAATTGTTCTCTTTTTGTATCGCATTTTTCTGGTTTTTCGGTACCGAATCACTACATTGGGTTCAAATGTCTGGATTACCTGACGATATTCCTTTTTTCGACGAACCTGATGCGCCCCGCCAGCCTTCGGGCATAGCTGCACGCGCCATGCAGGCGCGTAGTGCGCCACCTTATCTCAATGGTCTCAATCCTGAACAGCGACTGGCGGTTGAAACCACCGAGGGACCCGTACTCGTTCTGGCTGGTGCTGGCACTGGCAAAACACGGGTTCTGACTTCCCGTATTGCGCATATCCTTTCGCTCGGCAAAGCTTGGCCAAGCCAGATACTCGCCGTCACCTTCACTAATAAAGCAGCACGCGAGATGAAGGAGCGCATTGGCGTTCTCGTCGGCGGTGCTGTCGAAGGCATGCCATGGCTCGGCACGTTCCACTCCATCGGCGTCAAACTATTGCGCCGCCATGCGGAACTCGTGGGGTTGCGCTCCGATTTCACCATTCTGGATACGGATGATGTCATAAGGCTGATCAAGCAGATCATTCAGGCGGAAGGGCTGGACGACAAGCGCTGGCCCGCCAAGCAATTTGCCTTGATGATTGATGGCTGGAAAAACAAAGGCCTTGGACCGTCTGAAATTGCCGAAGGCGATGCCCGGTCATTTGCCAATGGCAAGGGCCGCGAACTTTATACTGCCTATCAGAACCGCCTCAAGACATTGAACGCTTGTGATTTCGGCGATTTGCTGTGTCACCCGATCCGCATGTTCCGCGCCTATCCCGATATCCTCAAGGAATATCACGCCAAGTTCCGCTATATCCTCGTCGACGAGTATCAGGACACCAATACCGCCCAATATATGTGGCTGCGCCTGATTGCACAGGGATCGAAGAATGTCTGTTGCGTTGGCGACGACGACCAATCGATCTATGGCTGGCGCGGGGCAGAGGTAGACAATATTCTTCGCTTCGAAAAGGATTTCCCGGGCGCAGTCGTGATCCGGTTGGAGCGCAATTATCGCTCTACCGCGCATATTCTTGGCACCGCATCACATCTCATTTCCCATAATGAGGGACGGCTTGGCAAAACGCTTTTCACCGATGCCCCAAACCCGGAAGATGCCAAGGTCAATGTGCATGCCGGCTGGGATTCCGAGGAAGAGGCTCGGGCAGTCGGCGAAGAGATCGAACAAGCGCAGCGCAAAGGCCACAATCTCAATGATATTGCCATTCTTGTGCGCGCTTCCTTTCAGATGCGCGAGTTTGAAGACCGCTTTGTCACGCTAGGTCTGAATTACCGCGTTGTCGGTGGTCCACGCTTTTACGAGCGCATGGAAATACGCGATGCACTGGCCTATTTCCGCGTTGTTGCGCAGGGTTCCGACGATCTGGCGCTGGAGCGCATTATCAATAATCCCAAGCGCGGACTTGGCGAAGCTGCAATCCGGCAGGTGCATGATTATGCCCGCGCCAAGGACATCGGCATGCTTGATGCAGCCGCAGATCTTGTTGAAACTGAGGAGTTGAAGCCCAAACCGCGCTCGGCTTTACGCGAAGTGGTGGAAAATTTCCGGCGTTGGCAGTCGCAAATTGATTCCGTACCCCACACGGAACTGGCGGAAAAGATTCTCGACGAATCCGGTTATACCGCCATGTGGCAGGCAGACCGCTCAGCCGAAGCGCCGGGTCGCCTCGAAAACCTTAAAGAGCTTATCCGCTCTATGGAAGAATATGAATCACTGCGCTCTTTCCTTGAGCATGTCGCGCTGGTCATGGATGCTGAGCAGAACGAAAATCTTGATGCTGTAAACATCATGACGCTGCACTCGGCAAAGGGGCTGGAATTTGAAACGGTCATTCTTCCCGGCTGGGAGGAGGGTCTGTTTCCGCATCAGCGTGCGCTGGATGAAGGGGGACGCTCTGGGCTGGAAGAAGAGCGCCGTCTTGCCTATGTCGGCCTGACGCGCGCCAAGAAAAACCTGCATATCTGGTTTGTTTCCAACCGCCGTATCCATGGT
This sequence comes from Phyllobacterium ifriqiyense, assembly GCF_030817885.1. NCBI lineage: Bacteria > Pseudomonadati > Pseudomonadota > Alphaproteobacteria > Hyphomicrobiales > Phyllobacteriaceae > Phyllobacterium > Phyllobacterium ifriqiyense. The sequence continues at coordinate 20,291 of NZ_JAUSZT010000003.1, forward strand.
CTGTGGCAATCCACCATCCCTTCCCGCTTCCTTGAAGAACTCCCCGAAGCGCATGTTGAAGTAATCGCCGGTGGCGATAGCTATGGTGGATATGGCGGGCGCGGCGGCTACGGCCAATCGCGCTTTGATCGCGCCGACCCGTTTGAAAACAGCTACTCAACGCCCGGTTGGCAAAGAGCCCAGCAAAACCGTTCTGACGCCACACGCAATAATTGGGGCTCGCGCTCGGGCGCACGTGTGGAGCGAATAGGCTATGGCGAGACGGATTCCGGCCATGGCGCAGGGCGCGGCTCGGTTAAAGGACGCATGATTGATGGTGAACTCGTCGCCAAATCCGTCAGTGAAACGCCATCAAATTTCGATGTTGGCGACCGTGTATTCCATATCAAATTCGGTAATGGCAATGTCTCATCCATCGAAGGCAACAAGCTGACGATCGACTTCGACAAGGCCGGACAAAAACGCGTGCTGGATAGTTTCGTGAAGGGGATTTGAACGATTATCCTGCCAAATCATCAAGTGTCACATTTAATATCGTCGCAATACGTTTCATCACTGATAATGATCCATCTTTTGAACCATTTTCAATTTCGGAAAGATATGGTTGCGAAATTCCTGCTGCCTGCGACAGCGCCACGGCTGTCATGCCGCGCCACTTCCGGAAAACTCTTACCGGATTCTCACCTTGCACGAGAGCGAACACCACATCTTCGGGAAATGTTTCTTCATCGCCCCTTGCGATAGCATCTCGAATGTTCAATGCTTCCACAAGTTCCTTTATGGAATGACTATCTTTGCCAAGCGAGACATCATCCAAACGGGTGACAATTGCTTTCAAAGCGAGAAAATCGTCTTCTGAAATCATCGCATAACGCTGATCACTGCCCGGAGGCATTATATAGCTTACCTTCAATTCACCCATTTTTGCCTCAATCATAGACACTACTCCGCGGGCCGATTTTAACGATTGTAAGCACGTTTCCATCCTCATCAAAAATAACGCGCCACTCACCAACCCGAAGGCGCTTTAGCCCCAAGCCCTGCAAGGTTTTCACATTATTTTTCAAACTTGCACGATCATCCGCATAAGCACGGATTTTCCTCATAATTTTTTCAGCTTCGTTCTTCGGGATTCGTCGCAGCAACTGCGACGATTCTTTGCTATATGCAATATTTCTCATTACAATTATTACCAATAGTTATAAAATGCAATAGACTTCAATTATCCCACTGTACCTTTTCGAAATGCCCAAACAAGCGATTGCTACGATTAGAGCAATTCCCGGAAAAGTGTGTAGCAGTTTTCCGTCCGGAATTGCGTAAAACAAAGACTTAGAGCGTCGTTTTAAATCTATCAGAGCGCAGAACGCTCTAGAGACTGACCAAACCAACCTTCGTTTTGAACGCTGCCATGTCCCAAGCGGGTCCGGGGTCTGATTTGCGCCCGGGAGCAATATCGTCATGGCCTATGATATCTTGGATCTTATAGGCGGCGCAGATTGCCCGCGATGCCGCTTGCGCTGTTTCAATCTGCGCCTTGGTGAAAACCTCCCAGCCACAATCCGGCACACCGAATTTATGGAGCGCCTCGATAATATTGGAACGAACAACATCAACGCCCGTCCATGAAATCCAGCGGTCCTCAATTTTCTTGAGTGGCCCCCAATTTTCCATTTCTATGCCAATCGAGGAATTGTTCAAGCCGGAATAGAACACGCCATTTTTCCCCGTCCATTGGCTTTTGCCCGCGTGCCACGCCACCCTGTTGAATGGAACACATTGCTTTACAGTCCCGTCACGACGGATAACTAGATGGGCCGAAACATTAGCCGATTTTCTAGCGAAATAGCTGGCAATATCCGAGTCAGGACCGCTGGCCGTATAGTGAATGATCAGAAATTTCGGGGAAAGCTGCCCACCAATATTGGGCGATGGGATGAAGGGAATCGCACTGGATCCGACATGTAGTCTGTGGCTTTTAACCGCGAAATTCATGAAAAAATTCCTCAAAACAATATGAGTATCCATATAATAAGTTTTAATTCCTATTCGTCAATGAAAAAGATGCCGCTCGTAGCGGCACCTTTCAGGTTTTCTGATTATTCCGGCTTGCCCTTTGTCCAGGTAGCATTGCCTGCAAATAGCGGGATTGTGGATATGGATGTTTTGGCCGAACCATCCTGAACCTGACTGGCATGAGCCAGATAAATCAGCGTGTTGTTCGCCTTGTCATAAATGCGGGTGATAATGAGCTTCTTCCAGATCAGGCTGGTGCGCTCCGAAAACACACGTTCGCCGCCCTCATCCAGTTCAATATCACCGATCACGACCGGACCAGTCTGCTGGCATGAAATAGAGGCATTGGACGGATCTTCGAACCAGTTCCCCTTTTGCAGCCGATCAATGACCCCGCGTGAGAACGAGGCGAGATGGCAGGTGACGCCCTGCACTTTCGGATCCGTCACAGCATCAATGACAATATCATTGCCCAGCCAATCGACGCCGACTTTACCCACCTCTTCCGCATGGGAGGGCAATGTAGAGGCGGCCAAAAGAGCCAGGGCAGCAAGACTACGCTTCATCGAAATCTCCAGAAAATTGTGGCAGAACTCATAAGCCTCAGTTGGGGACTGAGCAGGTGGAATGCAACCAGAACGAGGATGGACCGCTAACGTTCCCACTTGGCGAGAAAATCCTCGATGCCCAGTGACTGGATATCAGCAATTGCATCAAACAGAACCGTATGCGGCCAATCCCACCAGGCAAGCTTGATCAGGCTGATGGCTATCTCTTGGCAAAAGCGCGGTCGAATGGGCCTTGCAGGATTACCAGCTACGATCATATAGGGCGCGACATCTTTGGTAACGACGGCATTGGCACCAATGACCGCGCCATGGCCAATAGTAATTGCTGGCATGATAACCGCGCCATGGCCGATCCACACATCGTGACCAATGCTGACGCGCTTGCCTTGTCTGCGCGCACGAAAATCAGCGTCTATGCCCTGAAATTTGAAAAACTCATTGGGACGATAGCTGATTTTATGGGTTGTCACCCGCTCCATAGGATGTTCGAGAGCGTTGATACGCACATTGGGAGCAATGGAGCAGAACCGGCCAATATCGGCATATATGCCCTCACTGTGACGCTCAATATAGGAAAAATCCCCCATGGTAACGTCGCGTAGGATGACGCGCTCGCCCACTTCTGCATATTTGCCAAGCTTGACGCCCTTCAGATGCGCGCTCGGATGGATGCGCGGCTGCGGGTTGAGAAAGCGAGGATCATCAGTTTCAGTCATTGCGGTTTCCCGGATCAGGTTAGTGCAATTCTTTTGCACAAATGATGCACCGTTGCCTATGGCGAAAATCCTGATAGGGGTAGCCGACACATGCCTTTCCGAAAGCAAACGCCCATGACGACCCAGACCCGCCTTTTCATTACTGCCGGCAAGGCCGAAGCCGAGCGGCTGTTTATCTTGCTGGAAAATGCTTTCGAAGATGATGGCCTGCCAATCTCCTCAGCGGAGATCGATGAGGATCGCGAGATATATGAAGTTTCGGTCTATACGTTTGAACCGGAAGAAATTGAAACTCGCATGATCGACACCGTTGGCAAGAATTGGCCCGTCGAGCGCGAACAGGTGCCCGATATTGATTGGGTTGCGCATTCACTGGAAGGCTTGAAGCCGGTGCGCGCCGGGCGATTCTTTGTGCATGGCTCTCATGATCGCCACAAGCGCCGTATCAATGATCTCGGCATTGAAATTGATGCTGGACAGGCCTTTGGCACCGGCCACCACGGCACGACATCCGGCTGTCTTGATATGATCGGCGAAGTGATCCGCCGCGAACACCCACGCAATGCGCTTGATCTTGGAACAGGAAGTGCGGTTCTGGCCATCGGCATTGCAAAGCTCGCGCCTATTCCCGTTCTGGCGACAGATATCGATCCTGTCGCTGTTGCTGTTGCACGGGAAAACGTGGTGAAGAACGGTGTTGCTTCGCGGGTTCGCACCGAAACAGCAACCGGCTTCCATCATCCGGCGATGCGCGGTTCGGCGCCCTTCGACCTGATTGTCGCCAATATTCTGGCACGGCCATTGATGATGCTCGCGCCCGAAATGCGCAAACATCTTGGCTGGGGCGGCTCGCTGATCCTTTCGGGTATTCTGGAAACCCAACGCGAAAAAGTACTCGCCGCCTATCGTGTGCAGGGGCTTTTCCACGTGAAGACCCTCCGCCGCGAAGGCTGGGTAACGCTGCATTTGAAAGCGCGCGCAACTTACTAACCCATGGGCTAAATGCTTCTTTGGTATAATTGACAGCTTTATCTCGCTATAGGAATATATACCTTTAACGAGGATTTATTTCATGAGCGCATTATTTCCCTATCTGACTGAAATCCACCACCTCAGAAACCAAGTCGCAGCAGATAGCGCCAATCTTAAACATATGCAGCTGGCTCCACTTAATACCTTTCCCCGCATGCAAATTCGCCAGCTTGAGTTGGGGCTCGATTCCCGCAAGTCACGGTTACGCTTTCTCGAAGCAGCTGAACGGAAATTCAATGCCAATCAGCCGCGCGTGCCTGCAGGCCATTCAGACGGAGGACAATGGACGGATGGGGTCGGCAGCGGCTCCCTTTCCCGAACAGAACAAAAGCCTCGTGTTATTCTTGTCGGCGCCACCACCGCAAATAATGCAACTGTGAATGGCACAGGTAGATCGACTGGAACCAACCCTTGGATCAACGGCACCACTGAAACCTTGCGATCATTGACCAGACGTATTCCGGGGGCTGCCACAATGAGTGAAGTCCTTGGCAGCATGCGATGGACCGACAGCATCGACAATCACCTACAGGAGTATAATAAACTTGTCGCAGATATTGGCAATGACACCAGTATCATACCGATCATTTCATCACGTGCTCGTTCCTATACCAAAGAAAAGGCTGGAGTTAAAACTGCAGTGGCTGCACTTTCCCGAGAAGAGGTCATAAAATACTGTCCAAATTTTTTGACTGTTCAACAATTGTTGGACAAGGCTGCCAGAACCGCAGGCCCCCTCTCCAATTTTGGCTCCTCGGCACTGCGTGGCACTGCGATCCACACGCTGTTGAAGAATGAAGTGGACAGTTTGAACAACCCAAACTTGCGAACCGAAGTATCTTTCTACAAATCCGCCTATGCTGCACTGATCGAGACTGATCAACAAGTACTTCCATGGTACTCAAATCGATCTGACAAACTTCCTGGTGAGACAGATTATGGTAAAAAATTTACTGTGCGGATAGACGTACATGCCAAAGCATCTGAAAGTCTAATCTGTGTCTATGATGCAAAAACTGGAATATATGATTTCTCCGTACCGCGCATGGATGAAATTGCCGACGGGGTTGCTCGGAACTATGGTGAAGGCGTTCAGTTCTTTGTTATCGGGATGAAACCATTCGAATGACGACAGTTGCACAAGTACGTCAGGCCCTTAAACCGCTTCTCCAGCGCCATTCAGATCTGGCGTTGGCAGGGCGTCATCTCGTACTTACGCCGATCAATCACTTCACCCGTGGCGTATATCTGGCTCGCAGCGGAAATCCAAAAATCTTTGCGCCAACAATCGATGTTGGTATAATTTTTATGGGCATCGACCGATTTCACTATGGCTGGGGCAATACAAGACTTATTCACCCAATTTTTTCCAACCTTAAAGGTGATACCAACGAGCGGGCACAAGCTATTATCAAGATGGATATCAAGCCATTCTTTGGCGGCTGGCATTTTGACAACCCCGAAAATATGGAAATCATGCTGAGTGTCATTGAAGATGCCTTGGTGCCTTTGCGCAAAATAACAAAACTGGAGGAAGTGGTCGAATTCGCTTCTCGGAACGAGAATAATTTTACACCATTTGAATTTAAGTATTATGCCCGCTTGATGATGGCTACGGCTCTTGGTGACTTTGAAGAAGCTATACGCATTATGGATGGACCGGACTACCGACAGGTCGAGCTTCGCAAAGACATGATGTACTGGAACCCGACATTTTATCCCGCTTTGATTGCAGGCGACCGGCGTGAATTGGCAAAAATCTTACATGAATTAGAGGCCATAACTATTAAAAGTCTCAAATATCGAAAATACTGGGAGCCCACACCCTTTCCGCTTGAACTCAAAGACTAAAACACCTCGAGCGATTAAACCGGTTGCTAAATTCAATGCTCCATTGCGCAGAGCAAATGGGGAAGATAGGTTTCGACCCAAACAAAAGAGGTCGATATCATCATGTTCCAGTCGTTTGAGGTGTCCAGCAATCCAGCTACCGGCGCACCGCGTGTTGCAAAATTACGAGCTGAACTCGAAACCCTGAAGCTGGATGGTTTTCTGGTGCCCCGCGCTGACGAGCATCAGGGTGAATATGTTCCTGCCCGCGCGCAACGTCTGGCTTGGCTGACGGGCTTTACCGGTTCTGCGGGCGTTGTTCTGGTGTTGAAGAACAGGGCGCATCTTTTCGTCGATGGGCGTTACACTTTACAGGCGGCAGATCAAACCGACCCTTCCGTCTTTACGATTGAAAGCCTTATCGATACGCCGCCTGCGGTCTGGCTGCGCAGTATTGAGCGTCCGCTGACCATCGGCTTTGATCCATGGCTGCACACAATCAGCGAAACAAAAGCCTTGCGCGAAGCGCTGGAGAAAAATGGCGGCAGCCTCGTCGCCGTAAAGGATAATCTTGTCGATCTTATCTGGGACGATCAGCCTGCCCCGCCGCTTGAAGCAGTGACGATCCAGCCGGAAAAATATGCCGGCAAGCTTGCCAAGGTGAAACTGCGGGAATTGGCGGATGCTGTCGGCAAAGCCAAAGCGGATGCAACCATTTTGACAGACCCATCCTCCATTGCGTGGGCGTTCAACATTCGCGGCAATGATGTGAGCAATACGCCTTTGCCCTTGGCCTTTGCACTCATCCCCGCAAATGGCGAGCCCTTGCTTTTCATCGACAAGCGCAAGCTGCCAATGGAAACAGAAGCCTATTTGACCCAGCTCACCACATTGCGCGCGCCGTCAGCGCTCGATAATGACGTTGCCGATTTTGCTGCACAGGGTCACACTGTCATGCTCGATCCGGCGCTGGCAGCGGAAAAGCTGCGGCTGATCGTCGAAAAAGCTGGCGGCAAAATCGTCGAAGGTCTCGACCCCGCGCGCCTGCCGCGTGCCATTAAAAACAAAACCGAGCTGGAAGGCGCACGCAAATCGCATGAGCGTGACGGCGTGGCCATGGTGTCCTTCCTGTCATGGATTGACCATCAAGCACCGGGCACGATTGACGAAATCGACGCTGCGACCAAACTCGAAGAAACGCGCCACGAGATTGCTCAAGGCTTCCAGATGCCGCTCGAGAATCTGTCATTCGACAGCATTTCCGGTGCCGGTCCAAATGGCGCATTTGCGCATTATCGCGTCAACACGGAGTCAAACCGCAAGCTGCAGGATGGCGAGCTCTATTTGATTGATAGTGGCGGCCAGTATCGCGATGGTACAACCGACATTACCCGGACATTGCCGGTTGGCACGCCAACAGCGGATATGAAAAAGAAGTTCACACTGGTTTTGAAGGGCATGATTGCCATTTCAACCGCACGTTTTCCGAAAGGAACGCGCGGCATGGACATTGACGTTCTTGCCCGCATTGCTTTGTGGAAACAGGGCTATGATTACGGCCACGGCACAGGGCACGGTGTCGGCTCTTTCCTCTCCGTGCATGAAGGCCCGCAAAATATTTCGAAGCGGGGCACACAGGAACTCTTGCCGGGCATGATTCTTTCCAATGAACCTGGATATTACAAGCCGGGTGGCTATGGCATACGCACAGAAAATCTGCTGATTGTTACGGAGCCACAAGTGCCTGAAGGTGGCGATTTGCCGATGATGGGGTTTGAGACAATTACCCTGTGCCCCATCGACAAGCGGCTCATCGATACAAGCCTGCTTGTTCGCGAAGAACTGGTATGGCTTGATGCCTACCATGCCAAGGTCCGGGAAAAATTACTGCCTCACACCAGCGGTGAAGCGCGCGAATGGCTCGTCAATGCGACAGAACCATTCGGCCACGAAGGATAATTCAGGTAAACTGGCGCAGCAGGATGATGACTGCTGCGCCAATCAAAAACATGGTCAGCGCATTGAAGCGCAGTGACACAAGTCCGGCAATGGCAAGTGCCACAAGACCTCGCCAATCGGCATTGGCCGCGGCGGGCGCAACAAGCGTCGTCAAGACCGCTGCCGGCACTGCATTCAACGCGACTTCAACGCGTGGATGCACCCGCTCAAAGCGCGAAAGCACGAGATGGCCGCCTATGCGGGTTAGAAAAGTGGCAACCGCGCCCGCAATAATGATCCAGAAAATCGATGACATCAGCGTTTTTCCTTTGCCGGCTCAGGCTTGGCAAGAATGACCGCCATGAGGATACCCGCGACGGCACCTATGCTGACATGCCAGGGCGATCCAATGGTTTTTGCGGCAATGATTGATGCAATGGCACTGGTAATGACAATCGGTCCCCAATTGGTCCGTTTGCGGAACCCCATCACCAATCCAAGGAAGTAAATGGGAAGCAGCATATCGATACCCAGCGCATGCGTATCCGCAATGAGATTACCAAAAAGCCCGCCAATAAAAGCCTCAACGACCCACATTACATAGATCGGTGTAGCAACGCCGAGATACCAGATGAAGGTTACCGGCTTTCCGGACTCTGCACGCTTTTCGGTTTCAGCATATTGCGGATCAGTCAGCAAAAAATAGCTGAGCATTGCTTCTAATGGCTTGAAATGTCCGATACGACGGCCAACCGCTGCCGAATAAAGAACATGTCGGAAATTAACCGCGAAGATGGAAAAGACGATGAGCCAAGCAGGGATATGCTGTCCAAACAGCTCAATTCCGACCATTTGGCTGGCACCGCCAAATATGGCAGCACTCATGAGTACAGTTTCGAACAGGGAAAAGCCCTGATCAATCGCAAGTGCACCAAACAATACCCCGAATGGCGCGGCCGCAATCATGATCGGCAGCCCTTTGGCAAACCCTTCCCAAAATTGCGTGCTTTTGCTCACTGGAACAGCCTGCGATGGCTTCTGCAGATATATATGTTCATCCATGTCCCCCATCTAGGCCACCGAGCTTATTCTGTCACGTTAGTTTTGTTGATGGCTATCATCAATCTCAGACACGGTCGCATCTTGTCGGTGATGTCTCGGCTCTCTAGATTTCCAGTTGAAGAGCGGAGGAGAAATCATGGCGCATATTATTAATAGGGAAGTTTGGGAAGATCTCCCGCTAAGCTGGCATGGGGAAATTACCGGCAAGCCCTATGGCACCAATGTGTCGATTATATTCAACAATCAGGAACGCGTCGGCGCCGGACCGCGATTGCATAAACACCCCTATACTGAAACCTTCATCATACGCAGAGGGCGGGCGCGCTTCACGGTGGGGGAGGAAATAATCGATGCCGAGGAAGGGCAAATCGTGGTGTGTCCGGCGAACACGCCGCACAATTTCAAAAATCTGGGACCAGGCGCGCTGGAAACGATCGATATTCACGCCAATGAAGTGTTCGTCACTGAATGGCTGGAGTAGCTTAATTATGCGGTACGGCTCCCCGCCTGGGCAGGGAGCCATGCCAATTTTAATCAGAATTTCTGTGTCAGCGACACACGGAAGCTACGGCCAACTTCGGAATAGCGGTCTGCTATAGCAAGGTTGATGCTGTCTGGTACGTCGGTTGCGGACCAATATTTCTTGTCGAATACGTTGAATACACCAACTTGCAGCTTCATGCCTTTGGCAAATTTCGGCTCCCAATAGGCAGTTGTATCGACAATGCCATAACCTGGGGCAACAAAACCACCCTGGCTTACCTTGTCGCGTCTGGCAGCCATGGTCAGGGACACATCGGCGCCCCAGCTATCAGCCGCATAGCCAAGACCAACAATGGCGCGGATTGGTGGAATAGAGTTCAGATACTCATCTGTCTTGGTGTCCTTGCCTTCAACAAACGCAATGGATGTCCATGTCGTCCAATTATTAGCGAAGTTCACGCGCCCACTCAGTTCCGCACCATAAATCTGTACGCGGCTAAGGTTCTCATAGCCCGTAATACCACCAACCGGATACTCGCCACCGGGAGGTGCGATAGTCACGTCATGGATGAAGTTGCGGTAGTAATTGTTGAATATGCTGGCTGACAGCGCATAGGTGCCATCATCATATTTGGTACCAATTTCGAAACCATTGCTGGTCTCTGCCTTCAGGTCCGGATTACCGATTCTCGCATAGGAACCGGGAGCGCCATAATTCTGGTAAAGCTCCATCGCCGAGGGCATGCGGAAGCCCTGCGCCCATTGAGCATAGAAATCGAGATTATTATTTGCGTGCCATGTCGCACGAAGCTTGGGCGTGAAGCGGGAATCGCTGTTTGACGCAGGCAAGCCGCCATCATAATTCGGCCCCCTCTCGTAAGCTGCTGTCGACTGCGGGCTGTGCTCATACCAGTCAAAACGACCACCCGGCGTCAGCGTCAACTTGCCGTTGAGAAGCTCGATATCGTCCTCGACATAGAGGCCAAATCCAGTTGTTTCCACATCAGGCATATCGGACGCATTCGAGTGCAGCATTTTGCACGATTGCGGGCCGAATGGTGAGGGAATTCTTGTCCAATCAACATCCGGACAATTGTCCACACCCGCTGAATATTGATGGAGATCCTGGCGGTAAATTTCCGCTCCAATACGGAACTTGTGCTCAATGCTGCCAATCTCGACAGTCTTGCTCGCATTGCCGGTAAAGCCGTAAGCGTCAAGCTCCAACTCATTGTCGCGCTTATAGATGCCGAAAGGATAGCCATAGCGGAAAGGATCACGCGGTATGATGGACGCTCTGCTGTCCCGCAGGCGAATTGCATCAGTGGTATTATTCAGAGTCTGCCGGGTCCAGTAAGCGATGGCGTGCGCCTCATCGAGCCAGCCGGTTTTATCCGGCGCGACATAATCATAGCTGCCCGAAATGCGGATACGCTCTGACTCTTCGCCCGACTGGAATTTCCCACGCTCATAGGAAGACGTTGTGCCAATGAAGTTCTCGCCGTCCTGTTCGCGATTGGAGATTTCTCCAGTCAAACCAAAACGATGGCCACCCTCGACGTTCTGATAGAGCTTTACCAGCAAATTGCGTTGGTCGACGTCGAGAGGATTCGGCTCTGTGCGTCCGGCGCCGTAACCGCCAATATCACCCATGCGGTCCTTTTCATGACCTGTCGTGTAGCCGCCCTGAACAAGCAACTCAGTGTCATTGATGCGCGTTGCAGCCGCAATATTTGTCCGCCAGCTGCGGCTTGAATCATCATAGGTGCCCTTGGTCCAGACACCCCAATTCTTTCCCTCACCAATAATATCGGCAGGGTCCAGCGTGTGTATCTGGATAACCCCACCAAGTGCGCCAGAGCCATAACGGCTGGAATCGGTACCCTTGGTGATGTTGATCTTGGAAAGGCCGTCAAAGCCGAACGTATCCAGCCCGCCTTGCGTGCTGCGTGGATCGGAAATCCATGGCACACGAATTCCATCAAGGGTGGTCAATACGCGATTCTGATCCAGCCCGCGGAGGTTGATACTCTTGGAGGTGGAATTGTAATTAACACCTGCATCAACCCGTCGGCCGAGGTCTTCAAAGTCTTGGACCATACGGTTTTGGATAACTTCGCGGTCAACTGTATTTGTCAGGACAGTCGCTTCGTCGCCGCCCGGTTTGTTTTTAAGAACGATGGGTGCAAGCGTGATATTCTCGCCATCAGCTGGAGCGGTCTGCGCCGCCGCAATCCCCGAGCCCAATCCAAGCGCCAAAATCGTACCGGCGCTACCACACATAAGGCGTGCAAACAGAATCTTACCCAAAACCATAACAAGTCCCCGCGAGAGAATGCTTGGCTGGCTGGACCTGCGATAGGCGATCGCGAGATGTCGGTGGCTTGCTGAGCGAATAATGCACGCAATTACGTGCAACTGGCGCTAGCTACTTAAACTTTACCATTTAAGTCAAGATTAATTGCACAGAATATTTCCATATGTTTCAGCGAGGAGACATATGTGACAAGAAGGACACAATTGCTAACTGCAACAAGCTTTTTAAGCAGGGAGCGTGCCTTGAATTGCCCTGCCCCAATCAATAAGCGGCTTGGCGCGCAATGCAAAATCAAACAGGTCATCCGCCAGCTCCGGAGATGTAATTCTCGCAGGTTCAATCGTATGGCGCACCATGAAATGCCGGTTGCGCAATGCTTCAATAAGATCGGCATCCGTCACCTCCTCAAACCCACGGGGGGTGCGCTTCAGACGGTCAATATCCCGAAGCTCCAAACCATTACTGGCAAGGGCTTTGACCATTGCTCGATATTTTTCCGGTTTGGCGACGATTGCCTTGCGCATCGCAAGTAAAAGCTCGGGCTTTCCCTGCCAGAACGCGACGGCGGCGTAGCAACCCCTGTATTCTTCGAGACCGACACACACGTAGAAACAACCGCTCTCGCTCCATTTGCTTCCATCAGGAGAAAGCAGTGCTGAAAGATGCCGGTTATAGGGGCTTTTATCCTTGGCAAAGCGCGTATCGCGCTTGATGCGGAACTGCGATTTTTTGCGATCTCCTTTAAATGGCAGTCCGGCTTTTTCAAACCGCACAATCAGATCATCGACGAGATCTCCCAAAGGCTCGTAAAGATGTGCCTCAAACAGATCCTTGTTTTCCAGAAACCATTCGCGATTCTGATGAAAATCCAACGCCTTGAGAAAAGGCAGTGCTTTGTCGCCAAATCCCTTGAAAACAGTCTCGCTCATGCGCCCACCAGTTCAAACCATGCGTCTTCATCAATGACTTCAATGCCCAATGCCTGTGCCTGTGTCAGTTTCGAACCCGCGCCCGGACCGGCAACAACAAGATCGGTTTTCTTTGAAACGGAGCCTGCGGTCTTGGCGCCATAACGCTCTGCCATAGCTTTAGCTTCATCACGGGACATGCGCTCCAATGAGCCGGTAAACACAATAGTTTTTCCCTCCACGGGCGAGTCGCTGACGATACGCACTTCCTCATCAAGAGGCGTGACTTCATTGAGGAGCGCTGCAAGCGCATCGCGATTGTGCTGCTCCGCATAAAAATCGACCAGCGCCTCCCCGACAATACTGCCAATGCCTTCAACATCGTTCAATTCCCGCCAGGCATCATTACCCTTGTCCCCTTTGTCCTTCGGGGGAACGGCTGCGATTGCGGCATTGGCAAGCGCCTCATAGGAGCGATAAGCCTTTGCCAGCCGCTTGGCATTCACTTCGCCCACATGACGAATACCAAGACCGAAGATAAAGCGGCTGAGCGAAACCTCACGACGCTCGTCGATGGCATCGTAGAGTTTCTTGACTGAAGTTGCGCCAAAACCATCAATATTTTCAAGCTTGGCCAACGAGCCTGCCTGGCGTTTCTTTAGAGTGAAAATGTCGGCGGGCGTGCCGATATGCAGCGCCGGATCATCCGACTTGAAGAAAAATTCGACCTGTTTTTCACCAAGACCTTCAATGTCGAATGCATTGCGCTGAACGAAATGACGGAGGCGTTCGACGGCCTGTGCAGGGCAGATCAATCCCCCGGTGCAGCGGCGCACGGCCTCCCCCTCTTCGCGCACTGCATGGGAATCGCACGCCGGGCATGTGTGAGGGAATATATAGGGCGTGCTTCCGCGGGGCTTATCCGCCACGATGTCAACGATCTGCGGGATGACATCGCCTGCGCGCTGCACCACCACCGTATCGCCGACGCGCAGATCGCGACCTTCACGGATCGGTTGGCCGTTCTGGCCGATGCCTTTGATGTAGTCTTCATTATGCAGTGTGACATTCGTCACCACAACGCCGCCAACTGTAACAGGCTCAAGTCTGGCAACAGGCGTCAGAGCGCCTGTGCGACCCACCTGAATATCGATACCGCGCAAAATCGTCATGGCGCGTTCAGCTGGAAATTTATGCGCAATTGCCCAGCGCGGACTGCGTGAGACGAAACCGAGACGCTGCTGTAGCGCTAAATCATCGACCTTGTAGACCACGCCATCAATGTCATAGCCGAGGAGCGCGCGTTGCTCTTCAATCTGGTGATAATGTTTGACCAGGCCTTCAACGCTTTCGAAACGCTGCATCAGCGGGTTCACGCGAAAACCATAGGATTTGAAAGCCTCCACCATGCCCATTTGTGTGGAAGCAGGCATTTCGCTCACCTCACCCCATGCATAGGCAAAGAACTGTAGAGGCCGCGAGGCGGTAATGGTGGAATCCAGCTGGCGCAACGAGCCGGCAGCGGCGTTGCGCGGATTGGCAAAGATCTGTTTGCCATCCTTGGCCTGGCGCTCGTTCAAAGCTGCAAAATCGGCATGGCTCATATAAACCTCACCGCGCACTTCGAGCACCTCGGGCGGATTTCCATCAAGCACATTGGGAATGCTGGCAACTGTACGCGCATTCAGCGTGACATTCTCGCCAGTCGTTCCATCACCGCGAGTGGCGGCAGTTACCAGCCGGCCCAGCTCGTAGCGCAGAGAGAGCGACAACCCGTCAATTTTTGGTTCGGCAGTAATAGCCACGCTCGCATTGGTACCCAGTTTTAAAAAGCGACGGATACGACCTACGAAATCCTCCACGTCGCTGTCATGAAATGCATTGTCCAGCGACAGCATCGGGATGGAATGGGTGACCTTGCCGAACTTTTCCGAAACACTGGCGCCAACCTTGTTGGATGGTGAATCTTCGCGTTTCAGTTGCGGAAAGCGTTGCTCAATAGCCAGATTGCGTCGACGCAGGGCATCGTACTCCGCATCAGAAATTATCGGTGCATCTTCGGTGTTATAACGATAATCGTGTTGAGCAATCTCCGCTGCAAGCCGACCAAGTTCCTCGGCTGCTTCCGCTTCGGTCAGTTTTTCTACTGCTTTATCTGCCATGATTTGCCTACTGCTGGATTCGGCGGGAGATTAGCCGAAAAACCCCAAATTGGCACTGTCTAGATCGCCGGGCGTAATTAACGATCTATCCTTATATTTTAGCGTTGAACTAAGCAGCGTTTTCCCGAAGCAATCGCACCGCGGCAGCGCGCGCCTCATCGGTGACACTTGCACCGGCCAACATGCGCGCAATTTCTTCCTGACGATCATCCGTTTCCATTGCCCGGATCGATGTAGCCACGCGATCATTACCCGCAGAGGATTTGGCGATGAGAAAATGCGTTTGGGCCCGAGCCGCAACTTGCGGCGCATGAGTGACCGACAGTACCTGCACATTGCCGGACAAGCGCCGAAGCCGCTGGCCGATTGCATCGGCTACGGCACCGCCAACACCCGTATCAATCTCGTCAAAAACCAGTGTTGGAGCTGATCCGCGATCTGCCAGCGCCACTTTGAGCGCAAGCAGAAAGCGTGAAAGCTCGCCGCCCGATGCAACCTTCATCATCGGCCCTGCGCGCGTGCCAGGATTGGTTCGCACCCAATATTCAACCGTATCAATTCCATCTGCTGTGCGATTATTCACATCCGTCGTCATCTCGACAATGAACTCCGCCCGTTCAAGCTTGAGGGCGGGAAGCTCGGCCATGACGGCCTGTTTTAGATGTTCGGCTGTTTCATGACGGTGAGCGGAGAGCGACAGGGCAGCTTCATCAAAGGCATCCCGTGCCGCAAGGGTTTCTTTTTCCAGTGCTGCCAGACGTTCGGCTCCGGCGTCAATATCGGCAAGATCTCCGTCCATGCGATCCCGCAGTGCCGATAGATCATCCACTGCCACCGAATATTTACGCGCCGCACCACGCAGCGCAAACAGGCGTTCTTCCGTCTGCTCCAGAACACGCGGGTCGAAGTCGATCGCGCGAATTGCTTGCTCAATACCATTTTGCGCTTCGGCCAGAAAATTCAGCGCTTCATCAATGGCTTTGACGACTGGTTCAAGCAAATGCGGCGCTTCGGGTACTTTACGCTCAAGCCGCCGAACAAGACTGGCAAGCGATGGTACCGGCGAGGCATTGCCTGACAAAATATCATTGGCCTCATTGACATCACCGGCAATTTTTTCCGAGCGCATCATTTCTGTGCGCTTTATCGCCAGCATCTCTTCTTCCTGCGGTTCCGGATCGAGCTTGGAAAGCTCCTCCACCGAAGCACGCAGATAGTCGGCTTCACGTGCCGCTGCCTCAACCTTGGCCCGATGGCGAACCAGAGCATGTTCGGCCTCGCGCCATTTCTTGTGCAGCGACCGGACCAGATTTGCTTTTGTTTCCAAAGCACCGAAGGCATCAAGCAATGTGCGATGAATATCGATATCGATCAGCGCGCGATCATCATGCTGGCCATGAATTTCGACGAGCCGCCGTCCAAGCTCTTTGAGCATGGTAACGCTGGCGGCCTGATCATTGATAAAAACCCGGCTACGACCATCCGCATTCTGCACGCGCCGCAAAATGATATCGCCATCATCGTCAATGTCATTTTCACGCAAAAGCAGACGAGCCGGATGACTGCCCGCGACGTCAAAAACTGCGGTAACCTGCCCCTGCTCGGCACCGTGCCTGACCAAAGACGCATCGCCCCGTGCGCCGAGCGCCAGTGACAAGGCATCAAGCAGGATGGACTTGCCGGCGCCAGTTTCGCCCGTAAGCACGGACAGACCTTCGCCGAACTCGATGTCGAGCCGTTCAATCAGGACAATATCGCGGATCGACAGATGCGAAAGCATGATGGCTCAGGTTGAGTTCTAGTTTAAGCGCCTTCTTTGCCGCCAGTAATTGCTGTAGCCGCTTTCGAAAGCCATGAGCCTGCATTTTCACGCGGCTCGAGACCACCGCTTTGCAGCAGCTTGTAGCTGTCCTTGTACCAATCGCTGTCAGGATAATTCTGACCAAGAACGGCAGCAGCAGCTTGGGCTTCGCTCGTCAAGCCGAGCGCGTAATAGGCTTCAACGAGACGCGCGAGCGCTTCTTCGATGTGACGGGTATTGGAATATTGTTCAACGACACCACGGAAACGCTTGATCGATGCGAGGTAATCCTTGCGCTCCAGATAGTAGCGGCCGACCTGCATTTCCTTGCCTGCGAGCTGATCGCGGCCGAAACGGATCTTTGCTTTTGAGTCTTCAACATATTCAGAGTCAGGATAGGTTTGCACGACCTCTTGAAACGCGGCAATCGACCTGCGGGTCATGCTCTGCTCGCGCGTAATGTCCGGAATTTGCCGGTAATAGGAAAGGCCGGTTATATAATAAGCATATGCAGCTTCGGGCTGCGTCGGGTAAAGGGCAATATAACGCTTCGTCATGGCGATGGCATCGTCATATTTACCGCTGCGGTAATTAGCGAACGCGCCCATGACCAGAGATTTACGTGCAAATTCAGAGTAAGGATGCTGACGGTCGACCGCATCAAACTTCTTGGCTGCCTCATCAAGGCGACCCGAATTCAAATTTGCCAGAGCCTGATTGTAAAGCACGTCGGCAGGCTCAATCGTGTCCACATAGGCAGAAAGATCAAGATCATCATCCTTGGATGCGCAACCCGAGATTGCAACAGCGCCGGCAATCGGAAAAAGAAGAAGAGCTGCACGGACCTTTCCGCCAAACCCTGCGTTTCCAAACCTTGCGCTGATAAGCGTTCTGCTATTCGCCATGCTGTCTCCGGCCCCACATTATAATTTAAGAGCATTGTCGCGAAACCCGATATCACGTTTTCGCGCCATGCTCTAGACATAGACAATCTTACCGTCGGTTGGGCGTTCATAAACCACAAGCGACAGGAATCAGCAATGTTATTGCCATGCAATCGTCCAAATTTGTGGCGGAGCGGGAATTAGTCGACCTTTGGCAGAGAAAGATGACCGACTTTATAGGCTTGAAAGCCTGATTTTATTGTTGATTTCGGCTCTTCTTTCCATAATCGAAAACGTATCTGCGTCCAGCAAGTAGGGTCAAAAGCCGAAACCGCAGCGAGCGCTCCGCCCTTTTCAACATCGGCCAAAGCCTTTTCTGCTTCGCGGCATCGCAAATCCGCAAGCGATGAATAGGGTTCTATCGGCAGTATTTCCCTTGTGGCGAAAGCAGCCGATGATATTGCAGCTGATATTTCTGCCTGCCATACTATCCATGTCTTAATGCTTGGCCGCCCGAATGACTGGCTGACCGCATCAAAGCCATTGCCGCAAACAAAATCGTTCAATCCAGCTTCGTGCCGCCACACATAAAACGGGGCATAGAGGTTTTCACGAATTTGTTGTTCGTCGTCGCGTCGCGCTGTCAGATAGGCCTTGAATGCAAGATTGGGGAAATTATCCAGCAACGGCCCCTTTTCTGCGATGCGCCGATCGATAATGCCCATGTCGTAATCGGCAGGCAGCGTAAAACTATACTGCATCGCAATCATTGCGCGGCCTCCTCGCGAATAACGGGTTCAAGCCAGGATACAGCGGTCCCATCCTGGGTTGCTTGAATGCTGATGTAGCAAAAAGTGCTGGTCGGACTTGCTCCGTGCCAATGGCGCTCATCCGGCGCAAACCAGACACAATCTCCCGCGCGCAATTCAACCATGGGACCGCCGTCGCACTGGGCAAACCCAACGCCGGACAGAACATAGAGGAACTGTCCGCGAGGATGTGTGTGCCAATTGGTGATGACACCAGGTTCGACATAGGCTTGCATGACATTATTTTCGCCATCCACATCGCTTTCCAGCAACATCTGTGCCCAGAAGGGAGCCGTGGAAATATTGGCGGGGGCCGGTGCGATGGATTGGCCTGCCCGACGAACGGTCATTTGCTGCGGGCAGCGCTTTGGACTGTTCAT
This sequence comes from Phyllobacterium ifriqiyense, assembly GCF_030817885.1. Classification (NCBI taxonomy): domain Bacteria; kingdom Pseudomonadati; phylum Pseudomonadota; class Alphaproteobacteria; order Hyphomicrobiales; family Phyllobacteriaceae; genus Phyllobacterium; species Phyllobacterium ifriqiyense. The sequence continues at coordinate 39,198 of NZ_JAUSZT010000003.1, forward strand.
AATCTCGCTAACCTCGCTCAAGCTGGCTCAACCATTTGCGTATCGCCATTGCTGAATGACCACTCGTCGCGTGTCGATGTGCTGACCACAATCATAATGTCTTGCGGCCGAATACCGGGCGACTTACCCAGAAGCTCGACGACGCGCTTGTAGAAAGCTTGCTTGGTAGCTGTATCGCGCGGCTTGCCAATCGTTATTGTAAAGATAACGAAATCATCCGAGCGACCATCGCTGAAGTAAGTTGGATCAATGATGAGTTCGTTTGGCCGGTGCTGATGAATGGCCTGAAATTTATCAGTCAGGGGAACGTTGAATGTTTCGACCATTGCCTGATGGAAACTGTCCGACAGCGCCTTGAGGTACTCAGGAGATTTACCTTCCAGCAGGGAGATGCGGGTAAAGGGCATTTGACTTCCTTTCATGAATTGCTTGACGCCATATCAATAAGCTCCCACAATGATCCTGAAAATCAGATTATTCAGGACTAATAGTCCTAAAAATGTGGATTGTTTCAAATGAGAAAGATCACACTTGATCTGGACGTGCTGCGGACCTTCTCTACCGGGATGGAGTTGGGCAGTTTTGCCAAGGCAGCGGAGCGCCTTGGCCGTTCGACATCAGCAGTCAGCGCTCAGCTAAAGAAGCTCGAACAACAAGCCGAGACAGCCATCTTCGTCAAAGCCGGTCGTGGACTTGCCCTAACCGAAGCTGGCGAAACCATGCTCGGTTATGCGCGCCGCATGCTTGATCTGAATGATGAGGCAATTACGGCTGTCCATGGAAGTGAACTCGAAGGCTGGGTGAGGCTTGGCTTACAGGAGGATTTTGGCGAAAGCCTGCTGACCGACGTTCTTGGCCAATTTGCCCGAGCACATCCTAAAGTGCGCATTGAGGCGCGCGTAACACGAAATGCCGACCTGCTGGATCGGATTACATCAGGACGTCTTGATCTCGCGTTGGCATGGAGCAGCGGGGCCTCTACAACACCGCATTACGAACATGTCCTGGATGTGCCAATGTGCTGGATAGGTCCGGCTGGAGAATCCAGAAACTGGCAGAATGGCGGAGATCCCTTACCTTTAATTTCGCTTGAAGCACCATGTCTTTTGCGCACGGCCGCTGTCAACGCTCTGGATCGCGCCGGCATTCCCTGGCGTCTGTCATTTATCAGCCCAAGCCTGACCGGATTGTGGGCCGCAACGGCTGCAGGTCTGGGCGTGACGATACGAACGCCATTTGGACTACCAACAACGGTACAGCGTCTGGGACCGCAGGAGGACGGGCTGCCATCCCTGCCCTCGCTCGGCTTGATGCTTCATCGGTCAGAGGCGCAGCCTGAGCCAGCCACAGCCCGGCTTGCGGCCATTCTGCTGCAATCCATCAACTCAATACCGCAAAAAAAATGATTTATACGGTTGAAGCAGCACTGACTGCCTTGCTTGCACCCACAGGACCGCTGTGCTGCATCTCTATAATCTCAAAAGCCGACGGGTCGGCGAGCAAAGCACGCACAGCGCTCGCGTTGAGACGATGCCCGCCTCGATAGGAGCGGAAACAGCCAATAAAGGGTGCGCCCGCCAGCGATAGATCTCCGATCGCATCCAATGTCTTATGGCGAACAAACTCATCCGGATACCGCAATCCACCGGGGTTGATGACGGTATTGTCGTCACCAATGACCAAGGAGTTATCAAGCGATGATCCAAGCGCGAGGCCAGCGGCCCAGAGCCTTTCTACGTCTCGCATGAATCCAAATGTCCGCGCGCGCGATATCTCCTTGCGGAACACCGCGTCATCCATGTCGCCCGCGAACTTTTGACGACCTATGACAGGCGTTTCAAAGTCAATTTCGACTTCATAACGTGTGCCTTCGTAAGGAATGAACTCCGCCCATGATGCGCCGGATTCTACGCGCGAAGGTTTAAGAATGCGGATATAGCGGCGCTTGGCCGACTGTTGGCTCAACCCCGCTTCATCAAAGGCTTCCAGAAAAGCGGCTGATGATCCATCGAAGATGGGCACTTCTGGTCCATCAATCTCGAGCACCATATTATCAATGCCAGAACCTGCAATGGCCGCCATCACGTGCTCAATGGTGCTGATGGTGATACCTTCAGCATTTGCCAACTTGGTCGAAAGGTCTGTTGCGCCAACTTCCGAAACCAGCGCTTTGATTGGGTGGCGGACACCTGCGCTGTCAATCACATTGAAAACAATGCCGGTGTTGACTGCCGCAGGCAAAAAGGAAAGCGTGACCGGGGCGCCGCTATGTACACCTGCGCCCGAGACAGAAATGCGTTTCGCAATCGTGGTCTGGAAATCCTGCAATACAAACCCTCGTAGTCATCCATCGCATCTGTGCGGCGCCTGGCTATCAGCTAAGTCGTTTATAGTATTTTTCAATGAATTAAACGAAAAATTCCGCCATTGAGACAATGGCGGAATTTGAGTTTTGAAGATGACTGCAGTCAGATCAGTTGGCCTGACGGCGAAGGAATGCGGGAATTTCCAACTGATCGTCTTCCGAAGACTGACGCGCCTGCGGCTGTACGCGGCCCTGTTCGTCAAGCTGTCCACGACGAGGTGCATAAATGGAAGCATCTTGCGAAAGCGGACGGCGTGGTTCTGCCGGGCGCATTGCTGGTTCGCGAGGCTGAGCTGGCTCGAGACGAGCAGTCTCATCTTCGCGGCGTGTCAGACCAGCGGTAAGGCGTTTGAGCAGACCCATCGGGCCACGGTCTTCGTGGGCTTCGTGAGCAGCCTGATCACGGGAATGGTCACGCGACCCCATATCACGGGCGTTGAGTTCAGCCTGAACCAGCGGCGGGAAATCAGCAACATTCGGCATGCGTGGTGCAACTGGCTGCGGTGCAGGTTCAGCCATTTGCGGTGCAGGCTGAGGTGCTGGCTGATAGACTGGCGCCTGTGGTGCTGCTGCGACTGGTGCATCAAATACTTCCGGAGCAGGAGCCTGGAAAATGCGGCTCTGCGGACGGAATTCCTGCTGGACAGGCTGTGGTGCGTGCTGCGCTACATCAAGCCCTGCATTGCGCACCGCCTCGGCGACCGGTGATACCGACTGCTGAACAGGCGGACGAGCCACTGTTTCAACCTTGGCCACTACTTGTGGTGCCGGCTTTGGCATTGGCTTTAGCGGCTGGCGAAACTCGATCGGTGCTGGCGCCGCATCTCCAACCTGCTTGTCGATGCCAGTGGCAACAACCGAAACGCGGATGATGCCTTCAAGGCTTTCATCGAAAGTAGCGCCGAGGATGATATTGGCATCCTGATCAACTTCTTCGCGGATACGAGTTGCAGCTTCATCAACCTCAAACAGGGTCATGTCGCGACCACCGGTGATCGAGATGAGCAAGCCCTTGGCACCACGCATGGACGTCTCGTCCAGAAGCGGGTTGGCAATCGCAGCTTCAGCAGCGGCCATTGCGCGGCCATCGCCGGAGGCTTCGCCTGTGCCCATCATTGCCTTGCCCATTTCGCGCATGACAGAACGGACGTCAGCAAAGTCGAGATTGATCAGGCCTTCCTTGACCATCAAATCGGTGATGCAGGCAACGCCAGAATAAAGAACCTGATCGGCCATCGCGAAAGCATCGGCGAAAGTCGTCTTGTCATTGGCAATGCGGAAGAGGTTCTGGTTCGGAATGACAATCAATGTGTCGACATTCTTCTGCAGATCTTCAATGCCCATATCTGCGGTGCGCATACGGCGCTGACCTTCGAAATGGAACGGCTTGGTAACAACACCAACTGTCAGAATGCCCTTTTCCCGCGCAGCGCGAGCTACGACAGGGGCAGCGCCAGTACCGGTACCGCCGCCCATACCGGCAGTAACAAAGCACATATGCGTACCCTGAAGATGATCATTGATCTCGTCAATGCACTCTTCAGCGGCAGCGCGGCCAACTTCGGGCTGCGAACCGGCACCCAGACCCTCGGTAACCGAAGCGCCGAGCTGAACCAGGCGCTCTGCCTTGGACTGCGCCAATGCCTGTGCGTCTGTATTTGCTACAACGAATTCAACACCGCGCAAGCCGGCATTGATCATGTTATTGACCGCATTGCCGCCGCCGCCGCCAACACCGAAAACGGTGATCCGGGGCTTAAGCTCGGTAATGTCCGGCTTTTGCAGATTGATGCTCATTTGTCCGTTCCTTTTTGTCTTTACCGCGTCGCCGCTGCGGTAATTTCTTTTGGGTTTCCCCGATTAATTAAAAACTCTCTTTCAGCCACTGGCCGATACGCTGAAAACGCCCACCCGTACCTGTCATCAGCGATGATGAACCGGCCTTTACAGAACGCTCTTCAATACCTGCTACCTGCGGATAGATCAGAAGACCAACCGCTGCAGAAAAAGCCGGACCCTTTGCCGCTTCGGGAAGACCCGTAACGCCCAGGGGACGGCCAATTCGTACATTGCGAGCCAGAATACGGCGGGCGACTTCGGGCAGCCCGGCCAGCTGACTTGCACCGCCCGTCAGAACAACGCGCTTGCCGACAATCTGGCCGTAACCGGATTGATTGAGGCGGTCGCGCGCCAGTTCCAGTGTCTCTTCAACACGGGCACGAATGATGCGCGTCAAAACTGCGCGCGGATATTGATTGGGAACATCGCGGGCATCATTGCCAAGCGGCGAAACGCTGATGAGATCACGGTCGTCGGCAGCGCTTGGAAGCGCCGAACCATGCATGACCTTCAAGCGCTCCGCATCATCCATATGCGCCGACAAGCCACGAGCCACATCCATGGTCACGTGATTGCCGCCAATGGCGATTGCATCAGCATGAATGAATTTGCCTTCAGAGAAGACCGAAATCGTCGTTGTGCCGCCACCCATATCGATGCAGGCAGCGCCCATCTCTGCTTCATCATCAACAAGAGCAGAAAGACCGCTTGCATAGGGCGTGGCGATCATTGCCTCGACGGACAGATGGCAGCGATTGACGCAAAGCTCAAGATTGCGCAGTGGAGCCGCATCTGCGGTCAGAACATGCATATCAACGCCAAGAGTATCGCCAATCATGCCAAGCGGATCACGGATACCGCGCTCGCCATCAAGCCCGTAAGCGATCGGCAGCGAGTGAACGAGATGACGCTCTGTTGCCAAAGCCTGCTTGGCACCGGCAGCAAGCACGCGGCGAATATCAGCCTGATCGACCTCATGACCGCCAAGATTGATGCTTGCTGAAAAGCTTTCGCTCTTCAGGCGCCCCGCCGAGATATTGACGATCATCGAATCGACCGTCAGGCCAGCCATACGCTCCGCCGCATCGACAGCGAGGCGGATAGCCTGCTCTGCGGCGTCAAGATTGACAATGACGCCAGACTTGATGCCACGCGACTTCTGATGGCCGATACCCAAAACTTCAATGCGATGTGTGCGACCCGGCAAATGCGCACTTTCCTCGCGCGGACGCAGACGAGCAATGATGCAGCACACCTTGCTCGAACCTATGTCCAAAACCGTCAAGGAACGCGTCCGTTTTGCGGAAGACGTTCCTGATGATGCGCTTTTTCCGTTCAGAATACTCATACACGCTTCTCCGAACGCTTGGGCGCCTTATCGCGCGCCTTCAGATACTCAACACGCTGCACCATGGCTTCCGGTGTCAGCTTTACAACAACGCGGTCATCCAACCGCAAATCGACAGAGGCAATGTCGCGAGACAACAGACCTGCCTTTGCTTCCATGCCCGCGATATCGGCCAAGGCCTCAGAAACGCCGTGCTCAGGCAGCATAAGCGTTACGCCATTTTTGAGAACGAGATCCCAGCGGCGATCACCCACACGAGCATAGGCTCGAACATCCTGGGCAATCTTCGGATAGGCAGCCATCTGCGCCATCAGAAGTTTTACCTGCTGATCGGCACCCGCACCGATGACCAACGGCAAGAGCGCACTGCGTCCGCCGGTGAAAGGAACAATGATCCGCCCATCGGCATCAATAACGTTCAGTTCCGTACCATTCTGCCAGACAGCCAATGCCGTGCGCTCATGAATCGAGATCTGGATTGTATTCGGGTAGACCTTGAAAACATCCACGCTCTCAACCCAAGGAAGGCCAGCGACAGCTGCCTGCGCATCAGAAGCGCTCAAACCGACCAGTGATGTTTCGCCGTCAAGGCCAAGTGCACCGAGAATATCGATCTCGGATGTTTCTTTATTGCCGACAACTTTTACATCTTCGATGGCAAAGCCGAACGTGGATGTCGTAACCTTGACGACTTCCGGCGCATGACCACCCAGGATCGCGCCATAGGCTCCGGTCAATGCAAGGAAAGCGACCGCTCCGATTGTGCCGATGTGATTCGGGACAGAAACTTCCCCATCTACCACCCGCAAGAAAACACGGACGGGCTTGCGAAGAAACTTTGGCAGGACCATGCGAAAACGGCCAAAAGCCACCGACCTGTCCGAAGACATCGGCGCAGCACCGCGGCGGTGCGTATTTTTGCCCTTCAACGCAAACACGATGCGTCCTCCACCATCCAACTCAACAATTCACCGAAGGTATGCCCCGCAGCTTTGGCGATATCAGGTACAAGTGATGTGGGAGTCATGCCTGGCTGAGTGTTCACCTCCAGCCAAATAAGCTCGCCATCTTCGGAAAACCGGTCGTCGTAACGAAAGTCCGACCGGCTGATCCCTTTACATCCAATTGCCTGATGCGCCTTGAGAGACAGTGTTTGTATTTTTTGGTAAATTTTTAGTGAAATTTTTGCGGGAACCACATGATTTGATCCGCCTGCAACATATTTTGAATCATAATCGTAGAACTGGTGCCCAACCGGGATGATTTCACAGACCCCAATGGCAACATCGCCCATCACCGCGCATGTCAACTCACGCCCGTGAATGTAGCGCTCGACCATCACCGAGCCGCCAAATTTCCATTCATCGGAGGTAACGACCTGCGGCGGATGCGACTGATCTTCCTTGACGATAACGACGCCAAAGCTCGACCCCTCGCTCACTGGCTTGATGACATAAGGCGGCTTCATCGGATGCTTGGCTGTGAATTCGGAACGATCCATCACCTTCGCTTCAGCTACAGGCACACCCGCGGCTTTGGCAACGATTTTTGCCTGCTCCTTGTTCATCGCCAGAGCGGAAGCAAGCACACCCGAATGGGTATAGGGAATCTGTAGATATTCGAGGATACCCTGAATGGTACCATCCTCGCCAAACGGGCCATGAAGGGCGTTAAACACAATGTCGGGCTTAAGTTCTTGCAAAACATTGGCGATATCGCGGGATACATCTACACGGGTGACTGTGTAGCCCTCAGCCTCCAAGGCATCGGCGCAGGAATTGCCTGACGACAGCGAAACGGGACGTTCCGAAGAAAATCCGCCCATCAGCACCGCAACATGCTTTTTCGCCATTAAGGCATCCCCTCAAACACATCCCCATCTGACGCATGACCGGAAACTAAAAACCCACGAAATTCTCACAGCCATGCGCGGGCGGAAAAAGGCATGAGTCGTCGCACATCCGGCGGCCAGGACCGCAGATACCCAAGACTGGCAGAACCAGCCGACTCAAATCAGTTAACGCTTGCCCCTAAAGAATCAGAGAGTTGATTCGCTGACAAGTCCCCAATGATTCAACAATGATATTTCGTGTAAAAAAATGTGTCAGGAGCGCGATTCAGGCCGCGCGAGCTCACCATGAGGGAGGTTATTATTTGCAGGAGGTTTATTTCCTGCGAGGTTGGCAGCGACTAATATGCAATCCAACCAACTTCCTCATTGTGAGCCCTGTCGAACCAGGCTAGAGTAATTGCCCCATGAATTCGTGCACTTCCTGACCCGGACGGAAAAGACCAAGCCGCTTTATTTCCCAATGCAGGCGAATTCCGGAGTTTTGGAGGACACGCGAACGGATCGTTTCGCCTAAGGTCTCCAGCTCATAGCCATTGGCCGTACCGGTATTGATCATGAAATTGCAATGCATCGGCGACATTTGAGCGCCGCCAATCCTCAAGCCACGACCGCCTGCCGCATCAATTTCCTTCCAGGCAGATGAGCCCTCAGGGTTTTTGAACGTAGAGCCGCCTGTTTTCTCGCGGATGGGTTGCACGGTTTCACGATGATGCTGGACGGCATCCATCGCGGCCTGAATTTCCGGCCGCTCACCCGGCATTCCTTCGAAAAGAGCAGAGGTAAAAATCAGATCACTGGCGGCACCGGAATGACGATAGGCATAACCCATGTCGGCATTGGAAAGGATATGCAACTCGCCCTTGCGATCCAGCGCCCTCACCTCAACCACACGCTCACGGGTCTCAACGCCATTGGCGCCGGCATTCATACGCAGCGCGCCGCCAATTCCGCCGGGTATGCCGTGATAAAAATGGAACCCGGCAATGCCCGCGTCCAAAGCGGCAGAGGCGACACGCTTGTCAGGCGTCGCCGTACCGGCACGCAGTTGCGTTTCGCCCACGCGCTCTACTTCACCAAAACCTTTTGCCGAAAGGCGCACAACGAAACCCGGAATGCCACCATCCCGCACGAGCAAATTTGAGCCGATGCCCACGGTCAGAATCGGATATTCTTCTGGAACTGCTTTCAGGAACGCGGCCAAATCTTCTTCGTCGGCGGGTTGAAACATGACTTCAGCGGGCCCGCCTGCGCGAAACCAGGTCACTTTCTCCATGCCCATATTGGGCGTAAGCCGTCCACGCAAACCAGCAAAACGGTCTCCCAGCTTCGAAAGCAGGGCTTCTCCATCAACAAGTGAAGACATTTTATCCTTTCAGCAGCTCTACCCTCTCAAGGGCAACTGCCAAATCTAGAGCGCCGCCAGTTCTTTTGGCAAGGCATAGGCCCATTGTGTGATGTTGCCAGCCCCAAGAAAGATCACAAAGTCGCCCGGCTTGGCGATATCAGCGATCAACGGAGCAATTTCCTGCGAGCCATTGATGTAGCGCGCGTCTCTGTGCGCTGCTGTCTTGATCCGCGAAACCAATGTTTCCGATGTAACGCCCTCGATAGGATCTTCGCCAGCGGTATAAACCGGAGCGACGATAACTGTATCGGCATCGTTGAAGCATGAGGCAAATTCATCGAACAAACTGGCAAGCCGTGTGAAACGATGCGGCTGGACAATAGCGATAACGCGGCCCTTGGCGGAATCGCGTGCGGCTTTCAGCACCGCTTTGATTTCGACCGGATGGTGACCATAATCGTCGAAAATGTCGACGCCATTCCAGGAACCGGTATGCGTGAAGCGCCGTTTTACACCGCCGAATGATGACAGGCCCTTTTTAATATCAGCCGATGAAATGCCCAGTTCATGTGCCACAGCAATAGCCGCCGTGGCGTTTGATACATTGTGCCTGCCCGGCATCGGCAAATGTAGTCCCGTGATCTCGGTTACTTCGCCGGTCTTGCGTTTGGCGATATGCACATCGAAACGTGAACTCGCGCCGTCGACAACCAGATTGACAAAACGCACATCGGCCTGTGGATTTTCACCATAGGTGATAACGCGCCGGTCCTCGATACGCGAGACGAGAGACTGAACTTCCGGATGGTCAAGACACATGACGCCGAAGCCATAAAACGGAACATTTTCAACAAATTGGCGAAATGCTTCACGCACCCGATCGAATGTGCCGTAATGATCAAGATGTTCTGGATCGATATTAGTGACAACTGCAATGTCTGCCGGCAATTTCAGGAATGTGCCATCGCTTTCATCAGCCTCGACGACCATCCAGTCGCCAGCACCCATGCGCGCATTAGTACCATAGGCGTTGATGATACCACCATTGATCACCGTTGGATCGAGCTTGCCGGCATCAAGCAGCGTTGCCACCATTGAAGTTGTAGTCGTCTTGCCATGGGTGCCGCCGATAGCTACGGCCTGACGGAACCGCATCAACTCGGCCAGCATCTCTGCACGGCGGACAATCGGCAATAATTTCTCGCGCGCCGCCATGAGTTCAGGATTGGATTTTTTGATAGCTGTCGAAACCACGACGACTTCTGCATCGCCGATATTGGGCGCTGCGTGACCGATGAATATCTCTATGCCCTTCTCACGCAAACGCTGCACATTGGCACTATCAGACTGATCGGACCCCTGGACCTTATAGCCAAGGTTATGCAGCACTTCGGCAATGCCACTCATGCCGATACCACCGATACCGATAAAATGGACCAGACCTATATTGAGCGGCATCTTCATGGACGCACTCCTTTTTTGAATTCTTCGACGCTTTGGCCGGTTGCAATAGCCTCTGCGAGATCGCCAAGCAACCTTGCCGCGTCCGGTTTGCCTGTTGAACGTGCCTTTTCGGCAATAAATGCCAGACGCGTCGGCTCGTTCATGGCGCTTGTCAGGATCGCTGCAATACGCTCCGGCGAAAGATCCGACTGCTTGATGACATCAGCTCCGCCTGCCGCCTGCAGCGCAGCCGCGTTGGCGGCTTGATCGTGATCGAGCGCGTGCGGGAATGGCACCAGGATGGCTGGCCGCCCGATAGCGGCGATTTCGGAAACAGTGGAAGCACCAGACCGGGACAGAACAAAGTGCGATTCTGATATGCGGCGTGCCATATCGGTGAAAAACACCGCCACATCAGCCTTGATCCCCGCCTGCTGATAGGCGGCGCGAAGCTGTGTCTCATCTTCCGGGCGGGCCTGCTGGGTCAAGACAAGGCGAGCCCGCAAATCCGGCGCAAGCAAACTTATAGCTGCCGGTATCGCCGTCGAAAAATACTGGGCACCTTGGCTGCCACCAAAAACCAGAAAGTGAAATGGCTGATGTGCCTGCGATGCCTTGTACGGCTTGCCTACCTCCGCGAGCACGGCAGGGCGCACAGGATTTCCAGTAACAATTGTCTTGCTTGAAAAAGCCCCACCGTGATCGGGCAGGAACCCTCCGGCGATGGCATTGACGCGCGTGGCAAGCGCTTTGTTGGCACGGCCCATCACGGCATTTTGCTCATGAATGAGCGTCGGAATTTTCAGCGCGGTTGCAGCGTAAAGTGGCGGCAATGTCGGATAGCCACCAAAACCGGCAACAAGCTTGGGCTTTAAAGAGCGAAACAATCTGCGGGAATCAAGGTTGCCAAGCCAAAGCTTCCAGAATGTTTGCGCCAAAGCGACCGGGTTTCGCCCGCCAATTGTCGCGGAACGAACAACATGAATCTGACTTGCCGGAAAGTGGCCGGTAAAACGCTGCGCACGGTCATCAGTGGCAAGATGAATATCCCAACCTCTTTCGATCAGATCGTGAGCTAGCGATTCAGCCGGAAAAAGATGGCCGCCGGTACCACCGGCGGCAAGAAAAATAACTCCCTTAGTCATTGGCTATCCTGCACCCATCATGGCAGGTCTCTGCGAATTTCCCAAAGTTGCGGAGCGGCGCCCCTCTGGCCTGCGCCTGGTCAAAGCCAGCAATAATCCGGTCGAGATCGCCACGGAGATAAGCGAAGAACCGCCATAGGAGATAAATGGCAGCGTCATACCCTTGGCAGGCATAAGATGCAGATTGACCGAAATATTGATGATGGACTGAAAACCAAACAGGATCACCAGCCCGGACACAGCAAGACGTGTAAAGTCATCACGCTCCTTCAAGGCTATCGACAGACCGCGAATAACGATGAAAGCGAAAATCAAAACGATCAAGAGACAGAGCGCGATTCCATATTCTTCGGCAGTCACCGAGAAAATGAAGTCGGTGTGACTGTCCGGAATGATACGCTTGATGGTTCCTTCACCTGGGCCCTGGCCGAGCCAGCCGCCGCGGATGATGGCTTCACGTCCGGCATCAACCTGAAACGTGTCGCCCTCGCCCGTCATGAAGCGGTCAATACGGCCGGCAACGTGCGGAAAAACCGTATAAGCGCCAAAGAACCCGGCCACACCAAGACCGCCCAAAGCAATGATCCATATCCACGGAACACCAGCCATGAAGAACATGGCACCCCATGTACCCGCAGTCAGGATCGTTTGACCAAGATCGGGCTGAGCAATCAGCAAGGCAGCAACAACGCCGAACAGAACCATCGAAAAGAAATTGCCAGGGATATCCTTGCGGCGTTCGTTTTCGGCAAAAAGCCAGGCACAAACGATCACAAATGCCGGTTTCATGAACTCGGACGGCTGCACCGATATGCCCGCGAGCGAAATCCAGCGGCGTGCGCCTTTGACTTCAATGCCGAAAAACAGGGCAAGCACCATGGCAAATATCGCACCGGCGAGCAGGATGATCGCAAATCGCCTAATCGTTCTTGGCGCCATAAACGATACCGCAAACATGACGATCACAGCCGGAACCATGAACATGGACTGGTGCTTGACGAAATAAAAGCTCTCAAGCCCGATGCGTTCGGCAACAGCGGGACTTGCGGCAAAAGACAACAAAATGCCAAGGCCCATCAGGCTCAGACATGCAGCCAGAAGAAAGCGATCAATCGTCCACCACCACTCAGCAACGGGACCACGGTCAATACGACTTACCATTACAGACCCCCAATAGGTGATGCGCCCTGAAGCGCAAGAACGGCAGAGCGGAAAGCTTCACCGCGTTTTTCAAAATTCTGAAACTGATCGAAGCTGGCGCAGGCAGGAGACAGCAGAACCACAGGCTCGCCGGCTTCGTCTTTGCTTGCGTCCAATGCAGCATGTCGAACGGCAACGTCAATTGTACCGGAAATCTCATAAGGTGCGGTATCACCAAGGGTTGCCGCGAATTGCGGGGCAGCTTCGCCGATGAGATAGGCTTTAGCGATACGCGGAAAGAAACCCGACAGCGAAGCGATGCCGCCTTCTTTAGGCAGCCCACCAGCGATCCAGTAAATACGTGGAAAGGAAGACAATGCAGGCGCTGCAGCTTCGGCATTTGTCGCCTTGGAGTCGTTGACGAAGAGTGTCGAGCCTAGCTTGGCAACCTGCTCCATGCGATGAGCAAGACCAGGAAACGTTCTCAGACCAGCATTGATCTCTTCAGCCGACAGACCAGCCGCACGGCACGCGGCAAAAGCTGCAAGAGCATTTTGCGCATTGTGCTCGCCGCGCAGCGACCCTATCCCTTCAAGCGAAGCAATTGCCGTCGTCACACCGTCATGGGCATGGAACAACTGGCTTCCTTCAGCAAAATAACCTTCCGCTATGGGCATACGCTTGGAAAGCCGCGCGACACGTTTTCCAGCGCGTTCCAGCCGGTCGGCAATTGCAGCGCAAAAACTGTCATCAACGCCAATAATCGCAGTTTGGCTTCCCGCCACCAGTCTTTCCTTGATCTCGGCATAGTGCTGCATGGTGCCGTGGCGATCCAGATGATCCGGTGTAAGGTTCAATAAAATACCCGCAGTCGGATTGATCGAAGGCGCCAGATCGATCTGGTATGAAGAACATTCAACCACATAGATACGCCCGTTTTCCGGTTGATCCAGCGTCATGATTGCTGTGCCAATATTGCCGCCAAGTTGCACGTCGCGACCCGATGATTTGATGATGTGGGCGATAAGAGCAGTAGTAGTGGATTTCCCATTCGTGCCGGTGATGGCGATAAACGGTATCTCCGCACCCGGGCTATCTGCGAGGACAAGATTACGCTCCCGCACGAATAATTCTATGTCACCGATAATCTCGACCCCGGTTGCCCGCGCAAGATCAACGCTCCAATGCGGACGCGGATGGGTCAATGGGACCCCTGGGGACAAGACAAAAGAGGAAAACTGTTTCCAATCGACATTACGCAAATCAGAGGTTGTAACGCCTGCGGCTTGGGCGCGCATTACGCTGTCAGGATTATCGTCCCACGCAATAACCCTCGCACCACCAGCAATAATGGCTTGGGCCGTTGCAATGCCCGAACCGCCGAGCCCAAAGAGCGCGACGGTTTTGTCCTTCATGGAGTGGGCAGATATCATACTTGCAGCCCTACCTCAGTTTCAGAGTTGAAAGACCGATGAGCGCGAGGATCACGGCAATAATCCAGAAACGGATCACGACCTGACTTTCGGTCCAGCCCTTCTTTTCAAAATGGTGATGGATCGGCGCCATAAGGAAAACCCGCTTTCCCGTCATTTTGAACGAGGCAACCTGGATGATCACGGACATGGCTTCCATGACGAAAACGCCGCCGATAATGGCAAGCACGATCTCGTGCTTGGTAGCGACAGCGACAGCGCCGATCAATCCGCCAAGGGCCAGCGAACCTGTATCACCCATGAAAATCGCAGCAGGCGGCGCGTTGAACCAGAGGAAGCCGAGCCCCGCTCCGATTACAGAACCGAGCACTACGGCGAGTTCACCCGTGCCGGGAGTGAAGTGAATCTGCAGATAGTCCGCGAAAATCGCGTTACCCGCCAGATAGGCAATGACGCCGAAGGAGGCAGCAGCAATCATGACCGGGACTGTTGCCAGACCATCAAGACCGTCGGTGAAATTCACTGCATTGCCCGCGCCAACCATGACGAAGGCTGCAAACGGAACGAAGAAAATTCCAAGGTTGAGTATAAACTCTTTGGCGAAAGGAAATGTGAGTGACGAGGAGAAAGGCTCCTGCCCTGCCCACATGATCGTCAGACCGGCAATGGCTGCAATAAGGAATTCGATGCCAAGACGCGCGCGGGCGGAAAAACCCTTGGACGCCTGCTTGCTGACCTTCAGATAATCATCATAGAAGCCGATTGCACCGAAACCCAAGGCGACGAGCAGCACAACCCATACATAAATATTGGACCAGTTGGCCCAGAGTAATGATGAAATGATAATGCCCGTCATAATCATCAGTCCGCCCATTGTTGGCGTACCGGCCTTCTTGAAGTGGGTCTGTGGGCCATCTGCGCGTATTGGCTGGCCGCGACCTTGACGGACGCGCAAGGAATCAATGATCCGTGGCCCGAAAAGGAAAACAATGAGCGCGGAGGTAATCAGCGCCCCGCCGGTCCTGAACGTGATATAACGAAACACGTTGAGAAACTGTAGCTGTTCCGCCAGGCCGGCAAGATAATAAAGCATTGATTAGTGCCCTTTCCCCATCCCCCGCAGGCTCACTCGGCAGGAGCGAGAGGTTCGGCGGTGTTATATTTCTGCAAGAGCGTTTTGACGATCTGGGAGAAGCCGGTCCCCTTGGACGACTTGATCATGATCACGTCACCAGCTCTGATCGTATTCAGCAATTGCGGTTGCAACTCTTCCACGCTCTGCCTGTATTCGGCACGAATTTCAACCGGCATGGCTGCTTTCAGCGCCGCCATCTCCGGTCCGCCGAGAAAAACCATGTTGATATTGTTTGCCGCAATAACTGACGATAGCTCGGCATGCAGCCTGGGCGATTGTTTTCCCAGTTCCAGCATATCGCCTAGAACGGCAATACGGCGCCCTTTGCCTGTCGGGGTTGCAGACGCGAGAAGTTCGACAGCTGCGCGCATTGATGCGGGATTTGCATTATAGCTCTCGTCAATTAGCGTAAATGTGCCCTTTGCGATCTCAAGCGTGTGTCTCTCACCACGTCCGCTTTCAGCGCGAAGCGATGAAAGCGCCAAGGCAACTTTGGCCATATCAGCGCCTGTGAGATGTGCAGCACCGAGCACCGCCAGAACGTTCTGAACGATGTGGCGGCCAGGTGCGCCAACTTTTGCGACAACCTCTTCGCCGGCAAGCCGCGCAGTCATGCACGAACAGGCGTCGTGCAGTTTGAGCTTCATCAGCCGATAATCAGCCCTGGCATTCTCACCAAAGGATTTGATGTGCTCGACACCGGCTTCAAGCGCAAGTTTCTCCAGAAACTTGTAGTGCTTGTCGTCGCGATTGAGCAAAGCATAGCCACCGGGCAGCAGGCCCTCAAAAATTTCCGCCTTGGCTGTCGCAATCTCCTGAAGGTTTTTGAAATGGCCAAGATGTGCCGGAGCAATCAATGTAATGATCGCCACGTGTGGGCGCACCATTTTAACCAGCGGACGAATCTCATCGGCATGGTTCATTCCGATTTCGAAGACGCCGTAATCCGTGTCCTGCGGCATGCGTGCAAGCGTCAGGGGCACGCCCCAATGATTATTAAACGATGCAACCGAGGCATGAACCTTACCGACTTCGGAAAGAACGTGACGCAGTGCTTCTTTTGTTGTCGTCTTGCCGACGGAGCCAGTTACCGCAATAATCTGTGCGTGAGAGCGCTCGCGCGAGGCAATGCCAAGCCGCGTCATGGCGGCCAAAACATCGTCCACAACAATCATAGGAGCTTTCAGCTTGCCAAGAGCAGGCAATTTGGCCTCTGCAACGACCAAAAGCGCCGCACCCGCTGCAATTGCGGCGGTGGCATAGTCATGACCATCCAAGGCGTCGCCTTTGATTGCGAAAAACGCCTCGCCATCGCGCAATGTCCGCGTATCGATGGAAATGCCGGTGATGCCCTCCGGAAGTTTACCGACCGGCCTGCCATTCATGGCGGCGATCATGGCATCGGAAGACCATAGAAGACTCATATACCGCCCTCCTGTGGTATACGGTCTTTCAATGCCTGAGCTACTTCAACGTGGTCCGAAAATGGCAGCACGACGTCGCCGACAGTCTGGCCTTCTTCATGACCTTTTCCCGCAACGATCAAGGTGTCGCCCGACTTCATCATTGCAACGGCTTCGCGGATAGCTTCGCGCCGGTCGCCGATCTCGCGGGCTCCGGGAGCAGCCGCGAGAATTTCGGCGCGTATGGTTGCGGGCACTTCAGAGCGTGGATTGTCGTCCGTAACGATAACGACATCTGCTAACCGCGTAGCGATTTCGCCCATCATCGGACGCTTGCCCTTGTCACGATCACCACCGCAACCAAAGACCACGATAACGCGGCCAGTCGTAAATGGGCGCACTGACGTCAGTACATTTTCAAGCGCATCAGGCTTGTGCGCATAATCAACATAGGCGGGCGCGCCTTCTTCCGTCGCCCCCACCAGATCAAGCCGTCCCGGAGCGCCCTTGAGGCGCTCAAGGCCACGCATCGCCGCTGCTGCCGGAACGCCCGTTGCGATGGCAAGACCCGCAGCAACGAGCCCATTGGCGACCTGGAAATCACCAGCGAGCGGCAATGTTATTTCATAAATCTCGCCCGCAATATGCACTTCAACGTGCTGGCGGAAACGTTCATGTTCAACCCGCTTCAGCGATATGAATTCGCCCTTGCGACCGACAGTCAATACTTTGCAGCCAGCTTCCGCCGCTGCGGCGATTGTCGCCTTGGAAAAAGGATCGTCGGCAAAAATGACCGCGGGCGCATCTTTCGGCAGGAGTTCTGTGAAAAGCCGCAGCTTGGCCGCGTGATATTCTTCGACCGTGGGGTGGTAATCCATATGATCCCGGCCGAGATTGGTGAACGCACCGGCTGTGAGCTTTACACCGTCAAGACGGCGCTGATCGAGACCGTGAGATGACGCTTCCATAGCCGCATGGGTAACGCCTTCCTCCACAAGTTCACTCAACAGCTTGTGGAGTTCAACCGGATCCGGCGTTGTCAGAGAACCATAATCATCGCGTGTCGGCGAGATGACGCCTGTAGTGCCAATGCTGGCGGATGCGAAACCTGCCTGCGCCCAGATCTGCCGCGTAAAGGAGGCAACAGAGGTTTTCCCGCTCGTCCCGGTGATAGCGACCATCACATCAGGCTGGCTTCCATAAAAACTCGCCGCGGCAAGCGCCAGTGTACGGCGCGGATCGTCAACATAAATGATCGGCGCACCAATATTTCCAAGCTTGGCGCCACTCGACGCGATGATAACCGACGCGCCTCTTTTTACAGCATCCTGAGCATAGGCTATCCCGTCAGCCTTTACCCCTTTGAGGGCGGCAAAAACGTATCCCTTCTGAACCTGTCGGGAGTCCGATGTCAGACCAGTGATGGCTCTTTCCCCAAATTCGGAGATTGCCAAGGCAGGGATGCCGTTCAATTCTTTCAATTTCATGGCCGGACCGGAACCTGTTCTTTCCCATGAGTTCGGTTGAAAAACGCCTCTTATTGATTCGTTTTCCGAGTGTTATTGGTTAAAGTTCACCATCATTGGAGCAGATATTTGTTCTTCGTTGAAATCCGGCTGCACGCCCAAGAAAGAGGCTGAACGGCGGATGATTTCCTGAACCATAGGCGCTGCATTGAAACCGGCAGTAGCGCCGATTTTACCTGCCTCGGCCTTCGGCTCGTCTACAATCGTCAACACCACATATTCAGGCTTATCGATCGGAAATGCGGCGACAAACGCGTTGAACCTGACATCCTTGGAGTACCGTCCATTGACGACTTTTTCCGCTGTCCCGGTTTTACCGCCAACGCGATAGCCAGGCACCGTTGCGCGATTACCCGAACCACCGGAACCTTTTTCAGCATTCAGGCGATACAGATAACGCATATCTTCGCTGGTCTTTTCGCTCACGACCTGTTTGGCGACTTTATTGGCTTCTTCCATGGTACGCGGCAGGAATGTCGGAGGCATCAGGCGACCGCCATTCATGAGAGCAGCCGCTCCAACCGCAGTCTGCAAGGGTGTCGTCGCCATACCATGACCGAATGCGATAGTGATGGAATGCACTTTCTTCCAGACTTTTGGCTCCATTGGCCGGGCCACTTCCGGCAGCTCTGTCACCATACGGTCAAGGAGGCCCATGCGGTGCAGGAACTCACGATGACCGTCAATGCCAACAACATCGGCCTCTTTTGCCGACCCGATATTGGATGAGTAAATGAACACTTCAGGCAGGGTAAGAACCCGGCCCTTGCCATGGAAATCCCGGATCGTCTGGCGGCCAATAGTGATCGGGCGGCGCGCGTCGAATGTGCTTTGCAAATTGACCTTGCCGGAATCCAGCGCCATTGCCGTGGTAAAGCTTTTGATTGTCGAACCCATCTCAAAGGCACCGGCAGACATGCGGTTAAGCCGGTCTTTTTCCAGAGCATTATATGGATTATTCGGGTCAAAATCCGGGGCCGATGCCATGGCTAGAACTTCGCCAGTCTTGACGTTCAATACGACTGCACCAGCGGCGATGGCGCTATATTTCTGCATGGCCTGAACAACCACATCGCGCACCACATGCTGCACACGCAGATCAATCGAAAGCCTGACGGGCTCAAGCGACCGGCTGTCTGCAAGTCCTGCGTCCCGCAGATCCGACAGGCCATGTTCGTCGATATATTTCTCCATACCGGCAATGCCCTGATTGTCGATATTTACGAGACCGAGAATATGCGAAGCGGTAGGACCACCTGGATAGAACCGTGCCTTCTCCGTGCGAAAACCGATGCCAGGTATGCCCAGAGCCATGATCTGGCTCTTTTGCTGTGGCGTCAGGCCACGTTTCAACCAGGCAAATCCTGCCTTGCTTTTCAGCCGGCTGTAGGTCTGCTCGAAATTGAGATCAGGAAGCACTGTCGAAAGCAGCTCAATGGCTTCATCAGGGTCAATGATCTTCTTCGGTTCAGCATAAAGCGAATTCGTCTTGATATCGGTTGCCAAGACTTCGCCATTTCGATCAAGAATATCCGGTCGCGCAGCCAGCACCGTACCAGTTGGGCCATTATATCCGGTCGTATCTTCCTGAATCCCGTAATAGATCAGTCTTCCGCCGATGACGCTATATATGCCTATGAAGCAAGCAATGGCCATGACAACACGGTTGCGCGCGCGATTGCCTGATTTCTTCTTTTTTGCATCCACGGCAAAGGCCGGTGCAGTTCCAGACTCCAGATCGATCTTCTTCCGCTTGATCCAAACAGCAGCCATTATTGTGCAGCTCCTTTTGGTGCGGGATTAGCCTTTTTTGCCACGCTGCCGGTCAACGTAGAATCCGGCTTCAAGTCCTTGGCGCTGGCTTCGGTGATGATGTCTGCGACAGAGTCAAAAACAACCGGCTTTGGTTGGGGCAGATCATTGATGTCTATAATCTGATTGGCTTCAACGAGTTGAAGATCAAGCTGACCCTGGAAGGTCTCTATCAGTTTTTGCAAACGGTTTGGCTGGGTGAGCAAACTCCAATCAGCCTTCAAGAGATCAATCGTATCGTTCTCATCCGAGATCATGCGCTCAAGCTTCGTCACTTGATTCATCTGCTTCTCGGCGTCGTGCTTGATCTTATAGGTTATCGACGCCGCCGCTATCATCAACCCGATCAAAATGATGTCGAAGGTACGCAGCACTGGTCAACTCCCCATTTTCTTCTGAGACTGGGTTTCATGAAATATGGGCAGATTAGGCAAACCATAAATCGCATGATCTTCGACAAGCGGCGCACTATCCGTGCGGATGCCTGCGCGAAGCTTGGCGGAACGTGCCCGCGGATTGCGCGCCGCCTCCGCCTCTGTCGGCGCAACGATCCCCTTGCCAACCGGGGTAAATGTGGCGCGGCGCTGCTCGACCTGCGGCAAATGACGCGAGCCGCCGCCTGCGCCTGAACGATCTGCAAAGAAGCGTTTAACGATGCGATCTTCAAGCGAATGGAATGTTACAACAACGAGCCGTCCGCCGGGCTTCAACACACGTTCAGCCGCGTGCAATGCGCGCACCAATTCGCCGAGCTCATCATTCACAAAAATACGCAGCGCCTGAAAGACACGCGTCGCCGGATGAATCGGAACTTTCGGATTTCGACCAACCAGAGCTTCGATTGCATTGGCCAGATCGCGGGTACGATGAAACGGCTCCGTCGCACGCCGCTTGTCGATCATACGGGCGATACGGCCCGCGTTACGCTCTTCGCCAAGAAAATTGAAAATGCGCGCGAGGTCGCCAATTTTGAGACGATTGACCACGTCAGCAGCACTCGGACCCGAACTCGACATGCGCATATCGAGTGGTCCATCTTTTTGGAAAGAAAAGCCACGCTCGGCTTCGTCAATTTGCATGGACGAAACACCGATATCAAGAACAATGCCATCGGGAGCACCCAGAAGAGCAACCTGATCCAGCGTCGAAAAGGTGCCTTGAACGAGGGTCAGCCTTCCCGCGTAGTCTTTTTCCAGGGCACGGCCAGCTTCGATCGCAGAGGGATCGCGATCAATTGCCGTTACGTCAGCGCCCGTTTCAAGAATACGCTTGGTGTAACCACCAGCTCCAAAGGTTCCATCGATAATTCGCTGGCCTTTTTCCGGCTGCAAGGCAGCAATGACTTCATCAAGCAGAACCGGGACATGACGATCATCTGCGTTTTTTGAGCCATTATCCGCGTCAGAACCGGTCATCAATTCGCCTCCAGACGGCGTTTTTCCGCGAGCCGGGCCCGAACTGTTTTGCGATGCGCTTCGAATTGATCCGGCTGCCACATTTGAAAATGCGTATTCGCCCCCGCAAAGGTCACATCTGTGGAGATGCCCGTATGTTCCCGCAGGAAATCCGTCACCGTAATCCGCCCATCTGCGTCCAATTTGAGGAAGCCGCCGTCCGCGTGAAGATAAAACGACATATCGTCCGCTGTCTCCGCAAACGGATCTTCGCTTTCCAGCTTTTTGTCGAATCGGGTCAACAGTTCCGGTCCGCCCACATCCAGAGCAGGAAGATGAAGAGAGCGCAGGGCATAAAGCTCCGTATGACCGGCGGACTGCACAATCAGACGAAACTGAGCCGGAACGGAAACCCGCCCCTTTGCGTCGATCCTGTTCGTCATATGCCCGAGGAACCGGTTCAAAGCTTAATCCCGCCGTTCTGACCTCAAGGGTCTCTGATCGTTCTGCCCCTGCCTCTCCCTGCAACCGAGGAGACAGAATCTCATAAGCGCGCGTCGAAACTCCGGCGAAATGCCGGCCCTGCATGGCAAGATCCAATGTCGGGAAACACCGTGTCGACTGAACGCTACTGATGAAATCAATCGATATCATGGGGCACTATGGGCGTCAATGGGATTAGAGTACACAGGATGGAAGTAGCTGGCAAAACCAAGCACACTTCCGGCGATTCTGAATTTATCCATCATTAAGCTTAATGAAGCGTTAGGAATCGCAAACCAGTCCCCTCCCTTACGGGGAGAATGATAAATAATCGCAGAGTTTAAAGTGCCAGCTGGCCTGTAAGCCGGGTTCTGTATGGCCGGATTTGCATCCGGCGCGGCAGCCATTCATCTTGGACGGATGTTGCCATCCGCCTCCTGCAACCTACCCGGACGACTGACCCGGAAACTGATCGCCTGACTTTCGTCAGGCACGCCGTCCCTATTCGGTTTTGCTCCCGGTGGGGTTTGCCTTGCCGCCCCTGTTACCAGTTGCGCGGTGGGCTCTTACCCCACCCTTTCACCCTTACCCCGTCATTCCTTGTGTCCCATCCATTATAGACGCGGCACAACGAAAGACGGGGCGGTTTCCTTTCTGTGGCACTTTCCCTAGGGTCGCCCCCGCCGGACGTTATCCGGCACCGTGTTTCCCTGGAGCCCGGACTTTCCTCACATGCCGCCTTTCGGCTTATGACATGCGCGGCTGCCCGGCCAGCTGGCGCCCGTATAAATGCCTATCTTCCAGAAAAGGCAAATGAAAAAAGGCTGGATAGTCATCCAGCCTTCCTCAAAGCAACAAGCGAATGCTTAGTTGGCCGCCATTTGCAGTTTGACCTTGGCACAATAATTGGCCGAAATCGGATTCATCCGGGTGGCGCCGTGCCCTGCATTATAGCGCAGGATCGTGCCGCAAGTCGTGCCATTGCCAAGCTTATGGGCTCCGGCAAGATACTTCATACCCCAACGAATATTCGTATCGGGATTATAGAGCGCCTGACGGCTACCTGTGTAGCCCAAGCCCTTTGCCGTCGAATATTTGATCTGCATCAAACCAACCTCACCAGCACGGCCAGTCATGTCAGCCCGGTAGTTGCTTTCCACGCGGACGACCGCATGAGCAAGTGCAATCGGAACACCGTAAGACGCTGCGTAAGAAGAGATGATGCTGGAATATTTGGTCGAACCACCAGCAGAGGCGGCAGATGCAATGCTGCCGGTTGTCATTGTATCAATGCGGCTGTTTACCGTCGTGGTCTTGAAACGGGCTTTTGCCTGAACGACCGGACGCTTGGAACCAGAAATCTTTTTTGAGATACGCTGAGTTTTTACTGCAGCCTTTTTACCGGATGAAACCTTGGCACTTACCTTCTTGCCCTGGCTCTTTCCATCAACCTTCTTTGCAGTTTTTTCGGTCGTTTTTTTCTTGTCGGCTTCAACACGCTTTGCCTTCAGATAATCTGCCAGGTTTGTCGGCTGGGCCTCGACCGGTTTACTGAATGCTGAATTTGAACCAAACAAAGCCACCGCCCCAACAAGGGCGCAAATCATACCAAATCTATTTGTCATCGTTTTCCGTTTAATTTCTTGGGCCGCACGAAAGATGCGCGCCGGGAACGTTCCGAGCCCAAAAATCCAAAATGGGCTGCCCGAAACACTGGGCTAGGATGTGACGGCCCAATGCAGCCGAATATTGATACATCAAATAACTTTGTGTAACCCATTGTAATATATATGCTGCATCGCACAATTTCCCTCAGAAAAGGCTTTAACGTTCAATACGTTATGCTGACAATGCCGGGAGTGCAGAAAGTAGCTTGTGCAGCGTTTCAATGGTTGACATGTCCGCGACTCCGTCCACTTTTGCCGGCCGAAAATGGCGCTGGAAGGCCAAAACACTCAATTCGGTCGCATTTCCGAAGACCCCATCAATAGGTACGCCGTAGCCATAAAGAGCCAGCATGGACTGCAAAGCCTCCACTGGCTGCCCTTGATCACCAGCAGAAAAGAACCGACCACCGCGCACCGGAGCCGGATCGACCCAATGCCCCACGCCGGAATTAAATAGCACTGGCCAAGGGAATTTCTCGCCGGGATCGATCTTGCGTGCAGGTGCGACATCTGAATGAGCAAGGACATTTTCAGGGCGAATTCCATTGCGCGAGATTATGCCTTTGCAGAGGTCGATAACCGCGTCGATCTGTTCGCCCGGAAACACCGGGAATCCAAGTAGCGGGCCGCCATTGACGATTTCAATCCCGATTGAGCAAGAATTAATATCCGTTTCGCCCTTCCACGAGCCCTTTCCGGCATGCCAAGCGCGCTCACTTTCGGAAACCAATTGCACGATCCTGCCGTCTTCATGCACGACATAATGCGCGGAAACTTCGCTTTCCGGGTTTGCCAGCCAGTTTTCGGCAGCTTCGCCCGTCTCCATGCCAGTATAATGCAGGATAAGAATATGCGGGCGCTTGCCATCCTTGCGGGGACCGAAATTTGGCGACGCGTGAACTGCCACGTTTAAATGATCGGGCTTAAACGCGTTCATATGCCTTCAGGTCTTTTTCGACTTGTTCCCAAGCCGCATTGATAGCCGCTATACGTTGATTGGCGATAGCTATGAATTCTTCCGGCACACCTCGGGCAATCAACATATCCGGATGGTTTTCTCTAACCAGCGCGCGATACTGCTTGCGCGCAGTCTCAAAATTTACATTCCGCGCCAGACCCAAGACCAGATATGGGTCTGCCTGTCCACGCCCGACATGCCGCGCAAGGACACGGTCAAACTTTTCCTCATCAAGGGCAAAGATTTCCGCAACCGTGCCGAGAAATGTCAATTCCTTGTCGTGCAATGCGCCATCGGCCTTGGCAATATGGAAAAGCCCATCAAGAACATCTTCCAGCATTTGACAGTTCCGGTGACCGGAACCGCAAAGTGAAGCCAACTGCGTTGCGTAGGCCTCGTAACCCGCGACATCCTGCTTTGCCAGATTATATAATCTGGTGACTTGGTCCTGATACTGCTCAGGCACATGAAAAATGTCGTGGAACGCATTAACCTCGGCTTGCGATACAATGCCATCTGCCTTGGCCATTTTGGCCGACAAGGCAATCATTGCTATCGAAAACGCAACGCGTCGCCGCGTTTCGGGATCGCCTTCAAATGCGGTACGTACAGCCTCGATAATGCTGGAGAATGCATCGACTGCTGTGGTGGTGATGAAATCGCTGATGCGGCGCCAAATAGACATGGCTCTATTTTATTCAAAGTTTTTCGCAATTGCGAGAGAGATAATTATGCATCAAAACTGTTTGACATAGATGGGCGCAGGTACGGCAAACATGAGGCCTGCCGGACCTGCCAATTGAATTTTATTGAACGCCAAGCGCGTCCTTGATGGCTTTTTCAGCTGCGTCGGCAGCGGCTTTAACCTGATCGGCTGTTTGTCCCGCCGCTTTTGCGGCTTCTTCAGCTGCCTTGCGGGCGGTTTCGACGGCAGCCTGCTTTTGCTCAGCAGTCATGGTTGCAGCCTGCTCTTTAATGGTCTTCATCGCGTCTTGAGCAGTCATTGGCTTTGCTGGTTCAACCGCTGTTGGAGCCGGCGCCGGTGCTGGAGCTGGTGCTTCAGTTGTAGCAGGTGGCGTTTCGGTCTTCTGCTCGCTTTCACCGCAGCCAGCCAAAGCAAACAACGATACAGCTGCCAACGCGATAACAAATTTATTCTTCATGTGTTTTAATCCTCTCCTAGGTACTCAAGTGGCCCCTCGAATCCACTCTATCTGAAATAAGGCGGAATGGAGTTCTATTTTCATTTTCATTCAACTCTTATGTGGATATCTCTTTGTAAACATGGCGACATTCGTCATCTGCCTGTCATGATGTGATATTTGGAGTCCGAATATGAATATTTCGATCCGGGTATTGAACAGGAAGGATGCAGAGCAATTCCAGCGACTGCGCTTACATGGATTGCAAGCGGCGCCGGAAGCATTCGGCTCAAGCTATGAAGAAGAGGCCGATCTCGACATGGCCGAAATTCGCTGCCGCCTTGACGCTCTGCCAAACGCCGTTTTCGGTGCATTTGCTGAAGGTGAACTGATCGGCGTTGCAGGCTTTGCCGCAAACTCCAAGACAAAGCAAAAACACAAGGGTTTGCTTTGGGGTGTTTATGTGGATGAGAGATGGCGCGGGCATCAGCTCGGAAAAAGACTGACGCTGGCAGTTATCGATTACGCTCGAAATCACGTTGATACATTACACGCGACCGTCATGGCTGCCAATATTACAGCCCGCACGCTCTATCTCAGCTTGGGTTTTGAGGTGTTCGGCGTGGAGAAGGATGCCCTGCGTATCGACGGCAAATCTTATACGGACGAACTCCTGCGTCTCGATCTACGTTGACACGACCTTGAAATCCAATCCATTTGGAGTTATATCGCACATTAATAATTAGCAACCTACTTATTATATAGCTATCTTATGGCACATCGTGGCTTACATTTCATTTTTGTGGACGAATTGGGCAGAGCCAGCCGAAAGCTGCGCACGCATTTTGATTCGCGTGTGAAAGAATTAGGACTGACACAAGCCAGAGCGCGGACATTGTTGCTGCTCGACAGGCTTGCAGTGCTCAATCAAAAGGAGCTTGCAGAAGAGCTGGATATAGAAACACCCACCATGGTGCGCTTGCTTGACGGTCTTGAGAGTCAGGGATTCATTCAACGCAAAGAGGCAGAAGGGGACCGGCGCGCCAAGGAAATTCACATCACGGTGACCGGCAGGACATTAGCAAAAAAGGTCAATGATCTTGCCCAAAAGCTGCGCGCTGATGTCCTGGCGGGTATCGAGAGCGAAGACCTGCAGAACACAGTAGATGTCCTTCGGTCAATTAACCGCAATATCAACGAACTCGACGAGAGGGACTGAGCCACATGCTCCCCGAAGCTGAGTTTGTCGGTTATGATCCGATCAAGACTGCACCGCCTCCCCCTGCGGCGCCCGTTCCTATGCATCCGCTCCGCTCGGCTGCCTATATTGGCGCGTCAACTCTGCTATCGATGACGCAGGGCCTTGGAATGAATCTGATCGCTACAAATATCCCGCAGATTCAGGGCTATCTCGGTGCAACAAACACCGAAACCACCTGGCTGATCGCTGCCTATATGGCACCCAATGTCAGCCTGTCGATTGCACTTATCAAGATCAGAAATCAGTATGGCTTGCGAAATTTTGCCCAGTTAAGCTTGGCAATTTTCGTGCTTGTATCGCTGCTGCATCTGGTGGTCACAGATTTGCAATCGGCCATCATCATTCGTTTTGTCAGCGGCATTGCCGCAGCTCCATTGTCGAGTCTTGCCTTCCTTTACATGCTTGAGGCGTTCACACCGGCGCGCAAGATGACAATAGCCATATGTCTGGTGCTAACGAATATATCGCTGGCCTCGCCTCTGGCTCGCCTGCTTTCGCCCACGCTGTTGGATATCGGCCAGTGGGGCGGATTATATACGTTCGAAATTTCTCTCGCCCTTATCGCATTTGGCGTTATCTATCTTCTCCCTCTGACACCCATACCAAGGGCAAAGGTCATCGAGAAATTGGATATTATCAGCTATCTTTTGATAGCCATCGGTTTCGGTTGTATCGCCGTGACGCTCGTTACCGGTAGGCTCTATTGGTGGTTTGAAGCCCCTTGGCTTGGTGTGCTTCTGGCTATTGCAGTTGTCACCATTACGGCTGCGGTCATTATTGAGCTCAACCGGGAAAAACCCCTCCTCGATATCCGCTGGATTGCCAGCAAGGAGATCGTTCATTTCGCCGGAACAATTCTGCTTTTCAGGCTTGTCGTCTCCGAACAATCAACCGTCGCCAATAATTTCTTTCAAAATCTGGGCCTGTTAAACGATCAAATCAGCATGATCTATATGGTCTCCATGGCGGCAATGATTGTAGCGGGCCTCTCATGTGCCGCAGTGATGACACCCGAAAGAGTGCCTGCGATCCATGCCGTTGCCTTGATGTTTCTTATTGCCGGCTCCTATATGGACAGCCAATCAACGAACCTCACGCGCCCAGCGCAAATGTATGCGAGTCAAGCTTGCATAGCCGCTGCCACAGCTCTCTTCTTGCCGCCAGCCATGTCCGTCGGGCTAAGTTCAGCGTTGAAACGCGGGCCAAACTACATTCTCAGTTTCATTATCGTGTTTCTAGCCACACAAAGTCTTGGGGGGCTTTTCGGGCAAGCGGTTTTCGGTACGTTCATAACGATACGCGAGAAATTCCATTCCAATATCCTGGCAGAAAGCATTGTCCTATCTAATCCGCTTGTGGTTCAGCGTGTTGGGCAACTGACAGCGGGTTATAGCCGATCGATTACCGACGGCACCCTGTTAAACGCAGAAGGAATAGCGCTGCTTTCCCAACAAACGACGCGTGAAGCCAATATCCTCGCCTATAATGATGCGTTTCTGCTCATTGCCGGTATTTCGCTTTTCGCGCTCATTATTCTTTTAACGCACGTCTCCCTGCGCGCACTTTTCCGCAACCGGGAAACCGTTCTCGCCATTCAAACGAGTTGATCAGATGATGTCTAAATATATGCGCCATTCGGCAACGATAATTGCCATCCTTATTGGAATTTCCGGGCTCGTGCTTGTGCTTTATGCCTGGCGCCTGCCACCATTTCAGAGCGATATCGAGATAACAGAAAATGCCTATGTGAAGGGCTATGTCACTCTGATTAGTCCGCAGTTGAGCGGCTATATCGTTGATGTTCCGGTTCAGGATTATAACAAGGTCAAACAGGGTCAACTTCTGGCCAAAATTGACGACCGGATTTTTGCGCAAAAACTGGATCAGGCAAAAGCGACTCTCGCCAGTCAGCAAGCCGCTCTTGACAACTCAACACAGCAGCAACGTGCCGCCGAGGCACGCATTGGATCCAGCCAGGCACAACTCGACAGCGCCGAGGCTGTATTGCGGCGAGCACAGGCCAATTGGGCCCGCATCGAGCCATTGGCCCGTCAGGGTGTTTTGACAAAGAGTGACGCAGAGCAAAGTGAAACAGCATTGGAGCAAGCCCAGGCATCTGTAACTCAGGCCAAAGCAGCACTGGAAGTGTCCAATCAGGATCTTGAAACCATTAAGGTCAGTCGCGGTTCGTTGGAAGCAGCAGTCGCAGGCGCAAAGGCAGCCGTTGAACTGGCTGATATCGATTTGTCGAACACTAAAATTGTAGCTCCACGGGATGGCACGCTTGGCGAAGTTGGTGTCAAGCTCGGCCAATATGTCAGTGCCGGAACGCAGCTCATGGCAATTGTCCCCAGCGACGTCTGGATTATCGCAAACTTCAAGGAAACGCAGCTTAGCAATATTGCACTGGGGCAGCCGATCACGTTCACAGTCGACGCTCTCAATCGCAAAAGACTGTCCGGCAAGGTTGAACGATTTGCACCGGCAGCCGGCTCTGAATTCAGCGTAATCAAACCTGACAACGCCACCGGAAATTTTACAAAGGTCGCGCAACGTATCTCTGTACGCATATCAGTCGATCCAGGACAGGACCTGGCACAATATCTCGCCCCCGGAATGTCGGTGGTGGTACGAACTGAACCGCCCCAACGCTGACAGCGTCAGCACAAGGCGGAAGAATCAGATTCGAAAACCAATACTTATCAATAAAATTTGAATCAAATTGTCATCAGCGTCATCCATTACGTCACAGCGGCGTCACCAACTTGTTACATGCGGGTGCTAGGCGAGCAGGAATTTCCAATAAAGGGGATTCGTTTGGATGCCAGTTGCTCGACAGTCTGCAAATACGCCGCCTCCTCGCTCGCATATCAGCAATGAAAAACTGAACAGGGCTGTTCGGCAAAACCGGCTTCTATCACGCGCCGGATTGTCTGAAAGACTATTTGCTCACGTTTTCAAGGGACTGGTCTATCCGCAAATATGGGAAGATCCGGAAGTTGATATGGAGGCCCTGCAGATTGGTGCCGGTCATCGAATTGTTACGATTGCATCCGGCGGCTGTAATGCCATGTCCTATTTGACGGCTGATCCTGCCAGCGTTGAAGCCGTTGATCTCAATACGGCTCACGTTGCCTTCAACCGCCTCAAGCTTGCTGCTGTCGTCAATCTTCCCAATTACGATGCGTTTTATCGGTTCTATGGAACTGCCGACAGCAAATCCAATCTAACGGCCTATGAACGCTTCATCCGGCCGCACCTTGATGCAACCAGCCGCTCCTATTGGGAGAAGCGGATGGTGTCCGGCCGGCGGCGTATCTCCATTTTTTCGCGCGACCTTTACCGCCATGGCCTGCTTGGCCTGTTTATCGGCATGGGGCATCGCGTTGCCAGACTCTACGGTATTGACCCGCGCGATATTCTGAAGGCATCGACACTTGCCGAACAACGGGTTTATTTCGACACCGCCCTCGCCCCGCTCTTTGACAAACGCATGATCCGCTGGGCGACCGCACGGAAGTCTTCGCTTTTTGGCCTCGGAATTCCACCACAGCAGTATGATGCCCTTGCAACTGCAGGAAACGGCGATATGGCTGAGGTATTGCGTGGGCGCCTTGAAAAACTCGCCTGCGGTTTTCCGCTTTCAGAAAACTATTTTGCTTGGCAAGCCTTTGGCCGCGGCTATAGCGACAATGCGGAGACCGGTCCGCTACCGCCTTATTTATCCCGCAACAATTTTGCGGCAGTGCGTGAACGTGCCGGCCGAATGAGCGTCGTCAATGCGTCCTACACGGAGTTTCTGAGCGCAAAGCCTGAAAACTCAGTGGATCGCTTCATATTGCTGGATGCTCAAGACTGGATGAACGATACGCAGCTCAATGAGCTTTGGACTGAAATTACCCGCACAGCTGCTCCCGGCGCGCGGGTAATCTTCCGCACAGCCGCCGAGCCCTCTCTTTTGCCGGGCCGTGTCGATGACGCAACGCTAGCGCAGTGGGAATACAAGGAAGATCAGTCGAAAACGCTTCATGCGCGCGACCGATCTTCTATTTATGGCGGATTTCATTTGTACACATTCCGAGGCTGAATCATGTTTACGAAGATCGAACATGGTCCTCTCATGGATCGCGTCTATCGGCATCAACGCCATTTTTACGATGTGACACGTAAATATTATCTGCTGGGCCGCGACCCCATGATTGCCGGTCTCAATCCGCCAGAACGCGGCTCGATCCTCGAGATTGGATGCGGAACAGGCCGGAATTTGATTCTTGCTGGCGAGGCTTATCCAAAGACTTCCCTCTACGGCATTGATATTTCGAACGAAATGCTCGCAACCGCGCATAAGAAAATAGAGATAGCCGGTCTTGGTAAGCGGGCCAAGCTCGCCTATGCAGACGCAGCCGACTTTAATCCCCAAGCTCTTTTCGCGCGTCGGCATTTTGACCGAATTTTTATCTCCTACGCCGTTTCAATGATCCCGCAATGGCAGTTGGTAATGCATGAAGCGGTCAGCCACCTTGCTCCGCACGGCTCTCTTCATATTGTTGACTTCGGTGATCTGGCCGATCTGCCGTCCGTTTCCCGCAAAGCACTCTATAAGTGGCTGGACTGGTATCATGTCACGCCGCGCAATGATCTGTTCGATATTGCCGAATCCATTGCATTGAAAAACAATGCCACGGTGCAGAAACAACGGCTTTATCGCGGATTTGCCTGGATAACGACTATACGCCGGAACGGTATGTAATTTCGATCCCACGTGGGTCAGCGCGACCGCTCATGATCTGTTAAGCATAATAGTGCATCTGTAAGATCGCACCAATGCCGAACAATGATCTAGCCGCGGAAATTTTATATGAAACGTCTTGCAGCCGCTTTGATGACACTCGTTTTAACCGGCTGTACGACCGTCGACTATAATTTTGAGGACGCCAGGAAACCCTCCGCGACACGCCAGATGGATGCGCCCTCCGGCAATGTCAAGGCACCGCGCTACGGTGATAGCGATCCACATGAATGGACCGGAAAAACACCTTGGCATTATCCGATACACGGCACGGACGTTTCCAAATATCAATCCACCATAGACTGGCAGACTGCACGCTCGAGCCGCATCTCTTTTGCCTTTATCAAGGCCACGGAAGGTGGTGACCGGGTCGATGACCGCTTTGCAGAAAATTGGGCAGCAGCAAGAGCTGCAGGTGTTCCGCGTGGTGCTTACCATTTTTACTATTTCTGCCGCTCTGCCGCCGATCAGGCCCGTTGGTTCATCCGCAATGTGCCGAATGACCCGGGTGCCCTGCCGCCAGTACTGGATATGGAATGGAACGCCGCATCACCCACCTGCAAGCTGAGACCGAATGCAGCAATTGTTCGCAGCGAGATGCGCACCTTCATTGACATCGTACAGCGTCACTACGGCAAGCGCCCCATCATTTATACCACTGTCGATTTCTTTGATGACAATGATTTGCGCCAACTCGCCGATTATCCTTTCTGGCTTCGCTCGGTTGCGGGGCATCCTGATGAGAAATATGGACCGCATCCTTGGACCTTCTGGCAATATACCGGAACGGGTTCCATCCCCGGCATACGCGGAGATGCCGATATCAATGTTTTTGCCGGCAGCGAAAGCGCCTGGAAACAGTGGCTGGCGCGCAACAAGGTTCGATAAAGCTTTGAGTCGAACAGTTCTCTCTATTCTGTGACTTCACCTGACGACGGTTATCGTGCATTAGCAGGGAAAGTGTGCGTGCCTTGGCGCGCCCGTCATCAACGAGATTTCCCAATGAATAAAATATCGATCGCCATCGCCGCAAGTCTGCTTACCATTTCCAGTGCTCAAGCTCTGGATCAGGTTGCACCAGCTCAACCTGTTGTCGCCAAACCCGCCTGTGGAGGCGAACTTGAACCCTGGTTCAATGGCTTGATCGCCGAAGCAAAGGCAGCGGGTGTCAGCGATAAAGGCATCAGCGAGCTTTTCAAGGCTTCGATGGACGACAAGGTTTTGGAACGCGACCGTGCGCAGGGCGTTTTCAGCCAGACATTTTTGACGTTTTCATCTCGCATGGTTGCTGATTACCGCCTGAAACAGGGCGCAGCCAATCTGAAGAAATATGCCGATACTTTTGCCAAAGCCGAGGCCGAATATGGTGTCCCCGGTCCTGTGATTTCGGCCTTTTGGGGCCTCGAGACGGATTTTGGTGCCGTCCAGGGCGATTTCGATACGCTGAATGCCCTTCTGACGCTATCCTTCGACTGCCGTAGGCCTGAACTTTTCCGCCCGCAATTGATTGCACTGCTCAAGCTATTTGACAGCGGCGTTGTTGATGCAAAGACGACCGGTGCGTGGGCTGGCGAAATTGGCCAAATGCAGATGTTGCCAACCGATTATCTTGAGCGTGGCGTTGATGGCGACGGTGATGGCAAGGTTGACCTGAAAGGCTCCGCACCCGATGCGATCATGACCGCCGCCCGTGTTATGCGCGATCTTGGCTGGCGCAAAGGCGAGCCATGGCTCGAAGAGGTCAAACTCACCAAAGAACTCCCATGGGAGAACGCCATCCGCACCAATCGTCTGCCACACTCCAAATGGGCTGAATGGGGTGTAACCGGCCTAAAGGGGCCGCTTGGCCCGGATGATGGCGACGCATCGCTATTATTGCCGATGGGCCGAAAGGGTCCAGCTTTCCTTTCCTATTCAAACTTCGATATCTTTGTAGAATGGAATAAGTCCATCATCTACGCGACCACGGCCGCTTACTTTGCCACACGCTTGGCTGGAGCCGGTCCGCTGGAACAAACCACACCTGAACAGGGTCTCAACCCTGAACAGATGAAAGAACTGCAGAACAAGCTGGCAGCGCGCGGCCACGATATGGGCCCGAAAATTGATGGCGTGTTCGGCATTCTTACCCGCGACGCCGTTCGCGAGGAACAAATGCGACTAGGCCTGCCAGCCGATTCCTGGCCAACACCGGAACTACTGAACAAGCTATAGGTCTTGTGACGCGTATTCCATCGTCTCCAGCGAAGCAAAACCTTCCGGCCGTCCGCCCGCCTCAAACGGTGTTTCCACCTCGACAAATGTATCGGGGTAGAAACCGTTAAACCGGGTACGCAACGACAGAGAATAGGCACCGATATTGCCAATCTCGATCCAGTCGCCGGTATCCACGGTTTCCGGCAGCCAGAATGGGCGGGACAAAATATCAACGGAATCGCAAGTTGCCCCGCAAACACGGAAAGGCACAATCGTTTCAGGATTGCCATTGCGATGTTTCTTGGCAGGGTCTGGGATAAACCGGGCTGGCAAAGTGATTTTTCCAGTCCAGGAATCCGAAAGCGATGCCCAGATACCATCATTGATGTAAAGCCGTCTGCCTTTGCGCAGAAGCACTCGAACAATCAGCGAAAAGGCCCGCGCAACAATAACCCGTCCGGGTTCGGCAACCAGCGGCAAATCCCCAAAGCCATATTCGTTGATGTCACCGCGCAATCGCGACATTAATTGCCCGAGCGAGGGCATTTCGACCTGTTTGCGCTTGGGATCATGACCATACTCAGCAGGAAAACCACCGCCGACATCAAGCCCGGCCAGTGTCACGCCAGCGCGATTTCGGACCCAATCGGCAGCGCGCAATGCGCGTTCGTAGGTATCGGGATCTTCAATCTGACTGCCAACATGGAAGCAAAGGCCGACTTTGTAGCCAATTTTTTCTGAACGCTGCAGCAATTCCACGGCATGGGCCGGAGCAGCACCGAATTTCTTTGAAAGCTCGTATGCTGCATGTCCCTTTGTCTGCAACCGAATGTAGAGAGTTATGCTGCCCGGATCGATATCCAAAGCCCGCACAATGCGGGTCACCTTGGCGATCTCATCTTCATGGTCTACGGCAAGGATACGTATCCCGTAGGTTTCAAGCGCCAGACGGATGTCCGATTGCGCTTTGATCGGATGCATGTAGAGCATATGCGCATTGGGCGCCACTTTTCGAACAGCCGCGAATTCTCCCGGCGAGGCTACATCAAACGTGTTGATACCGTTACGGGCGAGTGTTTCCAGTACCAGGTTTTCACCATTGGTTTTAACCGCATACGCGGTCTCGCCCGGAAACATCTTCATGAAGTTATGAGCGTCTTCGATGAGGACCTGAGGCCTGAAGCAATAAACCGGTTGATCCGGGCGCAATTCAAGCGCTGCATCACGGGCGGTGGCGAATCGTTGCATCTGTGTGTCTCGCGTCATTCCAGACTCTTAGCAAGGGAAAGTGACGGATGAAAGTCGCGACTTGTTGCAAGAATCGGGTGGCGACTCGCCATAAAATGGCTAAGGATTTGCAATCTGCTTACCATGAAAGGGTAATTGCCGTGTCCGTAGCTGATGCCAAAGTGCCGCCGCCCCTTTCCATGTCCGGATTTGTCTGGCTGCAATTGCTGTTGCTAGGTGCTATTTGGGGTGGGTCATTCTTCTTCGCGCGCATCGCTGTACAAGTCGTTCCACCCCTCACGCTGGTGTTGTTTCGCGTTGTCATAGCAGCCCTGGCGCTGCATATTTATCTTGCAAGCCGCGGTGTTAATTTCTGGGACTATCGTCGCCACGCGCTCGGTTTTGCCGGACTCGGCCTGTTGAACAATGTCATTCCCTTTTCTTTGCTTTTCATCGGGCAAACAGCGCTAGGTGCTGGTCTTGCCTCTATCTTCAATGCAACGACCCCTATCTGGACGGTCATATTGGCGACCATACTGACCGCCGACGAAAAGGTCACGGCAGCCAAGCTTGCCGGCATTTTCATGGGTATCGTGGGTATTGTGGTCATGATCGGGCCTGGAATTTTGACTGGCCTTGGCGGGCCGCTATGGGCCGAGCTTGCTGTCATAACCGCAACTATATCCTACGCCTTCGCGAGCATCCTAGCCAAACGCTTTAAAGGCATCCCGCCAACAGTAACGGCAACCGGACAGATGACAGCATCCACTCTTATCATGGTCCCTGTCGTACTCCTCCATGACGGCATGCCGCATTTGGATGGGATTAGCCTGGGCGTCTGGTCCGCCATTCTCGGATTGGGGCTGCTATCGACAGCTTTCGCCTATATCCTGTTCTTTTCAATCGTGAAAGCTTCGGGAGCAACCAATGCCTCCCTCGTCACCCTGATTGTTCCGGTCAGCGCCGTTTTACTTGGAACAATTTTTCTTAGCGAGAAACTGGCGGTGCAAGACATTGCCGGAATGGCCCTCATCGCTTTGGGTCTGCTGATCATTGATGGCCGTATTCTAGCGCTTTCCAGAAAGCCGAATAGATAGAATTGTCATAAAATTTCTGTAGTTAGCCCGAAACTCCAAGGCTTAATCCTGTTCGAAATGTGGCAAAGCAACACGCTAACGAGAACTGCGATAATTTTATCGCACTGCAAAATTTTACCGCCAGCAAAGAATTTTTTCGATTTTTTCGACATTTTCAAACGTTTAAATACGTTTAGTTTCAAAAACTTATCGTTGCTGTAGAAAAAATTTCTACACTCTTTGTCATCGTTCGGTAATATTTGGGCTTTTTCTGTGGCGAATTTGCGCTATGTTATGGGGGTTAACTGCAGGAGACAAGCGATGGGACTAACTCGATCGATGAATGTCCTTATGATCTGTGCAGCGTTCGCATTTATTGGTGCAATGGTCGTAGGACTGATACCTTGAATTGAAATATGAGCGCTACGGATATGGTCTCTGACCGTTAAGTGAGTGAAACAAAAGAAACGGCCCGGTTATAGCAACCGGGCCGTTTCACTTTTAACAAGCTGTTATCAAGCTGCTGCACCGGCCAGATTGGATTGGAGTGCTACAGCTTCCGGACGAATACCAATGAGATGACAGATCGCAAAGGCGAGATCAGCCCTGTTCATCGTGTAAAAATGGAAATCCTGCACGCCACGTTCGACCAGATCAAGAACCTGTTCCGCTGCGACGGCTGAAGCTACCAGAGCATGAGTCTGCTCGTCATTCTGCAATCCATCAAACCGCTCTGCCAGCCATGTAGGTATGTGAGTACCAGCTTTGGAGCAGAAATTGGTAACCTGGGTGAAATTATGGATTGGAAGTATACCAGGCAAAATCGGAATATAGATTCCGGCACGACGCACCTTTTCAACATAGCGCTCATATTGGTCGTTCTCGAAAAAGAACTGCGTGATGGCACGCGTCGCGCCATTATCGACCTTGCGCTTCAACATATCGATGTCGGTAGCAAAATCCGGGCTCTCGGGATGCTTTTCGGGATATGCAGAAACCGAAATATCGAAGTCAGCGAAAGCTTTCAATCCAGCGACAAGTTCGGCACCGTTTTCATACCCACCCGGCGTCGGTTTGTAATGAGCACCTACGCCGCTTGCCGGATCGCCGCGCAAGGCGACAAAGCGATTGACACCCATGGCGGCAAATTCGCGGATTACCGTGTCCACCTCTTCCTTCGTGGCATCAACACAGGTCAAATGTGCCGCTGCATTCACATCGGTTTCGGTTAAGATGCGCTTGATCGTGCGGGCTGTGCGTTCACGAGTGGAGCCACCTGCCCCATATGTCACAGAGACAAATTCGGGATTAAGCGGAGCCAGACGCGTTACAGTCTCCCAGAGACGCTCTTCCATCACCTCGGTCTTTGGCGGGAAGAACTCGAATGAAACCTTGATATTGCTACCAAGATCGGCACGGCGGGATTGGCGGAAAAAACTCATTAGACACTCTCCGTAACGCGGGAGGTTGAAACAGGATCGGCAATTAGCAAGCGTGGGTCGCGTGCCAGCCACAATTTAACAGTCAGTTTGTCTTTATCTTTTGGTTGTAATTCCATGCTCTGTTCCAGCGTCAGTCCGGCTTCCGTCAGCCAGTCTTTAATCTGTCCGTCATGAAAACCGAGGCGCAAATGGGCATGTCTGTCGCGTAGAAATTCAAGTTCGTGTGGAGCAAAATCGACGATCAACATTCGGCCGGAAGGACGCAAGGCACGCGCAGCTTCACGAATGGCCTCGGCCGGATTATCAAGGAAGTGCAAGACCTGATGGATTGTCACCAGATCGAAAGACTCTCTGTCTACCGGCAAGGAATAGACGTCACCTTGACGGACTTGCGCGTTGGCAATGCCGGACTTCTCAAGATTTGACCGGGCAATCGTCAACATGTCGCGATTGATATCGATACCGACACCGCGCAAGTAGAGCGGAGCAAAGAGCTCAAGCAGGCGCCCGGTACCCGTACCGACGTCGAGCATCGCTTGAAACGGTCTTGCACCTATGATCTTGGTAAGGGCCTCTTCCACAGCGCCGTCTGGAACATGCAACGAGCGGATAGCATCCCAGCTTGAAGCATTCGCGCTAAAATAGGCAGCCGCACGTTCACGGCGCTGAAGCTTCACAGAGGAAAGACGTTCAAGGTCACGCTCCAGCAGGGGATCAGAACAATCCAGGCGATCTAGCAGGGAACGGGCAATATCTCCCACAATCAATGATTCCGCCAAACGGAAATAGGCCCAGGAGCCTTCCTGATAGCGGTTGATAAGACTTGCTTCAAAGAGCAATTTCAGATGTCGTGACACTCGCGGCTGAGATTGTCCTAAAATGGATGTGAGGTCGGAAACGGTTAGATCACCACGCGACAACAAAGCAAGAATGCGTAGCCGACTAGGCTCAGCTGCCGCTTTCAACGTATCAACCATCAGGTCGAGATTAAGATTGTGCCGGTCCATAACCAATCCTCAAAAGATATAAAGATATGTTTATGTCATGACGCGACGATTGGCAAGAGGTTTTTGCCATTGACGACAATTTCTGCCGCGTCTGAAATAGGCGCCAGAATCAAATTAGAAAGACATCAATGAGTGCAGGAACGAACCGTCAGCGTTCAATCAACAAAGCGCTGACCTTGCTTTTACCCGCCGTTCCCTACTCCGATTCGGAACCAATACGCGCGGCCGCAGGTGCGCCCCATATGAAGACCTTGCCGCCGCCGATTGCCGTATGGTTGGCCGCTATTGCCCATGTGCGGCATCAACATACAGACTATGATGCGCTGCGCGACGAAGGCTATGACAAAGAGTCCGCTCGTTTCTTCGTGCTTGATGCGATTAATCGCAAACTGACGGAATGGCGGGCGACACGTCTTCTGGATCCGGATGAGGAAGATCCGAGCTGAGCTGGCCCCAGCCTTCTTCAAAAATAAGGTCCTGTAATTGGATTCTTTTGCGCCAGCCCTTTTTTTCCAGCTCCGGTGCATCAAAAAGCTCGTCGACATAGCCCAGGCATAGATAGGCAACAATCTCAACGTGATCCGGAATACCTAATATTTGGCGCATGTCATTGTCGTGATAGATGCTCACCCAGCCAACGCCAATACCTTCAGCACGGGCAGCAAGCCACAAATTTTGGACTGCACAAACGGTGCTATAGACATCCATCTGGCGGTTGTGGGTGCGACCGAGCACGACCGTTCCACCGCGTGTCCGGTCGCAGGTGATGCATAAATTGACCGGCGCTTTAAGGATGCCTTCCAATTTGAGAGAGGCATACAGCGCCCGGCGTTCATCTTGAAACAGGGCCTTGGCTTCCTCGTTGGCTTTGGCGAAAGCGCGGTGCACTTGCCTCTTGCGGGCCATATCGCGAATTGTGATGAAGTTCCAAGGCTGCATGAAGCCTACAGATGGAGCATGGTGCGCCGCATCGAGCAATCGCA
Organism: Phyllobacterium ifriqiyense; assembly: GCF_030817885.1. Classification (NCBI taxonomy): domain Bacteria; kingdom Pseudomonadati; phylum Pseudomonadota; class Alphaproteobacteria; order Hyphomicrobiales; family Phyllobacteriaceae; genus Phyllobacterium; species Phyllobacterium ifriqiyense. Next base: position 78,609 of record NZ_JAUSZT010000003.1, read on the forward strand.
TCAAAACATCATAGGCGATCGGTTTTGACAAAAACTGATCGCGGACGTCTCGCCGGGTATAAATCGCCTTATAAACGGCCGCACGCTCATCGTCAGTAAAATCACCCGCTGGAACCGGACTATCAAAAGCTTCGTGCATTGTTTGCTCCTAACAACGCTTGAGGCCCTCGCCGCCGTCCGCGCAGCTTGGGCTATGGGGTCCGGCCGGTCTTCTGACTTGGGTTCAGCTGAACCGTGCGCCTTCCTGTGGCCTCTCGGCCACCGTGGCATAATGCACGGTCCTTCCCCTTACAGCGCTGGGCACGTGCCGGATTTTCACCGGCTTCCCGATTCTCCGCAATCGTCTAAATTGCTGGCACCGGACCTGTTTTCTATTCGCCATGAAAAGGCACTTGGCGCAAGCCTTAGACCCTGTAAATCCACTGTTCGGGAATACGAATATCAACTTTTTCACCGGCGCGTATGATCCCGGGCTTTTCAACCCAAGCGACGATACCCCGCGAGCGCTTGGACACGCGTACAAAATCCAATGCAGTGGTGGTTTCGTCAGGAGTACCCGCATGCGATGCAATAGAACGACCAGCAATCTTGCAGGGCGCATTCTGCCCATCGACTTTCAACGTCACGCCACCTTCAAAAAACATCAGCGATCTGGGTGGTAGCATCGAAAGGGATGGAATACCGGAAATCACCGTGTTTCCACCGATCCATTCAGCTTTCAGCTGAGGCAAGCCCATGCCTGCTGCGATCTCGTCAAGCTCGTCGGCACTCAGAATGGAAAGGTGGCGTTCGTTGCGCATCTCGGTGCCACGCGGATACCAAGGCTCACGTCCGCCAGAGCGACGCGTCTGACCCGCGTGAAAGTCACCGACAATACCGTCAAAAGTCAGTTCCAGTGAATCTGTTGGAGAAGTGACAAAATCCCTGTCGAGTGCCTCAAATAGCCCGATCACACGACCACTGACCTTACGCGAAGGGACTATTTCGTCACGATTACCGAACAGGTCAGTCATCATTTGCTTCAAAGAGTTCCCTGCTTTAGAAAAGCGGCAAATTATCTGGCGATTACACCAGCAAAGACAACGGGGAACCTTGCGGTTCCCCATCTATATTTAGCGTGTCAGAGGCTTGTAGCTTGGACGCTTTGGATTGACGCTATCGGGACCGAGACGACGAATCTTGTCGTTTTCATAATCTTCGAAATTGCCTTCAAACCATTCGACATGGCTATCGCCTTCGAAAGCCAGGATATGCGTCGCGAGACGGTCAAGGAACATGCGATCATGGCTGATGATCACAGCGCAACCTGCATATTTTTCCAAGGCATCTTCAAGTGCTGCCAAGGTTTCCGTGTCTAGATCGTTTGTCGGTTCGTCGAGGAGCAAAACATTGCCACCGGACTGAAGCATCTTGGCCAGATGCACGCGGTTACGCTGACCACCAGAAAGATTTCCAACTTTCTGCTGCTGGTCGGTACCCTTGAAGTTGAATGCTGAAACATAAGCGCGGGAGTTCATCTCATGCTTGCCAAGCTTGATGATGTCAGTTCCGCCGGAAATTTCTTCCCAGACATTCTTGTCGGCTTTCAGGTGATCGCGACTCTGATCGACATATCCGAGGTTAACAGTCTCGCCGACGCGAATAGTGCCGGAATCCGGCTTTTCCTGACCGGTGATCATCTTGAACAGAGTGGTTTTACCCGCACCGTTCGGACCAATAATGCCAACAATACCGCCGGGTGGCAGTTTGAAAGTCAGGTTTTCGATCAGCACACGATCACCGAAAGACTTGGTGAGATTTTCGGCTTCGATAACCACCTGACCCAGCCGTTCACCCGCCGGTATCAGAATCTGGGCATCGCCGGGGCGCTGGTCGTTAGCGGCATCAACGAGCGCATCATAGGCCTTGATACGTGCCTTCGATTTTGCCTGACGTGCTTTCGGGCTGGCGGAAATCCACTCGCGTTCGCGCTCGAGAGCTTTCTGACGGGAGTCATCTTCACGGCCTTCCTGCAGCATGCGCTTGGACTTGGCACCAAGATAGGCAGAGTAATTGCCTTCATAAGCAATGCCGCGCCCACGGTCGAGTTCGAGAATCCAGCCGGTCACATTGTCTAGGAAGTAGCGATCATGCGTAATCAGAAGCACGGAGCCCTTATATTCGCGCAGATGTTTTTCAAGCCAGGCGGTCGTTTCAGCGTCCAAATGGTTGGTCGGTTCGTCGAGCAGAAGAAGGTCAGGCTGTGACAGGAGCAAGCGGCACAAAGCAACACGGCGGCGCTCACCACCGGAAAGATTGGTTACTTCGCTGTCGCCGGGTGGGCAACGAAGTGCTTCCATCGCCATCTCAACTTGCGATTCAAGGTCCCAGAGGTTTTGAGAATCGATGACATCCTGTAACTTGGCGCCTTCATCGGCGGTCTCGTCGGAGTAATTCATCATCAATTCATTGTAGCGATCGAGAATGGCCTTCTTGTCGGCAACGCCATCCATGACATTGCCCATAACGTCCTTGGCTGGATCCAAATAAGGTTCCTGCGCCAGATAGCCAACGGTAGCGCCATCCGCCAACCAAGCCTCGCCTGTATATTCCTTATCCAGACCAGCCATGATTTTCAGAACTGTAGACTTACCGGCGCCATTTGGACCCAGAATACCAATCTTGGCGTCTGGGTAGAAGGACAAGTTGATATTCTCAAGAACCTTCTTGGTTCCATATGCCTTGTTCAGGCCGGACATGTGATAGATGAATTGGCGTGCCATAACGCGCGTCACTCCGATGCTCGGGATTTCTTTTGAATGAATTTGCGCCGTATGTAGGCGAAAGCCTCAGCCGTGGCAATGGATGCCCATGATTTTCGGACTTCGCCAAACGAGCGAAACCGGGCGCGGATATTTCCGTCACCCGGTTTCCCCTCTGGTGCCGCAACAGGAAGCGTCCTCTTCTCCCAGTAGCGGCCATGTAAACTAACTAGACGAAATACGTTTCGTCATTGCGACAACATCATCCGATTCGCGATTACACCGAAAAATTGCAATGCCCGCGAAACTCATATGCTTCTGGTTTAAAGTTCTGCGGCAAGTTTAATGGGTTTGCAAGGGGTTTTGCAAAATAAAATTGCACACCAAATCGCCTGACTAATAATTGAGCACAATAGTCCAAAATTAAGAATAGTTTGTAGATTGTTTTCCACATTGACTAATTTTACGGCACCCTCTCAACTGGGCTTCTCGCAAAGAGGTTGCCATGAGTTTTGATGATACCGACGTTTTGACCACCAGTACTGGTGCAGCCCTTGCAATACGACACATGCCCGCAAAGGGTCAGGTTCGCGGGATCATTCAAATAAATCACGGAGTGGCCGAGCATTCTTTGCGTTACAAACGTTTTGCAGGATTTCTGAGCGAGCATGGTTTTCACATTTATGCACATGATCATCGGGGGCATGGCCTGACGAGAGCACAAGACGCACCGGCGGGACGCTTTGCTGCAAAAGATGGAATGGACGCCGTGTTGCGCGATGTTGATGCGGTCAACAATGAAGCGCGCCTACGCTATCCGGATTTACCCCTGATCATTTTCGGGCACTCCCTCGGCGGACTTGTCGCGCTTAATTACGTTTTCAAACATCAAGAAAAAGTGGATGCGGCTGCAGTCTGGAACGCAAATTTTTCGGCCGGAATGTTGGGAAGGTTCGCCCAATGCCTATTACTGGCTGAACGTATGTTTTTAGGTTCTGATGTCCCAAGCATGCTGTTGCCAAAACTTACATTTCAGGAATGGAATCGCAGTGTAGCCAATCCGCGAACGGATTTTGACTGGCTCTCGCGGGATTCTGCTGAGGTCGATTTGTACGTGAAGGATCCCCTTTGCGGCTGGAGCCCTACTGTGAGCATGTGGCGTGATACATTCGATTTGGTATTCACCGGAGCAAAGGATAGCTTGTTGAGTAAATTGCGTCGCAACCTACCCTTCAACCTCGTTGGCGGTGCCAAAGATCCGGCGACAGCACAAGGCACTTCCGTCAATCATCTGGACCATAGAATGCGCAAGCTCGGCTTTATAGACGTTACGACCAAAATATATCCCGATACGCGCCATGAGGGCCTTAACGAAATCAACCGTGAACTCATCATGAGCGAATTTGCCAATTGGGCCATCCGCACAGCGTCAAAGGCAAGCCGATGATTGCTGAGCAAGCGGCAGCCCCGCTTAAAGGCATACGCGTTATTGAACTAGCCCGAGTGCTGGCTGGTCCATGGGCCGGACAGGTTCTCGCTGATCTTGGAGCCGATGTCATAAAGGTGGAAAATCCCTCCGGCGGCGACGAGACACGCGGCTGGGGGCCCCCTTTCATCACCAGCGCAGAAGGCGAGAACCTTTCCGCAGCGTATTTTCACTCTTGCAACCGAGGCAAGCGCTCCATCACGGTTGATTTTACAACCGCTGAGGGACAAGAAACCGTAAAAGCGCTCTGCCGAACAGCTGATGTTGTGCTTGAGAATTTCAAGGTGGGCGGACTGGCAAAATACGGACTGGATTACGCCAGCCTAAGCACTGAGAACCCGAGACTAGTCTACTGCTCAATAACAGGTTTCGGCCAGACCGGCCCATATGCATCGCAGGCTGGTTATGACTTTATCATTCAGGGAATGTCCGGCCTGATGTCGGTGACGGGCGACCCTGATGGCCAGCCTCAAAAAGTAGGTTTGGCAGTCGCGGATGTATTTACCGGACTCTATTCGGTCATTGCCATTCAGGCAGCCCTTGCCCATGCCGCTAAGACCGGTCAAGGTCAAATGGTGGATATGGCGCTGTTCGATGTCCAGTCAGCTGTTATGGCCAATCAGGCAATGAATTTTCTGGCTACGGGGAAAAGCCCGAACCGTATGGGCAATGCACACCCGAATATCTCCCCTTATGAGGTTGTTCCCACATCTGACGGACACCTGATCCTTGCCGTCGGCAATGATGGGCAATTCGCCAGATTCTGTTCAATCATCGAGCATCCGGAATGGGCGAGCGATGAGCGGTTTCTCACAAACCGATCCAGACTTGAAAATCGCACGATACTAACAACGCTCATCAGCACGGAAACCTCAAAAAGAACCCGGGCTGAGCTGCTGAACGCCTGTGCCAAAAATGCGGTGCCAGCGGGACCGATCAACAAGATTGGTGAGATGTTCGACGATCCGCAGATCGTGGCGCGGCAATTGCGACTTGACCTGGAAGACTCCCATGGCAGTTCTATCCCTTCTGTGCGAACGCCGATCATCATGTCACAAACACCATTGACCTACACACGGCCCTCGCCTCGCTTAGGCGAACACACTGCCGATATACTCCAACAGTTGAAGGACGCATCCGAATGAAGACGGGCGGTGAATTGATCGTTGAAGCTTTGGCCGCAAATGGTGCGGAGCGTCTCTTTTGCGTACCGGGTGAAAGCTATCTGGCTGTGTTGGACGCGCTTTATGACGCGAAGATCGGCATAACGATCTGCCGCGCGGAAGGCGGGGCCGCCATGATGGCGGAGGCTTGGGGCAAGCTCACAGGAAAGCCTGGAATTTGCTTTGTCACACGCGGACCTGGCGCGACGAATGCTTCACCCGGCATACATATCGCCATGCAGGATTCAACTCCAATGATCCTGTTCATCGGGCAGGTTCAGCGTGATGCCCGCGAACGAGAGGCATTTCAGGAGGTAGAGTACCGCCGCTTTTTTGCCGATACAGCGAAATGGGTCGCAGAGATTGATGATGCCCGGCGTATTCCCGAATTCGTAACCCGTGCATTTTCTGTCGCGACCTCCGGACGGCCAGGCCCGGTTGTTCTTGCTTTGCCTGAAGATATGCTCACGGACATGGTAGAAACCGTGACGGCACAAGCATGGCAACCCGTAGAAACCGGCCCGTCCGCCGCCAGCATAGAAAAGCTTGCCGACATATTACAGGCTGCTTCCAAACCATTCATGATATTGGGGGGGTCCCGTTGGAGCGCAGATGCCGTTGCATCAATCACCCGTTTTGCCGAGAAGTGGCACCTTCCCGTGGGTTGCTCCTTCAGGCGGCAGATGCTGTTCGATAATCTACATCCCAACTATGCAGGCGATGTCGGAATCGGCATTAATCCGGCGCTGGCCAAGCGGGTGAAAGAAGCTGATGTTTTACTTCTTGTAGGCGGAAGGTTTGGTGAAATGCCCTCTTCCGGCTACACACTCATGGACAGCCCGTATCCCAAGCAAACCCTCATCCATATCCATCCGGATGCAAATGAATTGGGGCGGGTTTACCGGCCAACCCTTTCCATCAATTCGGCACCAGATGCATTTGCTGAGGTGGTCGAGCATCTCGCCCCGCCGTCTCATATCAATTGGCCGGACCAAGCTGATATCGCGCATAAATCGTATCTCGCCTGGTCAACGCCGCCACAGAGCGGACCGGGCAAAGTCGCAATGGGACCGATCATGTCCTATCTTGAAACAGTATTGCCTGATGATGCGATCATGACCAATGGTGCCGGCAATTATGCGACCTGGCTGCATCGGTTCCATCGTTTTCGCCGTTTCGCAACGCAAGCCGCCCCTACATCAGGATCAATGGGCTATGGCCTACCCGCGGCGGTTGCTGCGAAACAAATTCATCCTGAACGCATGGTAGTATGTTTCGCCGGCGATGGCTGCTTTCTCATGAACGGTCAGGACTTCGCCACTGCGGTGAAGTACAACCTGCCCATTATTGTTCTCGTCATCAATAATGGCATCTATGGCACTATCCGCATGCATCAGGAGCGCGAATATCCTGGACGTGTGTCAGGCACGGACCTGACCAATCCTGACTTCGCAATGCTGGCAAGAGCCTATGGTGGTCATGGCGAAACCGTGGAAGCTACCAGTGAGTTTGAAGGGGCTTGGCAACGCGCGGTACAAAGCGGAAAGCCTGCGATCATCGAAATTCGTTTGGACCCGGAAGCGATCACTCCGGCCAAATCATTGAGTGACATCCGCAACCGCACATAATCCCAATGGTGCAGAGCGTCATTCAGTGATATTGAGCCCGCGTGAGAGGGAAAGCCCTCCCTGAATAATATGGAGACCAGCAATGGCCGAAGCATTTTCCAATTGGCTGCATACGGTTTTTATCGAACAGTTTGACGCCTGGATTTTGCTGGGCTTTTTCGCTCAGGGATGTTTCACCATGCGCTTCGTCGTCCAGTGGCTCGCGTCCGAAAAAGCAAAGAAAAGCGTAATGCCTGTAGCCTTCTGGTTTTTTTCGCTTTTTGGCGGAGCGCTGCTTTTTGTCTATGCGATCGTCCGCAAGGACCCTGTATTCATAGCTGGCCAAGGCTTCGGTTTATTTGTCTATATCCGCAACCTTTGGCTGATCGCCAATGAAAAGCGAGCACTCACTCAAGATGTGTAAGCGGTGGCTTACCCAACAAGCGGTCTGCCGACTGAATAATATTCAAGGCCCGAGCCTTCGAGTTCCTGTTCATTAAAGACATTACGCAGGTCGAAGAGAATATTGCCGCTCATCAATTCTGAGACTTTTTTCAGATTAAGTGCGCGGTATGCGTTCCACTCCGTCAGCAACACGGTAATGCCGGCGCCTTCAATCGCATCATAGGCAGAGGTGCACCAGATAACACCGGGCAGAGCCGGCTCGGCAGCGCTGCGCGCTTCCGGATCATGCGCCCGCACGGCAAGACCTGCATTCTGCAAGGCTGGAATAATATCAAGTGCTGGAGCCTCCCGAATATCATCCGTATTCGGCTTGAATGCGATGCCAAGCACGGCAATCGATTTGGTCCCGCTCTTTTTCGCAGCTTCAACAATCCGCTCAGCCATTGACCGTTTGCGCTGCTCATTGACAGTGACAACCTGTTCGATCAGCGTTTGAGGCGCATTCATCTTGCGTCCCGTTGCAGCGTAAGCTCGTGTGTCCTTCGGGAAACACGAACCGCCGAAACCCGGACCGGCATGCAGGAACTTTGAGCCGATGCGATTATCCATGCCGATGGCACGGGCAACATCCTGCACATTTCCGCCTGTCTTTTCGCAAAGGTCTGCCACTTCGTTGATGAAGGTGACCTTCATGGCCAAAAAGGCATTGGCCGCATATTTGATGATTTCAGCATTTTCCAAAGTGGTCACAATCATTGGCGTCTCACGCAGATAAAGCGGACGATAAACGCGCTTCATGGCAGCTGCTCCCGCATCGTCATGAACACCGACGACAACGCGGTCCGGTCGAAGAAAGTCTTCAACTGCTGAACCTTCACGAAGAAATTCCGGATTGGACACCATGGAAAACGGCACACCGGGCCGGGCCTTGGAGATGCGGTCGCGCACGATGGCATTGGTGCCGACCACCACTGTGGACTTAATCACAATGACAGCATTTGGCTTCATCGCCGCAGCGATCTCATCGGCTGCCGCGTAGATATATTGCAGGTCTGCTTCGCCGTCGCCGCGCCTCGATGGCGTTCCGACCGCTACGAATATCACGTCGGCATCTGCAACTGTCTCAGCGAGTTCGGTGGTAAATGTCAGGCGGCCGTCGCGCGCATTGCGCGCAAGCAATTCATCGAGGCCAGGTTCGAAAATGGTAACTTCGCCCGCCTGCAAGCGCTCGACAATAGCCGGGTTTTTATCAACGCATGTGACAGAGAAGCCGAATTCGGCAAAGCACACTCCCGACACCAGACCGACATATCCGGTCCCGATCATCGCAATCTTCATTGAAAAGTTCCATTCCGCTTGTTCAGGCTATTTCTGTTCTGCCGCAGACATTTCGCACAATTGGCGCGTTCTGCCAATTGCTTACATGCCCGGCGACCTACTCCGCCGCCGAAGCATTGTTCTGTCTGACGTGTCAGTCCAATTTGACCGGCTTGCGCTCTGGCCCTTTGCGTTCGGCCGAAGCAGCCCAAAGATTGACATTGGCATCGTTCGCATAGGTATCAATCTGAGCCAACTCCTCGTCGCTGAACTCAAGATTGTCGAGCGCTTTTACACAATCAATGACCTGCTGCGGCTTGCTCGCACCAATCAAAGCCGTCGTAATACGACCTTTCCTCAAAACCCACGCCAACGCCATTTGAGCGAGCGTTTGTTCGCGGCGCGAAGCAATCTCGTTTAGTGAACGGATATTGGCGATATTCTGATCGCTAAGAAAGTCAGGATTGAGTGATTTTCCTTGTGCAGCACGACTCTGTTCAGGAACACCTTTGAGATATTTGTCTGTCAGCATTCCTTGAGCCAGCGGCGAAAATACAATCGAGCCAATTCCCAGATCTTCCAAAGTATCAACCAAACCATCTTCCTCGATCCAGCGGTTAATCATGGAGTAGCTTGGCTGGTGAATAAGGCATGGCGTGCCAAGTTCTTCAAGAATGGCAGCCGCTTCGCGCGTGCGATGAGAATTATACGAGGAAAGCCCAACATATTGAGCGCGGCCAGACCGCACAATATGGTCCAAGGCCATCATCGTTTCTTCAAGCGGCGTATCTGGATCGAAACGATGGGAGTAGAAAATATCGACATAGTCGAGGCCCAGACGCTTCAAGCTCTGGTCGCAGCTGGCAATCAAATATTTCCGGCTACCCCATTCGCCATAGGGGCCTGGCCACATGCCATATCCTGCCTTGGAAGAGATAATCAACTCATCGCGATGGGCTCTGAAATCCGTACGCAGGATTTCGCCAAAAGCTGTCTCGGCAGAACCGGGAGGTGGTCCGTAATTATTGGCAAGATCGAAATGGGTAATGCCGAGATCGAATGCCTGACGGCAAATTGCCTGTTTGAGATTATGGGGTGTGTCATCGCCGAAATTGTGCCAAAGGCCGAGAGAAATCGCTGGCAGTCTTAGGCCGCTGCGACCACAGCGATTGTACTTCATAGTGTCGTAGCGCTTGGAATCCGGGATATAGCCCATAACATCGATCCTGTTCTCGTCAATAAGTATGCCGCGCACGAAGAGACTCTGCGCGGCGGCGACTATGACCCAAACAGTCTATGATGTCATGACATGAATCGTCACGATTTGATGACCTGTCCTTCGTTGTCAAAGCGATAAGTGCGCCCGGCATCTGGGGTTGCATATAGAATGCCATCAACTTCGTACTGATGCTCTCCGAACAGTCTGACCGTCAAAGGTCCAAAGTCCGTTTGGAGATAGATGATTGTATCAGCACCCAAATGTTCGACATGGATGACCGAGCCCTTCCATTCTCCAGATGTGCTGCTGACCTGAATATGCTCCGGGCGAATACCAATAGTTTTCGCATCGGTATGGCCAAGCTTTGCCGCGTCAATCAGGTTCATCTGCGGCGATCCGATAAAGCCGGCAACGAATACGGTCTGCGGAGCATTATAAAGCTCCATAGGCGAACCTACCTGCTCGATCTTACCTTTGTTCAGCACGACGATCTTATCGGCGAGCGTCATTGCCTCAACCTGATCATGTGTCACATAGATCATGGTCGCCTTAAGTTGGCGATGAAGTCGAGCGATCTCCAATCGTGTATTTACGCGTAGGGCCGCGTCAAGATTTGACAATGGCTCATCAAAAAGAAACAGCTTGGGCTCGCGCACTATGGCACGCCCGATAGCAACACGTTGGCGTTGCCCGCCTGAAAGCTCTGAAGGACGACGCTCAAGATAATCGTCAAGCGACAACATGGAGGATGCGACTTTGGTGCGCTCCTTTATTTCGTCTGCGGGTTTTCCGGCCTGTTTCAACCCAAGACCCATATTGTCGCGAACCGACAGATGTGGATAAAGCGCATAGGTCTGAAATACCATCGCAATGCCCCGCTTGGCTGGCGGCGTATTATTGACCTTCTTGCCATCAATAAGAATTTCGCCAGCCGTCGCGTCTTCCAGACCAGCGATGATACGCAGCAGCGTTGATTTACCGCAGCCCGATGGTCCGACAAAAATGACGAACTCGCCGTCCTCTACCTCAAGGTCAATACCTTTCAGTACGTCCACATGGCCAAAAGACTTAACGATATTTTCGATCTTCAAAGAACCCAATGTCTTGTTCCCGTTTCTTGGATAAATTTATAGGTTTACTGGCTGACCGGTACGAACGCTTTCGTCGGCTGCAAGACACACGCTCAAAGAGCGCACCGCATCCTGCATGTGACGTGTAAGATCAATATTTTCCCGGATTGCCTTGAGGACATAGGCTTGCTCAAGATCGCACAGCTCCTGATGGCCAGGCTCACCAGCCATATTCAGCAATTCGTCCTGCTTGGTAAAACGACCATCTGCATCCATTGCTGCTGAGTGCAACTTTATCGTTGACGTCTTGGTATGGGAATCGATGTCATCTGATTTGGCATTCTGATCCATCACGATGGAGACACAACCATTGGGAGATATGACGTCTTTCACGAAGAAGGCGGTTTCCGAAATCATCGGACCCCAGCCGGCCTCATACCACCCCACAGTCCTATCATCGAACAGAACCTGGAGATGACCATAATTGTACATGTCTGGCGCAATCTCATCCGATAGCCGCACGCCCATGCCGCGTACCTGAACCGGCTTTGCATCGGTGATTTGCAACATCACATCGAGGTAGTGCACGCCGCAATCGACAATTGGAGACGTTGTCTGCATAAGCGCCTTATGCGTGTTCCAAGTTGCACCACTGGATTGCTGATTGAGATTCATCCGGAAAACATAAGGTCCGCCGAGTTTTCGGGCCTCTTCAATCAGCCGAACCCATGACGGATGGTGGCGCAATATGTAACCAATCACCAGTTTACGGCCATATTGCTTGGCGGCAGCTACCACACGCTCCGCATCGGCAACTGTTGTAGCCAATGGCTTTTCAACGAAGACATCCGCCCCCGCTTTCATTGCCGCCACAGCATAGTCTGCATGGCTGTCGGAATAGGTATTGATGGACACCAGTTCCGGTTTGAGTTCCGCCAAGGCTGCCTCAAATGATTGGTGAATCGTGTACCCTTCAAGTTCCGGCTGCAAGGGCACGACAGATCTGTTTACCAACCCAACGATCTCAAATCCCGGATTATTATGGTAGGCGAGCGCATGACTGCGGCCCATATTGCCAAGCCCGGCAACAAGAACGCGGATCGGCTTTTGTTCGCTCATTTCACGGCTCCTGCTGTGATGCCGCGGATCAACTGCCGCGAAAAGATAAGGTAAAGGACAAGCACCGGCACAATCGCCAGAGTAAGTGCAGCAAGAACAGCATTCCAGTTAGTCACGAACTGACCGATAAAGACCTGACTGCCAAGCGTAATCGTCTTGGTCGCGTCGCTGGGCGCAAGGATCAGCGGGAACCAGAGATCGTTCCAGATCGGTATCATGGTAAAGACAGCGACAGTTGCCATGGCTGGCCTTATCAACGGCAAAACAAGACGGAAGAATATGGAATATTCCGAAAGGCCGTCGATACGTCCGGCATTCTTCAAATCATCGGAAACCGTTTGCATAAATTCAGTAAGGATGAATACGGCTAGTGGAAGACCCTGTGCAGTATAAACCAGAATGAGCGCGGTCAACGTATTCACCAGACCGGCCGCTACCATTCCCTGCAGGATCGCTACTGTGCCCAGCCGAATTGGGATCATGATACCAAGTGCAAGATAAAGTCCCATCAGGGTGTTGCCGCGGAAACGATATTCCGACAATGCAAAAGCAGCCATCGCACCAAACAGCAGAACGAAAAAGATCGATACAGCGGTAACGATAAAACTGTTTTGAAAATAGAGTGTGAAATCGCCTTGCTTCAGCACTGTTTCATAACCAACGAGACTGAAAACCGATGGAGTAGGTAGCCCCAGAGGATCGCGGAAAATAGAGGCGCGATCCTTGAAAGAATTGATGACAGTCAGGAACACGGGGAATAACGCGATAAGCGTGTAAGTTATCAACGCGAGGTGGACGAGACCGGTCCGAACTGGGGATGTCGTGGTTTTTGCCATGATCGCAATCCTAAAACTGATACCGGCGCATGCGCCGCTGAATGGCAAACAGATAGAGGCAAACGCCAGAGAGGATGATGAGGAACATCACCGTCGCAATGGTTGCGCCCATGGACTTGTCACCGATCTGAAGCTGGAAGCCAAAGAATGTACGGTAAAGCAACGTTCCGAGAATATCGGTCGCTCCATCCGGCCCTGCCAGTGCACCTTGCACGGTATAAACCAGATCGAACGCGTTGAAATTGCCCACAAAAGTAAGGATCGAGATGATGCCGATTGAGGGCAATATCAGCGGAAGCTTGATCTTCCAGAATTGGCTCCATCCGGTAACACCGTCGCACTCTGCTGCTTCCAGAACTTCGTCCGGAATGTTCAGCATCGCCGCGTAAATCAACATCATCGGTATGCCGACATACTGCCACACTGAAATCAGTGACACCGCAATCAATGCTGAACCGGGCTTACCGAGCCATGGCGAGAAAAGTGATTTGAGGCCAATCAAATCCAAAAGGAATGGCGAGACGCCCCATATCGGTGAAAGAATGAGCTTCCAGATAAACCCGACAATGACAAATGAAAGCAGCGTCGGCAGAAACAAAGCGGTGCGGTAGAAGGCACCAAAGCGCAATTTTGGCACGGATAGAAGCGCTGCCAATGCAACCCCGATTGGATTTTGCACGACCATGTGAATGAAAAAGAAGATGAAGTTATTCTTCAGTGCGTTCCAGAAGCTTGCCGCCCAACGCGGATCTCCAAACAGCACAGCAAAATTGTCCAAGCCCACAAAGACGCTTTGGCCATCTTTGACGTTGAACAGCGAAAGACGCAGTGTTTCGATGAGCGGAAGGATCATCACCGCCGTGTAGACGAGCAAAGCTGGTGTCAAAAATACCAATATGTGCCAGCGCCAAGGACGCTTATCGTTGCCGGCGGTCGGCCGATGCTTGCTCGACTGTGCTCATGGATAACAGAACCCCTGCTTTTGGTTTTGGCCGCATCATAAAACGGCGTGCGACTGCCGTGGAAAACCATCAAGTCGAATAATCGACGTTTTACTCAAAGCATAAACGGGGCATCAGGCGATGCCCCGTTTATGATCAGTGCTTATTTGGCAGGCTTGTACCAGCTGTCCAGACCGTCTTGCAGCTTCTTGGCTGCTGCTTCAGGCGTGTCGGTACCATTGATCACGTTAGCAGATTCTACCCATGTCTCGTTTTCGAGATTAGGTGTGCCGCGCGACAATATCTGGTAAGTTGAACGGATCGTTGGCTTGCACTTTTCGCGCCAGGAAACGAACTCCTGCGCCAATGGATCCTGCATCTTTACCGGCGTCGAGTTCAGGCTGAAGAACCCAGGCAGCGCATTGGCATAGATGTCGGCGAACTCGGGTGAAGCGACCCAATCGAGGAACTTCTTCGCTTCTTCCGGATGTTTGCTCTTGGCGTTCAGACCCGCGCCAATATCGTTATGATCCGAGATGTAGCATGCATCGCCAGCATTTTTCACGGGTGGCGGGAATGCCCCCATTTTGAACTGAGCCTGCGTATTGAAAAGGCCAATTTCCCATGAACCAGCTGGATAGATTGCAGCACGACCCAAGGTGAACAGATTCTGGCTGTCCGGATAGGTCTGAGCTTCAAAACCGTCGCCCAGATAATCTTTCCACTTCAGCAAAACCTTGTAAGGCTCGACCCAAGGGGCGTCCGTCAGCTTTTCCTCGCCCTTAATCAGCTTGGCGCGGCCTTCTTCACCCTTCCAATATGTCGGGCCGATATTCTGGTAGCCCATGGTTGCGGCTTCCCAAAGGTCTTTGGTACCCATTGCCATTGGAATATAGGTGCCATCGGCCTTGATCTTGTCTAGCGCTGCAAAGAATTCAGCTTCGGTCGTCGGAATAGCAATGCCAAGCTTATCAAAGGCATCCTTGTTGTAGATGAACCCATGAATAACCGAGGCCATTGGTACGCAGAATGCGTCCTTGCCATCGTCAGTCGTCCACGCAGCCTTGGCAACGTCGGAGAAATTTTTCATGCCGGGGAGATCAGTGAGGCTGGCGAGATTGCCGCGTTTGAACTGTTCAAGCGACTTGTCAAACGGACGGCAAGTGATGATATCGCCAGCGCTGCCTGCATCAAAACGCGCACCAAGGGCGGCATCATATTCGGTGGGCGGTGTTGGCGCGAACTTAACCTTGATGCCGGGATTCTTTGCTTCGAACGCTGGGATCAGCTTTTCCTGCCAGATGGCAAGATCATCCGTACGCCAGCTTTCAATTGTAAGCTCGGTATCAGCGGCATGAGCAAAACCGGCTGTTGCCAGGATGCTTGTCGCCATTAGCAGTGATTTTAGTGTCTTGCTTCCCATTTTAGTCTCCTGTTGCACCCTCATGAGTAGTGCCGTTAATGAGAGCCCGGGCCCCTAGCGGGACCCAAGGATCTCTTTCAGTTCCGAAAGCGCCGGGCGAAGCCTCTGTTGATTGCTTTCGAGAATCCTTGTTGCTTTGTTCGCATCTTTTGCGCCGGCAGCGAGTAGTACCGCCTCTTTTACTGAGCCTCCGCTTGCATCAAGCCATTTTGCAGCTTCACCCGGATCGCAAACGCTTATTGCCGAGACAATCCGAACCGCCCGCTCGCGCAATTTAATGTTGTCCGCCACCAGATTGACCATGTAGCCGTCATGCACATGCCCAAGATGGATCGCCATCAGGGTAGATAACAAATTAAGGGCGATTTTCTGCGCCGTACCGGCACCCATCCTGGTCGACCCCGCGACCATTTCCGCCGGAGTTTCCAATGCAATGGCAACATCAGCACCGTCAAAGATCGGTGCGTTACGATTATTGGCAATCGAAATGATTTTAAGCCCGCGCTTCCTGGCTTCGTCAATTGCTGCCAGAGCATAAGGCGTTGTACCGCTTGCCGACACCGCTATCAGACAATCGCCTGCCCTCAAGCTTGCCTCGGCGATGTCTTTGGCAGCTTGACTAACGTCATCCTCATAGGTTCCGGCAAGACGATTAAGGCTGGCAATACCTCCAGCGATCAGAATGACAATCCTGTCCGGGGCGATACCATAGGTGCCAGGAATTTCCAGCGCATCGGCCAGAGCCATGAGACCTGAACTTCCTGCAGCTGCATATACCAACCTGCCGCCACCCGAAATGGTTTCAGCAGCGATCTGTGCCGCCTCCGCAATTGGTTCCAACGCATTGGCGACGACTTCTGCAGCAGCGATTTGCGCATCAAGCAGCAAACGTACAACAACGTCCGGCGACTTCTCGTCAAGACCGGTCGCTCTATCATTGCGTTGCTCGGTGCGGCTAGGTTCCACTCTGCTCTCCTCGTTTTTATAATTAATGCCAAAAAAATACCACTTGTCCAGTAAATCTTAAAAAAATCCTGCAGTCATTTGCATCGGTGTAATTTTATGCATATATAACAATGCATTATAGAAAAATTTGAAAATACGTAAATTAACGCTTGGCTATTGGTACTTTATTGGTATTCTATTTACGGAGGGCTATTTGTCGTGACTTATCTCCTAGGAATCGATGGCGGTGGAACAGGTTGCAGAGCGGCATTGGCTGATCTGAACGGCCGCATCCTTGGTATAGGCAAGAGCGGCTCCGCCAATGTCATGACCGATATGGATATGGCGCGCGGCAATATAATGGACGCCACCGATGCTGCATTTGCCAGCGCAGGCATCGATAAGTCACACGTAGGTTCTCTGTCCGCAGTGTTGGGGCTCGCCGGCGCAAATGTTGGCGACAACGCTGCAAACTTGAAAGCCTCACTCCCGTTCAAGGATGCATTGGTTTTATCAGATGGCTTGATCGCGCTTCAGGGCGCAATAGGCAATAATGACGGTACAGTCGTCATTCTGGGAACGGGCTCGCTCTTTATTGCGCGCGAAGGAGATAAGGTCCAGTTCGCGGGCGGTTGGGGATTCAAGGTCGGCGATCTCGGCGGCGGCGCACGTTTAGGTCGACATCTGCTCGAGGAAACGCTTTTAGCATATGATCGTTTCCGCCCTGCATCCGAACTTACACAAGCCGTCATGCAGCGTTATGAAAACAACCCGCATAACATTGTACGATTTGCGCATGCGGCAACTCCGAGCGACTTCGGAACGCTCGTGCCGATAATCTTCGACTATGCTGCCGTCGAAGATGCGGTTGCTCTTGCTATCCTACAAATCGCCATAGACCAGATTGAGCAGGGTCTCGACACTATCATGTCAGCACGACAGACACGCCTTTCCCTTCTGGGCGGCCTTGGTCCGCTCTATGAAAAGCGCCTGTCAGCGCGCTATCAAGAGAAGCTGCAAAAACCGCTGAACGACGCTCTTGCCGGAGCGGTGCAACTCGCAGTTTTGAATTTCGCTTCAAAATCGGCGGAGTATATTCATGTCTGACGGCCTGATTAATATTCTTCCGACCCTCAATGACGGATCGATTGCCGGTGGCCCTCTTTATGTAAAATTGCAGCGGCTAATTGAAAATGCCGTGCTTGATGGCTTACTGAAACCCGGAGACGCATTGCCGCCGGAACGCGAGCTTGCCGCAATTGCCGATATTTCTCGCGTAACTGTTCGCAAAGCCGTTCAGGGTTTGGTGAGTGATGGTTTACTCATACAGCGTCACGGCTCCGGCACATTCGTCGCACCTCGCTCTGCTCGGGTAGAGCAATCGCTGACACATCTGACATCATTTACGGAAGATATGGCGCGGCGAGGCATGGTTGTTCGCTCGACATGGCTTGATCGTGGCATCTATGTACCCTCGCCTGAGGAAATGGTGACGCTGGGTCTGACTTCTGGCGAAAGAGTATCCCGGATCAGCCGCCTGCGTGTTGCCAATGATACGCCTATGGCAATCGAGAGAGCCGCTTTGTCCGTGCATGTTTTGCCCAATCCGGAACTAGTTACTCTGTCGCTTTATGCAGTGCTGGCCGCCAGCGGCAATCGTCCCGTTCGCGCGATACAGCGTATCTCGGCGGCAATACTTAAAGAGAACGATGCAAAATTGCTTGAGGTTCCTGTCGGTTCGGCCAGTTTGAATATTGAGCGAATCTCCTATCTTGATTCGGGAAAAGTGATTGAGTTCACCCGGTCCATTTATCGCGCAGACGCCTATGAGTTTGTTGCTGAGCTGAAACTCGGCGACAGTTCGGAAATATCAGGAGCAGTACTTTGAACAAGGCAACATTGATGCGGGAAGAGATATTGTCGATTCCCGACGTGACAACTCGTTTTCTGGATAGCTCCCGCGCCACGCTTGCCGCAGCTGGTGCAAAGCTGCGCGAAAAAAATCCACCATTTCTGGCATCCATAGCACGGGGGTCGTCAGACCATGTCACGGCATTCCTGAAATATTCCAGCGAGTTAACGGCAGGTATTCCAGTTGCATCACTTGGGCCATCGGTCGCTTCCATTTACGGCATAACCTTGAAACTGGGTAGCGCGGCCACTTTGTCCATCTCGCAATCCGGCAAGAGCCCCGATATTGTCAGCATGACAAAGGCAGCGCGCAAAAGCGGCGCACTTACCATCGCAATTACAAATGTAATTAATTCCGATCTTGCCAATGCAAGCGATCTGCCAATTGATATACTTGCCGGTCCAGAGCGTAGTGTTGCGGCGACAAAATCCTTCGTGAGTTCCGCAGTTGCAGGCCTTGCTTTGATCGGGCATTGGACCAACGATCAAAAGCTGCTTGCTGCCATCGATGACCTTCCTTCGGCAATGGCGAAGGCCGTGATGTGCGACTGGTCGCCATTCGCAGCGGCGTTGGAAAACGAAAACTCGCTTTTTATTCTTGGGCGCGGACCTTCTCTGGCCATTTCCAATGAGATTGCCTTGAAATTCAAGGAAACCAGCGGTGTTCACGCGGAATCATACAGCGCCGCAGAAGTGATGCATGGGCCAAAGGCAATTGTCGGCGAAGGCTTTCCAGTTTTGGTGCTTGCCGCAAGGGACGCCGCAGAAGCATCGCTCGTCGATGCCGCCGATCGTCTTGCCGATCAGGGTGCTGCTGTCTTCCTGACATCAAACAAGCCGTCAAAGGCAACGGCCCTGCCCTTTGTCGCTACATCGCATCCACTCACCGATCCGCTGGCGCTGCTCGTTTCATTCTACGCATTTGTAGAAGGGTTTGCCCGTAGCCGTGGCTTTAATCCCGATGAACCGCCTCACTTGCGAAAAGTGACGGAGACCATATGAGTACCGTCTACGCCATTACCGGTGCCGTCATTTTCGATGGAGAAAACTGGCACGAAAACGCCGCACTGGTTGTGGAACACGGCACAGTTAAAAGCATCGAAGCTACAAGCGTTCTAACTGCGGATATTCGCCGGGTTGAGATGAACGGGGGAAAACTTGTACCCGGGTTCATCGACGTTCAGGTGAATGGCGGTGGCGGGGTATTGCTCAATGACGGGCCGAGTATCGACGCTATCCGGACCATCTGCGATGCACATTTTGCTTTTGGCACAACTGCTCTGCTGCCAACGCTGATTACAGATACGCCGGAAACGACGGCAGCGGCTATTGCGGCGAGTAAAGCAGCGGCACAGGAAAAAGTCGCTGGGTTTATTGGTCTCCACCTCGAAGGCCCTCATCTGTCTGTTAGCCACAAAGGCACGCACGATCCCAAGCTGATCCGGCCTATGGACGATGCAGATTTGATTGCAATTATCGAAGCTGTTCAGGAGATTCCGGTACTTCTCACCACCGTCGCCCCCGAAACGGTATCGCCGGAAAAAATCAAGGCAATGGTCGACGCAGGCGTCATTGTTAGCCTTGGTCACAGCGGGGCATCATATGAAACAGCCTTGGCTGCGCAAGCGGCTGGCGCATCCATGGTCACGCACCTTTTCAATGCAATGAGCCAGCTTGGTCACCGCAGCCCGGGCGTTGTCGGTGCGACTTTGCAATCGGGAGAATTGTCAGCCGGACTGATTGCCGATGGTTTTCATGTCGACAAAGCGTCCATGTCGATTGCGCTGCGAGCCAAACAAGGCCCGGCGAAGATATTTCTGGTGACTGATGCGATGTCTACAATAGGCACGGATATCACGTCATTCACCCTTAACGGCAGAACCATAACGCGCGCCGGTGGCCGCCTGACGCTTGAAGACGGCACACTTGCTGGTGCCGATCTTGATATGATCTCGGCCGTTCGCTTCGTGCACCAGCAATTGGGGCTTACGCTTGATGAATCATTGCGCATGGCCTCGCTTTATCCTGCCCAGAGTATTCACATTGATCACACTCATGGCCGCTTATTGCCGGGCTATGAGGCAAATATTGTCCATTTAACTGAGAATCTTGACGTTGATCACGTCTGGATTGGCGGTGACCTTCACTATGCGCGTTGACGTCCGGCTCTAATTGACCATAGACTCCACGCCATTCTACAGGAGTGCATCATGGCCAAGGACGCATTGATCGTCATCGATGTTCAGAACGATTTTTGCGAAGGCGGTGCCCTAGCCGTGTCTGGTGGCAACGAAATTGTTCCGATCATCAACAAGCTGATACTCCGCTTCGACAGAGTTATCCTGACGCAGGACTGGCACACACCAGCTCATTCGAGCTTCGCATCAAGCCATCCAGGAAAAGCGCCCTTTGAAACCATTGCCATGCCCTACGGCGAGCAGACTCTTTGGCCGGATCATTGCATACAGGGCACAAATGGCGCCGATTTTCATCCTGATCTGGAATGGACAAAAGCCGAGCTTGTCATTCGAAAAGGCTTTCGCCCGCACATTGACAGCTATTCGGCATTTTATGAGAACGACCATGTGACGCCAACTGGCCTTGCTGGTTATCTGCGAGAGCGTGGAATCACTCATGTGACGCTTGTGGGTCTCGCTACAGATTATTGTGTGGCTTACTCCGCCCTTGATGCCGCCGCCCAAGGATTTTCCGCAGAAGTCTTACTTGACTCTTGCCGGGCAATCGATCTTGGTGGTTCGCTCGCAGCAATGACCATCACAATGCGCAAAGCCGGTGTCACGCTGATTTAGAGCAAAAAAGTGAACAGCTGCGCATTTTTTCCACAGGCTGACCTGCATCATTTGCCCAAAGTCAAATAACTGTTGTTTCTCTGTCACATAATGAGGATACTTAGCCCAAGCGCGCTAAAGACGACGCCTCACTATGGGAGATTATAATGACTAATCACGGCACCAAACTCACCGTGGCCTTCGGCATTTTGTTGGCCTCATCATCTGCATCGTTTGCTGTTACCGAAATCAGCTGGTGGCATGCAATGCCTGGCGCCAACGGCGAAGTCGTGCAGGCTTTGACAAAAGAGTTCAACGAAAGCCAAAGCGAATACAAAGTTGTGCCTGTGTTCAAAGGTACCTATCCGGAAGCGCTCAATGCTGGCATTGCCGCCTTCCGTGCAAAACAAGCTCCAGATATCCTTCAGGTTTTTGATGCCGGTACAGGCGTTATGATGGGAGCGGAAGGCGCGATCAAACCAGTTGCCGACATCCTTTCGATGGGCGAAACCAAGTTTGACAAGAGCCTCTATCTGCCGGGCATCGTGGCTTATTATTCAAAGCCGGACGGCACTATGCTGTCATTCCCCTATAACAGCTCTTCGCCAATCCTCTATTACAACAAAGATATATTCAAAAAGGCTGGTTTGGATGAGAATACTCCTCCAAAAACTTGGCCAGAAGTTTGGGAAGCTGCGAAGAAAATCAAGACAAGCGGCGCCGCTAATTGTGGTTACACAACAGCTTGGATGACTTGGATTCATACAGAAAATTATGCTGCATGGAATGATATTTCCTGGGGCAGCAATGAAAATGGCATCGGCGGCGTCGATGTTGAGCTGAAGATCAACTCGCCTCTTTTCGTCAAGCATTTCCAGGAACTTGCTGATCTGGCGAAAGATGGCACGTTCCGTTATGGCGGACGCACATCTGAAGCCAAGCAGCTATTCACGTCTGGTGAATGCGGCATTTACAATGATTCGTCGGGCGGCCTTGGCGACATCATCAAGTCCGGCATGAATTATGGTACCGGTCAGCTCCCTTATGAACCGGAATCCAAAAACGCGCCACAAAACACCATACCGGGCGGCGCGAGCCTCTGGGTGTTTGCCGGCAAATCAGACGAACAGTACAAAGGTGTGGCTGCCTTCTTCAACTTCCTGTCTAAGACTGAAATCCAATCAAGGCTGCATCAGGTTTCGGGCTATTTGCCAGTTACGCTGGCTGCCTATGAAGACACGAAGAAATCCGGATTCTACGAAAAGAATCCTGCTCGTGAAATTCCGATCAAGCAGATGATGGGCAAGGCACCGACCGAAAACTCAAAGGGTGTTCGTCTCGTAAACCTGCCGCAGGTCCGCGATATTCTGAACGAAGAATACGAGAACATGCTCGCTGGCAAGCAGACCGCTCAACAGGCACTTGATAAGGCCGTTGAGCGTGGCAACGCAGCAATCAAGCAGGCCATTGGCCAGTAACTAAGCCGTCAAAGATACCCGCCCGTATAATCTCATACGGGCGGGCTTTGTTTAAAGCGAGGCATCATGGCATCGTCAACGCGTGTCACTTTTCCCAACAAGTTTCTGCCCTACCTTCTGCTGGCACCTCAGTTGGCAATCACGGCCGTCTTTTTTTACTGGCCTGCATCGCAAGCCATTCAGCAGTCCGTATTGCGGGAGGATCCATTTGGATTGTCGACGCAATTTGTCGGGCTAGCCAATTTCAAACGCGTTCTGAACGATCCCAATTATCTGAACTCCCTTCAGGTGACTGTGATATTCTCGATTGCCACGGCCTTGATTGCCATGGCCTTTGCACTGTTGCTTGCGGTGATGGCCGATAAAGTCATACGTGGCAAAGGCGTGTACCGGACATTGCTGATATGGCCCTATGCCGTAGCTCCTGCGATTGCCGGCATGCTTTGGCTGTTTCTATTCAACCCCTCAATGGGTACATTGGCATATCTCCTTCGCTCGACGGGATATAATTGGGATCCGCTGCTTAATAGTGATCAGGCGATGGTGCTTGTCGTTGCTGCCGCTTCTTGGAAACAGATTAGCTACAATTTCCTGTTTTTCGTTGCGGGCCTGCAGTCCATTCCTAAATCGCTGATCGAAGCTGCGGCCATTGATGGCGCCGGAGAAACAAAGCGTTTTTGGACCATTATATTCCCGCTTCTCGCGCCAACAACATTTTTCTTGCTGGTCGTTAATACGGTTTACGCCTTCTTCGATACGTTCGGCATCATTCATGCCGTTACAGGGGGCGGTCCGGGAAAAGCAACAGAAACTCTGGTCTACAAGGTCTACAATGACGGGTTCGTCAACCTGATCCTTGGCGACTCGGCGGCGCAATCCGTTATTCTGATGGTAATTGTCATTGCTATGACAGCGGTACAATTCCGCTATGTCGAGCGCAAAGTCCATTACGGCTGAGGGGAACCAGAATCATGATTCAAAACAACCCCATAGGCCGCATCATCGCCCATATCATTTTGATTGTCGGCATTTTGATCGTTGCATTTCCAATCTACTACACCTTTGTAGCGTCAACCCAGACATTGCAGGATATTATCCGTCCGCCACTATCGTTGTTGCCGGGAGGTCATTTCTGGGAGAATTATTCCAGCGCTCTTTTCGGTGGCATCGGCAAGATCGGCGGCGTTGGCGTTGACCGTCTTTTGCTCAACACGCTTGTCATGGCGCTCGGCATTGCCATCGGCAAAATCATCATTTCCATCTTGTCCGCCTACGCGATCGTATTTTTCCGCTTTCCGGGACGCATGTTTTTCTTCTGGTTCATCTTTATAACGCTGATGCTGCCCGTCGAAGTGCGCATTCTGCCCACCTACAAAATTATGGTCGACCTTGGACTGATCGATACCTATACAGGCCTTATCCTTCCCCTCATGGCTTCGGCTACGGCCACACTTTTGTTCAGACAATTCTTCATGACAATTCCAGGCGAGCTGGTTGAAGCAGCCCGCGTGGACGGGGCTGGCCCGTGGCGCTTCTTCAAGGATATTCTGCTGCCCTTGTCGAAGACCAATATCGCGGCCCTGTTCGTCATCCTCTTCATCTATGGCTGGACCCAATATCTCTGGCCATTGCTCATGACCAATCGCAACGATATGGCGACCATCGTCATTGGGCTGCGCAAAATGATCGACTTCACAGACGCCAACACACAATGGCATCTGGTGATGGTCACCTGCATTCTCGCCATCCTGCCCCCAATTCTGGTCGTTGTTTTGATGCAACGCTGGTTTGTGCGCGGACTGGTTGAAACGGAGAAATAATATGGCAAGTGTAGAACTAACCGATGTCCGCAAAGTCTATGGAAGCTCCGTTGAAGCGGTAAAGGGCGTAAATATTTCTATCAATGACGGTGCGCTATGCGTGCTGGTCGGTCCATCGGGCTGCGGAAAATCTACTCTGCTTCGAATGATTGCCGGCTTGGAATCCATTACGGACGGCACTGTAAAAATCGATAGCACAGTCGTTAATAATCTCGGTCCCGCTGAAAGGGACATCGCCATGGTTTTCCAGAATTATGCGCTTTATCCGCATATGAAGGTCTACGATAACATGGCATACGGGCTGCGTAACCGCGGCATGCCTAAAGACGAAATCGACAAACGCGTTAGGGACGCCGCACAAATCCTTGAATTGACTCAGCTTCTCGAGCGACGCCCCAAGGAGCTTTCCGGTGGCCAACGTCAGCGTGTCGCAATGGGGCGCGCCATTGTACGCAGTCCGAAAGTGTTCCTCTTTGACGAACCGCTTTCCAATCTGGATGCAAAACTGCGTGGCCAGATGCGAGTGGAAATTAAAAACCTGCAACGCCAACTGGGCGTGACCAGCGTTTACGTTACCCACGATCAGCTGGAAGCAATGACGCTTGCAGACATACTCGTAGTCATGAACGGCGGTGCGGTCGAGCAAATCGGAGCTCCGCTGGATATATACGAGAAACCGGCCAGCACCTTCGTCGCAAGTTTTATTGGCGCGCCGCCCATGAACCTCGTCCCTGTCACGGCCGATGGTTCGGGACTCATCCTCAAGGATGGCACGCGTATTGGTGCTCAAGGTCTGGCGGTTCCAACATCGGGCGCTGTCATCGGCTTCCGTCCTGAAGATCTGGAAGTATCAGCCGGAACCAACACTCATATCGGTGGTTTGGCGCTTGATCTGAAGGTTCTTGGTGTAGAACCAGTCGGCGCGGAGAGCTATGTTTATGGCATTATTGGCGGTGAACGTGTCGTTGTCCGTGTGTCCGGACGCTCTACCTCACAGACTGACGATCATCTGCGCGTGATAATTCCAAAGGAAAAGCTGCATCTCTTTAATGAGGCCGGAAAACGTATCTGAAAGCAAAAAACCTCCCCCGTTTACGGGGGAGGTTTTCATTCGGGCTGGCAATATTAATTACCAGCTTGGAACGGCAGCGCCCTTATACTTGTCCAAGATGAACTGCTTTACAGGCTCCGAGTGATAGGACTCGACCAAGGTCTTTACCCAAGGCTTGTCCTTATCCGCGGTGCGGACTGCAATCAGGTTAATGTAGGGTGCCTTCTCGCCTTCCTTCAAGATCGTATCCTTCATCGGATCAAGACCGGCTTCAAGCGCGTAATTGGTATTGATTGCTGCTGCATCAACGTCATCAATGGAACGTGGCAGTTGAGCGGCATCGAGTTCAACGAATTTAAAGTTCTTGGTGTTTTCCGTCACATCGGCTGGATTAACTTTCAAGCCCACGCCGTCTTTCAGCTTGATTGCACCCTTGTCAGCCAGAATAAGCAAAGCACGTCCGCCATTGGTCGGATCGTTCGGAATCGCAATTGTAGCTCCGTCCGCCAACTCATCGAAACTCTTCACTTTTTTCGAATAGATGCCCATCGGAAAATTTACCGTGTAAGCGACGTCAACAAGGTCGAATTTGCGATCTGCAATCTGATTGTCGAGATATGGCTTATGTTGGAAAGAGTTGGCATCGAGCTCGCCATCGTTCAGTGCCTGGTTTGGCACGACATAATCGGAAAATTCCAATATCTCGATATCAAGACCCTTGGGCTTTGCAACTTCCGCAACCTTTTCCAGAATTTGCGCGTGCTCGCCCGGTGTCACACCAATCTTGATTGTTTCGGCCAAAGCCACAGTCGCGCTTAGGCTTATTGCCAAGGCGGCGACGCCAAGAATCTTTTTTAGCATTTTATACTCCTGTTCAAGAATGATTACTTTGGTCGATTACGCTTGTCGAATTGACGAGCTAGCCGGTCACCCGCGCTCTGCACCAATTGCACGAGCACGATGAGGACGACCACGACGATGGCCATCACATCCGGCATGAAACGTTGGTAACCATATCGGATACCAAGATCGCCTAGTCCGCCACCGCCGATTGCGCCGACCATGGCTGCATAGCCAATGAGGCTGACGATCGTAAGCGTCAGGGCTGAAGCGATACCGGGCCGGGCTTCGGCAAGCAGAACCTTGAAAACGATCTGCATCGGACTAGCACCCATAGCACGCGCAGCTTCAGTAAGACCGGGATCGACCTCACGAATCGCCGTTTCAACCAAGCGGGCAATAAAGGGTATCGTTGCAATGGTCAGCGGAACAATCGCGGCGGTTGTACCAATGGAGGTGCCTGCAATAGCCCGCGTGAATGGAATGATGGCTACAACCAAAATGATAAACGGCGTGGACCGAGTGGCGTTGACGACAAGTCCCAACGCTTTGTTTATTGAAGGAGCTGGAAATAGTTCGCCGCGACCGCTCGTTGCCAGAAAAACTCCAAGCGGAATGCCAAATAACGACCCTATCAGGCCGGCCACGGCAACCATGTACAGTGTCTGTCCTGTTGCCTTGAATAAAAGAGCCAGAATATCAGCGGACATAGCCCAACACCTCCGATGACAGGCCATGATCGGCGAGGAAATTGCGTGCTAAATCTATTTTTTCCAGATCAGCCAAGAGCGAGACAACCAGCATGCCGAAGGGTCTGCCTGCAATCTCGTCGACTGCTCCAGCCATGATATTGACCTCAATACCCAGATCACTGCCAAGCCGCGCAAGCATAGGCTCCGTTGCGTTCTCCCCCTTAAAGATAACTCGCAAGATGGTATGCGAGCCAGGTGTGGCAACGTTGGTCATGCGGCTGGTGAGAAACTCGGGAAGATGCATTCCAGCCAAGCCGCCGAGAAGTGCCCGTGTCGTTTCATGCTTGTGGCCGGTGAACACATCGAATGTTGCACCCTGCTCGACAATGCGGCCACCATCAATAACGGCCACATGAGCGGCTATCGTTTTGATCACTTCCATTTCATGCGTGATCAAAAGAACTGTAAGCCCCAGATCGCGATTGATTTTCGTCAAAAGCGCGAGGATGGAGCGCGTTGTTTCCGGATCGAGCGCCGAGGTCGCCTCATCCGAAAGCAATAATTTGGGTTCCGTCGCCAAGGCGCGGGCAATACCGATACGCTGCTTTTGACCGCCAGACAGTTCAGACGGGTAGCGGTTACGTTTATCGGAAAGCCCGACCAGATCAAGCAGAGGGGTTACCCTCTTCTCGATCGTCTGCTTGTCGATACCGGCAATTTCCAAAGGCAACGCAATATTATCAAAGGCAGTCCGGGAAGACAGAAGATTGAAGTGCTGGAAAATCATGCCAATCGAGCGCCGTACGGAGCGAAGGTTCTTTTCATCCAGACCTGCTACATCCGTACCATCAACCAGGACATGACCGGAGGTAGGTTTTTCAAGACCATTAACCAAGCGGATAAGCGTCGATTTACCTGCCCCCGAACGGCCGATGATGCCAGTTACTGAGCCACGAGGAACGATGAGGTCGACATCGTCCAGTGCAACAACCTCGGCTCCGCTACTGCCAGCGCCAAAACGTTTTGATACTTGTTGAAACTCAACCATAGGCTTGGCGGTCGATCCATCGCCTGGCCGCAGATCGAGGGGGCTTTGTGCCGTTTTATTCATAACTGCCATATTCATTTGCGGCGCTCGCACAACCGCCCTGTTGTCTGTTTGCGACCGTCTATATAGACGATCTGCGATTTTCGATAGGCCTTGACAACAGACATGAACATTTCAACTTCGGATTGTTGATGGCAGCTATGTGCCGTTGCCATCAACATAGGTGATGCCTGCCGAAATCGACACGCAAGATATTTCTCAAATTTAACGCGGGACGGAATCTTGTTCTAAAGATCGCGGCTATCGTAGCCAATTAGGCTGTTATCTAATTTATTATGCTGCAGCGCGGTATCGCTCCAACCAATGGGCATATGCTGGTGGCAGAATCCATGACGGCTTTTCAACGCCAAGTTCTTTGGCTGCGCGATAAGGCCAATGAGGCTCGTCGAGCAGCGGGCGACCAAGCATGACAAGATCAACCGATCCATCACGCAAAAGACCCTCCGCCTGTTGCGGGGTGCTGATGTACCAGGATGTTGATGCCGGCAGGCCGGTTTCATTTTTAACACGGGCAGCAAGAGGACCAAGGAAAGCAGGGCCCCAAGGAATATTGGCTTTGCCACCGGAGAAGCCCATACTGACGTCGATGAAGTCCAATCCATCGGCCTTTAGCAGTTTTATCAGCTCGATTGCTTCCGCCACTGTTTCTTCATCATTGCCATCATACTCAATCACGCCAAGGCGCATTGTCAGGGGTAAGTTCTGCGGCCAGACCTTGCGTACTGCCTGCAGCGTTTCACGAAGAAAGCGCGAGCGGTTTTCGAAACTGCCGCCATAGGCATCTGTACGTTGGTTGGAATGTTTGGACAGGAAGCTTTGGGCAAGATAACCATGCGCAAAATGTAGTTCCAACCACTCGAAGCCACTCGCAAGAGCCCGTGTTGCACTGTCAACGAAAGCATTTTTTATGCCTTCTATTTCGGCCAACGTCATTTCCCGAGGCACCTTCGATAAGCCGCCGCCATAAGCTATCGCGGAAGGCGCAATAATTTCCCAACCGCGCGGATCATCGGAAGCGATGTGATCGTCACCTTCCCATGGCCGATTTGCACTTGCCTTACGTCCGGCATGTCCGATCTGTATACCTGCAACTGCTCCCGCCGCTTTGATCGTTTTGACCGCCTTAGCCAATTCTGCTGCTTGGGTATCGTTCCATAGTCCAGAGCAAGCCGGAGTAATCCGGCCTTCCGGAGTGACGGCCGTAGCCTCCACGATAACAAGGCCAGCACCTCCTCTGGCCAAACCGCCCAAATGTACGTGGTGCCAATCATTGATTACACCGTCGACCGCGGAATATTGGCACATTGGTGATACTGCGATGCGATTACGTAGCGTGACGCCCTTAAGGGTAAAGGGCTCAAAAAGAGTGGTCATAGGTCTTCTCCAAACTGCAATTGTTCGATTGTTCGATATTATTCGAACAATAGCAATACACAAAAATTTGTGTTATCAAGGAATCATGAGACAGTTTGTGCATCCTTCTTCGTCGGATATTCGGCTTGAATCCGTACTTCACGCTTTGAGCGACCCGGTTAGACTTTCAATTGTCCGGCAATTGGCCCGTGAAGGTGAAGCCACATGTGCCGCGCTTGATGGCGGTCGCCCCAAGTCAAGCATGTCCCATCATTTCCGTATTCTGCGGGAGTCGGGCGTTGTAAAAACCCGCAACGAAGGGACATCCCATATGAACGAGCTGCGATCACATGATCTGGAGAACGTTTTCCCTGGCTTACTGACGGCAATTCTCAATGCCACGCCAAATATTTGAGCCCCAAACTTCAGCTTGAGCCGTCACATTTCCTAAAGGGATGGATGCTTCAAGCCAAATTCCGCTTATCAACAAGTCAAACAAGAGTGAATTCTATAAAGACTATACTTTGCGCAGGAAGTATACGATAATAAATAATAAATTGTTATTTTGCCGATATATGCAGTCAACAATTAGATTCCAACCAATGATACATATGTTGCACTTGACATCTATCCTCAATTGTCTAGATTTTTCTGCCTTAAAGACATTGGTAACTAATATAAAGAATGTGAAGTATTTTAACGAATACAGAACTCAAAACGGATAAGACTGACTGGTCCGTTTTATCTTGCCGAGGCTCCGCGTGCGACTGTCAAGCTTCCATACTTTTGACGCTGTCCGATCGATGTTCGGCATGCGCGGAAACATAAATCCCGTTGTAAAACGCCGTGTTTACGCGGAGCAGATGGACGTTGCGCTCAGGCTGGCGCCTTTCACAGTTCTGGTGGCAATGTGTGTTGTGTTCGTTGTCACTTACGTTTTCTGGGACCTCGGCCCCCGCCCCTATTTGGCTGGCCTGGCGTTGGTCGTTGCTTTCATGACCGCCGTTTCCCTATTTGCCTGCTGGCAATGGTATAATGTTCCGAAAGTAAAGGAACTGGGCTTTGATGCCATAAAGTACCTCATCATCGTATCTGCTCTCTATGGCATTTGCCTTGGAAGCATACCCCTGATGCTTTTCCTGGATGCCGACGCCTATCACCGGCTCCTCATAGCTTGTACCGCCGCGGGTCTGATGGCGACGGGCATTGGGGTAGCCGTCGTGCCGCTTGCAGCGATCGCTTATTCCGGCACGATCATCACCGGCTCCTTTTTCGCATTAGCCTCCACCGGCGAGGATTTTTTCCTTTTCATCGCAATTTTGCTGGCCTTCTACGCGCTTTTCATTTTGTTCACCATTGTTCACATGAGCAATCTCATTGTTATGAGGACTCTCGATCAGATCAAGGTGGAGCAGCAAAAAGAGGTTATCAGCCTGCTACTCTATGATTTTGAAGAAAATGCCAGTGATTGGATCTGGGAAACTGATGCTGATCTCAAACTACAGCATACATCACCTCGCCTTGCTCAGATTTCCGCGAAAGCAATGCGCGACCTGCAGGGCATGCCTTTCGCGCAGCTTTTCAAGATAGACCAATCGCATGCAGACGCAGCGATAAAAGTCGGTTCGATCTGGCAGGCAATCGAAAACCGAACAACTTTCCGCAACCATATCCTGCCGGTGAATATCAAGGGCGAAACACGCTGGTGGTCGCTTACGGGCAAACCAATTTTCGATAATGCCGGCCAATTCGTCGGATATCGCGGCGTTGGGTCGGACGTAACTGCGGCAAAACAATCCGAAGACCAATTGTCTTATCTGGCGCGCTATGACGTGTTGACTGATTTGCCCAACCGTACATTGTTCAACGATCAACTGAGCGAGGCGACAAAGAACCTGGAACACGGCCTGCGCAGCTTCGCTGTGTTCTGTATAGATCTTGATGAATTCAAGACCGTTAATGACAGTTTCGGCCACGGCATTGGCGATCAATTGCTGAAACAGGTCGCCGACCGTCTTCGGGGCAGTTCGCCGTCCACCTACACCGTTGCTCGTTTGTCGGGAGACGAGTTTGCCATATTGGCAAATGGCGCCGACCACGCCGCTGCAACGGAACTTGCCCATCAACTGGTACACAATATTTCGCAGCCATTTTGGATCGACGGCATCCAGATCAACATCCATATCAGCATTGGCATTGCGATTGCCCCGACCGATAGCGTCAATGATATTATGCGCTGTGCAGATTTGGCGCTTTACCGTACCAAGAATGAAGGCCGTAACAGCTATCGGTTCTATGAAGTAGAAATGGATGCTCGGATAGAAGCCAAGCGTGCGCTCGCCATGGACCTGCGCGGTGCTTTGGCCCGCAACGAATTCATCTTGCACTTCCAGCCAATTGTTTCGGCCTCAACGCTCAAGACTGTCGGGTTTGAAACGCTGTTGCGATGGAAGCATCCCGTTCACGGATTTATCTCGCCAACGGTCTTCATTCCCATAGCAGAGGAAACCGGTAACATTATTCCGCTTGGGGAATGGATTATTCAGGAAGCGTGCCGGACAGCGGTCGATTGGCCCGCCGATATCCATGTGGCAATCAATATCTCGGCGATCCAGTTTCGCCATTCCGATCTTGCCTCGATTGTGCGCGATGCGCTGACAAAGAACAAACTTAATCCCAGCAGGCTCGAACTGGAAATCACGGAATCCGTATTTCTAGAAGCAAATGTCGCTGCTATTTCGCTGCTCCGGCAGTTCCGCGCCATGGGTGTCAGCGTTGCGCTTGATGATTTTGGTACCGGATATTCCAGCCTGAGCTACCTGCGAAAAATGCCCTTCGACAAAATCAAAATCGATCAGTCTTTTGTTCGCGATCTTCCACATAATCGCGGTAGCTTGGCAATTATCAGAGCGGTCATGGGTCTGGGGGCAAGCATGGGCATGAAGATTACTGCTGAAGGTGTCGAGACGCGCGAGCAACTTGCATGCCTTCAAAAGGAGGGCTGCGATCAGGTGCAAGGCTTCCTTTTCAGCCCAGCCGAGCCGGTAGAGAAAACCTTTGCCCTGCTCGAATTTGATCGCGAAAGATATCAGGTCGCAAGCTAGAGCAAATTTTTCTTAGAGTACATGGATCGATCCTGATTGGGCACGCTCGATATCAGGCTTGTCGCTTTGACTGTTCAATCGTTTTCGGGTGGTAGCTAGGTGACAGACGCGAGTCTTTTGGCCAGTATGCCAAAAAGCCCTTGATGACCTCTCCGGGTATGTCGAGCGGGTTATAATTGTCCCTGTCAACAAACATCAATGATTGCTCGCCATGCCCTAGAAGGCCTTGCGAACGGCTGTGAATCTCGTGACTTAAAGTCACGAACTTTCGATTGTGACGAGCAATCTTGATCCTGACAGTGATCTGCTCGAACTCTTTCGACTCCCGCCGGTAATCATGCGTGAAGGAACGGGTAAGAATATAGAAGCGAGTGGTAGCAAGATCAAAATCCGGCATGCAGACATTGAAAAACAACTCGCGCGCTTTGCCGACCCAGCGTACATAATTTGCAAAATATACATTACCGACCGAGTTGGTATCATCGTAGGTCGGAACAAGCTGCATAACGAACCACTCCCCATCGAAGCCATGTGAAGGTGTTGTTTCTTCATTACCCGACGACATCAAAGGTGCAGACATCGCCATACGCAAGGGTTGATCGACAATGTCCACGGGGATGGCTTTAGAGCGCGGCCCGACCAGCTCGATAATAACTGGAAGAGCACCGATAAGACCAATGAATGGCGATATCACC
Source organism: Phyllobacterium ifriqiyense (assembly GCF_030817885.1). NCBI lineage: Bacteria > Pseudomonadati > Pseudomonadota > Alphaproteobacteria > Hyphomicrobiales > Phyllobacteriaceae > Phyllobacterium > Phyllobacterium ifriqiyense. Next base: position 111,722 of record NZ_JAUSZT010000003.1, read on the forward strand.
AAGAAACCCGGAATTGGCTCGACATAGCCAATTACAAAAATCAACGATGATCCACATCCAATCATGAAACTCAAAACCGGATCAAAGCGCGCCTTCGCTCCCAAAGCCTCACAAACAAGATTTGCCGACGCGCTGACAAACAGTGTCGCAAACGGCATCATAAAATACATCAGCGAAAAATTTGCTGGCACGGCAGCATAGGAAACCCATGTTGCTCCAATCAGCAGCCAGAGCGGTGAAGACGCAATGTTGTCCGGAATGAGCGCAAGCAACGGACTGTTACTACGCAGGTTTTTTCCCTTCAAAAACCACGAAGTTGCACAGTAAAAGCTGTCAACGGTCGACGCCATGGCTATCGTTGTCCAAATCACGAAGGCCACTGCAAGATAGGGCTGGCCATTTTCAGCAGCCAGTACCGTTGCTGCTGAAACTGCCCCTTGCGCGCTTGGCAAACCATCAATGGAAAGAATGCTGCCAATAGGGCCTACGGCTGACGCCGTCAGTGCATTGAGAAACAGAAACCCAAAAAAGAGCAAGGCTCCCATGCCATAAGCGAGGCCAACATTTCCGCCTTCGCGCTTGATAGTCACAGCACGTTGCCAATGCTGTATATCCAACCATGGCCCGAGTAAAAAGCCGATCAGCGTTGGCATAATCAGGCCATAGAAACGCGCATCAAAACTTTGCAATGGAACGCCAGGATAAGACGAGGTTTTTGCCAGCCCCAAGTAAAGCACTATGCCGGCGGTCACACCAACCCCCGTATAAACAATGTGCAGCAACTTCAATTGCTGCAAGTTCAGTGCATGGCCAATAGCGCAGGCAAACAGAAGCAGAAGAGCGACACCAAGACCGGAACCTTCACCAACGACGGGCTGCCAGAGATAGGCGACAAATCCGAAGATTGTTACAACCAGCGCGGCCATCTGAAACAGGAGGAAAACGCCCGCATAGCGGCCTTCAATATCTTTGATAATCTGGTCCGGCGAGCGTTTGGTACGCCCTAGAATATAACCGAATAACCAAAGCCCCCCGACATTGGCTATTGCAAATCCAAAGAAGCCCAGCCAGCCATATGTCAGCGTGACATGAATGGAATAAAAGAATCCCAATCCCCAAAGCCAAGAGAGGCCAATTGTCGGCGCCCAAAGTAAATCCCGCACAAACTTCATGATATCCAGCTTTTCCAAAACCGGTGACCCACACACCAACATTAATCGATGTTATTCGCCGTGATAAGTCAATGATTTGCGCCCCATGCGCGCATCATGAAACCGTACTTTTTTAACGTGCTCAATTTGAAGGCAGAATTACTTCATCTAAAGAGGTTTTTGTGCCTATTTGAGCGTATCACCTGCCTAATGTCAGACCAATAACACATCTTCATGGCGACATGCTTTCAAATTTGAGGGCGGGTGCTATTGCCACCATAACAGTCGGATGATCTATAATTGTGGCAGGAAGGAATATTCATGAATCGCAATATGCTTTTACTGGTCATCGGCGGGCTGATCGTTCTGGTCGCAGGTTTGGGATTTTACATTTACGACAAAGAGTCAAAGCCCGATGGCATCGAGCTTAAGATCAATGAGAGCGGGATTTCCATTCAGGAAAACTAACGAGCATCGAATCGCTTACAGGTTTGCAATTTCCCGCAAATCATTAACGGCGCCCAGGGCAGCGGCAAGGACGGGCGCTCCCTTTGTAAGCCCGTCACCCTTGACCGGAAATGGATGATGCCAGCCACCAGCCTCTTTAACGAGACAATATCCAGCCATACAATCCCAAGCGTGCATGTAGGGTTCGTAATAGCCTACCAGTCTACCGGCTGCCACATAGGCAAGCATCAGCGCACCAGAACCGTTACGGATGAAGTTTCCACCAGCATCCAGTAGCTTTTCGACAATAAGAGCGACACTTGCCGGGCTCACATGATGGTTCGCACCTATTCCTGTGACCGCGTCACGGATTGTTCGCTCGCCATTAAGCGTCAGCAGCTTGCCATTCAGTCGCGCGCCCATTCCCACCGCTGACGCATATAGCTCGTCATTGCATGGAACATAGATTACGCCGATGGCGATTTCTTCGCCGTGGAGCGCAGCAATCGAAATACACCAGCTAGGCATGCCATTGACGAATGGGCTGGTACCATCGATCGGATCGATAACCCACGTATAGTCAGATGTACCGGAGCTAACACCGTATTCTTCGCCCAATATAGCGTCATCGGGGAAGCTTCCGATAATCCGGGACCGGATAAGCTCTTCTACTTCCCGATCTGCGATGGACACCACATCTTGAGGATCGGCTTTTGTCTCGACAATCAACTGTTCTCGCGCATTGAAATATTTCAGTGCAAGCACTCCGGCTTCAACTGCCATCTTTCGGGCCAAATCCAAGCGGTCTTCAAGATGGGCGGCATGCGATGTCATTATCTGTTCCCCTGATATAAATAGTGGTCGCTCAACTATTGATGAGTGCTATGCCACGGTGGTGAAATCCGATGCTAATATTGGTCCCTGGTTCCAAGCGCTGATCTACCGCCGGATCGACGACAAAGAGCGTGCCAGATTCCGTCTCGACTTCGTATTCCACGTGATCGCCAAGATAGGCCATAAACTTGATTCTCCCAGGAAACGCTGCATTCTCCGCAGCCGATAAAGTGATGGCATTCGGCCTCACCGCAAGTTTGGCCGGACCAGGCACAGAATGACTGCGAGCCGGAACGCGATGTTCAAGCTTTCCAACTTGTACGATCGCTTGGCCATTTTCGGTGCGAAGCACTTCACAAGGCACAACATTGGCTTCGCCTATGAAATCGGCAATGAACGAAGACACAGGTGCTTCGTAAAGTTCGCGCGGAGAACCCTGCTGCGCCACAACGCCGTTCTGCATCACAATAATTCGATCGGATACAGCCAAGGCCTCCTCCTGATCGTGTGTTACATAGACAGCTGTAAAGCCAAGGCGTTGTTGCAGTTCGCGAATTTCTGTTCTCACGCGGCGGCGCAACCGTGCGTCAAGATTGGATAGTGGCTCATCCAGCAACAAGACTTGTGGCTCCAGAACCAGCGCGCGGGCAACCGCAACGCGTTGCTGTTGCCCCCCAGAAAGCTCAGCCGGCAATCTTTGGCCATAGCCAGCAAGTCCAACCTGGTTCAGCCCCTCTTCTGCCCGTTCCCTCGCCTCCGCTTTTTTCATCTTTGACGATTCAAGGCCGTATGCCACGTTTTCCAGAACTGACATATGCGGAAACAGCGCATAGGACTGGAACACCATTGATACGTCCCGCTCGTTTGCGGGGAGCATCGTAACATCCTTGCCGCCTATCAGTATCCGTCCGGCAGTTGGATGCTCCAGACCGGCAAGCATGCGCAGCGTGGTCGTTTTGCCACAACCGGACGGCCCGAGAAGGGTGACCAAGGTTCCGGGTTCTATGTCGAGCGACAGATCATGTATGGCGGTAAATGTGCCAAACTGCTTTTTGACGTTGGAGAAAACAACTGATCCTGTAACATTCGGTGCCATTACGCGGCCTTCTCTGGAGATGCAGATGGTATGAAAGCAGTTGCAACACGGTTCTCGCGGCGCAATTTCCTCTCTCCCACCAAAAGCTGGAAACAGGTGATGATAACAATCATGACAATGATGAGCATGGAAGAGTAAGCAATCGCCACGCCGTACTCACCATTTTCGACAAGGCCCACAATATAGGCGGTCGCCATATTGTATTCAGCGCTGACGAGGAAGATGACCGCGCTAATCGAGGTGATGGCCCGAACAAACGAATAGACGAGCGCTGCAACGATCGCTGGGCGCAGCAAGGGCAAAATCACCTTGCGAATTGTCCGGAAGCTGGCGGCGCGCAAGGTCAGCGAGGCTTCATCGAGGCTCTTATCGAGCTGGCTCATGGCAGCAATGCCGCCCCGCACACCTACCGGCATATTACGGAAGACAAAACACGCAACCAGTATCAGCGCGGTTCCGGTCATTTCCAGCGGAGGGAGATTAAATGCCATAATGTAGCTGATACCTATAACGGTACCCGGGATAGCAAAGCTCATCATAAGCGCAAATTCGAAGATGTTTCTGCCAACGAAACGCTGCCGGACGATGAGGTAGGCCGTCAGCAAGCCAACAGCCGCTGTCAAAGGCGCTGCGATCAAGGCGATCTTGATGGTCGTCCAGAAAGAGTTCCAGGCGACGCCAGTCCAGGAGATTCCGCCATCAGCGAAAGTGAATGAAAAGGCCCGCTGGTAGTGGTCAAAGGTCAGCGTATTATCAAGCCCCCAGGTGCGCACGAAACCGCCAAAGAAGATCATTCCATAGATAACGAGCGTGAAAATGATCCACGGTATAACAATCGCATGGACACCAATCGATAGTGATTTTGGAAGGGCGATATGAGCACCTGAATCACCCTTCCCTGTCACCGTTGCAAAACTCTTGCCGGATAGCCAGAAGCGCTGTGCCAAAAAGGCTGACAGAGTGAAGAACAGAAGAATTATCGCGAGTACCGCGGCGCGTGACGGATCGTTTTGCGAGCCGACAACAGCAAAGAATATCTCCGTTGAAAGGACGCCGTGACTGCCTCCGAGCACAAGCGGATTGCCGAAATCGGCCATGCTTTCGATGAAGCCGATCAGGAAAGCATTTGCCAGGCCGGGTTTCATCAAGGGAAGCGACACCTTCCAGAATGTACGCCAGCGATCTGCCCGAAGGGTTTGCGAGGCTTCCTCCATCGACGGGCTTACGCCTTCGACCACACCGATAAGAACGAGAAATGAAATTGGCGTGAACGACAAAACCTGAGCGATCCATATCCCGGTCAGACCGTAAAGCCAGCGGCCCGGCTCAATCCCGAAAAGGCTCGATAGCTGTTGGGTGACAACGCCTGCGCGACCAAAGAGGAGAATCAACGCAAGGCCGATGACGAAGGGCGGCGTGATGATCGGCAGAATAGTCAGCAGACGAAGGCCCTTTTTGAAGGGAAATCGCGTACGCGTTGCAACGAGCGCAAAACAAAGCCCGAGCAAAGTAGATCCAAATGCTGCCAGTATCGCCAGCAGAAGCGTGCGCCATGCAATGCCGCAGCGGTTTCCCCCTATAACGCAGTCCAGACTCCAGATTGATGGGTCTTGAATGTTGCGGATGAATCCGGACGGGTCAAAGGAACCGTCAAAGCTTTGGAATGCTCCGACAAGCATGCTTCCAACCGGATAGAACACAAAAATTGCCACCAGGAAAATGAGTAATGCGATGGATGCCACAACAAACGCATCGCCCCTCAATACGCCTCTTTCAGCAAGGCCGAACGAGAACAGCAATACAAAAGACAGGGCGACCAGACCGGCACCAGCGCCCATCGATGGCTGTCCATCAGAAAGTGGACCGAACAAATGCTCGCTAATGAGCCAGGTCCACCCGGTAAAACCGACAGCGAGCCCCTGAAGAACCAGAAATATAAGACCGGCGGCTCCAGCAGCAACAAGAAGATTTGATCGAAGTTTCGACACGGTCAAGGTTCGCGCAATAAGGCCAACCGCAAAGATCAGCGCGATGATCGCGATAGTCCATCGGCCATAGGCGAATATCTGGACGAGCCCCGGTCCTGCCGCACTAGCTGGAAAACCATCGAGCCAATCAAACCCGTAAAAACCTGTTTCAACTTTGTACCAAGGCAATAGAATCAGACCCGTAAGCCCAATACCGAGAGCGATGTTCAATCTCCGGTCACTGCGTTCCATAAGGCCTTCCGCGCGCTATCTTCAAAAATATGGCGAGAGATGCCCGGAAACCCTCCGGGCATGCTCCAGATTAATAGACAATCAATTAGCGCTTGCGCCGATTTCCTTATCCCAACGCTCAAGCAATTCCTTGCGCTTGGCAGGATCACCATAGGTTTTGAAGTCGTAATCAATGAGCTTGATGTCTTCAAACTTCGGAGCTTCCGGCGGAACGACGGCACTCTTGTTCGAAGGCAGCTGGAAGGATTTTGCATCCTTCATGTGCGATTGCGTGTCAGCACTCAGGGCCCAATCATACCACTGCTTGGCTTCGTCAAGGTTGCGAGCCCCCTTGATGATCGACATCGAGCCGATCTCATAGCCGGTGCCCTCGCATGGTGCGACAGCCTTGATGGGAAAACCTTCCGATATCTGCGCCACAGCATCGTGCATAAACACAATACCGAGCGCAGTCTCACCGCGGGCCGCAGCCTTAACCGGCGCCGAACCGGATTTTGTGTATTGTGAGACATTGGCATTGAGCTGCTTCAAATATTCGTAAGCTTTATCTTCTCCCATAATTTGCACGAGAGATGCCAAGGCCGTGTAGGCCGTACCCGAGGAATTGGGGTTTGCCATCTGAATTTCGCCCTTAAAGGCAGGATCAACCAAATCAGCCCAGCATTTGGCTTCCTTGAGACCCTTCTTTTTCACGATTTCCGTGTTGTATCCCCAGCCAAGCGCACCGGCGTAAACGCCCACTGTTTTATAATCAGCGCTCTCAGCCTGTTTTTTGGCCCAATCCTGCAACTGGTCCAGCAGTGGAGATTTATACTCCTGCGTCAGGCCTTCGGAAGCAGCCTGAAGGTGAGGATCACCGGTGCCTGCCCACCAAATATCGGTTTTTGGATTACGCGCCTCTGCGCGGATTTTGGCATAGGTCTCTCCAGACGAGAGTCTCACCATATTCACGGAAATCCCCTTTTCTTTCTCAAACCTGTCCTTCATCATTTCGCAGATAACGACATCGGCCGAGCAGATCAAATTGAGATTTCCAGCTGCCTTGGCTTCGCCCGGCACCATCTGAAGTCCAAAAGCAAAAGCAGCGGCAATTGCGAACACTGAACGCATCATTATTCCTCCCTGGATAACACGGCACCTCCATGCCGCACGCATTTTGCAAGCGTGTGCAAAAGTTTCACATGCAAAGTCCTGTTGTCAAGTAAGGAACTTGAATACTTCCGATAAATTTGCATATGAATGCAGTTATGTTGTACGCAAGCGTGTGCAAATTACGCAAAGGGAGGGCTTTTTGAGCAAGTCATTTGTCAGCGCTAATGACGTCGCACGTCATGCGGGCGTATCGCGATCAGCAGTTTCTCGCGCGTTTACGCCTGGCGCGAGCGTTTCAGAAGATACGCGCAAACGCGTCATGAATTCGGCTCAAACTCTGGGATACCACGTCAATCAGCTCGCGCGGGGCCTCATGCGCAGCGAAAGCGGTATTGTCTGTCTCGTCGTATCTGAAATGGACACGCCATATCGTGCACGGCTCGTTCGCGCTTTCTCTCACGAACTGCAAAAAGCCGGAAAAATATCAATGCTCATCAATACCGATCGTTCAGACGGCGGTGTTGATGCAGCTTTACGGCAAACATTGAACTATCGCGCTGATGCTTCAATATTGCTTTCGGGACTTCCTGACAAAGCGATCACAAAGCTGTGCCTCGACAGCGGACAGAGGATCGTTCTCATCAATCGCGACGATAACATTAATGGTCCTTTTCACATCAATCTCAACGACCATCAGGCAGCCAAGGTAGCTGTAAATGCCTTTTTAAGAGCGGGTTGCCGTGCACTTGCGTTTGTCAACTCAGAAGTGGGAACGCCGAGCCTGATGGCCCGGGAAAACGGCTTCCTGGCTGCGGCAGCAAGTTTTGGTCTCAATGTGACAGTTACCAGCCATGGTAATACGGTTTACGAGAGTGGCAGGCATGCTGCGCACTCCCTTCTAACCAGTTTTGACCGACCGGATGCCGTTTTTTGTGTCAATGATTTGATGGCGCTCGGATTTATAGATAGTGCCAGGCAAGATTTTGGCGTCCGGATACCCGAAGATCTTTGCGTGATCGGCTTCGACGACATTGAGCAAGCTAGCTGGTCTTCCTATGAACTGACCACTTTTGCTCAACCGATTGATCAAATCGTTCAGGCGAGCCTGTTGTGGTTGAGCGAAGCCGCCGATACCCAGAACGTCAAATCCCAGACTTTCAATGCTCCCCTGGTTTGGCGAAAAACCGTTCGAGGCAATCATCAGCAAGTTAGCTGAATGCTCCCCAAAGACTAACTCTCCCACGTCCATTGCGTTTGGACTGGTAGAGTGCAGTGTCGGCCAGGTTCAAAAGATCGTCCGGCCCGGCGATTGCCGCTCTGTTGTTTTCGTCAAGTATCGCTATACCGAGGCTAATCGATACCAATCCACTCGGGCTCGCCTCATGTTTAATTTTCATTGCAGTGACGGAATTAAGCATCTGAGTTGCGGTTTTCATCACCTCGTGCTTGGAAACACCGGATAAGAGCGCGGCGAATTCTTCACCCCCGAAACGAGCCAGCGATCCGCTTGTCTGTTTTACAACCTTGTTCAAGCTGCGAGCGACATGAATAAGACAGTCATCGCCTGCGAGGTGCCCGTAAAAGTCATTATAGGTTTTGAAGTGATCAATATCGACCATTATCACGGCGAGATCCTTGTGGACATCATGAGCCTGTCCAAATGCTTGCCGCAAAAGATGAGCAAATTTTCGTCTGTTCGGCAAATTGGTGAGATGATCGCGCTCAGAAAGATTCCTGAGCTTGCGATTAGCAGCCAAGAGTTTCTCTTCGAGCTTCAATCTCAATTCGACCGTGCTCGAAAGTTGTTCTTCGATACGCTTTTGCATGCTGATGTCGACACTGGTCGCCAGCAGGCGCAACGGCGCACCGTTGGCGTCATATTCAACAATCTTGCCGCGACTTAATATCCAAGTATCGCCGCCATCAGGCCGTTTTACGCGATAGATTGCTTCAAAAAGCGGGTTCTTGCCACTGAGTGCATCATCGAATGCCTGGAGTGTGTGTGCCCGGTCGTCCGGGTGCAGAATGTCCCAGCCAACGCTTGGCTTTTCAGCCGCATTCGGGTCAAGCCCGAGTAGAATGCGATATTGTGGTGAGCGCCACACCTGGTTGGCTGGTATATTCAGATCCCATATCCATTGGCCGGCATTCTCAAGGGCATAGGCAGTCCGCTGTTCAGTTTCCTGCAACTTGCGGGTGGCCCGGCGTAATTCGGTAATATTGGTATAGGCAACTGAAATACCGGCAAACTGGCCCAGATCATTCATCACAGCAGCAGCAGAAACCATGAAGCTTTCTTCAGCGATCTCGACTTCACCATCCGCAATGACTTCTCCACTCTTGGCCGCTGCCAAGCCTTTGCGCAAAAGCGGAGCGTGGAGTGGAACAATGTCCTCTATGTTACGGCCAACAGCTATCTTGCTTTCCACACCTAGCAAGCGAGACAGTTGGTCATTGATCGTGACAATCAATCCATCTTGATTGAGGTAGCAAAGGCCGACCGGCACCCTGTCATAGACTGCTTCAATCTGAAGCAAACGATCACCACCACTTTCATTCGCTATATTGAAGGGTGATTGTCGCGACTTGCTGATTGACATTGCTCTACTTCCACTTTGCAACCTCACATTGCCTAAAGAAGAAAGGTGCAGTCAAGAATAATACTATGTGATTGCGCCGATAGATTGTTCTAGATCAAATCAGCTACTCAATAGATCGCCACGCTGCCAGAAAATTATTCTATAACGTTTCCGATCTTACCAAAGCGCTTGACGATCCGATCCCGTCGCAATTTGGATAATCGATAAATCCAGAAAATCCCATCGAGTTGATCAATCTCATGTTGCAGACAAACTGCAAGCAGACCATCGGCGGCTTCCGTTTGCTCGCGGCCCGACAAGTCCTGATAACGTATCCGGATTGCAGCAGGGCGCTCTATGGATTCCGTGACGCCCGGCATGGAAATACTTCCTTCGTCATACCGCGCCGTTTCGCTGGACGACCATTCCACCATGGGATTAACATAAATTGATGGTCCCGCCCCTCCAGGAATCTCTATAGCAATAACGCGTTCCAGCACACCAATATGAGGGGCAGCAATACCAATTCCAGGTGCCGCTCGCATTGCCTGCAGGAGATCATCTGCCAATTCCTGCAAATGTTGATTGAACTCTTTCACGGGCTTGGCAATCGCTCGCAAACCAGCATCCGGAAACGTTAAAACCCTTCTTCTTGTCAACGCAATTCTCCATTAGGCAGATGGGCGAGAGAGGTCATGAAATAACCTTTCTCGCCGCTATAGCGCAATGTCCTGCGGGAAGCTTGCTTTACAAGGGAAGCTGGGAGCGATAATCGAAATGTCGTCGCTCGGATAAATTTGAGCGGCACAAAGAGGCTGACGGATGCCGGGCGACAAAAGCATATTGAAACCGCAGGTATTACCCAAGGGTGCGTTAGGAATGACGCTCTTGGTTCTGGCGACCACGATCATCTCCTTTGTCGTCATGATGGGTATAACCGGAATTTCTCCGACGAAGACTGTTACGCAGGTCATCGTCGGGGCGAATGCAATATCAATTCTCGTGCTCATTTATCTGTCTTATGCAACGTTAAGAAAACTGATTTTTTTCAAGAGCAAAGAGAAGAATCGTGACCTGCATACCAGCATCACTATTATCTTTGCTCTGATTGCCTCGATTCCATCAATTATAGTTGCTTGCTTCTCGCTTATCGTTCTCGACAACCGGCTGAATTCCTGGATTAATCCCGAGAATAATCAGATCATCGACATGTCGATCAAAGCTGCGCAGTCTTATACCGAAGACAATGCCCAAAGCCTTTTGTCCACGACCTTATCGATGGTCATCGAACTTGATCAGCGCAGGCTGCTCTACAATCTTGATAGGGGCGCTTTTTCGGATTGGCTAACATATGACGCTGATCGCAATAATCTGCTGGGTGCCTCGCTCGTTAAATCCACGGGAGAAGTCGTCGTCAGCGCGCGATTGTTCAACGATTTGGTCTTGCCGGCGGTGCCCCTGAAAGCGATTAGCGGTGCAGCCGGTGATCGCCCAGTTTTGATTCCGCCAGGATCAACCAATCTTGTAGGGGCTGTGATCAAAACGCAGGCTCTGCCTGATCTCTACCTTTACACAATACGCTCGGTAGACTCGTCCGCCCTCAACAATATGCGTATTATGAACGATAATAATACGGAATATCAATTACTTGCCAGTAACAGGTCTAATACACAAATTGCCTATGCGCTCCTGTACACCGAACTAACCTTGTTGCTTCTATTGACGGCTGTCTGGACAGGTATCGCTGTTGCAAATCGTGTCGTGCAGCCGATCCGCGCCCTTATTAGCGCAGCAGAAGAGGTGGCGACTGGCAATTTCGATATTTCCGTGCCTGTAAAAGGTTCCGACGGCGATATTGGAGCTTTGTCGCAGACATTCAACAACATGGTCGGACAGCTAAAAACCCAGCACGATGATCTCACGTCAGCCAAGGATGAGATCGACGAACGTAGGCGTTTTACGGAGGCGGTGCTATCGGGCGTCACCGCCGGTGTTATCAGCGTCAATGCAAATGGCGAAATTGCGGGTTTGAACCGCCCTGCTGAAAACATGCTTGATATCAATGTATCGGAAACCCTCGGTCAGCAGCTTACCTCGGTGTTTCCGGAGATCAGCGAAATTTTTGCTCTGGCCGGTATCAACGATCGATCATCAAGCCGCAGACAGATCAGCATTACCCGCAATGGCATTGCCCGCTCGCTCAATGTTCAAATAACGCGCGAAGATGCCGACGCCAAAAACGCTTCTTATGTCGTTACAGTTGATGACATAACTGATCTCGTAGCAGCCCATCGTTCGTCTGCCTGGGCAGATGTGGCCCGACGTATCGCACACGAAATCAAAAACCCGCTTACCCCCATTCAATTGTCTGCCGAACGCATCCGCCGCCGCTATGGTAGAGTTATTGTTGAAGATCGCGCAATTTTTGATCAATGCACCGACACGATTATTCGTCAGGTTGGTGACATTGGCCGTATGGTTGACGAGTTTTCAGATTTTGCTCGAATGCCAAAACCGGAATTCGTTACCACAAATGTAGTAGACGTGCTTAAAGACGCTTCATTCCTCGTGGAAATCAGCAATAATCGCATCACATTCGAGCATGAGTTCGACGATGAGCCGCTTCTTGGCAATTTCGACAATCGCCTGCTCGGCCAAGCTTTCGGGAATATCATCAAGAACGCATCTGAATCAATCGATGCGGTACTTGAGCAAGGCATCATTGATCAAGGACACATTCTTGTTCGTGCAAAGGGCTCCGGCGCCTCAATCCTGGTCGAAGTCCTGGACAACGGCAAGGGATTACCCGCGGAAAACCGCCATCAACTGCTTGAGCCATACGTTACGACCCGAGAAAAAGGCACCGGACTTGGTCTGGCAATCGTTAATAAGATCATTGAAGACCATGGTGGCCATCTGGAACTGCTCGACGCGCCCGCAAACTTTCATGGCGGACGCGGCGCACTAATGCGAATGGTCTTTCCTAGACTTGTTGAAACCTCTGCGGCTTAAACTGCATCACGATCTTTCATGACGCACATCAAAATGTGATGATGTATTAGGCCCGTAAAAATTGAACAAGATTAATAAAATGATTATAGTTGCGTCTCCGGTATCTGAAGCGCGAAAACAGTATTTCGCAGCCAAACGGAAACAGGATCATGAAATCGACCAACGACATTGGCGCTAGCCAAGGTAGTCACGTGATCGTTTGAGGACATTCTGGATTATCCAGTTTCGCTCAGGAGGAGTCGATATGATGCGGCACATAAAGCAAAATGGTGACCTTTCCAACGGCATAACCTGCTCCATGATTTTGTTCGGAGCTTTTGCAGTGATGGCAGTGCTCTTGGCTGTATAGACACCAGGAATGACGACATTAAACTCACCATGTCCGCTGAGCTCTGCTCTGGCGTAATTTCTGTTGCTGATCGATTGGAAAAACAGAGGTCGGGCCGTGAGTGAACGTATCGAAACCTGCTCGTGTTTTTGCGGAGATATCAAAGCGGAACTTAAGGGAGAGCCTTTCTGGGTTAATTTCGACCACGATGACGATTGCCGGAAGGCGATTGGCAGCCCACTCACTGTATGGGTTGGTTATCGGCCATCGCAGTTTCAGCTCCTTTCTGGTGAACTCAAAACCTTTTCCAAAACGCTTGGCATTGAGCGTAGTTTTTGTGGACGTTGCGGCACATCCATCGGATATCAAGACACCGGAATTGCCGACGAACTTTACCTTACAATAGGATTTTTTGACCGTCCCGAGAGGTTTCCGCCCTCCGTTCACGGGTATTGGAGCATGCATCTGCCCTGGGTGAAGTTTGACGATGATCTTCAAAGGATAGACACCTACACACGTGATCGTCATCCTGCAGTCGGCACGCCAGCAGAACGCATGGCAAAAGGCGAAAAAAGCTGAAACCCCAGCATTTGCCTGCAGATAATTGGCAGCGTCGTCCCTCAAAAAAATGCCGGTTTACATGGCATTGATGTGGTACAAGAAAGCGGCCATGATTGCCTATAGACTTCATTCTTAACCAAGCGCAATCTCCGCTTGGAGGTGATATCATGGAACGCCTGGATCATAAATTGGACTGTAAAGACTGCGGCACCATCTATCTGAAAATTCCGAAAGATGTGCAAAGCGACACGCCAATCTATTGCAGCACATGCGGGGTTTTGCTTGGGCGGTGGGAAGAGTTGGAACGTGACTTCAACCGGCAGGGCGGTCAGGACGGCGTCTTCAAAATGAATGATGGACAGATTGAACGCTTGGATTAGCATCACCAATTGCTTAAAATGACCTGCGTTTCTGCTGTCTCGACTTGAAGAGATAACCGTCCAGCATAAAAACCCTGCATCGCATCGTGAGCTTGATCCGACGAGCTGCAAACTGCGTCACTGACCAGAATTACCCTATAGCCCAGATCAACGCCACCAAGAACAGTTGCCAAGACGCAGACATCCGTCTCTCCTCCCGAAATCAATAGCGTATCGACATTAGCCATCCGCAGCGTCTGCTGGAGTTGGGTAAAGTGCCAAGGAGAGTAAACGCTCTTATCAACGACGCGCGCTGGCGGAACAAATGATTCGAGTTCGGCGACCAGATTCACATCTTCAGGAGGAAGCTGGTCAAGCGTCATGCAACGCCATTTATTATAATACCGAGCCCAAGCTCCGCCCGAATTTTCCGGCGATAAAGGAGGTATGAACCTCGTAAACACTGTATGAGTAGGCCGCTTCTCAACCAGCAGGCACACATTGGGTAAAACGCGCTCAAACCACGGCATCGCCCAAGGGCTCGAGCCTGTAAAAAGGCACTGCATATCCACACACAGATGCACAGTGTTTTCTCCGATAGGTCCGAATCTCAATCCCGAAGCCATGTCAACAATGCAGTGTAACGTTGAAGGACGTGGTTAAATTTGCGAACGCAGATCACGCTCAAATCAGCATCAGGCAGAGGAGTGCACACGGCCTGAATTCCATTCGACAACCTCCTGACTGCCATCATCATAAACCACTGTTAGCGCTGTTTCCGAACTTGAAATGACTTTCGCCTGCCTCCACTTGCTATCGTCTGGGCAACCCGAGGCCAACTCGTGCCTGAGAATTTTCACATCATCCCCTTCTTTCAAAGAAGCTCTGTATTTCGAAACCAGATCTGGCTGTTCCATGATCAGTCCTCCCAGCTACTACAACCTTTTTATCGAGCAAGGGTTGCAGCCAAGGGAACTGATTCATTGCAGGAACCGTTTCCAACTCAAGAGGTTTGCTCCTTCAACAAAATTCAGGTCATGGCTCGCCGACCGGAGCGCGCTGCTGCAATCGACGTAAGGTTAGGAAAAGGAGACGGGACGTGACAACAAGAATAGCTTGGATCTGCGCCGCTGTTGTCGTAATCGCGACGGCTGCATTCATTATTATCAATCCGCTTGAAAATCGCACGACCGGGCAACAACCATCACCGCATGCGTTAGATCAATCCGGGCAATAACGATAATTGAACCAATAGTCTTGCCTTCAAACCCCGGCGTGCACCCTCTTGTTTTCCACTTGGCTACACGGTTAGATTGCGCTGTAACAAAGGGGGCAAGTGGATGATCGCCGCTTATATTGACGAAGTAATTATGTTTTGTGCCGGATTATGGATGACGGGTGTGGGCTTCCGCTATCTTTCATTTCCAACTCCCGATCAAAGCGCCAAGAATGCTTGGCTTGCAAACATCGTTCCTCATTTCAAATGGATGGGACCTTTATTGCTAATAATCGCAATCGTTCTAGCGATTGTATCGCCAGCCTGATGCAGTTCCGGCTGAACGGATCTGACAGCATCTGCTTGAGATTACTTAGCTGGCGCTTGCCGATCACGTTCGTTTTCTTTTGCGCTTGATTTGAATGTGGCATCACCATCTTCCTTGCCGGACATAATTCGCGGGTTGGCGCTGGAGACACCATCATTTTTCGCGCCATGCCGAGTTTTTGCAAACTGACCTTTGGCGTCTTTTTTCGGGTCACCCTTACCCAATTTTTCTGTCAACGTAATGTTCCTTTCGAGATTCATATCTGTTCAGCATCACTGCGGCGTGGCGCTTGGAGGGTTTGCTTGCGTTCCTCCACCAGTGCCGGTTTGCGGCCTGGCATTTTCGGCTGGCGGATTGGTGGTGGGTTGATCGCCAGACGGAGGTGTTGCCTGATCGGAAGGTTTATTCTGACCGGCTGCAGGATTTTCTTGCTCGGTTATAGTTGCACTGTTGTCAGTACCTTCTCCGAACAATTCGGCACCGCCCCAAGCAATCAATGCAAGAAGCAGCCCACCTATTAAAACATACAATATCGGCTTGCCCAGTGGGCCCTGCCTTGCCTCTTTCCCGGTTTCTTTCACATTATGGTTCGATGAGCGCGTATCGGTCATGACTGCCTCCTTCCGTTTGAAAGATGAACCATCGAAAATGATTATGGTTCCGACATGCCACACGCGGGGCGAACAGGATTGTCCTCTTTCATTACTTCGACGCAACCGCTTTTCCAGCCCGCATTGGAAATGAAATTTGTACAAAAGTCTTGAAACCCTTACTTCTCAAAATTATAATTTACGCCATCCAAACAACCCAAAACCTACACCACGCTTAATCCGTGGGTGCAGTTTGTTATTCTTCAGGGAGTGGCAAAACATGGAAGGACTGACTCTAAAAACTACTAATCGCGTGGCTTCACCGGAGCTCCTTAAACAAATCAAGGCTCAGGTGGCTCGAGACTACGCACCGCCTGAAACGATCTCCCAAATCCTCCGCAAAGCCAAAGGTGGCTGTATGCGTCGCCGCATAAGGTTGGGTAAAGTCTGAGGTCAAAGCTCACGAACTCTCGGTTTCCCATTCAGGAGGACTTGATGAACTTATATTTTGAAAGCCCGATCTTCGTAAAAGAGGGGTCGATAATCGTTCAAGAAATCGCAACCCTCGATGAGGCGATCGAATTTTTGGACAATTGGCCGGAAAGAAATCGCGACCTCATTCATGAAACCGCGACGCGAATTTGCCATGAAGCATTTGATGGTCACAAACCGTTAAGTGTGGCCCACTCGGCATTCGAAGGTTTTGCGCGAAAGGCAAAAATCCTTGAAGATCCAGCTGCTGTGATGCCCTGGATCATGAAAGCAAAGCCGAACGGTGGTCTTATGACTGCCTGAACATAAAGGACGGCTCCTGCCCGCTGGGGCCCTATTTATCAGCCTCGGCGGGCGGCTTCGATTGCGGCGACGTCAATTTTCTTCATGTCCATCATCACTGCAAATGCGCGTTTAGCTCCATCGCCTCCGGCAAACAAAGCTTCAGTAAGTACTCGTGGCGTGATTTGCCATGACACGCCCCATTTGTCCTTGCACCATCCGCATGCGCTCTCTTGTCCGCCATTCCCTACTATTGCGTTCCAATAACGGTCTGTTTCTTCCTGATCATCCGTAGCGATTTGAAACGAGAAAGCTTCATTATGTTTGAATGCCGGGCCACCATTGAGACCGAGGCACGGTATCCCAGCGACAGTGAATTCAACAGTCAGTACATCTCCCTTCTCACCGGACGGAAAGTCACCGGGAGCATGGTGAATAGCTGTAACTGAACTGTCGGGGAAAATTTCTGCATAGAAGTGTGCAGCAGCCTCAGCATCCTTGTCGTACCAAATGCATATTGTGTTTTTGGCGATTGGCATCACTTATCCTCCCTGTTCAAGCCTATACTGCATACAGTGTAGAAGCTGATCAACAGGCAAAAGGCGTGTAGCAACCATCATGGCGCACACGCGACAAGATGTGCTCATCACCTGCATTTGAAATCGCCGGGCACGCGCTTGCAAATTCCTATGATGGCAACGGTGATCAGCTACATTGATGGGGAGGTAAAATAATATGGATTGGCGATAAAGAAATAAAACCCGCCAAATGCAATGGCAACGAGGATAACAAAAAGCAGGGTCATGAATAATGCCTCTAGCAGCACAAATCTTGAAGATCGATTTCTAGCCTGCATTATTGCCTCATTGCACCGGCGCTGATTATGCTCCGTCCAATATGTGAAAATTCTCAGATAGGCAACGCGCATTTTTGAGGCCTTCAAAGATGCGCCACGCCAATAGGTAATCAACGCTGAAGAGCCGAATTGCTCCGGCCCGCCAACATTATTCAAATCAAGCAATCAGAACTTCACCTTGAAGCCTGTTGTTCCGTTGACGCTATAGCTGTCGGCAAAATTGCTCAGGCTGGCATTCAGCGAAACCTCACCGAAGATGGAATATTTGTCATCGGCCCAGCTATAAGAACCGCCAGCACCGATGCCGCCCCACGTCCGATCTGTTTCATTGGCAAAGTTCACACCAGCCACATCAACATCCGATCCATCAAGGAACTCATGGTACAGATTGGCAAGGCCGTAAACATTACTGCGCGCCATCCTGCCTGAAGCATCCTGCCAAGCGTTTTGATATTCAGCTGCAACCCCGACGCGCCCCTTAAGGCTCTCACTTCTGTCCATCGAGACTCGAGCGCCAAACGGGTCGGTAAAGCTGTCAAAATCCAGGTTGGAATATGCCAGCTGCGCCTGCGGCGTAACTGACCAGTTTCCAGCAAGGGCAATCCGCTTGCCTGTTTCAAGGCTCAGCGAATAACCAAAACCATCATTGTCATTGGCCAGGCTGCGTCCCAGCATATCGGAACCAATGTCGGTTTCATACCATGTGACCTGGACCTGACCATCAACATAGAAGCCGTTTTGCGCCAGCAGGTCAGCGTTCCGCCAAAGCCATATCCGTCCGTTCAATCGAACCATCGCCGAATACTGAGGAAGCATTGGTTGAAACTTGTCCATAATGGACAGTGACGCCGCCCATCAAGATGCCGAATTCGGTTTCATGCAGCTTGCCGTCCAGCCCTGACTGCAATCGCCAACTATTATGGTCATAGTCGGAGCGTGTTGTGGAGGTGTGGGGATCAATGCTTGAATGCGCTCCATCAATACGTGTCCAAACGGCACCACTGTCCAGATTTGCCCTCTAACGCTCATCATATAAAGGCATTAAAAGACTTGTTGGGTGTGAATTACACTTAGGCGATGAAAGACTCTAACTCCGAGCAGAATTTATCAATCGGATGTTGCGGGAAAGAGCTTTGAAAAGATCAAAGCCGACGCTTGGTAATCCAAAGCGCTATTCCATGGAAATCACTTGTCGAATGTAAAAATGGTGGGCCCGGGAGGACTTGAACCCCCAACCAAGCGGTTATGAGCCGCCGGCTCTAACCAATTGAGCTACAGGCCCCACCTGAGGCAGCGTTGCAAGACACGCAAGCCGTGCGGGGATCAATAACGGGAAAAATCCTGAATGCAATCCCCGACTTGCCAAACAGTCCAATTACCTCAACTTTTTCTAACAGAAATTTCGGTTCGCGCCGTTTCGCCATCGGCCAGCGCAAGCAATTGTCGGGCGCTTTCTTCATCGGTGATGAATACAGTTGGCCGAATGAGCTTCATAGCTCCATGAAGCGCATTGATCTTTTCCCGCCCGCCCGATGTAAGCACGCGCACCGGCACCCTTTGTATGGTGTCGATGCCGACAGACATGACGAGATCATGAACCGGGTGATCGACCAGATTTCCCTGCCTATCATAAAAATGGAATAACAGATCGCCAACCGCGCCTCTTTCAGCCAGTGAGGCTTGATGCCCTTCATTGAGAAACCCGATACGATAAGGTGTGCTTGATGCAGTTTCGATGGCGCCAACGCTGAGCAGCACCATATCCAGGTCTTCCGCCATTTCGAACACGCTTTTCAATCCGCATCGCTCAATGAGCGCGGTTCGGGTTTCAATGCTGTCCACCATTGCCGGAGCGGGGATAAGATAGCCTTCACCCTGAAAAAGCTGGGCGAATTGCCATGCAAATTCCGCCGGATTGAATCGGCGCGGTTGGCTGATTCCACCCAAAAGCGAGATCACGGTGAAGTCTTCCAGCGCGCGCGCCTCAATGAATGAGAGCGTGCTGAGCAATGTGCGGCCCCAGCCCACCCCCACGCGCATGCCATTACTGACAACATCGGATAGATATGCGCCAGTTGCAGCGCTGATGGCAGGTATCGGATCGCTTTCCGCTTGGGACAAGGGTGCGATAATCACCTTCTCCAAGCCGAATTGCTGCTCTACTTCGCGCTCCAACGCGATGAGATCAGAAAGATAACCCTGGATACCGATTTTGACCTCATTGCGCGCCCTCGCCTCTGCCAGCATGCGCACAATTGTCACGCGTCCAACCCCGAGGACCTCGGCAATCTCGTTCTGCGTCATCTGTTCTATGTAATACATCCATGCAGCACGCATGCGCATCCGGCTGATTTTTGTATCAGGCTGGCCCACATCGAGCGCTGCTTTTTTCGGGCTGCCGGCAGCACTATTCGGTCGCTTGCGTCGATCGGTCAATCATCTCCCCCCTATACCTGCAGGCAAATCACCTGCGTGGTCATTATTATACAACTCCACCAGAATGTTATTTAGCAAGCCAAGAAAAAAAGATACAAAGTCTTATCCACTTTCCTGCACGGGATTGCCAATATGCTACGGGACATTCAAAACGATTTCGTCGTCAATCTTAAAGACAGGCTCCGAGATGTTCGCCATCTCATAAGAGCCAGCCGGCAAGATGTGAAATTGACGCCTCATGAACTCCCGGAATTCATGCTCGATAAGGTCGCGCGCGTTTTGGATAAAGCGTTCACATCAGCAGAAACAGTGTCAATTTCGTTGATTTCACACGATCCGACTGCTCATTCGGGCGCTCCCGAGGCGCGTAGCTTGGCCGCCTACTTCTTTGAGAATGGCGATGCTGGCGAAGCATTGTTCTGCCGCGACGCTTATTACCTGACAAAATATCTTTTGAAGGCACTCCATGAACCCAATGCGCTCGTTCATGAAGCGGGCTTCGCATCCGTCCATGCCACCATGATTCGCCGGCATGCCACCTTGCTTTCCGCAACAAAAAGCGGTGATCCGAAGGCGATTGCAAATGCATGCGCCGCATTGGCTATTGAACTGCACGCGCGCTACCGGAGCACCGCTCTGTTCACCCAGCAGGCGACGGATCAAACGAGATCATTTTTGTGCTTCTCTGCACTCGCTCTAGCTATAGGTCTGGCAACATATTCAAATCATCAACCCGACGGGGAGAAGTTGGTAGAAACAACCTTATTGGCCTTACAGGCTCGCCCCGAAAAACTCGAACAGGCTATAATGGCACGGGATAAGCTTCACGCATTATCCGACCTGTTCGCCTTTCTGATACCACACCTGCCTTAAGCTAACCGAAGTCCTGTACGCATTTTTTAGCCCTTTGTATCGACGCAGGACTCATACTCAGCTCGGTTAGGCCCATTTTAATGAAAGTCGGGATGAGATCAGGACGGCCTGCTGCTTCACCGCACATTCCGACCATTATTCCCGCCTGAACACCGGCGGTGGTTGTCATCTCAATTGCGGTCATGACAGCCGGATGAGTTACATCATTCAACTTGGCAACCGTGGGATTGAGACGGTCAGCAGCCATGATATATTGGGTCAGGTCATTCGTCCCTATAGAGAAAAATGCCACTTCGCGTGCCAATGCCGGAGCGATCAATACGGCGGCTGGCGTCTCGATCATCACCCCCAAACCAAACAATGCATATTCCTGGCTCTCAGCTTTCAGTTCAGCGATGCACTCATCAATCAGCGCTCGCGTGGCATGCACCTCATCGATGCTTGAGACCATTGGCAACATGACTTTGATATTTCCCTTGGCGGAAGCCCGCAAAAGCGCACGCAGCTGGGGTTTAAACACATCGGGCCGATCAAGACACATGCGAATTCCGCGCCATCCCAAGAATGGATTATCCTCGTCAGGAAAATCAATGCCCGAAACGGCCTTGTCTCCGCCAATATCAAGTGTGCGGACAATAACCGGATAAGGTGCAAAAGCAGTGGCTAACGCTGCATAGGTTTCTGTCTGAAAATCTTCTGACGGCAGATGCATGTGCCGCATAAACAAAAGCTCGGTCCGGAAAAGCCCGACACCCATTGCACCGGCTTCCTGCGCTGCTTCAATTTCCTCAAGCGAGCCTATATTAGCCGCAATTTCGATAATCGTTCCATCTGCGCGTTTGGGAATGAAGTCTTTGAAGACGCTCAGCGCATGTTTCTCGGCTGTAGCTTCTGCAATTTTTCTTTGAAACCTTGCGACAATCTCCTGATCCGGATCTTCAAACACTTCGCCGCTATTACCATCGATTGCAACGGTGCCAATATTGCTTAGTCGTTGCACATCCGATCCAAGTCCGAGCACCGCAGGAATACCGTGCGCGCGCGCAATAATGGCCACATGCGAAGTAGCCCCTCCGCGGCCGCATACAATACCTGCAATGCGCTTCAAGGGCGCACGCGCCAAATCCCAAGCCCCTATATCTTCGGCTATCAGGATTGATCCCTCTGGAATTGCGTCCAAATTGACATCGTTTTGGCCAAGCAGAGCCAGGCATATCTGGCGGCCGACAGCGTTCATGTCGTCAGCGCGCGCGTTCAAATAAGGATCATCGATAGCAGCAAAATCTGAGGCTATTCTGGATGTCGTGCCAATCACGGCCGATATTGCATCCATTCCACTTTCAACAAGTGTTGTGGCACCGTCGACGAGATCTTGGTCACAAGCAATATCTTTTAGCGCCGCAATGATCCCTCTATCGCTTGCGGCAAGATTATCAATTTCAAGCGATGCATTCATGCGATCCTGCACTGTTGCAAAAGCCTGTTTCAACCGGGCGAGTTCGGCTGGTATGGCGTCTTTCGCGATTGTCCGGTTTTCCTGATCAATTACGGCCGGAAAAAAACCAAAGGCCTTCCCGATTGCCAAGCCTTCACTTGCCGCAACACCGCGCAGATGGCTGTGCGACACGGTGTTGTTTGCAACCGGCGCGACCTCAACCGATTTGATTTTTTCGGCTGTATTGATTTCAAATGTGCCTGAGTGTGGATTTTCGAGAAAGCCGATAAGCGCCTCAATGGCCTCGGCCGCATCTGCTCCAGTAGCACGAACAGTTATCTCGTCATTTTCCTTGACGCCAAGCAGCATCAACTTCACTGAGCTTTTCGCATTGATCGACTTGTCAGCCTTGATCAATTCGATATCGCATTCGAAACCTTTGGCAAGATTTACAAATCGAGTGGCTGGTCGGGCATGCAATCCATCATGCACCCGGACGATAGTCGAGCGTTCCATTCAATTCTCTCTTCGGTATTCGATGTGTTTTCCGGCAATCAACCGATGGTAATTACGGTTCCCACTTTCAGGGCGGCTACAAGCCTGTCAGCTGATATTTCAGCAGCACAAATTTCCCCAGGTCGCTCCACCTTGCTGGCGCCATTAAAAGTAATAACAACATGGCCAATTTCCTTGACCTTTTGCCATGCGTAATCACCCATTCCGGTAATCTTGGCGGAGATATCCCCAATCTGAATGACTGAGCCGACGGGAGGACTGGAATCAGAAGCCTCTGTTTCCGCAAGATGGAGAACGGAGACCTCGGCAAGCTCGGGAGGAGCGCCGTCGGCAAAAAGAATGACGACGCCTCCTTCCGCAAGATCCGCCACTTCAGGCCCGACGGCTGTTATCCGTGTTTTGAATTGGACTGACATAATGGCGAACCTCTATCTCTTCTTTTGGTTTAAAATACGATCAGGCTGACGACCCAAGCGATCAGCACGGATACGGGTCCCATGATCTGGCGGCTGATCAGAACAGCGGGGACACCAATTTCAATGGTCTTTGGCTTGGCTTCACCCAGCGCCAGGCCAACCGGAACGAAGTCACAGCCAACTTGCGTATTATAGGCAAAGAGCGCCGGCAGAGCCATCGCAGGCGATATAGTGCCATTGGCGATCTGTGGACCGATAATTGCAACCCCGATAACCTGCGCGATTACGGCGCCCGGCCCTAATATTGGTGATAGGAACGGCAAGCCGCAAATGGCGGAAAGTATCAGCAAGCCAACAATATTATTGGCAAGAGGGCCCATAGGCTGTGCCAGTACATCGCCAATACCGGTATAGAGGATGAAGCCGATGAGCATGGTAACGAACGCCATGAAAGGCAGAACATTGCGAACGACCTGATCAATTGTACGGCGACCGGCATTGAAGAAAATGCCAACGACACGGCCCATCACACGACCGACAGCACTGATCAGGCCAATTAGACCGCCCTCGCTGGACTGTCCTGCATCAGAAGCCCCCATCGAAGCGGCAAGCTCTGCCGGCGTCGGAGGTGTTGATCGTGAAGCTGATGCGCCTGCAACCGTGCTAGACTGAGATCCGTCCGCAAGCTCGATATCGGCTTCTTTCACGCCCGATACATAAATGTCCTCGGTTATGAACTGTGCCAAAGGTCCAGCTTGCCCAACCGATGTCAGATTAACCGTCGGAATGCGCTTGCGAGGATAAACGCCGCAACGCGCCGTACCACCGCAATCGACAACAACAACACCCATTTCACCTTCAACGGGCGGGGCCTTGAAGCCGTCAACCGCCTCACCACCGGTAAGCTCGGCAATTCGCCTTGCGACTGGATGAATACCACCTCCGGTAACGGAAACAACTTTGTTCCGCTCCGGTGTCAGCTGGATCACGAGTGGGCCGCCCCATCCGTTCTTGCCGCGAGAGATTTTAACTGGCGTATAAGTTTTTGACATTATCTGTTCCCCCCAGACTAAAGCTCAATGCCCTGACGGCGCGCCATGATGGCCGTTATCCGCTCAGTCAGCATGCCCTTCAGCAAAATGACTACCAGTCCAACAATCGCGTACCAGATCGCGACGTTGATGTGATAGCCGGCGGGGACAGCACCTTTTTTCTCAAGCTCCAGAAGCGCCACCAGAATACCACCCCAAACGAAATACTCGCCCGGGTTGATATGCGGGAAAAGCCCAAGAGGTGGATGCACATAAGAAACAGCCGCATCGTAGAATGCAGGCTTATGCTTTTCCTCAAGGAAGGAGCCGAAAGTATAGGCCATTGGATTGGTAAGGAAAAACACCGAAAGGAGCGGCAGAATTGTGTAGCGTGTCAGTGCGATACGCCCAGCGCCACGTGCGATACCGTGGACTCGCTCTTCTCCCACTAGTTCCGTCAGAGCATAGAACGCCGTCATCAGCACGACCAGAGTAGGGATGATACCGGTCACGAAACCGGCGAAAACCTCACCACCCTTTTGAAAAATACCGATGAAATATTTACCGATACTTGTCAGCCAGCCAAGTTGTTCTTCTTGCTGTACATTCTGCAGCTTCTGCTTGAATTCTTCGACGGAAATGTCGCCGGTTGACTGTGCAAGAATGACAAGATCATTTCCCGCATGATCGATTGCATGTTTCCCATGCAAGGCCGCATCCGAAACAATCGACCCGGCCACCGATATATGGTGGGCGGCGATATCCGCATGCTGTGCCAAAATTGTTAGAATTGACATGTTTCCCTCCTCCTTTTGGTCACCCCCTCGAAGTGACCATCCCTATGCGTTGACAGCCTTTATACCGGTAAGACCCTTACTCTTCGGCTCAGCCTTTGCTCTATCGATCTGAGCTATCGCAACTTCTGTCGCTTTTGCGAGCGCACGATCTTCCTCTGTCGTCATCAATGAACTTGTTCGCAAAGCCTCAATCGACATATTTTCAAATTCGGGGCGTCGCCTGAACTTCGCGAAAACCGAACGGCCACTCATGACCAGAAATCGTTGAATTGCCAGATCTGCATTTGTTACGATCAGTACGATCATGCCCTTGCCAAGGCGACCGCGAACATTGCCGGCTCCAACAAAACCATCATTATACTTCGACGTGATCCCCTTCATGACGTCGGTATAGTGGCGCATCTGGTACCAGACGCCCAGCGATTGCAAAGCCCACAAAAGACCGAGCGCGAGCAACCCCCATTGCCACATGACCATACCAACTCTCCTCCCTGTTTCACCGTACGATGTGTTATGATTAGCCTATAACCTGAAAAACCGTCACGGGTTTTTGAAAAGGGAATGGCGACGATCGAAAATACCGACAGTGAACAGAAAAAATAGAACATTTGTTCTTTAAAGTGTCAATATGTATAATACATAAGTCCAAGCTAAACGCAGGCAGGTGAACAGGAATGAGCTTTATTTTTAAGGATGAACTTGTCCATGTGCCGGACCTGCGGCATCGCTTGCGTCAATTGCGCTGGTTTCGCATGGCTTTTCGCAAAAACGCTGCGCTTATCACCCAGCATTTTGGTTATCACTTTTCGATCGACGATACCAAATTGACGCGAGCCTTTCTCAACTGGATTGAAACCGTCGAATTGCAAAAATCATACGCTGATATCGATCGGAAAGACTTCATCATCTTCGCGGCAGGTATCGCACTTAAGGAACTGATTAAAGAGGAGCCTGCAAAGCTCACCGGAAAGACGAGCGAAAATGCCCTGTCACAACCGGAAATGCGCGAAATTGTTGCGTTTTGGCCAGAGGGCTTTCTCTACACAAACTATTGCGTGGGTGCGATTGCCGCCATCTGCCAACAGGAGTTTGGCACAGCACCGGAGACCAGCAAATGCGCCGAGGATTTACGAACTTGGTGGTCTTATCGCGAGAATGTTGCTGAAATACCCGATTACGCGATTGCTTTTCTCGACAAATTCATCGGCATCGAGCCCAATTGGATCACACCAAATCTCGCATCTGCACGGAGCGCCATCCGGCGCGCCACGCTCGGTAAAAGGACTGCCAATCTTATTTTACCGACTGGCTGACGTCCTTCAATATCCGCATAACAGCCTCACGGCGTTCCAGTTGCGGCATATGACCGGTTTGACCAAACATATGCAAAGCGATCTCGCCCGGTAGGCCAGCGCCATGGCTTGCCGGAATGATACGATCAGCAGCACCGAAAATAATGCGGACCGGAATAGAGAGACGATTCAAGGTCGGCCTTATGTCGAAAACCTGAGTGCTGTCGGCAAAAAAGCGGTCACTGATCAGCCTTTGCGCTTCACGCAGATCATGGTTCTCTGCCTGTTGCAAAGTTGCAGCAACAAAGGACTTGGTTAGAAGGCTCTCATCTTCAACCAGCTGCTTCATCCATGCAGTCAAGCTGGCTTCAGTCCGGGCGCGCACGAAACCGGCAAGGAATGAACCATTGATCTCCGGGCCTAATCCAGCTGGCGCTATCAAGACCAAAGCTTGAACGTCCAAATTTCCGCGACCAGAAATCAGAGCAGCAATAGCTCCACCGAACGAATGCCCAACGAGTATGAGTGGTCCGGAACGTTGCGCGGCAATGGTCTGCTCAACCATTTCGGCAATCGCTTCAAGTTCGCCGGGAATAGAGCATGTGGACCCGCCATGACCAGGCAGATCGACGGCGAAAATTGGGTTATCAATACTGCCACCGCCGAGCATCGGTCGCCAGCTATTCATATCTGCGCCAAAGCCATGAAGTAGCACAACCGGCGCAAGCGACTTGTCTTTGCCCTCCCGCAACCAAGCGGTCTTGAGCATATCTCCATTGCTGGCTTGTGTCTGGCTGGCTTTAGGCATGGCAACAGCCTTGACGCAGGTTTTCAGTTCAACGTCTTTCTTTTGCACTCGGCCTTTTGGTCCGGAACCGGCGATAGAGGTGAGATCGACACCTGCTTCGCGCGCAATGCGCCTGGCCAGAGGAGTTGCGCGGATACCGTCGTTTTCATGTGAGGCAGAGGCCACGTCCGTAGGTTTCGCCGGAACATCTTGCGACACTACCTCTAACTGCTGCTGCGGCACCGTAGCTTGCACTTCCGTCTCTACAGGAGCAATGGCCGTGTCGTAGCTTTCATCTTCAGCGTATATCCAGCCGACAGCTTGTCCTACAGGAACGGTGGATCCTTCCTGTGCTGTCACATTACGCAAAACACCGGATGCCGGCGCGTCAACTTCCATCGCCGCCTTGTCAGTCTCAATTTCAAAAAGCAATTGACCTTTTGTTATCGAGTCCCCCTCCTTCGCATACCATCGCGAAATTTGGCCGCTTTCCATATCCATATCGACCTTTGGCAGGATAACTTCGACTGGCATAACCTATCGCACCCCTTTTACGAGATCGCGCGCGCTCTGGATAATTCCGGGCACTTGAGGGACTGTCGCCTTCTCCAAATCGGGATTATAAGGAATGGGAGTTTCGGCGCCGCCAAGACGAACGATTGGCGCGTCCAAATAGTCAAATGCTTCACTTTCGGCAATCATGGCGCTCACCTCGGCACCTACGCCAAGTGTTTTCACACCCTCATATACGCACATGAGCTTCGACGTTTTCTTTACGCTGGCAATAATGGTGTCCTTGTCCATCGGACGCACAGTTCGTAAATCGACAACTTCAACGTTAATGCCTTCTTTGGCCAATTCCTGGGCCGCTTCAAGCGCCTTGTGAACCATGATAGCCGACGCAACAATCGTAAGGTCAGTGCCTTCGCGCACAATAGCCGCCTTGCCTATAGGGACAATGTAATGACCCTCGGGAACCTGCCCCTTCATTTTGTAAAGAAGCTTATGTTCGAAGATCATGACAGGATCAGGATCCTCGATTGCAGCAAGAAGCATGCCCTTGGCATCATAGGGTGTCGAGGGTTGGATAACTTTCAGTCCGGGGACATGACCGAACCATGCTTCGAGGCTTTGGCTGTGTTGTGCTGCCGCTCCCGTGCCGGAGCCCGCAGGGAACCGCATGACCAGAGGAACTGAGACGGCACCGCCGAGCATGTAGCGCATTTTCGCTGCTTGGTTGACAATCTGTTCCATCGCCAGCGCGGCAAAATCAGAAAACTGAAACTCGAATATGGGCCGCATACCTGTCAGAGCAGCGCCCACAGCAACACCCGCCCCACCCAGTTCTGAAATAGGCGTGTCCATGACGCGATCTTCGCCGAAACGTTGCACCAGATCACCGGTTACCTGAAAGGCGCCGCCATAGACGCCTATATCCTCCCCCATAAGGAACACCCGGTCATCAGCCTCCATGGCGATGGCCATCGCCTCCTGGATTGCCTGCGAATAGCTCAGTTCGCGCACTACTTCATTCATGTGATCAGTCCGTATATACGTCACGCGTGAGATTATTGAGGTCCGGTGATGGACTGTCCTTGGCAAATTCGATCGCGTCGGCGATCTCCTTTGCTACACTATCGCGAAGGTCAGCGATCTGGGTGTCATCAAGGAAACCAAACTCTTTCAATTGATCCTCAAATAGATGAATGGGGTCACGATTGCTGATCCACTCCTCGATTTCCTCTTTGGTACGATAGCGGTTGCGGTCACTTTTCGAATGTCCGCGATGCCGATAGGTCTTGCATTCGACAAGAGTGGGCCCTTCGCCGCGCCGCGCCCGCTCCACTGCATTGTGAGAGGCCTCGGCAACGTCTGAAAGATTATTACCGTCGACGATTACACCCGGCATGTTGTACGCGACCGCCCGGTCCGCCACATTGGCGACGGCAGTAGAACGTGCGGTGGAAGTAGACATGCCATAACCATTATTCTCGCAGACGAAAACAACAGGAAGCTTCCATACCGAAGCCATGTTAAGGGCCTCATGAAAGGCACCCTCATTGTTTGCACCATCGCCGAAATAGGAAATAACGACCTTACCGTTTTTCTGTTTCTTGGCTGACAGCGCTGCGCCCACGGCGATAGGAATGCCTCCGCCGACAATGCCATTTGCACCAAGATTGCCTTTGGAAACGTCCGCAATATGCATGGAGCCACCACGCCCCTTGCAGTAACCGGTTTCTTTGCCAAAGAACTCAGCAAACATTTTTGCAACGTCCGCGCCCTTGGCAATGCAATGACCATGACCACGATGTGTAGAGGTGATCATGTCATTTTCGGCAAGCGGCATGGATATACCGACGGCACTCGCCTCCTGACCGATTGAAAGGTGCATCGTACCGTGGATCAGCCCGCGTGTGTACGATTCCTCAGCGCCCTCTTCAAAACGGCGTATCAGATACATTTTGCGCAAGGCTTCCTTTAACTGATCTGGCGTGTAGTGCCGAAAGGCGAATGGAAGGTTGCTGCCGTCGTCCTTGAGCTTGGCATTTGACGTTCTGGCGGAAGCCATCCCGGGACTCCTTGACTGATTGTCGAATTACGCTGCTCGCGACCCGAAAGACATGGCAGCACTGCATATCGAGTAATGAACATTTGTATCTTAGTCAATACCTATGTCCACAACTTGCGATGCTGTAGAAAAAGAAAACGCCCCTTAACGAGGCGTTGTCTTTCCAGCAAAGTTACTGCTGTTTAGTCACCAAACCGGTGACCCTCTCGCTCCGGATCAAATGCGATCTCAGCTTCCTCCTCGTCATCAGGCAGAGCTGCATCGCTTTCCTGATATGGATTATCATCGTCGTCTTCGGACAGATCGCCGGCGTCTTCGGATTCGGTTTGCCGCTCACCCAGTATTGCCAGCTCATCATCGGCCTGCACTTCAGTCACACCAACCTCATCCCAATCCTGGGTTTCGATTGGTATTCTGTCAGGCTTTTCCTGCTTTTCCGGCTGTTTGCCGCTAATTTTCTCTCTTTCGTCAGTCATAATGCACTCCTTTGGTTGTTCAGGAACGTCGAACAACGCTTTTGGATGCATTTTATGCAGTCGGAGATTTTTTGCTTTTTGCCCTAATCCACCCATAATGACCTGCGAGTCAGCAGCTTCACGTCATTTGGGGAGATATCCATGACATCTAAAATCCTGACCCTAGCCCTTGCAACGACTGCGATGATTGCTGTTCCTTTTGCTGCTCTTGCGGATGAAACTCCGCGCCCGCGCATCATCGTAACCGGCGAAGGCGAAGCTGCGATTGCACCTGACACAGCGGTTCTTTCGCTGGTTGTTATGGAGGAGAAACCAACGGCACGAGAAGCGCTGACTGCCAACAATGAATCAATGGCCAAGGTTCTGGACGGAATGAAGAAGGCAGGAATCGCAGATCGCGATCTCCAGACCTCCGGCTTCAACATTGAACCGCGTTATGTTTATCCGGAAAACAAGGACGGCAAACAACAGCCTGAAGCACCAAAAATCGTTGGCTATGCAGTGTCCAATTCGCTTTCTGTGCGCGTCCGCGATTTGAAGAAGGTTGGAGAAATTTTGGACCAATCTGTGTCACTTGGCGTTAATCAGGGTGGCAATCTCGTATTCACCAACGACAAGCCGGATGCGATCCTGGAAGAAGCACGAAAAAAAGCCGTTGCCAGTGCTATTTCAAAAGGGAAAACTCTCAGCACAGCTGCGGGCGTTGAACTTGGCAAAATTGTACAGATTAGCGAGCAATCGCGAAACCCTCGTCCCATGCCAATGGCGCAAAGCAAGATGATGGCAATGGCTGCAGATTCTGTCCCGGTCGCTGCTGGCGAGAACACCTACAACGTAACTGTGGATGTTACTTTTGAACTAAAGAACTGATCAATCTACACAGCCAGTAATAAAAAGGGTGCTTCAAAGCACCCTTTTTATATTTTATCGCTGATTAGCGGATAATCGGGCATCCTCTAGCTCTCGCAAACACCACTGCGCTGCGATGGCCATATCTCCAGCCCGTTACTCGTAAAACGTTTCTGCGCACTGTTACCGTCGGGTTACGCAGCCCCATACGGCGTGCTTTACTTGCTGCTTGGCTAGCTGTGCAGGCGCGCCGATAACCCGGGCCCCAGTGCCCTGGCCGGTGATTGACATTGATGATTTCCGAATTCGCAATTCCGAGTGTTTGGACCGAAGGCGTAGCAGACGCGACCCCAAGTCCAAATACGGAAGAGATACCAATCGCGGCACCGAGTGCCAGGATTCTTAATGAAACACGAGCCATTGAACGTTTCTCCCTGTCATTTAGTCCGTCAAACCGGACACACCATAAAGGTCCAACAAGTCCACTTTGTTCCCAGGTTACAAATAGTTAATTGCCGGCAACTCTTACCATATGTTCAAAGTAATCTTCGTCAGATTTCAGATCATGATCGAACGCCGTTACTTGGCCCCGAACAGAGATTCCGGCTTCATGGACAGTCTCGCTGGTACCGGAGACGAGGGGATGCCACCAATAGAGATCCTGGCCCTCATCTATTAACCGATAGCCACAGGTTTCAGGGAGCCAGTCGACAGTCCTGACAATTTCAGGCGTCAGAAACACGCAGTCGGGCACCTTCTTTTTCCGATCAACATAGTCGGAACATTGGCATGTGCCCGCATCAAGCAGCGTGCACGCCACTGTCGTGAAGTAGATTTCTTCCGTATCTTCATCTTCAAGTTTGTGAAGGCAACAACGGCCGCAACCGTCGCAGAGGCTTTCCCATTCAGCGCGATTAAGCTCATCAAGTGTTTTGGTTTTCCAGAATGGTTCGCTAGGCATGCCATCAAATACAACGCTGATATGCTCCCGTCCATAGTCGCGACCGGTAGTTGTCCATGAATGCAAGATGAACAGCGCCTTCACACCGCATACAGGCGGGTAGTGGAATGCTGCATCTTTCGAATTCGGTCGCCATGGCCGAAAAAACGATGATCGCGCCACAAAAGGTTGCCATAAAATGGGAACAGGTTGCGGTTAAGAACATTTGACGTGTTTCAAGCTTTTGAAATGCGAGACAGGGATGGACATGAAACGGACAGCACTTTTTTTCGCCTCAACAGCAATTCTCTTTTCGTCGCCGCATGCGATGGCGGAGCAACCCGCTTTGAACAGGCCGTATATTTCATCGAACACCAATGATCCCCAAATGTTGCTCGCTCAAGTTGAAGAGCAACAGCCTGAAGCTGAAGCAACTGAAGAGCCTGTCAAGAAAAAGCGCCCGGTTGAGGAACAAGTAGACGATGTCAAGCAGCGCGCGACCGAAGAGTCCGATGCAGCTGCCGAGTCACAAAAGCAGGCCGCAGAGCAGGCAAAAGAGCAAGCCGATCAGGCCGCAAAGGATGCCGAAGCGGAAGCCTCTGCCAAGGCAGAACAAGCCCAACGGGATGCCCAAGCCGAATCTGACAAAGCTGCGGAGAAGCAAAAGGCAATCGAATCGGAGGCTAAACAAAAGGCGGCTGATGAAGCTGCGGCCGTGGAATCTGCACAAAAGAAGGCTGCCAAGGATGCCGAACAGGCTAAACGCGATGCTCAGGCCGAAGCTGATAAGGCGGCCGAAGAGCAGAAAGCTGTAGGAGAAGCTGCACGCGCGAAGGCGGCAGAAGAATCTGAAGCGGTCAAAGCAACCGAGAAAGAAACTGCCAAGGAAGCGGAAAAGGCTAAGAAAGCTGCTCAACATGAAACTGACAAGGCAGCAGAAGCCCAAAAATTAGCTGAAGAAGAAGCACGGAAAAAAGCAGACAGTGCTCAGAAAGCTGCCGAGAAACAGACAGATCAGGCCGCCGAAGAAGCCAAGAAGGCTGCAGACAAAGCAGCCAAGGAAACGCCCGCCCAGCAAACCTCACCCGAAGCCGTCGAACAGAAATCTCCTGTTGAAACGACGCCTAGCCAGCCTACGGGCGAAACTCCGGCAGTACCCTCGCAGGAGGCTACGCCTGTAACGCCAGACCAAAGTGCAAAGCCTGCCGATGGAACCACCGAAGCTCCTTCGGGACAGGCAGCTAAACCGGAACAACAGGAAGCATCGCCGCTTCCAGAAAATGCAGCACCTGTGCTCGATAGCGATAAGCCCCGGAAGGGCCGTCGCGGAGAAAAGGGCAGCAAACAGGGCCAAGCTACAGGCGAAGCTTCACAGGAGCAGCCAGCCAGCCAAACACCGGAAACTGCTCCCGTCGCGCCGCCAAAAACTGACGCAGATGTTCAGCAAGAACTTGCTCCGGTCAAGATCGAGCCAGTACGAACAGAAAAAGGCGTACGCACCAAGGAACCTAGACGGGATGAACGTCCCGATGACGTACAGGTTATCAAGCAGTTTGATAATCGCACGATTGTCGAAGTGAATAATAATATCTTCGTTGAAAGTTCGGATCGCCCCCGCATGTCTCGGGACGCACAGGATGTGTATTACGAAGACTTGCCGCGCAATCGCACGCGAGAAACCATTATTCGTGAAAATGGCGTCCAAATCATAACGGTTCGCAATCGGTATGGAGATGTGATCCAACGCTCACGGCTGATGCCTGACGGACGTGAGGTGGTTCTTAGCTACGCGCCCGACTATGATCGCGAAGAACGCCTCGTGTGGCGCGATCCGGGTGACGATCTGCCACCCCTGCGTCTCACGATCCCTGTACGCGAATACATTATGGACGCGGAAGAAGTGCCCGAGGAAGAAGTCTACGAATTCTTCACTCAGCCTCCGGTCGAACGTGTCGAGCGTCTCTATTCCATAGACGAGGTAAAGCGCTCTGCACGTATCCGCGACAAAGTACGCCGTGTTGATCTCGACACCATCACCTTTCCTTTCGGTTCTGCCGAAATCGGTGAAGATCAGATCGCGCGTATTGAAAGCGTCGCGAAGGCCATGGCCCAGATCCTGAAGAAGAATCCTGCAGAGACATTCCTCATCGAAGGCCATACGGATGCCGTGGGTTCGGATCAGGCCAATCTCGTTCTGTCGGATAAACGGGCTGAATCAGTCGCACAGGCATTGACCAATGTCTTCGATATTCCGCCAGAGAACATGGCCACACAAGGTTATGGCGAGAACTATCTGAAGATTAAATCAGAGGGTCCTGAGCAACAGAATCGCCGTGTTGCAATCCGCAGGATCACGCCGTTGGTTGCCCCGATGGCAAGCAATAATTAATCCCTTTCGAAACAATCGGACCCGGGCAAAAGCCCGGGTTTTTTGCGTTTGCGCCTTGAGTTCACGCAGATGCTCGTTATTTGTTGTTTGAACCTGTACTTCTATCGGAATGAGCAAATGAAACGCATAGAAATCTTTATCGAAAACATCATCCTCGCTTCACGTTGGCTTCTGGTCGTCTTTTATCTCGGGCTGGCGATTGCACTGGCGATCTATGCTTTTTCTTTTGCCGGGAAGCTCGTCGATTTCGTCTCCAAAGTCATGATCCTGAACGAAACCGACACGATCCTCAAAATGCTCAGCCTTATCGATGCAGCCCTCGTTGCAAGTCTTGTGGTCATGGTCATCATTTCCGGTTACGAAAATTTCGTATCGCGGTTCGACCAAGCAGATGAAGTGCACTGGCTCGGTACAATCGACGCTGGATCACTTAAAATCAAAGTCGCATCGACCATCGTGGCGATTTCATCGATCCATCTGTTGCAGATATTCTTGAACCTGACGCAGTACAGCCACGACCAACTGATGTGGTTCACAATTATCCACCTTGCCTTCGTGTTTTCGGCCTTGTTCCTCGCCTATATCGACAAACTCATGGTCAAGGATAAAGGCGACAAAAAATCCCACGAGCCATCGCTCTGAACAAAAAAGCCCGGTCAGCCGGGCTTTTTTATTGCCAACACGTCTATGCCGCGTGTAAAGGACAAGCGTAGGTTGAACTTTCAGCCCTACCGTAAGCGTCTTACGTCAGGCAACGCATCTCCTCCGGTCTCTAACCGGCGTGGCTTTTATCGGCCAAGGATCGTTGCACATGAGACCGCATACTTACGGAAAAACCATGAACTATAATCAGAAACTGTCTTTTCGTCGCAAGTTGCCAGCGAAGTACATTGCTGTCATTACACCGCTTATTCTCTCGGTGCTCATGACTTTAGTGGTGTCATTCATTGCGACAGTAAAGAATCTCGGGCTTCACGCCGACCTGCCTTACAATTGGGTAACAGCTTGGGCCTTGTCGTGGGTTGTTGCATTTCCAACACTTTTAATGGTGCTGCCTGTCGTTCGTCGTATCGTCAGCATTATCTGTGACTCGCCCACCCGCTAATGCAAAACGGGATGGGTTTTCGCCCATCCCGTTCTCTATTTTTGCAGATAAGGATCGCTTAGCTGTCGAGGAAGCTGCGCAGCTTGCGCGAACGGCTCGGATGCTTGAGCTTGCGCAATGCTTTCGCCTCGATCTGACGAATGCGCTCACGCGTAACCGAAAACTGCTGTCCAACTTCTTCCAGCGTATGATCCGTATTCATGCCGATACCGAAACGCATACGCAGGACACGTTCTTCACGCGGTGTCAGTGATGCCAGCACCCGCGTAGTGGTATCGCGCAAGTTCGCCTGAATCGCAGCATCGATAGGCAGAAGCGCATTCTTATCCTCGATGAAATCACCGAGGTGCGAATCTTCTTCATCACCTACCGGTGTTTCGAGCGAGATTGGTTCCTTGGCAATCTTCAGGACCTTGCGCACCTTCTCAAGTGGCATAGCCAGCTTTTCAGCCAATTCTTCCGGTGTCGGTTCACGGCCGATTTCGTGCAGCATCTGGCGCGATGTACGAACGATCTTGTTGATCGTTTCAATCATGTGCACCGGAATACGGATTGTACGTGCCTGGTCGGCAATCGAACGGGTAATTGCCTGCCTGATCCACCATGTCGCATAGGTCGAGAACTTGTACCCACGGCGATACTCAAACTTATCGACCGCTTTCATCAAACCAATATTGCCTTCCTGAATAAGATCAAGGAACTGCAACCCGCGATTGGTGTACTTCTTGGCGATGGAAATGACGAGACGCAGATTTGCCTCAACCATTTCTTTCTTGGCAAGAGCGGCTTCGCGCTCACCCTTTTGCACCTGGTT
Source organism: Phyllobacterium ifriqiyense (assembly GCF_030817885.1). Lineage (NCBI taxonomy): Bacteria > Pseudomonadati > Pseudomonadota > Alphaproteobacteria > Hyphomicrobiales > Phyllobacteriaceae > Phyllobacterium > Phyllobacterium ifriqiyense. Next base: position 147,892 of record NZ_JAUSZT010000003.1, read on the forward strand.
GACGATGCGGCGGAATTCCGAAATGGAAATTGCAGTTTCCTGCGCCATATTCTGAATTTCGGTACGCAGATTTTTGATCGTCTCTTTTTCGTTCTTCGTGAACTCTTTCCAACCGCGTGTCGTCAGGTTGGAAACAGCCTTCAGCCAGTTCGGATCAAGTTCGTTGCCCTGATACTCTTTCAGAAAGTCTTCACGACGTACGCCATAAGACTCCGCAAGACGCAACAACCGACCCTCGTTCTGCACGAGACGCTTGTTGATGTCATAAAGTTGAGCCACCAGAGCTTCAATACGATTCTGGTTCAGCGACAGCGATTTCACTGCCTTGATCAGTTGGTCCTTGAGCTCCTTATAACGGCGCTCCTGGCTTGGTGACAACGAACCCGATGCAGCAAGGCGATTTTCAACTTGCTGATCCTGAAGCTTGCGAAGCTTTTTGTAAGTGTCAGCAATAACGTCAAGGGTTTCCATGACCTGCGGACGCAATTCGGCTTCCATCGCTGCAAGCGACAGATTGGCCTCATCATCCTCATCATCGTCGTCTTCGACCTGCGTATCGCCACCAACATTTGTAATGTCGTCATCATCGCGGCGGCTGCGCGAACGATCATTTCCTGGAGCAGGTCTTTCTTCTTCGACGCGCTCAATTACCGGTGCCTGCTTGGCTTCAGGGCCAGCATAGGTCGTCTCCAGATCAATGATTTCGCGCAGAAGAATCTGCGATTCATTCAGCGCTTCGCGCCAGATGATGATCGCCTGAAACGTCAGCGGGCTTTCACATAGGCCTGAGATCATAGTCTCACGACCAGCCTCGATACGCTTGGCGATCGCAATCTCGCCTTCACGCGACAAGAGCTCAACAGTGCCCATTTCACGCAAATACATGCGAACAGGGTCATCTGTGCGGTCAGTTGGTTCTTTCTTGGTGACAGTCGGAGCGACAGCCGTACCGGTCGACTCGGCGAGCTCGCGCGCATCGCTTTCATCATCGGCGCTATTATCCGCCTCTTCGGCGTCCGCGTCTTGCTCGTCATCCTCAACAACATTGATGCCCATATCGCTGAGCATCGCCATTGTGTCTTCGATCTGTTCTGAAGTGACCTCTTCGGATGGCAGAACTGCATTGAGTTCGTCCATCGTCACATAGCCGCGCTTCTTAGCGAGCTTGATCATCTTCTTGACAGCGTCATCGGAAAGGTCGAGAAGCGGACCGTCTGGCGCGCCTTCGCGCTCGACTTCTACTTCTTCATTTTCCTTTGCCTTCGTTGCCATATTCTATATCTCCAAGCGACATTCGCTTTTTTCATGCATGAGAACAACGAGTGCAGCAGCGCACCGGTTCCCCTACATCAATCAAGGTATTAAATGATCGACTAGCCGAAATCCTGTTAATGGCGGATTAACCCTGTTATTCCGGTGGCGAGCACGCTGCATATTTGTCGAATTTGCCGGTATTTCTGCAAAACCCACAAACATCAACGCAATATCTACAATTCTGCGCAATCTGATTCCGTCATTATTGACCCACGTCAACCCCGACTCAACTGATTCGGGTCAAAAAAGCGAATCAATTCGGTCAAAAACCCTTCGCGGAGCGTCCAGAGGGGATTCCAAACCCTTCGATCAGCGCCTCCGTAGCCTGCGCGTTACGGATATCGTTCTGTATATCGAGTAACCTGTTAAAGTTTTCCTCGGTCGCGTCAGCACCCAAAGCTACCCGCGCCAATTCTAGTTCTTTATGTAGTGCGCGAGCGCGCTGATGCAAGTGGATCGCCTGCCGCAAAGCTTCTCTGGCGTCCTCTTCTGCAGCTTCAGCAGAAGCAGACCATTCACGGTTGCGTCGGATAATAGCTTCAAGCGCCTCCACCAGCGTTGCCAATCCCTGATCCGCGATTGCCTTGCGCATCTCTGCTCCACTGGAGACATGATGCTCCGCCATCGCATCGAGCATAGCAGCATGAAAACGCTTCAGGTCCGGATGCTCCAATTCAAGATCAACAACCGTTTCAAAGTCATCTTCAATCAGACGGGGGTGGTTGAACAAGGTCATCAGAATAGCTGTTTCTCTAACAGGAAGCTTTGATGACGAGCGAGCGCCCAATGCCGACTTTGTCAGATTATCACTGACAGCAAACCGCCCGGTGGCAGCACCTTTTCCGCGAGAACCATATCTGGGCTGACCATAGGCATTCTGATTGTTGCCGCGCTCACCATTGTTACGTTGGTTAGGCCCGAAAAACTGCTGGATTCGCTCACGTACATCCTGGCCATAATGACGCCGGACATTCTCATCGGCAATCAAAGCAGTCATCTGTTTTAAGCGAGATTCAAGCTCGGCCCGACGTTCAGGCGTATCAAAGACACCGCTTGATGTCTCACGACTCCATAGCATGTCCGCCAAGGGGCGGGCATCATTAAGGACTTCCTGAAAAGCCTGTGGCCCTGACGACTTAACGAGGTCATCGGGATCTTTGCCTTCTGGCAGCACAGCAAAACGGAGCGAATATCCCGGCTTCAAAACCGGCAAAGCCAAGTCGATTGCCCTATGCGCCGCCTTTATGCCGGCACTGTCGCCGTCAAAACAAAGTACGGGCTCGGGTGACATTCGCCAAAGAAGACCCAGCTGATCCTCCGTCAGCGCTGTACCCAACGGCGCAACCGCATGTGTGAACCCCGCCTGCGCCAAGGCGATAACATCCATATATCCTTCCACCGCAATGACAGCTTTGGCTGGCTGTCCCGCTTGCGGCTGTGCTGCCTTGCGGGCGCGCAATGCGTTGAACAGAATTTTTCCTTTGTGGAAAAGCTCGGTTTCATTGGAGTTCATATATTTTGCGATGGCATTGGGAGCCAGCGCTCGCCCGCCAAAGGCAATGATACGCCCCCGTAAATCTTCAATCGGAAACATGATGCGATCACGAAAACGATCAAAGGAAACTGGCTTGTCATCGCCATATACCACCAAGCCGCAGGCTTCTATCTGATCCTTTGTAGCCCCTTTGCTGGCCAGATGTTCTTTCAGGGCATTACGGCTTTCCGGTGCATAGCCGAGACGGTAAGAGTGCTGCGTTGCAGCGCTGAGCCCGCGATCGCGCAAGTAAGCCCGTGCTTTTGCACCACCGGCCGCTTGCAACTGCTCCTCGAAAAACTTCGTTGCCATTTCCATGACATCATAGAGCGTGGCGCGCTTTGCCTCGCGTATCTCCATTTCGGCATCGCGCGCGGGCATGGGAACACCCGCCATATCTGCAACACGCTCGACCGCTTCCGGAAAGCTCAGGCCCTCAAGTTCAGTCAGAAAACGAAAATGATCGCCTGTGACCCCGCATCCGAAACAATGATACCGCCCTTTGCGATCCTCGCAGTGAAAGCTAGGTGATTTCTCGCCGTGAAATGGACAGCAGGCCCAGAAATCGCCTTTCTGGGCATTTGTCTTCTTGCGATCAAACGAAACGCGTGTCCCGATGACGCTGGATATCGGCACACGCTCCCTGATCTCGTCGAGAAAAGATGGCGGAAATCGCATATGAATGTTCGTTCTAAATTAAACTCTGCTGCGGGATATGGAGTGCTCAACACTCACGTCTGAGGTCCAGGTTCATTGTGCCTTAAATAAGACTGCTATGAAAGGCCTTCAAGCACTTCATCCCCGACTCATACTGTTCGATCAAAGCATGAAGGGATTTGGTTTTTACAAAGCCGGCAAATTATCAGCGTGTCAGGTCTGAATTATCTTCTGCCAGCGTATTTGTGCTAAGAACGACATATTTTTTCTTAGCCGGAACATATTTTTTTCGCTTTTTGAGTGATATCTTATATTAATAAATTGCAATCAAACTTGGCATGGTTGCTATTCTCGCTTCTCTCAACACGACAGGATTGTAGCAAGTGAACGGTTCCGCAATTTTGTTGCATTTGGCAGGTGCTGTAGCGCTCCTGCTCTGGGCAACACGAATGGTTCGAACAGGCGTCGAGCGCGCCTATGGCGAGCGCATGCGTCAAAGTCTACGCGGCGTCCTTCACAATCCCATTCTTGCTGTTCTCTGGGGCTTGATGCTTTCAATCGCATTGCAGAGTTCGACAGCAGTCAGCCTCCTTGTCGGGTCTTTCGTCGGTTCAGGCTTTGTCAGTGGCGTTGCAGGATTGATGGCCGTTCGCGGCGCTGAGGTCGGATCCGCTCTGGTCGTAAAGATTCTCAGCTTTGACCTAACTTTGCTGGTACCGCTCTGCCTTGTCGCGGGCACTGTAATCTTCATGTCCACGGAGCGCAGCAATTGGCGGCAGATTGGCCGCATTCTTGTTGGCATTGGTCTTTTGGTGCTTTCGCTGGAAATGACAGGGCAAGCGACCGAACCGCTACGCAACAGCGACTTGCTGCCCGTTATTGTTGGTTATCTCAGCACCGATCCGGTTACAGCATTTCTGCTTGCGGCGATCATGACCTGGCTATTCCACTCCAGCATTGCTGCCGTGCTTTTGCTGGTCACCTTTGCCTCGCGGGGTCTTATCCAGCCTGAGCTCGGAATTGTGATGATCTTTGGCGTAAATCTCGGGTCATCGTTCATTGCCCCCCTCCTCACTCGATCAGCTGCCCCACAGGCCCGGATCGTGCCGATGGGAAACCTGCTGATGCGGGGCGCTGGATCAATCGTGATCCTCATTCTCTTCATGACATTCAAACCCTCTATTGCCTTCCTTGGCTCGTCACCAGCGGACCAAGTCATCAACGGTCATATCTTGTTCAATATCATCATTCTGCTGGCGGGTGTCCCGCTGTCAGCACTGGTTTTACGCGTAACCAAGGCGGTTGTTGCGTTGAACGCACCTGTCGAGCAAGCGCCCTCTCTTGTTCAAGCAGAGCTCAGTGCTTTGGATGAAAGCGTGTTGGACACACCAAGCCTGGCACTGACAAATGCCACCCGGGAAACCGTGATGGTCTGCGAAACTGTGGAAATAATGCTTCGCGGCGTTATCGCGCTTTATGAAAACCCGGAACAGGATCGCATCAACGAACTATCGATGCTTGACGATAAGGTGGACCGCAAACATGCAGCCATCAAACTTTATCTGGCCAAACTAACAACGAGAAAACTGTCCGAATTCGAGGTGGCCCGTGCTCAGGAATTATTGGGTGCCTGCGTCAAGCTTGAACAGGTGGGCGACATCATTGTCCGCAATATGCTCGCCCTTGTTCAGAAAAAAATGGATCGCAAACTTAAATTTACTGATGAAGGCTGGCTGGAACTCAGCAACTTCCACGCAAAAGTATTGGTTAATGCCCGTATGGCTTTCAATGTGCTGGTATCTCGCGATCGGGAAACCGCACATCAGCTGGTTTTGGAAAAGGACCACCTGCGTGACCTGGAAAAGCAGAGCAGTCAACGCCACTTCAGTAGATTGCGTGAAGGGACAGTCCGTAGCCTGGAAACCAGCTCAATTCATCTCGACACCATACGAGACCTCAAGCAGATTAACTCGCTACTCGCATCCATGGCCTATCCTGTCCTTGAAGAACAGGGTCTGTTGAACACAACGCGTCTGCGGGCGTTGCACAGCTGAGCGAATGGAACTTGTTAATAATTACGATGAATGTGGGTATTTGAACCGATGAAAGCTCCCATTGCCGAGCCAATGAGGAGCCCAAGCAACATGTTGCCCATAACAGTTTCGCCAATGCCTGCGCCTATCGACAGGCCCGCAACTATTCCGATTATGGTAGACCAGCTATGTTCTTTCATATCAGCCTCCGTTTTTATTAACCATAAACGTAAGTGCGTCGTTTCGGTTCCATCCGCTTGCGCGCACAGCGCTTAGCACACGCAATAGGAAGCAGCCGATGCTTATGTTTAAACCAATGCGCGCGGACGACTATTCGGATTTTCTGGATTATTTCATCGCCGACTACGCGACGGAGATTGCGGCCAATTATGGCCTTGAGCATTCTGTTGCAAAAGATCGCGCTATCGATGAAATCAATCACGATTTGGAACAGGGCATTGATACGCCCGGGCACAGTTTGGTCTGTCTCGTCGATTTGCAAGCGAACACCGAACGTGTCGTGGGTTATCTTTGGTATAAAGTAGATACAAAAATGGGGGAGATTCATATTTGCGACTTCTACGTTTTTCCATCCGAGCAGGGCAAGGGGCACGGTAAACAAGCACTAAGGCTTCTTGAAAATGAGGCGGTAAAGGCAGGGGTTCGGCAAATCAAATTACGGGTTGCCGCCAATAATCCTCGTGCGAAAAATCTTTATGATGCCTGTGGGTTCCACGTGACAGGCATCAATATGAGCAAACAAATTGCCGCTTTGGAGAGAAGCGATGGCCGAAACGGATGATGTGACGAAGGGCCTTCATGATGCCGAGCGGAAGCTGCTCCAGCAGCTACGCACGGTTCGCCGCAGAATACGAAGCCACAAACCGGCGGAAATAGAAGACCAGCTTACTCGTGGTCAAAGAATTGCGGATGCTGTTGCTGCGACCATGGGCTCATGGAAATTCATCATTATCCAGACCACAATATTGTTCTTTTGGATTGTGCTGAACGTTACCGCCGATGTGCGGGAGTGGGATCCTTACCCCTTTATCCTCCTCAATCTGGCTCTGTCATTTCAGGCAGCCTATGCTGCACCATTCATTATGATGAGCCAAAACAGGCAACAGGATATAGACCGGAAAGAAGCCGCCAACGACTATAAGATCAACATCAAGGCTGAGCTCGAAATTGAGCTTCTTCATGAGAAGATTGAACTAATGCACCAGAAAATAGATGAACTTTGCGAGCGGGAAGTCGTGCATTTGAGAAAAGCCGCAAGAGGCCTGCAACCTGGCAAACGCGATTCCGAAGAAGGCTAAAACAAAAAAGGACCGCTGCGGGAGGAGGTGCAGCGGTCCTGATTGTAAATGTACCGCGGGAGGAGGTGCAGTACATTCGACGTTGGGATATCTGGGAGGAAAGAGCCCAACAAGTTCAAGATAGCAAAGCCTAAAATTTTTGCTACCTTCAAATATGCATAATAGCTATGCAAATAGTTGCATACCATATCGCACCGGTTGCGCTTCCCACCGCTGACTGCTAGTCGAATAGCGACTACCACGTCTCTTTTGGAGCAGCACAAATGGGTGCACAGAAAACCTCGGACAAGTAAGCCGCAGCAACCTTTCGTTGTTGCGGCGCATCTGTCAGACCATCCATCATTTTGATCGCAGGCAGACGCCGCCAAATGAATTCATTTAGCGGACATATAATCATGCCTATCAAACGACAAATCTGGGCTTACTCGCTCCCGGCTACCCTCCTGCTGATGGCGCCATTTGACATTCTGGCTTCACTTGGAATGGACATTTACCTTCCCGTCGTTCCTGCAATGCCAAGAAATTTGGGAACGACTTCAAACGTCATCCAGCTCTCCCTTAGTCTTTACATGGTTCTTTTAGGACTTGGACAAATCGTGTTCGGACCTTTATCCGACAGGATCGGCAGGCGGCCGATCCTGCTTACAGGTGCCCTGCTTTTTACCGGAGCATCATTTTGCCTCGCCCTCTCGTCCACGCCACTGCCCTTCCTGCTGTTTCGAACTCTACAGGCAATCGGCGCATCGGCGGTATTGGTCGCCACATTTGCCACGGTTCGAGATGTCTATGGTGAACGACCGGAAAGCACGATCATCTATGGGATGTTTACGTCAATGCTCGCATTCGTGCCGGCACTTGGTCCCATCGCAGGCGCCCTCATTGCGAACATGCTCGGCTGGAGGGCTATATTCTTGGCACTGGGTTGTATCGGAATATTTGCGGGCTTGAGGGCTGTTTTCATGTGGCACGAAACCAGCCCGCCTCAACGATCCTCAAAGGACAGGTCGATCTTCCCCGTCTTGGGCAGTTTGACATTCTGGACCTATACACTGGGATTCAGTGCAGCAATGGGAGCATTCTTTGTATTCTTCTCAACAGCGCCGAGAGTTCTGATTAACAATGCGAAGTATAGCGAAATTCATTTCAGCCTTATCTTCGCAACTGTTGCAGTCGTGATGATCATTACCGGCTATTTCGTTAAACACGTCGTCGCCAGATGGGGCATTGCGGGCTGTTTAATACGAGGAATGCTGACAATTATTACCGGAGCGATTGTGCTTTTTATCAACCAGCTGTTTTTCGCCCTATCATTTGCGAGCTTTGTTTTGCCGATGTGGATTATCGCTGCTGGCATCGTGCTGACGGGATCGGTTACAGCGAATGGCGCCCTCGCCGATTTTGCTGATAGGGCTGGCTCCGCTGTAGCCTACTACTTCTGCATTCAAAGTCTGATCACGGGGCTTGTAGGAACCAGCGTGGTAGTTTTGTTTGACGGGGGCACCCCCCTGCCATTGGTGGTCTACTGCCTGCTGCTTCCCATAATCGTGCTGTCAGCACTCGTCTTACAGCGCCGTGCATTTCTAAAAAACACCATGTGACCGAAAATAAAAAGGGCGAAAGACCGAAGTCTTTCGCCCTTCATTGGGTCAAACCCAAGCGGTAACTCAATTGCTACTGCAATATTTCCTTCACGATGCCACTGGCTTTGCTGAAGTCCATTTGCCCAGCATATTTCTCTTTAAGAGCGTTCATGCACTTACCCATATCGCGCAGCCCACCAGCGCCAATTTCGCCGATTACCTGCGTACAGGCATTGCGTATGTCAGACTCACAAAATTGCTTGGGCATGAAATCACGAATGATCTCGATTTCTTCACGCTCCTGTTCAGCCAGCTCAAGCCTGTTACCTTCTTCGTACATCTTCGCAGATTCTTCGCGCTGCTTGATCATCTTCGCCAGAATTACGCTGATTTCATCACCGCTAACCGGATCTTTCCCGATTCCGCGATTTACAATGTCACGATCTTTGATGGCTGCCATGATCAGGCGTAGCGTGGAGACGCGGCGTTTGTCCTGAGATTTGATGGCTGTATTCAGTGCCCCGGCGATTGTATCGCGCATGGCCGTATTCTCCTGTTATGCGCCCACACTAGTCGTCGCTTCGAGCGAAATCAACAATGGCGCCATGTCATCCACGACATGAATTACCACCAAGTGCTCGTCTTGCAATTGACCGAAGGCGTTGCTTTGTTTATGGACTGGGACTTAGCCAGACATTTTTATTGTTGCTGCGGTGGATGATTACCCAACCATCGCGCTCAGCCACGTCATATGGGATATTCGAGGACATTTTTCAATGGCCCCCTTTATCCAGTGCGACGCTAGCTCATTCAGGAGTACCGCATGACAGCCACATCAATAGAAGCAGGTACGCAAGCAAAAACTGCGGCTTGGTCCGAAGTAAAGCCCACAGCCTTGCTCGTGCTGGCTGACGGCACGGTTATTGAAGGCAAAGGTCTCGGCGCTACGGGCATTTGCGAAGCTGAAGTCTGCTTCAACACTGCTTTGACAGGCTACGAAGAAATCCTCACGGACCCCTCCTATGCCGGTCAGATTGTCACGTTTACGTTTCCGCATATTGGCAATGTCGGCGCAAACAATGAAGACATTGAAGACCTTACGCCGGCAAAGCGCGCCGGTGCTGTTGGAGCAGTATTCAAAGCCGATATCACTTCGCCATCAAGCTATCGATCGGTCGATCATCTGGATGCTTGGTTGAAAGCACGGGGTGTTATCGCCCTTGCCGGTGTCGATACGAGGGCCTTGACGGCGCTCATCCGCGAAAAGGGCATGCCCAACGCCGTAATTGCACATGATCCTGACGGCAAATTCGATATTCCGGCGCTCAAAGCGCGCGCTGCTTCGTGGCATGGATTGTTGGATCTCGATCTCGCCAAGGATGTTACATCCGGACAAAGCTCGGTTTGGACCGAAAAGCCATGGGTTTGGGATCAGGGCTTTGCTGAACAGTCCGCACCAGAGTTTCACGTCGTTGCCATTGATTACGGTATCAAGCGGAATATTCTGCGCCTAATCGCAGGACTTGGTGCAAAGATAACAATTCTCCCCGCGACAGCGACCTCCGAAGATGTCCTTGCCTATAATCCAGATGGAATTTTTCTCTCCAATGGTCCCGGCGATCCTGCGGCAACCGGAAAATACGCTGTCCCAACAATCAAAGAGCTGATTAAAACTGACATCCCGGTTTTTGGTATATGTCTTGGACATCAGATGCTGGCATTGGCGCTTGGTGGCGACACCAAGAAAATGCATCAAGGCCATCACGGGGCGAATCATCCAGTTCGCGATGACACAACCGGCAAGGTTGAGATTGTATCCATGAATCATGGTTTTGCTGTTGATGCAGCCTCCTTCCCCGACAATGTCGAAGAAACCCATGTCTCGCTCTTTGATGGCAGCAATTGCGGTCTGCGGCTAACTGGACGTCCTGTATTTTCGGTTCAGCACCATCCCGAAGCATCTCCCGGTCCCCAGGACTCACACTATCTTTTCCGCCGGTTTTTCAATCTGATCCGGCAGAAGAAGGGCATGGAGTTACTATCGGAGCGTGATCACGCCGCTTAGTCAACGTCCTCTCCGGTACTCGCCTTTAGAATTGCAAACCATTGTTGGCGACTGAGCTCGATATCCAGCGCAGTCGCCATTGTTTTTAGTCTATCAATCTTCAGGCTTCCAAGAACGGGGATTAAGCTGGCGGGGTGACGCAGCAGCCAAGCAATGGCAATTGCCGAAATATCTGTATTATCCAATTGCGAAGCAATATCTCTCAGAGCAGCGCGGAGTCGTACCTCTTGCACGCCCTCGCCTGTGAAAAGACTGCCGCCGCCAAGCGGTGACCAGATCATCGGCGCATATCTCAATCTTTGGGCGTGGTCGAGGCTTCCATCCGTCAAAGGCGAAACATATTTGACAGAAAATTCGATTTGGTTGGTGACCAGCGGGAATGGCAATCTTGATGCCAGAAGATCAAACTGATGCGGCAGAAAGTTTGATACGCCGACCGCACGGACTTTGCCAGCCTTGACTACATCTTCCAGACCCCGGGCTGTATCATCGGCATCCATCAAGGGATCGGGCCGATGCAGTAACAGCACGTCAATATAATCCGTATGTAAGTTTTTCAGCGACCGCTCCACGGAAGCCCGAATGTGCGCCGAGCTCGTATCATAGTGCTTAATGCGATTTTCAGGGCGGGCGCCCGATATCAGCATAATGTCGCATTTGGTAATCAGCTCAATTGTATCACGGCTGCCGCCCCACCTTTGTAATCCGGCACCAAAAGCCTCTTCCACACCATAATTCCCATAAATATCAGCGTGGTCGAAACTCGTAATACCGATGTCAATTGCACCATGAACTAGCCTGGCGACACTATCAGCATCAGATCGTTCAAGGTCGCTGAGCAACCTCCATGCGCCAAGGACCAATCGGGATAGGCTCAAACTACCCAACGAGATACGTGTTTCATAGGACATGCTGATTTCCTGCAAATGATTATGGCTCGTCTAGTTTAAAGCCTCACCACGGGAGGACAAGGGTACACCGTCCCTTGACAAAGAACTGATAATGTACCAATAGGTACACACATTACCATTTGGTACAAAAGGAGAAATCAAATGTCAGAGCAACGTCCGCCTTTTCCACCCTTTACGCACAACACTGCGATCCAAAAGGTTCGGGCTGCGGAAGACGGTTGGAACGGACGCAATCCTGAGCGCGTGGCGCTGGCTTACACACAGGATAGCTATTGGCGGAACAGATCAACATTCTTATGTGGCCGCGCCGAAATCGTCGCCTTCCTGCAAGAAAAGTGGAAGCGAGAATTGGAATACCGCCTGATCAAAGAACTTTGGGCGTTTTCGGGCAACCGGATAGCAGTGCGTTTTGCATATGAGTATCACAACGATTCTGGCAATTGGTTTCGCGCCTATGGCAATGAAAACTGGGAGTTTGACGAAAATGGCCTGATGCAGAAACGCTATGCTTCCATCAATGATCTTGCAATCAAAGAGGCAGATCGGAAGTTCTTGTGGGATCAAACTGGTCCACGTCCGATTGGACATCCGGGATTATCGGAACTCGAGCTGTAATATGGTCAAAACTGTCTCCGAACGCTCTGACGTTGTTCCGGTGCTTGCCGAAATCTTTCGGGAACACGGCTTTGAAGGGGCAAGTCTTTCAATCATCACCGAAAAGACCGGGCTTGGAAAAGGTAGCCTTTACTACTTCTTTCCAGGCGGAAAAACCGAAATGGCACAGGCCGTCCTCGCGGAGATAGAAGGTTGGTTTGAAAAGCAGATTTACAGCCCATTGCGCGAAGCCGCCGACTCTCAAACTGCGATACGGATGATGTGCGCCGCGGTAATTGAATACTTCAAGTCCGGCCGCCGCATCTGTCTCGTTGGTGCGCTTGCTCTCGACAATGTCCGTGATCGCTTCGCGTTACAGATCAATAATTACTTCGCGGCATGGATTGCTGCACTCAATAAGGCTTTGCAGAAGCTTGGGCACGATCCAGAAGTGGCCGCAGCTCTCGCTGAAGAAGCTATAATAGACATTCAGGGCGCGTTGGTAATAGCTCGCGCGCTTAACAACCCGTCCGTATTTGAGCGGGCCATGATCCGCATAGAAAAGCAGCTAACCACTTAAAGCAAGTTTGCTTATAGAGATCGGTCAAATTGATACCGCGACAGAAGTCACTTTATGTAATGCGTTGGAACTGCTGTAGTGGATTTCAACGTTTCCATTGAAACTGATGCTGAGATGTCAAAAAATTCCACCTTTTCGACCAATGACTTATATATTTCGTCATAAGCTTCCACACGTGGCAGAACGAGCTTTAATATATAATCGATAGTGCCGGTCATGCGATGCACCTCGACAATTTCCGGTATGTCGGAAATTGCCGCGCGAAACTGTTCCAGCCATTCCGCCGAGTGGCGCGCCGTACGAATGATAACAAACATGGTCGTTGGTAATCCGGCCAGAGGCCGATCTACCAGAGCAACGCGGCGCTGGATATACCCCTCCTCTTCCAGGCGCTGGATGCGACGGGAACACGCGGAAATGGAAAGGTTCACTCTGTTAGCGAGATCGGATACGCCCACAGAGGCATTTTCTTGCAGAATATCCAGAATCTTGCGATCGCGATCGTCGATCATCTATAAATCCCAACAAATTTATCGCGTGGTATTAGATATTTACGCGCAATATTTGCGCCAACATATCTGAATTTTAAAAACTATGCGAACACATTGTGCGCTGCAACCTCTATCCTCCGGCTAGGGAAAATGAGGGATCTATCATGCGCACCATTGGACTGATTGGCGGGATGAGCTGGGAAAGCACTGCGGTTTATTATCGTCAGATCAATGAGGAAATCCGCGGACATCTTGGCGGATTATCATCTGCAAAAATCGCCCTCCAATCGCTGGATTTTTCCGAAGTTGTCGCCTTGCAAAAGAGCGACCGCTGGGATGATGCTGCTGCGCTTCTGTCGGATGCAGCCAGCCGCCTTGAAGCGGCAGGAGCAGATTGCATCCTAATCTGCACAAACACGATGCATCTTGTTGCCGACGCCGTTGCTGCTGCTGTCAGTATTCCGCTCATTGATATCAGGCACGAAACAGGCCGCACTTTATCAGCCGCAGGCAAGAAGCGCCCGCTTCTATTGGCTACACGCTATACGATGGAGCACGGCTTTTACGCGGATTATTTGCACAATAATTTCCAGATCGACCTCGCCGTCCCCAATGAAATTGACCGGGCCAAGATTCACTCCGTCATTTTTGACGAACTTTGCTGCGGCTTGGTCAAAGACGAGTCTCGCCATGCACTGGAGAAAATCGTTGCCCGTGGCAAAGAGGCTGGCGCTGATTGCGTAATTCTCGGTTGCACCGAAATTTGCTTATCGCTGACCGAAGATAATTTGGCGTTGCCGGTCTACGATTCAACAACCATACATTCGCAGGCAGCCGTTGCTTATGCATTGGGCAACAACGTCAAGAACAGAAAGAACGCGATCTAATCGCGTTCTTATCTAATTAAATACTACCGCTGAACGTATCGCAATTATCCAGCTTGCCGCTGTCAAATCCACGCTTAAACCATTTGCTGCGCTGGGCAGACGTTCCATGATTAAAGCTCTCTGGAACGACATAACCTTGAGTCTTGCGTTGCATAGTGTCATCGCCGATCTGTTGCGCAGCATTGAGTGCCTCGTCCAGATCGCCAACGTCAAGAATACCTTTCTGCTCGGTAAAGTGTCCCCATATACCGGCAAAACAGTCTGCCTGCAGTTCAACACGCACTGACATGGCATTGGCTTCCGCTTCGCTCATGTTCTGCCGCATTTGATTGAACTTGGGCAACACGCCAATCAAATTCTGTACGTGATGCCCAACCTCATGCGCCAGCACATAGGCTTGCGCGAAATCGCCCGATGCCCCGAACTTCTTATCCAGCTCGTCATAGAAGCTTAAATCGATATAAAGCTTCCGGTCGCCCGGGCAGTAGAAGGGACCGGACGCTGCGCTGGCAAAGCCACATGCGGAACGCACTTGATCACTGAACAGCACCATCGTTGGCGCTGGATAGGTTTGACCCTCAGCCTTGAAGATACCGCTCCAGACATCTTCCGTCTCTGCAAGAACTGTCTTGGCAAATTGTGTCGTCTCGTCGTTGTTTTTGACCGAGGTATCGCTCTGGGTTTGGCCCGGCACCAATTGCCCGCCACCAGAATCAACCAGTATCTGCATCGGATCAATATTGGTGCAGAATTTCAAAAAAAGAAAAATTGCAGCGAGGATGAGAATGCCGGAAAATCCACCACCGCCGGCCGTCCGCAATCCGGAACCGCCAGGAATACGAAATCTTCCGCCCCCTGGAAAACCGCCGCCGCCTTCGCCGCGTTGATCTTCAACATTGTCGCTCTGTCTACGCCCCTGCCAACGCATGTTCCGTCTCCCGATCGCTTGCCGATCCAAACCGGCTGATACGCTGTATGCACAACATCAATACGCGGCATTTGTTTCATGCGCGATGTTATTTTTCAACTTTTGCTTGCAGGAAGTGGCACATCAACTTTTGCGATGGAATGTTACGTTGTGGCCGTAATGCGAAACGAAACCCCAAAACCGCCTTAAAATGCGTTAACGTCGCTTTTTGGGGTTACGCAAAGCGTTTCCTTTGCCTATAAGGCAGCCTTAGCCTCGCATTTGAATTCAAGTAGCTACCCGTACGGTGAAACCGTGCGGTTTTTTGTGCAGACCGCTATGATAAGGACCCGAACATGCCAAAACGCACCGACATCAAATCTATTCTGATTATCGGCGCTGGCCCGATCATTATCGGTCAGGCATGCGAGTTCGACTATTCCGGCACCCAGGCCTGCAAGGCACTTAAAGAAGAGGGTTACCGGGTCATCCTCGTCAACTCCAACCCGGCAACGATAATGACTGACCCCGAATTGGCAGACGCGACCTATATTGAGCCAATCACGCCTGAAGTCGTTGCGAAGATCATCGCCAAGGAACGTCCCGACGCGTTGCTACCAACCATGGGTGGTCAGACTGCGCTGAACACCGCCCTTTCGCTGCGTCGCATGGGTGTACTCGATCGTTATAATGTCGAAATGATTGGCGCGAATGCTGAAGCGATCGACAAGGCGGAAGATCGCGCGTTATTCCGCGAGGCCATGGCAAAGATTGGTCTGGAAACACCAAAATCAATGCTCGCAAACGCTACCGAGGTAAAAGATCTCGACCGCAAATTACACCAGGAACAGCGCGAAGCGGTTAAAGCCCAATATTCCGGTGCAGAACTCGATGCGGCTTTAGACAAGCTGGAAACCGAGTGGCAGCTCGGCGAAGGTGACCGCAAGCAGCGCTATGTATCGCATGCCCTCGGCATGGCCGGTGCCGCATTAGACCATGTTGGTCTACCTGCCATCATCCGCCCCTCCTTCACGATGGGTGGTACAGGCGGCGGTATCGCGTATAACCGGACAGAATTTTACGAGATCATCGGCAGTGGTCTTGATGCATCGCCAACCACTGAAGTCCTGATTGAAGAATCCGTTCTCGGCTGGAAAGAATACGAGATGGAGGTCGTTCGCGACAAGGCGGATAATTGCATCATTATCTGCTCCATCGAAAATATAGATCCGATGGGTGTTCATACCGGCGACTCCATTACTGTTGCCCCAGCTTTGACGCTGACCGACAAGGAATACCAGATCATGCGCAACGCATCGATTGCGGTATTGCGCGAGATCGGCGTAGAGACCGGCGGATCGAATGTACAGTTTGCGGTCAATCCGGAAAATGGCCGCCTGATTGTTATCGAAATGAATCCCCGTGTGTCACGCTCATCTGCACTGGCATCGAAGGCCACTGGCTTCCCGATCGCAAAGATTGCAGCCAAGCTTGCTGTGGGCTACACGCTCGATGAACTCGACAATGATATTACCGGCGGCGCTACGCCAGCCTCGTTCGAGCCATCCATTGACTACGTCGTCACCAAAATACCGCGCTTTGCCTTTGAGAAGTTCCCCGGCGCAGAACCTACCCTAACGACAGCCATGAAATCGGTCGGTGAAGTTATGGCTATTGGCCGTACATTCAAAGAATCGCTTCAGAAAGCCTTGCGCGGACTGGAGACTGGCCTTACCGGACTTGATGAGATCACAATTCCAGGCATTGGCGAGGGCAATGACAACAATGCTATTCGCGCCGCTATTGGCACTCCTACCCCAGACCGGCTCCGTATGGTGGGGCAAGCACTAAGGCTTGGACTGACTGTCGAAGAAGTGCATGAAGGTTGCAAGATCGACCCGTGGTTCCTCGAACAAATGGCAGAGATCATTGGCACGGAAGAGCGCGTGCGCGAGCACGGGCTTCCTCAGGACGCGCAAAACCTGCGCGCATTGAAGGGCATGGGTTTTTCCGACGCCCGCCTTGCAAGTCTGGCAAAAATCGAGCCCAGCGAAGTTACCAAGCTACGCAACAAACTTGACGTTCATCCGGTGTTCAAGCGCATTGATACCTGCGCGGCTGAGTTTGCATCGCCAACGGCCTATATGTACTCCACTTATGAAGTTCCATTTGCAGGTGCTTTGGTTTCCGAGGCCCAGATTTCCGACCGCAAGAAGGTTGTGATTCTCGGCGGCGGACCCAATCGTATCGGCCAAGGCATTGAGTTCGATTATTGCTGCTGCCATGCTGCCTTTGCGCTGCGGGATGCTGGCTACGAAGCCATCATGATCAACTGCAACCCTGAAACAGTATCCACAGACTATGACACGTCAGACCGCTTGTACTTTGAGCCACTGACAGCCGAAGACGTGTTGGAAATCCTGCGGGCCGAACAAACGGCAGGAACCTTGCATGGCGTGATCGTGCAATTTGGCGGGCAAACACCGCTGAAACTCGCAGATGCGCTTGAAAAAGCTGGCATTCCTATCCTTGGAACTTCGCCGGACGCCATCGACCTTGCTGAAGACCGCGACCGCTTCCAGAAGTTGCTGATCAAGCTTGATCTCACGCAGCCCAAGAATGGCATTGCCTACTCGGTTGAGCAGGCACGCACCATAGCTGGAGAGCTTGGCTTCCCGCTGGTCGTACGTCCCTCCTATGTCTTGGGTGGTCGCGCGATGCAGATCATCCACAATGAGCGCGGCTTACAGGCCTACCTGCTTGATACGGTTCCTGAGCTCGTGCCGGAAGATATCAAGCAGAAATACCCGAACGACAAGACCGGACAAATCAACACGCTGCTTGGTAAAAATCCTCTGCTGTTTGATCGTTATCTGACCGAAGCCATCGAGGTCGATGTGGACTGCCTCTGCGATGGCAAGGACACTTGGGTCTCCGGCATCATGGAGCACATTGAAGAAGCTGGCATCCACTCCGGCGACAGTGCTTGTTCTTTGCCAGTTCATTCCCTTTCCGCCGAAACTGTATCCGATCTGGAAAAGGAAACCGCCGCGCTTGCCAAATCGCTTAACGTGGTTGGATTGATGAACGTCCAGTACGCCATCAAGGACGGCACGATCTATGTTCTTGAGGTCAATCCACGCGCCTCACGGACAGTACCCTTCGTTGCCAAAACCATAGGCACTCCGATTGCCAAAGTAGCGGCCCGTATCATGGCGGGAGAGACGCTGGAACAAGCTTTGTCGCATTATGGCGGCAAGCCTTCCGCTACAGGGCGCAAACATATTGCAGTCAAGGAGGCTGTGTTCCCGTTCGCTCGTTTCCCCGGTGTCGATACACTGCTCGGACCGGAAATGCGCTCGACGGGCGAAGTCATGGGACTGGATTATGACTACGCGCTGGCCTTTGCCAAAGCTCAGCTGGGCGCAGGTGTTGATCTTCCACGCGACGGTACTTTGTTCGTTTCCGTGCGGGACGAAGACAAGCAGCGCATTCTCGCGCCGGTAAAACGGCTGGCGGAATTGGGCTTCAAGATACTCGCTACTGGCGGAACAGCTCGCTTCCTTGGCGAGAACGGCGTAGCAGCGCAAAAGATCAACAAGGTGCAAGAGGGTCGTCCGCACGTTGAAGACGCAATCCGCAACCGTCAGGTTCAATTGGTTTTCAACACGACAGACAGCGCCAAGGCGATCTCGGATTCAAAATCGCTTCGCCGCGCGACCTTGATGCAAAAAGTGCCTTACTACACCACGCTATCGGGTGCCGATGCCGTTGCAGAAGCAATTGCTGCGCTCAAGGCTGGATCACTGGAAGTACGGCCACTTCAGGATTATTTCGCTTAACTTCGTCTGGGCGAAATTGGTTAAACACCTAGCAACCCCTCCTCCTCCAATCCATGGCCGGAGGGGTCGCTGACAAAATGCAGCACCGTCGAAAAGACATGATCATTCTTGTCTTCTCGCCCAATATGGACAATCGTCGATTTGGCGAGGTGCTCACGCAAGACTGCCACCACTCGGTCATAAGCATCTGACTCCATCGCGTCGAGCGACTCGTCAATAACCACCCACTCCGGCTTGTGCAGCATCAACCGTGCAAATGCGAGCGACTGTTGCTCATCATCACTAAGCTCGCGATCCCAGCGAGCACTGAAATCCAGCATGGTTTCAAGCCGCTTCAGTCCAAGCTCATGCAAGGCTCCAACCAGTTGCTCGTCAGTAAAACCATCTTTACCGAGCGGATAGGACATCGCTTCACGCAAGCTGCCGGGCGGAAAATAGGGCAGACGCGGCATGTAGATAATGGTTTTGTTGGCAGGTAACGTGACTGTTCCAGCCCCCCAAGGCCAAAGGCCGGCAATTGCCCGAAACAGCAAAGTGCGATCAATACCCGCTTCGCTTGTAATGAGAACGCGATCACCCTCTTTGACAACAGCGTGCTTTTCCTTGAGCCGTACTGTAGCACGTGGCGCGGTGATCTTCAGCGAATCAAGAATGATTTGATCCCTATCGGACTCGGCAAATTTTATGCGCTGTTCAATGCTGTTCATGGCGTCGGTTGCCTGCACGGCCTGCCTGAAAGACGTCACGCGTAAAAGCGTTGCACGCCAGTCAGCAATCGCGCCGAAATTGTTGACGAACCACTTCAATGCATCGTGGACCTGATTAAATGCCCCGATAGCCATCATAAGACCGCCGAACGAAAGATTGCCTGCGAAGTAAACTGGTGCAGCAACCAGAATAGGTGCGACGATGGTAATCCAGCCATAGCCAGACGTGACCCATGTGAGTTGCGTCAAAGCTCTAACCAGCAATCGTATGGAAGCCAGAAGACTATCAACATCAAAGCCGAGACGACGGTTTTCGTCGGCTTCACCGCGGTAAAGTGAAATCGCATCAATATGTTCGTTCACCCGCATCAGCGAGAAACGCAGTTCAGATTCCTTTTGGTAGCGATCGGCATTGTACTTGATGAGTTTGCGTCCAACAAGCCAACTCAACCATGATGCGAGAGACGCATAGAGAATTGCAGCCCACACCATGTAGCCCGGAATAGAAAAACTGTAGCCATATACATTGAACACGAACCCGCTTGAAAGCGCCCATAACACACCGACAAAGCTGACCATCAGGATCGTGGATTGCAGCAAGCCAAAGCCGAGATCCGTCGACATTTCCGCCAGATGCCGTGCATCCTCATGTAAGCGTTGATCGGGATTAACGCCGATGGGCCCTGAATTGGAAAGTTTGAACGCACGCCGGGGCACCAGCCACTCGCCAATGAGATCTCGCGTCAGGCCTTCCCGCAGTTTCAGGCGCGTCATCTGATTGAGCCACGTCTGGCCCACGCTCAAGACAAGAAGCACCGCCGCAATCCCGAAAAACACCATGAGCTGGTCGAGAAAGGCCTGAAAGTCGCGTCGCGACAGAGCATCATAAAACGGCACATTCCAACGATTGAGAAGTACCTGTCCTACCGAGGTCAAAATGATAATGCCGAACACGCCCGAAATGAACAATATCAGACGATTGCGGACTGGAGAGTTCCAATAAATGTCAGCAATAACGCCAAGCTGCGCCAAAAGCCCCGCTTGCACTTCGCCAGCGACGGAGGTTGCTGGCACTCGGTTGGGTTTCTGCTTCGCCATTGGGCTCCCCCGTCGAAGGCCGTGATTCGGCTTTCTCACTCTAACATTGACTCTTTCAAACCACTCAACCGCACCTGCAATTTTTGCGATAGTACAGAAACTTTCGCGCTAGATGCTCAGCGGGATACCCGAAAAGTCGCATGTAGTTCCGTTTTGAAAACGGCTTGTTTTGCCAGAAATTCTATCATATGTATTTTGCATCGATTTTATCGGTCGAGTGACTTTGCGACCTGCGTAACCTGTTGCGCTTCCTGACGAGCTCCATTGCATAGGTTCGATTCCCTGGGCCGCATATGTGCATGCTGCCTGTTTTATATATCTGAAAGGAACTTCCCATGGCTTCGGGAACAGTGAAATGGTTCAACGGCACTAAGGGCTACGGTTTCATCCAGCCCGATACTGGCGGTGCAGACGTTTTTGTCCATATTTCCGCTGTTGAGCGTGCAGGCTTGCGCGGTCTCAATGACGGCCAGAAGGTCAACTACGAGATCGTTCAGGATCGTCGTTCGGGCAAGTCGTCAGCAGACAACCTTAGCGTTGAAGGCTGATAGCCGCATACGGGAATCGTCTGATTTCTGAACGCACATAAATTAGAAAAGGCGGGATTAATCCCGCCTTTTTGCATTCTTGCCCTATCCCAGCAGCTTGAGAACCTCACTGGCGACCGCTGCCGAAGAAGCGGGATTTTGGCCAGTTACCAGATGACCGTCGGTAACAGCCAGCACCTGCCAGTCATCAACTTTTTCATAATGAGCGCCGAGCCGCTTCAACTCATTTTCAACAAGGAACGGCACGACGCTCGTAAGTTGCACCGCTTCTTCCTCGCTATTTGTGAAACCAGCTACCCGCTTGCCCTTGACGAGCGGTTCGCCGTCAATCTTCGCCTGCAGCAATACCGCAGGCGCATGGCATACAGCCCCGACTGGCTTTCCGTTTTTGTAAAATTGTTCAATGAGTCTGATTGAGGCGAGGTCAGAAGTCAGATCCCAAAGCGGGCCATGGCCGCCAGGATAGAACACAGCGTCGTAATCCGCCTCTTTCAGTTCTGATAGAACTTTTGTATTTGCCAGAACTTGTTGGGCAGCCTTATCCCGCCGGAATCGCTCCGTCATTTCAGTTTGGCTGTCGGGTTCATCGCTTTTGGGATCAAGCGGCGGCTGCCCACCCTTCGGCGAAGCAACCGTTATTTCTGCGCCCGCATCCAAAAATACGTAGTAAGGCGCGGCAAATTCCTCGAGCCAGAAGCCCGTTTTCTTGCCTGTATCGCCGAGCTTGTCGTGGGAGGTGAGGATGATGAGTATCTTCATGATTCGGTCCTTAAAAACTGGCGCTGATATCCCCTGATATGATTGTGGCGGCCATTGGTTTCAATGGTCGCCCCATTTTTGATCTGTGGCTGGATGTATTTAGTTCAGCTCCACGACGATCTTGCCGAATGCACCCCGCTTTAAATGATCCAAAGCATCATTTAACTCATTGAAGGAATAAACCGCATCTATAATGGGTTTGATTTCAGTTCGATCAAAAGCTCTTACCAAGTCTTCCAACCCTTTCCGATGACCAACCTGAATACCTTCCAAAACCACGCGTTTAACCGCGAGAGGCACAAAGCCGCCAGAAACCTCCAAACCATCCAGAATACCGATCATTGAAATGCGTCCAGTTACCGCTGAGGCCCGCAATGATTTGTCCAGATGTGGGCCACCTACTGTTTCCAGAATATGATCGGCCCCATGATCATTGGTAATCTGGTAAAGGGTTTCGACCCAATCTTCTTTCTTCCGGTTTATAGTGTGATGAACTCCAAGCTGTTGCACACGATGCAATTTTGCATCGTCTCCGGAAACCACAATAACCTCTGCTCCATGCATCAGGGCAATTTGTGCTCCAAAGAGGGAAACGCCTCCAGTGCCGAGCACGACTACTCTATCACCGGCTTTGATATTTCCGCGCTCCACCAGCGCTGTCCAGGCAGTCAGTCCGGCGCATGGCAATGTACTCGCCTCTACCTGATTTAGTTTTGCAGGAGCATGAGTTGCCCAATCTTCGCTCATCGTCACGTATTCTGCCAGGACACCTTGCAGCGGACCGCCTAACGTTCGGCCATTGGGGGTTCGTGCAGTACCCGGTCCGGCACCCTCGATCCAATCCGGAATAAAGGTTGATATCACTCTATCGCCCGCTGCAAATCGGCTAACGTCTTCGCCGGTTGCTACGACAGTTCCGGCAAGATCTGAAGCGGGAACGAGCGGCTCGCCCATGTTTTCAGGCATGCCAAATCCGGTATCAATCAGCAGCCCGTCACGATAGTTCAGGGAGACCGCGGCGACCTTGATAAGTATCTCCCCTCGCCTGGGCTCCCGAGCCGCGGTTTCAACCAGCTTCAGATTAGTTCGTCCGGGCATTGCAATCTGCCACTGTTTCATTGTTTTGCTCATGTGAAATCCTCGCTTTAAATCAAGGATTCCGTATTTATATGAGATGAGAGCAAAGCAGTTGCGCCGATTTTACCCATGATTGTATCGTTAAACTCTACAAAGGACTTAAAATGGACAGGCTGATTGGCATCGAAGAATTTGTTGCGGTGGTGGACGCGGGCAGCTTTTCTGCGGCGGCTGACAAGTTACATCTATCGCGTTCAGCCGTTGGGAAGACAATTGCGCGGTTGGAAGAACGACTTGGCACTCGGCTTTGCCAAAGAACAACGCGTTCATTCAAACTCACCGATGACGGTCACACTTTTTACGAACATTGCCGATCGATACTGATGACAGTTGAAGCGGCGGAAAATGCCATCACGTCCGGCAAGGACATAATATCCGGGCGACTTCGCCTAAGTCTGCCTGTGCTATTCGGCCGACGTTGTGTCGCTCCAGTTTTGTTTGATCTCGCCCGCCAATATCCGTTGTTACGCTTCGAAGTGTCTTTTACAGACCGCCCGGTGGATCTCGTTGCAGAAGGATATGACCTCGTTGTTCGCAATGCTGGATTGCCGGATACAACCAATCTGGCGGCAAGGCGCATTGCCCGGCAGCGGATGACGGTATGCGCCTCGCCATCCTATCTTGAAAAACATGGCACGCCCGAAACGATTGAAGATATCGCCTCACACCAAGCCATTCTTTATGGTCAGGATGGCAATATACGTTCTTGGCTTTTTCCAAACAAACGGAGGGGATTTGACAGTGCCAAGACCGTAAGCCGTGTCATTTTTGATGATCTGGAAACGGTAGCGGATGCAGCCGCCAGCGGCATGGGCGTTGCTTGGTTGCCTTGCTGGCTTATACGCAATCAGGTGGAATCAGGGACGCTGAAGAGGCTCCTGCCCGACGTTGAACAGATGATATTCGACACACATGCGGTCTGGCCGAAGCAACCCTATATGCCAGGTCGCATCAGAGTTCTCATCGACGCTCTAGCCGCGTGGCTACCCGGCATGACCGGTGCAGATCGCGAAGTTAAATAAATCACGCCATTATGCCGGCAGCCATGTTATCGGCACATGCCCTTCATCTCCGGCAACGCGGCTTAGCCATTTTGCGACTGATGGATATGCCGAAAGATCAAAGCCCCCTTGGTTGGCTTCGTGCGTATAGGCATAGAGTGCTATATCGGCAATCGTCAGATTTGTACCGACCAAGTAGGGTGTTTTCTGTAGCTGGTTTTCCATCACCAGCAATGCCTTGTTGCCGCCTTCCAGAGTGGCAGCCAATCTTTCTGGCGTGGCATCCTTGGCTCGTTCCGGATAGACGAGCAACGCCCGCCGAACAGCAATATTAGGCTCGTGTGTATACTGCTCGAAAAACAACCATTGATACATTAGAGCACGTTCATAAGCATCCTCAGGAATAAACCTGCTGCCTTCTGCTAGATGCAGCAATATCGCATTCGATTCCGCCAGAACGCGTCCGTCATCAAATTCCAACAGAGGAACCTTGCCATTGGGGTTCTTGGCCATGAAATCCGGTTTGCGGGTTGAGCCATCGACAGATGACATCGAAATGTGCTCGAACGGCAAGCTCAATTTAGCCATCAAAAGCCGGGGCTTATAGCAATTTCCGGATTCAATTTGCGAGTATAGTTTCGGCATGGTCCGTCTCTCCTGTGGCGGGCAGTGTTTTCCCGCAACCGTTGACAATGTCCAATCAGTTCTATTGACGCTTTACACAACCGACACTGATGTTTTTGACATGGGATGTCACACCCTGCACAGAAAGCGCAGGAAGTGAAGCCTTTGCGCACGCTTTTACTTGCGATTCTGCAGGTCTTGGGACATAGCAGTCCCGCAAACCGGCTACCGGTCATCAACGCTCGCTTCAGGAGAACGATACCATGGCATTCCTCGCCGACACCCTTTCCCGTGTGAAGACATCCGCAACGATTGCGATCACCCAGAAAGCGCGTGATTTGAAAGCAGAGGGTCGTGATGTCATTTCTCTTTCCGTAGGGGAACCGGACTTCGACACACCTGACAATGTCAAGGAAGCTGCTATTGCTGCAATTCGCCGCGGCGAAACCAAATATACGCCGGTCTCTGGCATACCGCAGTTGCGCGAAGCCATTACGCGCAAGTTCAAGCGTGAGAACGAACTGGAATACAAGGCCAATCAGACCATCGTTTCCACAGGTGGCAAGCACGTCATTTACAATGCCCTTCTATCGACGTTGAACCCCGGCGATGAAGTTATTTGTGTTGCGCCATATTGGGTCAGCTATCCGGAGATGGTTTCTCTTTGCGGGGGAACACCGGTAATTGTGTCTGCCATTCAGGCAAACGATTTCAAGTTGCAGCCAGAGGATCTGGAACGCGTTATTACGCCGAAGACCAAATGGATCATCATGAACTCGCCTTCGAATCCATCTGGAGCGGCTTACACCTGGGATGAGATGAAGAAGTTGACCGATGTTCTCGTTCGTCATCCGCACGTGTGGATTCTGACCGATGATATGTACGAGCATCTGACTTACGGTGATTTCAAATTCGTCACACCAGCGCAAGTCGAACCAAATCTTTATGATCGCACGCTGACCATGAACGGCGTCTCGAAGGCCTATGCCATGACTGGTTGGCGTATTGGCTATGCGGCCGGACCCATTGAGTTGATCAAGGCAATGGATATGGTTCAGGGACAACAGACTTCAGGAACAAGTTCCATTTCACAATGGGCTGCCGTTGAAGCGCTGGATGGCACGCAAGAACATTTGCCGGTTTTCAAAAAAGCTTTTGAAGGACGTCGCGATCTAATCGTTTCAATGCTGAATCAGACGAATATGCTGGATTGCCCCAAGCCGGAAGGTGCGTTCTACGTTTATCCTTCCTGTGCTGCTGCTATCGGCAAGACTGCACCATCAGGCAAAATCATTCAAAATGACGAAGACTTCGTCAGCGAACTGCTGGCCACTGAAGCTGTGGCAGCAGTGCACGGCTCTGCCTTCGGCCTTGGTCCAAATTTCCGCATTTCCTATGCAACCTCCGATGCAAACCTCGAAGAAGCAGGCAAGCGGATACAGCGCTTCTGCGCTAATCTTCGCTAAACACATAGTTATAAGGATTGAAAAAGGGCCGAGATGGCCCTTTTTTTGTGTCGCTATCGGACTCGGCCAAATATCTAAGTTAGGCCAGATCAAGCCTATTGGATAAATGTGAGTAAATGAAAAAAAGGCCGGACAAGTGCCCGGCCTATAAGTTTTGAAGGTGCCGTTTCCAGCAAAACCTCCAGAGGGGAACACTTGGTGGTGCGCAAATGGGAGGAGGAGACGCACGACCAAGTGATGTGGATATGTTCTCTCCCTATCCGACTTACAACCCTGCAAAAATGCATAGCTGCTATGCACAAAGCTCATAACCACTCAATTGTTTCGCCGATCAGAATTTGAACCCTCTATCGCCTTTCCTTGAGCAATTTGCTTTCAAGATAAAACCGATTTCTGGAAAGAAAATCTTCCCAAATAAATTTCCTGACTAGTAAGACCAGGTACGAGCCTTGTTGAAAAGAAAATCTCTGAACACATGCAACTTTGCAGCATTCTTTATCCCCTCAGGATAACAGAAAAACGTATCGAATGAGGGGAGCTCCATCTCAGGTAACAATCGCACCAGCGTGGAGTCCTTTTCGATCATATAATCCGGCAAGACCCCGATACCTACACCCTTTTGGATTGCACGTTTAATCGAGAGCAGATTATTGATCTGAAGTACCGCCGGGCGAAGATTACCGTCGGAACGCCCTATGACTTCAAGCCAGTTAAGGTTCGTAAGATATGAGGGTGCCGGCTCACCGAAACTCACAATGCGGTGCGAGTCGATCTCGTCTATATTTTCAATCTTGCCATACTTGGCAATGTAACTTGGCGACGCGTATACGTGCATATGCACCGTAAACAATCGGCGCTGGATCAGGTCCGGTTGTTGCGGCTGACGCAAACGGATAGCACAATCCGCGTGACGCATAGTCAGATCAAGTTCTTCATTGTCAAAGAGCAATTGCAGCTGCACTTCCGGGAACAGCTCGATAAACTCTTGAACGCGCTCAACCAGCCAACCGGAGCCGAGGCCAACCGTAGTGGTCACCCGCAGCTTACCTGAAGGCCTATCCTTGCTTTCGGTAAGACGGGAGCGAACATTCTCCAGCTTCATCAGCACCTCATGTGCTGTGCGGTAGAGTACCTCGCCCTGCTCAGTCAGAATCAGACCGCGAGCATGCCTATGGAAAAGGGGAACCCCGACATCTTGCTCCAGCGCACTGACCTGACGGGAGATAGCTGATTGCGATAGATGCAGTGTCTCGGCGGCATGAGTGAACGACCCAGCCTCGGCAGCAGCATGAAATATTCGCAACTTGTCCCAATCAAGCGACATCGCGCGGTCTCTCCCCCTTTGTCGGTCCCGAAAATCGAGACCGGCCTCTTATACAGCCTATTCTGCTGCCTGACGCACCGGTTCCTGTGCCGCCAACCAACGTTCGGCTTCGAGAGCTGCCATGCAGCCCATTCCAGCAGCGGTGACGGCCTGACGATAAATATCATCGGTTACATCACCCGCAGCAAAAACACCCGGAACGTCCGTGGCGGTTGAATCCGCCGCAGTCCACAAATAGCCATTCGGCTTATGCTTGAGTTTCCCCTTGAACAGTTCCACCGCAGGTGCATGTCCTATGGCTATGAATACGCCATGCGTTTCAAGTTCTGTGGTTTCGCCGCTCTTTATATTTTTCAACCGTACACCAGTGACCGATGCAGCCATTGGAGGCTTCGCTTCGATCCCGGTAATCTCATCAATGACATTGTCCCAGATAACTTTGACATTTTCTTTGCCAAAGAGCCGATCCTGTAGAATTTTTTCCGCGCGGAAATGGTCTTTGCGATGCACGATCGTGACTGACTTGGCGATATTTGAGAGATACAGCGCCTCTTCAACAGCGGTATTGCCGCCGCCAACGACAACAACATCCTTGTTACGATAGAAAAAGCCATCGCATGTAGCACAGGCGGAAACGCCAAAGCCCATGAATGTCTGCTCAGTCGGCAAGCCAAGCCATTTCGCTTGCGCACCTGTCGCAATAATCAAGGCATCGCAAGTATATTGCGTTCCACCGTCGCCAGTCAGACGAAATGGGCGGATCGACAGATCAACTTCGGTAATGATGTCGTGAATAATCTCAGTGCCGACATGTTCGGCCTGAAGCCGCATCTGCTCCATCATCCACGGACCTTGAACCGGATCGGCATAGCCGGGATAGTTTTCCACATCGGTCGTGATCATAAGCTGACCGCCCTGCTGAAGGCCTGCAACAATGACAGGTTTCAGATTGGCACGAGCCGCATAGATTGCGGCGGTATAACCGGCTGGACCGGAACCGATAATAAGGACGGGCACATGGCGCTGTGTCATAACTAGACCTTGATGGTGCACTTTTAGAACTATGCGATAGTTGGCACACCCCACCATCGCTTTCAATGGCTTTAAAGTAGTGTTTCAGCCCCCCTCCTTGCAAGGTCTGCAACCAATATAGCAAGGTTAGCCACAGCT
Source organism: Phyllobacterium ifriqiyense (assembly GCF_030817885.1). Taxonomy (NCBI): domain Bacteria; kingdom Pseudomonadati; phylum Pseudomonadota; class Alphaproteobacteria; order Hyphomicrobiales; family Phyllobacteriaceae; genus Phyllobacterium; species Phyllobacterium ifriqiyense. The sequence goes on from NZ_JAUSZT010000003.1 coordinate 176,440, forward strand.
TGTGCAGGTCAGACTGGTGTTTCAGGGCGGATTGTGTCAATTCCGAGATAAGTCTATGAAATACCAGCAGTCAAAATCGCGAGCACGAGGCCAGTCCGATCCTTCGTACCATTACCAATATTTGCGCAAGATTTGGCTTGGTCATGGCTGGAACCATGCTTATTCCAGCTTTAGTTGACCTGCATATAGGCAACAGAGATTGGCTGGTGTTCGTGCAGTCAGCTATATTCACTGGTGTCTTGAGCGGGCTAGTGGTGCTCGCGACCCACAACTCCGATATTCGCTTCAGTCCGCGATTGGGATTTCTGCTGATCGTTGCCATCTGGTTGACAGCAGCGCTATTGGGCGCGCTTCCGCTCTATTTTTCGACCCTCCCCATCAGCTTTTCAAAAGCGCTCTTCGAATCAATGTCTGGTATTACTTCGACTGGAGCGACGGTTTTGACGGGACTGGATACAATGCCACGCGGAATACTTATGTGGCGATCGCTCCTGTGCTGGTTTGGTGGCCTCGGCTTTGTCGGATTGGGTCTTTTGCTACTGCCATCCTTGCGCGTGGGAGGCATTCAATTGCTGCACATGGAGTCGTCCGACAAGTCTGAAAAAATACTGCCCCGCATCCACCAGATCGCACAGGGTATCGTCCTTGCCTATCTCACCCTGACGCTGCTTTGCACGCTGCTCTATTTTGTTGCGGGCATGGGAATGTTCGACGCCATCAATCACGGCATGACGACTGTCGCCACAGCCGGTTTTTCTACACATGATTCCTCATTGGGTTTTTATGCCCATAACCGCGCCATTCTGGTGATCGCGACAATTTTCATGATCTTGGGTGCCCTACCCTTCGTGCTCTACATCAAAGCCTTGATGCCGCAGCGCCTCTCATCGCTAGCGGACCCACAGCTGATTCTGTTTTTCAGTATTGTTGTTGGTTTCAGCTTTTTCTTAGCGATCGGGCTGAAGCTGGAGACAAGTATCGGCTTTGGTGATGCGCTGATCGCTACCTCATTCAATCTCGTTTCGGTATTATCAACAACCGGCTTTGCAACCGAGGACTATACGCTCTGGGGCGCGGAAGCGCTGGGCATATTCTTCCTTGTCACATTTCTCGGTGGTTGCTCCGGCTCGACCTCCGGGGGCATCAAGCTTAATCGCATCATCATCCTTTGGCAGCTTGCATCCGCAAGCCTCACTCGCCTGATCATACCCAATGCCATTATAAAAATGCGCTATGGCCGTACCGAAATAACGCAGGATGTTTCTCAGTCGGCTCTGCTTTTCATATTTCTCTACATGGCCTCCCTAGTCATCGGTGCGACCGCGCTCACCATGCTCGGCAACGACCTTGGCACCTCCATCACAGGCGCGCTGACAGCACTTTCCAATGTCGGACCGGGCTTTGGCGACACGATAGGACCCGTCGGCAACTTTTCGACACTCAGCGATCCTTCCTTGCTTGTTCTTAGCTATCTCATGCTCGCCGGACGCCTTGAGATCATCACAATTGTCATTCTCTTCACGCGCCGTTTTTGGAGCCGATAGAATGAACCTGTTTGCAACCGCCGCGCGATGCATTACACAGCGTCAGGAATCGCCTATGGTGATCGTCAAGCTTTGGGATGGGGATAGATAAAAATCATGCCTTTGAAGGCGGACCTCGACGCTATCGACTGGAAAATCCTGAAACAGCTGCAGGAGAATGGCCGTATCACCAATGTTGAATTGGCTGAACGGGTTGGTATTTCTGCGCCACCCTGTTTGCGTCGCGTACGCAAGCTGGAGGAAAGCGGCATCATCCAAGGCTACCGGGCGATCTTGAACGGGTCGATACTTGGACAGGATATTGTAGCATTCTGCATGATCCGGCTGCATCGCCAGTCTGATGCCGATTTGAAAAGTTTCGCAGAGAAAACCAAGAGTTGGACCATTGTTCGACGGGCTTGGATGGTTTCTGGCGAATCCGATTTTCTGCTGCATTGCGTATCAGCCGATCTTAGTACTTTCCAAAATTTCGTTATTGAAGAGCTGACATCAACGCCCAATGTTGACAGCGTGCGCACATCACTGACGATCCGGTCTGTCAAAAACGAACCATTAATGGTGCTTTAGACTACCTGATTACCGGAAAAAATCTCTTCATAGGCTTCAAGAATATTTGAGGCTTCCTTCTGCAGCGGAAAATTTGCCCGCACGTGAGCAAGCCCGGCTTTTGCTGCCTCTTCGCATTTTGCGGGATCAGCCAGATATGGCTTGATGGCTTGCTCAAGAGCGCGCCCGTTACCAGCAGGTACAACCGCACCGGTTTCGGGCGTTACCATTTCCGCATAGGCTCCTGCATCACTGGCGATGATGGCCGTCTGCGAAGACATGGCTTCGAGCGGCGTCAGGCCAAAGCCCTCATTACGCGACGGGGCAACATAGAGCGTCATTCTTCTGTACCAGATACGTACGTCCGGAACTTCACCGAGAAACAATATCCGATCGTGCAGATTTGCAGCGGCTATGCGCCCACGCAGTTCTTTCTCGAAGCCAGCGAACTCATGGGTTGTCCGGCCAGTCATCACTGCCGTCCATTCGGGATATTGAGGTAAAAGACTGATCATCGCATCAACGAAAAGGTCAGTGCCTTTCGACGGGCGAATGCGACCAGAGCACCCCACGAGATATTTACCCGGCAAGCCCGAAGCCGAAAAACGATCCTCCGCGTTTTGTGGCGGATGAAACTTTTCGGTGTCGACCCCGTGCATAATGACTCGGTGCGGAACCTTGAGAAAGCTTCCTGATCTACCGCTTGTTGCGATAACACCGTCCATCTGCCGGATAAGCCATTTGGTAAAGGGCCTATGATCACGCTGAGCAGCTGACGTAAATAACAGCTTGAACTTCATGCGTAGAACAGAGCGTAGAATGATGCCTGCGACCATCTCGGTATTGCGCCGTGCGTGCCAGATGCGGAATGGTCGATTATGTGGCTTGGACCAAGCGCCCAGCAAATCGACCCAGCCAATATGCGGCAGCGTAGAGGGAAGACCCGGCCCTATTGTAACAATTCCAAGACCGTTGGCTCGTTGCAGCGGAACAAGTTGAACGATTGTCGAGGTGACCCCAGAGAGCTTGCGCTTCAAATTTGGGGCTATCACCTCGACATTGTTCAATGATTCAGGCACGTGCTTCAGATAAATTTAAATCCGACGATCTCATAAGACCGCGCACCACCAGGGGCATTCACTTCAATCGTATCGCCTTCGCTCTTACCGATCAGGGCACGAGCAATTGGTGACGAAATGGATATGCGACCAGCCTTTGGATCTGCTTCTTGATCACCGACGATCTGATAGACTTTCTTGTCTTCAGTATCTTCATCGATAAGCTCAACGGTAGCGCCAAATTTGATCTTGTCGCCCGACAGCTTGGAAATATCGATGATTTCGGCGCGGGCCGTATAATCCTCAAGTTCGCCGACGCGTCCCTCGTTGTGGCTCTGCGCTTCCTTGGCGGCATGATATTCTGCATTTTCCGACAGGTCGCCATGGGCGCGCGCTTCAGAAATCGCCAGAATAATCCGTGGCCGCTCTTCCTGTTGTCGAAAGCGCAGCTCCTCCTTGAGCTTATCAAAACCAGCTTGAGTCATCGGGACCTTTTCCATGCCCTCTCCTTTCGTAGTCAATGTTGGGTTGCCCTTTCCCGGGCCTCGCAACACAAAAAGAAAACGGTCGCCAAAGTTCAAAGACTTCGGAACCGTTCAGTCATTCGTTCTTTAATATAGCACTGTTTGCCGCAATTTCACGAAGAAAGTGGAAAAAGTCGCACCCACGTTACGCTTACATGATTTCAGACACGAAACGAGCCAATTCACACCACTGTGAGACGACGGTGACCTGGATTACATGCAAAATCGCAACGCAATGCCAAATTTAGAGGAGGTCGAGGCATGAGACGGAATTATAAAGTAATGACCGCAAGCCTGTCGGCACTTCTTTCCGCGCTATCACTACCGGCAGAAGCAAAGGATTTCAAAACCCAGACTGTCACCGTCTCCGCAGAAACCATCGCCGATGGTCTCGATTACCCATGGGGCCTCGCATTTTTGCCTGACGGCTCGCTGCTCGTGACCGAACGTTCGGGAACAATGAGGCTAGTCAAGCAAGGGAAACTCTCCGAGCCTATCGAAAATGTTCCGGAAGTCTGGGCAAATGGCCAAGGCGGACTACTTGACATAGCCTTAGCCCCAGATTTTTCGACCAGTAATACGATCTACTTCACTTACTCCCAGCCCGGCCAAGGTGGCGCGGGCACGGCCCTTGCCAGCGCGAAGCTCGTGTACGGTTCTGATGGTACTGAACTTGAAAACGTTCGTACCCTGGTGTCGATGAGCAAAAGAACAAACAAGGGTCAACATTTTGGCTCTCGGATCGTAATCTCGCCCGACGGCAAGCTGTTTGTCACGATGGGTGAACGGGGCGAGCAAGAGCGGGCACAGGACTACATGGACCATGCCGGCTCCGTATTGCGCGTCAATGCGGACGGGACAACTCCCTCTGACAATCCTTATGCAGACGGAAAAAAGGCTTTGCCGGAAATCTGGTCCAAGGGCCATCGCAATCCGCAGGGCGCAACATGGGATCCATTAACCCACTCTTTGCTCACCCTCGAGCATGGCGCAAAGGGAGGGGATGAAATCAATCAGCCGCAAGCCGGAAAGAACTATGGCTGGCCGGTAATAACCTATGGGGTGGACTATTCGGGAGCAAAAATCGGCCAAGGCACCGCAGCCGAAGGTTACGAACAGCCCTTATACTATTGGGATCCGTCAATCGCGCCATCGGGCCTAGTTGCTTACAGTGGCGATATGTTTCCAGAGTGGAAGGGTGATTTGCTTGCAGGCGCCCTCAAATTTGAAATGCTTGTACGTCTTGACCGCGACGAGAAGGGCAAGATGAAGGGCGAAGAACGGCTCTTCGAGGGAGAGTTCGGACGTATCCGGGATGTGCGCGCAGCGCCGGATGGATCAGTCTATCTGCTTACAGATGCGAGCAATGGAAAAATTATCAGGCTGACCCGCGCTTCTGATGGATGATGCGCTTGCCGTGTTCCATCCCAGTGGATAGAGATGGCGTCGACGCTTTAGCCGTTACAATCAATGGGGATATCATGACGCGCGGGCGTGCCAATTTACTTCTTCTTGCAGCCGGAGCCATCTGGGGTCTTGGTTTCGTCGCTCAATCAAGTGCTATGCGGGGCGTGGAAGCTTTTATGTTCATCGGCCTGCGGTTTCTTCTGGCTGCTCTTACCGTGACACCGCTTGCATTTCGCGAGGCACGCCTTGCAACCGGGAAGCTGGAACCAAAAGATTATTTGGGATTCATTTTCATCGGGACACTGCTTTTCACTGGTGCCGCGCTGCAGCAGGTTGGTTTGGAAACAACCTCCGTCACAAACTCAGGCTTTCTCACTGGTCTTTATGTGGTGATGGTGCCCTTCCTAGCGGTTGTCCTGTTCTGGCAATGGCCTCACCCGATCGTCTGGCCTTGCGCATTGACTGCTCTAGCCGGAATTTACTTGCTATCGGGAGGCAATGTAGAAGGACTGTCTGTCGGCGATTGGCTGACCATAGCTTGCGCGGCCTTCTGGGCGCTGCAGATCATCTTCATCAACCGGCTCGCTGTTAAAAGCGGTCGACCGATTATGTTGTCGCTCGTGCAATTTCTCGTCTGCGCTGCGCTTGGCTTGATTATTTCAAGTGGCATCGAGCGCAGCAATGTTTCCGATATTCTTTCGGTTGCGCCTCTCATTATCTTTGCCGGCATTTTTTCTTCCGGTATCGCCTTTACTCTGCAGGCAGTTGGCCAGCGCTTCACAACATCCGCGCAGGCCGCGATCATGCTGTCATCCGAAGCACTTTTCGCGGCGCTTTTCGGGGCAATGCTTCTTGGCGAGACAATATCGTTTCGTGGAGCAATTGGCTGTGCGCTCATATTCACCGCCATGATCGCCGTAGAGCTTATTCCAGCTTTGCGGAACCGATCTTCAATGGATCGAGCCTCAGTCTCGCCATAAGCCTTAACGGGGACGCTGACTATTCCTTTACAATTTGACGCTATTTTTGCGTGCAATTGACCCGATTTCGGGCAAAAGGAAGTGGTGACATGAGTTGTGCGTTGTCGTCCCCCAAGCGCTCCTGGCGTCTTTTGACTTTTGCCGCTTTAACGCTTTCGGCTTCTTTAAGTGCGTGCGGAATGGGGGATGTTAGACGCCCCTCCGCAGATGTCGGCAATCCGCAAGACGTGATCGCCACACAACCGCAGCAGGATATGCAGCCCCAAGCTGAAGAGAACTATGAGCAGGTCGTAACTGTTGCTCCTGCGCCCCCCGAAACGGAACAAACCGAGCAACCTGAAGATGGAATGCAACCGCTTTCCCGGGCTGAAGAGCTGCCCGTGCAAAACAGTGAAAACGCTTCCGAAGAAAGTTATGGTTATCCCGGCAGCATCAGTGATCCGATATCGCGCGGTGAAAGCACATTTGCAATGTCAGGTAGCGAGGTTTCATGCCGAACACAGCTTAAACGGCTCGGCGTGGTTTTTCAGGAACGAGAGCCGATCAATGATGGCGGTGTTTGCCGCATCGACCATCCTCTAAAGGTCAGCGGATTTGCCAGCGGGCGAATAAAACTGAAACCAGCCGCCACCCTGAATTGTCAAATGACACTCGCCTTCGCCAAATGGGTTAAAGGCGATCTGTCACCCTCCACTCGTTTGCGTTACCTCTCAGGCATCAATACGATTCATCAAGCATCCAGTTATTCCTGCCGTACAATGAGCAATCAGCGTGGACGGGCCATGTCGGAGCATTCAAAGGGAAATGCGTTGGATATTGCCAAGGTCACTTTGAACAATGGGAAGGACATTAAAGTTCAAAAGCCGGGGTTGTTCTCATTTCGCCAGCGCGGCTTGCTCAATAGCGTGCGCTCGGACGCCTGTAATTACTTCACCACGGTCCTTGGGCCAGGCTACGACATTTTCCACCGCGACCATTTCCATTTTGACCTTATGGATCGTCGCAGTGGAAAGCGTTCCTGTCGTTAGACGTGGTGTTGGTCGTTGGGCCTGCCTTTCAATTCCCAGATCGTCACAATAATCAAAATGAGGCTGGTGAGAAGGCCTAGCATGAGCGGCGACATATGGCTGGCAAAACAAGCAAGTACTGCACACAAGCCCAGCCCCACCATATGGGACAATGGCGGGCGCCCAGCAATATAGAATTTGAACAGCAAGTTTCCCAACAGATAGAGAGCTGTTCCGCCGATTGATGTCCATATGGTCGCTGTCTCAATGTGACCGGATGGATGAGCAAGTATCAGTTCATCAGACACAGCAACCACGATGATTCCTGCAACCAGAAGGACGTGAATGTAGGTATAAGCAATGCGGGCAACACGACCTGGATCGTCCGTTGCCGTGATCTTATGGTGAGCCGCTGATTGCCCGACGTTGAAATAGACCAGCCACATTGCGACTGACGCCGTAAATGTCGTCAGAAATGCGGAGAAAGAAATGAGATTCCAGTGTTGTTCGGCAAAGGTCGCCCCTGAAACAAGAATGGATTCTCCGAGCGCGATAATGATGAACAGAGCTGCGCGTTCAGCCATGTGATCGCCATCAATGTCCCAATCCGCTGTAGTGGATGAACCCAATCCCGGCGTACGGAAACCAAGTGCCGGTCCGCCAAGTTCAACCGCCAACGCCAAGCCCCAAAAGAATATTCGATGTTCAGGGTCAGCGAGTCCGCCAGCGATCCAGAACATTCCCGATATTGCCAGCCATATCGAAATACGCAGAAAATTGCGGAAATTGCTTTGGTTATGACGGCGAACCGCCCATAACATAAACAGCGACCTTCCAAGTTGCATGAATACAAAAGCAATCGCAAAAATCAGGCCGCGCTCGCCAAAAGCTGTTGGAATGGACGTGGAAAGCACCAGCCCGGCAAGCATAAGAACAAACAACATGGCGCGTATCGGCGGTTTGGAAGGGTCCATCCAGTTTGTCACCCATGTAGTGTAAACCCAAACCCACCACACTGCCGCGAGCAGGAGCGCGCTTTCAACGAGGCCTTTCAATGTCAGATCGTGCAGAAGCAGGTGCGAAATCTGCGTGATGGCGAATACGAATACCAGATCAAAGAACAGCTCTACGAAATCGACCTTTGAACTATCTTTCGCATTCTTCTTGCGGGAGTAGTCACGAATTGCACCCGAAAAAACCACTCTTCACCTCATGAAATCAAAAAAGAACACGCCACTACAATCACAGTTTACGGCAACGGCTCTTGTATGCCGCAAAAATCTTATAATACCTTATTGCAGAGACATTTTCCTCTGTCACCAGCACACTCTTTGACCAATAAAGCCCAACATTCTTTCAAAAAGAGTTCATTCGACAAACGCTCCTGACAAACAGGGCTTGCTCCGGCTTTTGCCTATCGTGTTAAATGCCAGCTGACTCGTAACGTCGCGGAGAATGCAATGAATTTTACCGACCGCTATCCCATTATTATCACTTCTCAAAAAGAAGCGTGCCGGGATTTCTGGATTAAACATCTGGGCTTCGTCAGCGGTTTTGACAGCACATGGTTTTCATGGCTTTCAGCAGAGGAAGGCTCAGCGTCCATTGCCTTCATGACCCCTGATCATCCATCATCGCCTCCGGGCTCGGAGAGTTTTAGCGGGACCGGAATATGCTTTGAACTGCAGGTTGACGATGCTCAAGCGGCCTTTGAAAAAATTAGCGCTACCGGCCTGAAAATCGAATATCCAATTACCGACGAACCATTCGGCCAACGGCGTTTCGGTTTCCACGATCCATCGGGTCTGTGGATTGACGTGGTTGAACAGATCGAAGCCCAGGCCGGTTTCTGGGATAAATATATGATCGGCAGTCAAGGCTAGCAAATTTCACATTTGCATGCCATCCGATCGCAAATTACGCGAATGTCAGAACCCACGCAGCCATCAGATTTCTGCTGGCACGGGCGTGGGGTGACCCTCTTTGTCGAGCGCAACCATCACAAAGTCGGCATAAGTAACCCGTTCCATTAAATCGGAAAGATAGCGCTGTGCCCAAGCCTCGACCTTAAGAGTGATTGACGTCCGCCCGACATGAGAAATATGGGTATAAACGCAAAGCGTATCCCCGATCTTGACCGGCTTGGCGAAGGCCATTTCCTTAACAGCAGCGGTTACGACGCGGCCCCTCGCCCGTTCCGCCGCCCGGATACCGCAGGATAAATCCATCTGCGCCATAACCCAACCGCCAAAAATATCGCCTGCTGCATTGGCGTCTGCGGGCATAGCCAGTGTACGAAGCGTCAACTCGCCGATAGGCTGGGTCTGTTCGGTCATTTACAGTCTCCAAGGCAATTTTAATTATGTATCTTCTCTGTTCTGGTTGCCGCCATCTTGTCCGGAAACTGTCGGAAACCTGATATCCCGGGTCGTTACGCGGTTTCCGCAATAGGTCAAGCCTCGCATAGTCTCTTGTAAGGCAAATGTCTGGAGAAGCCATGAAAATTACCGATGTCAAAACTTTCGTTGTCGGCAATCCACCGCCTTCATTTGGAGGCACATGGTTTCTTTTCGTCAAATTAGTCACAGATTCCGGTGTTATAGGCTATGGCGAGGCATATAACTCCACGATCAGCCCGCAAATTATGCGGAAAGTGGTGGAGGATATAGCCGAACGCTGGCTTATTGGCGAAGACCCGCATCACATTGAGAAATTCTTCAGACGTGCCTATTCCGGCGGATTTACACAGCGCCCGGACGTTACTGTCATGGGGGCCGTGTCAGCACTTGAGATGGCCTGTTGGGATATCATTGGCAAAGAAGCCGATAAACCTGTTTACGAACTGCTCGGCGGCCGAGTCCACGATAAATTGCGCAGCTATACCTATATCTATCCAAAGCCGGAGCTTGGCGAAACTGCCGATATATACTGGAACGCCGAGGCTTCCGCAGAGCGGGCAGCGGAGTATGTCGCGCAAGGCTATACGGCAGTGAAATTTGACCCCGTTGCCCCCTATACATCGTTCGACCCACGCCAGCTGTCTCTGGAACATCTCGAACTAGGTGAAAAATTTGTGCGGCTTGTGCGTGATGCAGTCGGTGCAAAGGCCGATCTCCTGTTCGGGACCCATGGACAGATGACCCCCACCAGCGCTGTGCGGCTTGCCAAGCGGCTTGAGCCCTATGATCCATTGTGGCTGGAAGAGCCCGTGCCGCCCGATATGCCGGAAAATATGGGATATGTTCAGCAACACACCTCTATCCCGATCGCCGCCGGTGAACGTCTGACCACCAAGTATGAGTTTCAACGCTTGCTGGTGAACCGCGCGGCCAATATCCTCCAGATGAATCTCGGGCGTGTTGGTGGTCTACTCGAAGCGAAAAAGATCGCCGGTATGGCCGAGACCTTTCATGCGCAAATTGCCCCGCATCTTTATTGCGGGCCAATTGTGGGCGCAGCAAATATCCAGCTAGCAACCTGCAGCCCCAACTTCTTGATCCTGGAGTGCATCCAGGCCTTTGGCGGATTTCATGCAAAAATCTTGAAAAAACCTATTCTATGGGAAAACGGCTACGTCGTTCCCTCGTCCGAGCCCGGGCTTGGTGTGGAATTGGACGAAGCGGTCGCGGAAGAGTATGCCTATCATGGGCATGAACTCCATTTAAATATGGGACGCAATCCATTGATAGTCTGAGTTTTTGCAATTTTAAATGTTGGAAATTTGTCACGCTGGTGAGCAATTACGGGTTTAATTTATAAGATAATATGGGATTTCAGTTGCAGTAATCGGCGATTGCTGTTTCAAGCTCGGTGATGGTAGTCCGGAGTTCAGCCATGACACTTTCGCGCTTGTCGGCATTACTGCTTCTCATGTTTGTTTTGTCTGGTTGCGGCGGACGCGCGGTGCTTGGGCTGGATGCAAGTGGCGTGGTCAAAGCCAATGCTGCCATTCCTGCCCCGGTTCTCAACGACAAGACTGGTCCAAAAGCCGTTATACCGGTGTTTGTTGCGACGAGTCGCGAGCGCTCAGACAATCTTTCTTTGCCTTATTCGGCCAAACGCTCGCCGAAATTGAATTTCTCCCGGATTGATATTGGTATTCCTCCTACCCACAAGAACGGGCAGGTAGAAAAATCGAGCACCAAGCCTAATCCGGCACGCAACTTTGCCGCCACGACATTCCAGCCTTACGATACAGGCGCGGTCTTCGTTGACAGGATCAATGCTGAACTTGCAAAACGTCCAGCAAACCAGCGCGAACTTTTTATCTTTGTGCACGGCTACAACAACAACTTTGCGGACAGCGTCTTTCGCGCAGCTCAAATGAGCTATGATTTTGGCATTCCAGCCGTCACAGTTCACTATTCATGGCCCTCCGCTGGCTCGCTTGGCCTTTACGTCTATGATCGCGATAGCGCCACTTTTGGACGGGATGGATTGGCTGAAACCTTGCGACTTGCCGCCAAAACCAAAGCCAGCAAGATTCTGCTTGTCGGACATTCCATGGGTACATTTGTCGTTATGGAAGCTCTGCGCGAGTTGGCAGAGAATGGTCAAACAGATGTTTTCCGTCGGATGTCAGGTGTAATGCTCGCGGCACCTGATATAGACATCGACGTTTTTCAGGCTCAAGTTGCCGACATAGGCCAGTTGCCAAAGCCTTTCACTGTATTGGTGTCACGCGCTGATCGGGCACTGAACGTATCAGGACGAATTGTTGGTGGGCACCCGCGCGTTGGTGATGGCTCGAGTATTCCCATGCTGCAAAAACTAGGTATCGTTGTGCTTGATGCTTCTGATCTTGATGGGGGCGCGCACGGTGTTTTTGCAAGCTCTCCTACGCTCATGAATATGGCTCGAAGCGGTCAGCTTTCCGAACGTGTTCTTGATGGCGATGAACGCTCGGCAGGACAGGCTGTGTTGGCCGACGGCACATCGGTAATCACGGGTGCAGCGTCACTGGTGATCTACTTGCCGGGACGACTTTTAGGTGTTGTACGATAACAGAAGAAATTGTTATGCACGGGCAACTCTAACGTCACGATTCCGCTATATTTCGCAGTGAATCCTCGCATATATATTCTTTGCAAAAAACTCTTTTGAAAGTACGCGCCGTGCCGCTTCATATTGAACTCATTGGCAGCCTTGCTGCTGTCATAACCACCATGGGTTGGATTCCACAGATCATAAAAATCGTGAGACACAGGGATGCGGCGAGTATTTCCCTCGTGACAAATATCACCTTGGCCTTGGGTGTGTTTCTCTGGCTTTGCTATGGCATCATGATCATGTCATGGCCCGTTATGGCAGCGAACGGAATGACGCTGCTGCTGATTCTCGCAATTCTTGGCCTCAAGCTGCGGTATGGCTGAGCGCTCAACCGATGTATGGATTGCATGCCTATATAAAATACAATTGCAGGTAAGTTTCGCTTGTCGCGTGACACCATAAGTTTGGAACGTATCAATGTTTCAACAGGTTATTTTCAAATCGCATGCCCGCAGTATTCCAGATCAGATCAAACCAAGAGTCCACAACTTCAATTCACGAATTTTTTTACTTTGAGAAGAAGTACTTACCTATAGTAGAGCTAGTTCTGAATGACTGGATAATTTACTATTCGCCAGCCAAGCGAGCTGGTGAATTTGGCAATAGAACGATAGGATATTTCGCAACTGCCCGCATCGTCTCCCTGGAATTCTCCGTCGGCAAGGATGGGTATTGCGCTGCCAAATTGGTTGATTTTTGTGAATTCCCAAGCGTTCCCTTTAGCGTCACATCGCCAGACGCCCTCACCAAGTTTTACTTTGAGCAAAATATGCAGCAATCAGATGGCAGTTTGAACAAACATGCCAGTCAACAGCGCGTACGTCTTCTGTCCGTTGAAGAGTACAACAGAATTATGGAATCGGCTTTCAATGAGCCCATGAACCAAAAGAAGGCAGAAGTCCCCACCGCCCCCCACTCTGGCTTTGCAGAAGATCCGTCTGAACCTTTGTTGCGAAGCCGTTTCATAACCTCACGTGCGTTGCGTGACCGCACATTCAGCAAAGCTGTGGGGGAAGCTTACGGATGGAGATGCGCAATGACGGGAATTCATCTGCGTGCAGCGGATGGCGGTCACGAAGTCGAATGCGCCCATATCAAGCCAGTTAAAGATTCGGGGCCTGACGCGGTTAGCAATGGAATACCATTACTACGGACCATTCACTGGCTTTTCGACAAAGGCTTTATCTCGGTTGAATCCGACTACCGAATTGTGAAGTCATCGCGGTATTATCACCCGAAGATAGACAATTTGATCAATGAATCCGGCAGAATCATGCTGCCGAAAGACGTGCTCGTACGTCCGCATCCCGATTTTCTTCGCTACCATCGCGAGCATGTATTCAAACCGTAAAGTAGCGCTCTATCCTGACATGCTACTGACAGCCTTATGTCAGTAGCATGTTCCAATATATCGCTTTTGAGGGCGTGCCTCTTTCCATTTGTATAGACTCTCACCATATTAAGCCTATGGCAAAATCCCCTGACAAATATAAGCTCGACGGTTTCGGCGAAGCGCCCCAACCTGAACTGGAAGGCACCCCGCTGACTGGCTCAATTGGTGACTGGGCTGCCCAAATCACCGAGGAAACCAAAAAATCACAACCTAAAGCTGCCAAGGTCAAAAAGACGTCAGGCGACAAATCAAACGCGAGCAGGACATCTCGCGGAACCTCCATTGGCGGATCATCCGATCCTAAAATCCGCGCAGCAGCAGGTCTTAATCCGGTTGCCGGGCTTGATATTAATCTGGAGGACGCATCCAGCATTGCACCGGGCGGTGCCACCGCGACCGTTGCCGCGCTTTCTGCTCTGATCGAAAGCGGTAATCCGCTGTTTAAGAACGGCACGGCATGGCAGCCGCATCGACCGGCTAGACCAGACAAATCTGAAGGTGGCATATCCATTCAGATGGAAACTGAATTCGTGCCGTCTGGTGATCAGCCAACGGCGATACGCGACCTGGTGGCTGGCATTAGCGATAATGATAAAACCCAGGTTCTTCTCGGTGTTACTGGCTCGGGTAAAACTTTCACCATGGCGAAGGTGATTGAAGAAACCCAGCGCCCTGCCCTTATTCTAGCGCCGAATAAAACCTTGGCAGCTCAACTTTACGGTGAGTTCAAGTCCTTCTTTCCCAACAATGCGGTCGAGTATTTCGTTTCATACTACGACTACTATCAGCCGGAAGCCTATGTGCCGCGTTCCGACACCTATATTGAGAAAGAATCGTCGATCAACGAACAGATTGATCGTATGCGCCATTCGGCAACTCGGTCGCTTCTCGAGCGCGATGATGTGATTATCGTCGCCTCGGTCTCGTGCATCTATGGTATCGGTTCAGTTGAAACCTATACCGCAATGACCTTCGAAATGAAGATCGGTGACCGATTGGATCAGCGTGCGTTGCTCGCTGATCTGGTTGCACAGCAATATAAGCGGCGCGACATGGATTTCACCCGCGGTTCGTTCCGCGTACGCGGCGACACGATTGAGCTTTTTCCGGCCCACTTGGAAGACCGTGCTTGGCGTATTTCGATGTTCGGCGATGAAATTGAAACGATAACAGAGTTCGATCCACTCACTGGCCAGAAAACCGGCGATCTGCGTTCCGTTAAGATTTACGCCAATTCGCATTATGTTACGCCGCGTCCAACGCTCAATCAGGCGATAAAATCGATCAAGGAAGAACTAAAACACCGCCTGGTGGAATTGAATGCTGCCGGACGCCTGCTTGAAGCCCAACGTCTGGAGCAACGTTGTACCTTTGACATTGAGATGCTTGAGGCAACAGGATCCTGTGCGGGCATTGAAAACTATTCCCGTTACCTGACCGGCCGCCAGCCGGGTGAACCACCGCCCACGCTTTTCGAGTATATTCCTGACAATGCGTTGGTTTTCATCGACGAAAGCCATGTCACGGTTCCGCAGATTGGCGCGATGTATAAGGGCGACTTCCGCCGTAAAGCGACCTTGGCCGAGTATGGTTTCCGCTTGCCCTCCTGCATGGACAATCGCCCATTGCGGTTTGAGGAGTGGGATGCGATGCGTCCGCAAACCGTTGCTGTTTCGGCGACGCCGAGCAAATGGGAAATGGAAGAATCTGGCGGTGTGTTTGCCGAACAGGTTATCCGCCCGACCGGCCTTATTGACCCTCCGGTGGAAGTACGTCCAGCCAAATCACAGGTGGATGATGTACTGGGAGAAATCCGCGAAACCTCTGCCAAAGGCTATCGTACCCTCGTAACGGTTCTCACCAAGCGCATGGCAGAGGACCTGACCGAATATTTGCATGAACAGGGGATACGCGTCCGCTACATGCACTCTGATATTGATACGTTGGAGCGTATTGAGATTTTGCGCGATTTGCGCCTTGGTGCGTTTGACGTATTGGTTGGCATCAACCTGCTTCGCGAAGGTCTCGATATTCCGGAATGCGGGTTCGTTGCTATTCTTGATGCGGACAAGGAAGGGTTTCTGCGTTCAGAGACTTCATTGATTCAGACGATCGGTCGCGCTGCACGTAATGTCGACGGCAAAGTTGTGCTTTATGCCGATAATATCACCGGCTCCATGGAGCGGGCGATGGCGGAAACCAATCGTCGCCGCGAAAAGCAGGAAGCATATAATACGGAACACGGCATAACGCCTGCCAGTATCAAGAAGAATATCGGCGATATTCTCAATAGCGTCTATGAACGCGATCACGTCCGCGCTGACATCTCCGGTTTTGCCGAAGAGGGTGCAATGATGGGCAATAATCTCAAGGCCCATCTTGAACATCTCATGAAACAAATGCGGGATGCGGCGGACGATCTGGACTTTGAAGTGGCTGCCCGACTGCGCGACGAAATTAAGCGCTTGCGGGAAATGGAGCTTGCCATTTCGGACGATCCAATGGCTCGAGAAGTGGAGATGGAAAGTCCCGTCACTGGCCGCACCAAGGGCAGACATAATGCCGGTCGCTCGGTGCATCGCGTGGTCACCGATGAAAGCGAGGCGAACACTGCGCTCTTTCGCAAACCGCACCTCGACGAAATGGGTGGTGATACAACTCGCCCTCTTGGACCTGGAGTTTTCCGTAAAAATTCACTGGATGAAATGACCGTCGGGCGCACCGAAAAGCCTGTCATCGGTAATGTTCCGGAGAAACCCGCTTTCACGGGCACGAACCGGAATGACCAGACGATCATTCGCCGCGAACGTACCGGAGCGGGTTCATATGAGGACTCTAGCGATGCGCGTAAAAAGCGTCGCCCCGGAAAAACAGGTCGGCCAGGTCGATAAGGACGACCTATCGGTCGTCGCTTTCCGGTCCAAAAATCACACTGCCTGCGCTTAATATTTCATCGGCAAAAGCCGGATCATTAACGGCGCGGGCCAAGACGACGGCACCAACCAAACCGGCCATGGTGGCAATAGCCTTTTCCCGCTTGTCCTTGTCAGTCTTACCCGCAGTTACGCTTGCAAGGATTTTGAGCAATTTCTTGGTGCCATCAGTGAAATTCGTCTGAACATCCCCACCGTGCCGCGCAATATCCGGCGCTAACATCGCCATGGTGCAGCTATTGGCAAGTCCATCCGAATGATATTTTGCCAGATATGATGATACAATCGCAGCTAGCGCATCCTCAGGTTCTTGCTGTTCAGTCAAGGCGGACCATTTTTCCGCAGATCGCTTCATCGCCTCATCGCAGGAAACTGCGATCAGGTCATCCTTTGATGCAAAATGGCCATAGAACCCCCCATGGGTCAGCCCGGCACTTTTCATTAAATCAGCTACCCCAATTCCATCAAAGCCTTTCTGACGGAACTGCTGGCTTGCAACTTCTATGATACGGGCGCGGTTTTCCGCTGCCTGATCTTTACTGACACGCATGCTGCGGTCCCCTTCAAAACAACTATTGACAAAATATATGATGATCGTCATGAATAGTCAAACATGATGCCCATCATTTAAGCGGCAGCAATCAGCAGCCCATTGTTGAAAGACCCGACATGATCTCCAATCCGCTCGCAGCCGCCCTGGCAAAGCGTAACTTCCATTATGGCTGGGTGGTTGTTGCCGTTACTTTTTTGACAATGCTCGTAACGGCGGCCGCTGTAGGCGCTCCCGGCGTACTGATTGTCCCGCTCGAAAAAGAGTTCGGTTGGGAAACCAAGGAAATTGCAACAGCATTTTCAATACGGCTCCTGCTGTTCGGCCTGATGGGTCCGTTTGCAGCGGCGTTCATGAACTATTTTGGTGTCAGGAAGGTCGTTTGCGTCGCGCTAATCCTTATCACTGGCGGTCTCTTTGCATCGCTTGCAATGACGGAAATCTGGCAACTCATCCTGTTGTGGGGCGTAGTCGTTGGTTTCGGCACAGGTCTTACCGCAATGGTACTGGGCGCAACGGTTGCAGCTCGGTGGTTCACTGAGCGCAGAGGACTTGCCCTTGGTATGCTGACGGCGAGCTCCGCTACGGGCCAGCTAGCTTTCATGCCGCTTATGGCTTCTCTTAGCGAAAATTATGGTTGGCGAACTGCCATTATGCTGATCTGTGGCTTGTTGATTGTTGCAGTTCTTGCGGTCTTTTTCCTCATGCGTGATCGACCTGCGGATGTTGGTCTGCCAGCCTATGGAGACAAAGAGGTTGTCCTCACGCCTCCGGTCACGGGAGGGCTTATCACCCTTATCACCATGCCGTTGATCGCCTTGAAGGATGCCTCACGTAGCAGCACCTTTTGGGTTCTATTTGCGACCTTCTTCGTCTGCGGGGCGAGTACCAATGGTCTTGTCGGAACACATTTCGTTGCCATGTGCGGTGATTTCGGCATGGTGCCGATAATGGCAGCCAGCGTTCTGGCAATGATGGGCTTCTTTGATTTTTTCGGTACAATCGGCTCCGGCTGGCTTTCCGATCGCGTAGACAATCGTTGGTTGCTTTTCTGGTATTATGGCCTGCGTGGTCTTTCGCTCCTGTACCTACCTTACTCGAACTTTTCATTCTATGGCCTGTCACTTTTTGCCATGTTCTATGGGCTGGACTGGATTGCGACAGTGCCCCCGACAGTCAAACTGGCAACCGATCGCTTTGGCCGCGAAAAGGCGGGGCTGATCTTTGGCTGGGTTTTTGCGGGCCACCAATTGGGCGCCGCTTCCGCGGCCTATGGTGGCGGGTTCGTTCGCACCGAATACCAGACCTATATGCCCGCATTTTTCGTAGCAGGCATATTGTGTTTGATCGCCGCTCTGTTGGTGTTAACTCTTAGCAAGCACGGCAAGCCAAATCCTGTTTTGGAGACTGTTCCTGTTAATTAACAGGCAAATCTATTTGGATAGCCAAGTGACGATGAGCGACTGCAGCACCGCAGCAGCCGCTTTTTCTTCAAGCTTATCGCGGATCATTTCGCGTGAAATTGCTTCCGCCGCGCCAACGATTCCAACACAGCGCAAGCGAAGATCGTCTGCAGTGATTTTTGTATATGGCGCGAGTATGGAACAATAGAGATCGACGTAGCTGTCGATTAGGCCGCATTGGATTTCATCCATAACCTCGTCGCCTCTAAGAGCCGCAGAAATGGATGACCATTCTGCTCCGATGGATTGATAGCATGCCATATAAGCATCGCTCACGACACGGGCGACATCTTCCAACCGCTTGGGCGCTTCTGCAATCGCAGCGGCAAGCTGGTCGATTTGCTGCTGATCAAGTTGCTCGAACAGAGCAATGAGCAATCCACTACGCGTCCCGAAGTGCTCGTAGGCAATCGGCTTGCTCACACCTGCCTTTTCAGCAACGTAGCCAAGGGTCAAGGCATCAGTACCTTCGTCTCGAACGATATCGAGAGCAATCGATAAAAGCTGATCGCGGCGTTGCGCCTTTGGCATCTTCTTGGCAGCGGCTAGTCCCATTTCGCATTCAACCCTGATTTAACAAACGGCAATATTGGTCCCTCGGCATCTTGCAATGTTACCAATAGTAACTTACTAATAGTAATATGAACTATCGGGAAAGAAAATCCCAGCCAACGTTTAACCATTGTCCAGTTTAAAGCAGGAGTCGAGGCCATGCCACTATCCATCACCGATCCCGTATTAATCATCGGCGGATCAGGAGTTGTCGGTGCAAAAGCAGCGCAAATACTACGCAAATTATATCCGGATCTGCCCATTGCCGTCGGTGGTCGTAACTTGGCCAAAGCGCAACGCGTCGCTGACGGGATCGGTCACGCGCAAGCTGTCAAAATTCACTTGGAACGCGATGATCTGGGCCAGATCGATGGTGCCAACTACAGTGCAATTGCAGTCTTCGTAAAAGACGCGACGCTCAATAGCATGAAATATGCTCAGGCGCATGGCCTACCCTACCTCAGTGTGTCGAGCGGAGTTTTCGAAGTAGGACCAGAAATGGCACTCGCTATCAGTAAGCCGAATGCAGCTCCAATATTAATGGCAAGCAATTGGCTTGCGGGTGCTGCAACATTTCCGACTTTGCAGGCCGTACGTAAGTTTAAAACTATTGACAACATCTCAATCACAGTCGTGCTTGACGAAGAAGACATGGGCGGACCAGCCGCTCTTGCGGACTACCAACGGATTACAGAATCGGCACCCAATCCACTCCTCCTAGTGGATGGACACTGGCAATGGATAAAAGATGACGATGCCATGCGGCCATTTGTGGATATTGACGGCACAATATTAGAATCCACGGCCTATTCGCCGCTGGATGTCCTCAGCCTATCGGCAGCTACAAACGCCAAATCCATCCGTGTTGGCCTTGTCTATGGCACTTCGGCCAGCCGCAGACGCGGAGAAGCTTTTTCAACTGAGATCGCTATCGAGATCACTGGTGAATTGGTTACCGGCGAGCGTGCTGCGATTCGGCTTGATATTGTGCACCCGGAGGGACAGGCTCCTCTCACTGCGCTGCACGTGGCGCTTAGCGTTGAACGTCTTCTTGGGCTGCATGGCGGCGAACCCGTAAAAGCCGGACTCTATCTGCCGGACTCTCTGATAGATGCTGATTATATCGTTGATCGGATGAAAGAATTCGGCGCAATTTTTCAGGAGAACGTCAAACCAGCTGTGGGTTAAATCTGCAAAATACGAGAACGCTCAAGCATCCGGCGTGAAGGAGTGCTAGACAAACCGCGCGCGAAATTTCGCGCGCGGAATCATATCAAGACTGGAGAAGCGATGAAGGTCGATATCGACATGGGAGCAGCGCCAGCAGGCGCAAAGGCCATGCTCGACCTTGAAGAGCTTTTGGCAACACGCTTGCTTGTTCAGGGCAATTCGGGTTCTGGAAAGTCTCATCTTCTGCGCCGCCTTCTTGAACAGAGCGCGCAATGGGTTCAGCAATGCGTCATTGACCCAGAAGGCGATTTTGTCACGCTGGCGGACAAATATGGTCATGTCGTTGTTGATGGAGCTCGTACGGAGAACGAGCTGACACGGATTGCCGCCCGCATCCGCCAACACCGCGTATCGGTGGTTCTGGATCTTGAGGGTCTGGATGTAGAACAGCAAATGAGATGTGCCGCAGCCTTTCTTGGCGGGCTATTCGATGCAGAGCGAGACTATTGGTATCCAATGCTGGTCGTCGTGGACGAGGCCCAGCTATTTGCACCAGCCGTAGCTGGTGAAGTTTCGGACGAAGCTCGTAAACTTTCGTTGGGCGCGATGACCAATCTCATGTGCCGTGGACGCAAACGCGGCCTAGCCGGAGTGATCGCAACCCAGCGACTGGCGAAGCTTGCAAAGAACGTAGCTGCAGAAGCATCCAATTTTCTAATGGGGCGCACATTTCTCGATATTGATATGGCGCGGGCAGCAGATTTGTTGGGTATGGAACGTCGCCAGGCAGAGCAGTTTCGTGATCTGGCTCGGGGTCATTTCGTGGCGCTAGGGCCTGCTTTATCACGCCGACCGCTTCCGGTTACAATTGGAGCCGTCGAGACATCAGCGCGCTCTTCCAGCCCCAAGCTTACCCCTCTTCCCCAACCGGGTGACGATGCCCGTGATCTTATATTCATACCAGCTCCGGAGGAGCGTCGCGCTGTGGTGCGCAAGACGCACACGCCACCTGCCCCCACCCCCACAGCGGATATCCTCAACCAGCTGACCCAAGCCAAGGCTATGGCGCAGGCAGAGTCGCCCACGCCAACCTTGTTTCCTGAAATCGACGAGGCCGAACGCAACAGTCTTATCGAGGCGGTCATGCATGAAATGCTCAATGATCCCGACGCGTCCTTCCGCACCGACGCCGTATTGTACCAAGATTTTCTTGTCCGCTGCCGCATTCGCCGCGTTCCGGGAGATCAGCTCTCACTCCCCGCATTTCGGCGCAAATTGGCTGTCGCACGCGCTGGAATTGATGGAGAGACCGCTCAAAGCGAGCCCTGGCAGCAGGCACTGGAACTTTCAAAGAGCCTGCCAGACGATGTTCAAGGTGTTTTCTTTATTGTGGCTCAAGCGGCCGTTACGACGAGTCCATGCCCTTCTGATGCAACGATAGCGCGAGCCTACGGTACGCACTCGGCCCGCCGTGCGCGACGGCTGCTTACCTATTTTGAGGAACAGGGCTTGGTCGTTGTACGTACTGATTTTACGGGTAACCGCGTGGTGGCGTTCCCGGATTTAGGCTGCGAGACAGCAGCGGGCGATCCCAACGGACCGGACGAACAGACCCAAGAACAATACGCGGCTGAATAATCAGCCTATCTCCTCAAGGAGAGTAGTGAGCTGGCCTAGATGTTCTATCTGGCGAAATCGCGGATTCTCGATCGGGGCTTCAACATGCTCCAGCACCCAAGTAAGTTCGTGGGGCACGAATATGCCCCACGCTCCAGCTTCAATCGCGGGAACGATGTCGGATTTTAGTGAATTGCCGATCATCAAACCCCGCTCGGCACCGTTGCCATGCCGGCTGAACACACGCTCATATGTACCGGTGTCCTTGTTACTGACGATTTCAATTGCATCAAAGAAATCTCCCAGTCCGGATTGAGCCAGCTTGCGCTCCTGATCGAATAGATCCCCTTTCGTGACCAACACCAGCTTGTAGCGCCCAGTCAGTTGCTCAAGTGTTTCCGCCACATGGGGTAAAGTTTGAACCGGATGACGCAGCATTTCACGCCCGGCATCAAGGATTTCGGCGATAATTGTTGCGGGCACCTTTCCCTCAGTTACCTCTACGGCTGTTTCGACCAATGAAAGTGTAAAGCCCTTGATCCCAAATCCATAGGACTCCAGATTGCGTTTCTCGACCTCAAGCAGCCTCTGAGGTAGATCGGCGATATCAGCATAGGGCGCCAAGAGATTTGCAAAATGCTTTTCTGACGAACGAAAAAACTGCTCATTCTCCCAGAGCGTATCGTCTGCATCAAAACCAATCGTTGTAACGGAGAGCGGCATAACATTTCTCTTCAATCTGGATGGCTACACTGGCCATCCGGTAGCAACGGAATCGTAAACCAGTACCTTTTATCAGAAATATAAGCGTGCTTAATGCTCAATATCGTTCTCCAGGTTGAAAGGCCATTGTGACCCGTTACAGATTGATTGCCGTACTTGTGGCAGGCGGTGTTTTAGCCGCCTTTGATGCATTTGCTGCGGACAATCCGTCTGTTTCAATTCCGGCTGCACCGTTACCACCCAGCGTTACCCAGATTTGCGCAGCCATAGCGACGAATGCGGATGGTCATGGTGTTCCTCGGGACTTTTTTGCCAGACTGATCTGGAAAGAGAGCCGGTTTGACGTGTCCGCAACAAGCCCAGTCGGAGCGCAAGGGATCGCACAGTTCATGCCCGGAACCGCAAAAGAGCGCGGCCTCGCCGACCCTTATGATTTTTTGCAGGCGCTTCCGGCTTCAGCTAAACTATTGAAAGACCTACGAAAAGCATTTGGAAACTGGGGTTTGGCTGCCGCTGCCTATAATGCAGGCCCCACAAGAGTTTCCCGTTGGATATCCAATGGAGGCTTCCTCCCCCTGGAAACCGAAGAATATGTGCTCGATATAACTGGAATTTCGGCAGACGATTTTTCAACCGGTGCCGAAATCAAGAAGCTTCCGCTCAACAGCAAACTCAATTTTGACGCTGCTTGCAGACAGCTGCCAATCGTGCGGTTTGCGACAGTCTCGATGGCGCAGATCAAGCCAAAGCCTTGGGGTATCCAGATCGCCGGAAATTTCAGGCAATCTGCGGCCATACGTCAGATGCAGCGATTAAAGCGAAACTTCCCCACCATTCTCGACAAGCATGAACCGATCATCAGCCGGAAACGTTCAGCTATGGGCAGGCGCGGAATTTACGCGGTCCGCATCGGTGCCGATAGCCGCGGGGAAGCCAACCAAATCTGCGCACAACTGCAAAGTGCTGGTGGCGCCTGCATCGTTACGCGTAATCGTTGACGCCGAAGCAATTTTATTGGCTAGCCGTTAGCCGAAAATGCGGAGCACCGCGAGATACTCTCTATAAGCAAAACTTGCTCTAGCTCGCCACGTAACAGGCATAGGTTTGCAACATACATATAACGACGTAATTTCTACATGCCTTGCTCATAGCGGCAACGCATTTCTACCTATTCACTCAAGTGGTAGAAAAACTTTTGCTTGCCAAAAAAGACTTATTCTAGCAGTCTCAAAGCGTTCGGGCATCTATGAACACTGGAAGACTGGAAGAACGGCGCGCCGGAACCGCAAGAATACCGGGTCGGGAGCAATCCCGGCAATGATCGGCTCCTTTCCTGAATTCGAGAATTGCCTGCATGACCTCCGTCTGAAGTAAGTACAGAAGACGGCACTACCAATCCCGCAAACCCGGAGGGGAACGCGGTAATTTAGAAAAAGGAACTGAGCATGGCACAGACCGGTACGGTCAAATTCTTCAACAGCGAAAAAGGTTTTGGCTTTATCAAGCCGGATGACGGAGCAGCGGATATTTTCGTTCACATCTCTGCAGTACAGGCATCCGGGCTTACAGATCTTGCAGACAATCAGAAAGTTTCGTTCGATACAGAGCCAGATCGCCGTGGTAAGGGCCCAAAAGCAGTGAATATCTCGATTACAGAGTAAATTCTGTAACCGCACTGCCATTTTAGCCCGCCAAACGGGGCGGGCCTGAGCGATCTATGCTTGAATAACATTTGTTGAAATCCCCTTTTCGCACGGGGATTTCAATCTTCTTGACCAAGAATTTGAAACCAACTCGTCAGATTGGTTTCAAGTATCTTTATCGCGCCTTGGAATTGCTGAAATCATGTGTCCTGTTCCCCCCTCCGGAACAATGTTTGACTGGATCAGCAAGGAACAAACTGCCTTGGTCGCCGTTCAGCCTGCATTCATTCTGAGATGGTTAAAACAGCATTACGGTTGGCGGTCCAGGTGATCGCGACCCAAAATAATCAAGCGGCGTAGAAAATCGCCAAGATGCTTCAAGGAGGCACAGATGAATAAGGGTATGAAAATTGCCATTCTTGCAACTGCTGTAGCTGCGACCGTCATCGCACCACTGTCGTCAGCGTCAGCTGATCATCGCTGGCGGCATTATGATCGTGGTTATCGTCATCATCACCGCGGCGGCGACGCTCTGGCCGCCGGTGCTATCGGGCTTGCAGCCGGTGCGCTGATTGGTGGTGCACTTGCGCAACCGCGCGAACCGGAAGTGATTTATCGTGACTATGACGACCGTCCCACATACAGGGCTCCGGTTCGAGTGTACCGCCAGGTCGAAGCACCGCGCTATTATGGATCCGCTCAGCCTTGGACTCGCGCTTGGTATCGCTATTGCACGGATCGTTATCGGTCTTTCAATCCGGAAACAGGAACATTCCGCGGCTATGACGGACGTGACTATTTCTGTAACGCCAACTAAATTTTGAACTAAAACCGCCGGTCATTCCGGCGGTTTTCATTTATTCGTTCAAGAACGGATTGGTACGACGCTCTTCCCCAAATCTTCCACCCGGACCGTGACCGCAGATAAACCCGATATCATCCCCCAGCGGCAGAAGTTTTGTCGTGATTGAATTGATTAACACAGCGTGATCGCCGCCAGGCAGATCAGTCCGTCCAACGGAACCGTTAAAAAGCACATCTCCAACGTGAGCGAACTTGGCTTTCTTATTGTAATATACAACGTGACCAGGAGCATGTCCCGGACAATGCAGGACTTCAAACAAATGATCACCAAACGACACTGTGTCCCCGTCGCTTAGCCAGCGATCCGGTGTGCAATTGCGCACATTCCCCGAGATTCCGTATTGAAGCGCCTTTTCTTCCAAGCTTTCCAATAAAAAACGGTCGGCCTCATGCGGTCCAACAATATCAACAGCCAGTGCTTCTTTCATATCCATGGCACCAGCGGCATGATCAATATGACCATGGGTCAGCCAGATTGCCTCGATTATGATCCCATTTGACTGAATGGCGTGAAGCACCTGATCATTGTCCCCACCCGGGTCAATAAGCACACCCCGCTTGTCATCGCTGTCGAAAAGAATGGTGCAGTTTTGTTGAAAGGCCGTGACGGGAATAATACCGGCCTGCAATTGTCCCATAATATCTAAATCCTATGTCATTCACTGATCAAACCGCAAAGAACCTAATGTAACAGCATACCAAATGAAAAGGGCGGTCTAAGCGACCGCCCCAACAAATCTTCATCTAGCAATGATCAGGTCTTGGCCATTGAGTTCTTTATGGCTCCCACAATTGCGGTCAAGATGATACCGCCAATACCACCGCCTGCAATTTGGCCGACAATAGCACCAATATCGAGCCCGGAAGATGCAACCGCATCCGCAACGACTGCTGCGCCACCTGCACCCAGATATTGGGTTAGATAACCACCAATCAATCCGCCAACACCGCCTGCGACAGTATTACCGGTTGTACCAAGGCTGAGATTTTTAAGAAGACCGCCGACAATATTGCCGCCGACACCACCAGAGATAAGCTGGATAACGATAGGAAGAAGCGCTTCCATAATGGACACCCCGTCAACGTTTCAACGTCAGACTCATGCCTGACATACATCATGATGACTAAGTTTTAAGCAATGTCAAACAGCCTGATACCACAATCGATTTGTATCAGGCTTGTAATGTTGACCGAAAATTGCGGTTATTCTGCTGCGACTTTCTTGGGCGTTACTTCTGCAGCGTAGTCATTCATCAAGTTAATGGCGATTTCGCCTACCGTGAATTTGTATGAACCAATCTCAGATACGGGCGTAACTTCAGCAGCAGTTCCTGTCAGGAAACATTGCTCAAAGTCTGCCATCTCTTCGGGCATGATTACCCGCTCGATAACTTCATAACCTCTGCGCTTGGCAAGATCGATAACCGTACGCCGCGTAATCCCGTCCAGGAAACAGTCAGGTTTTGGCGTATGAATTACGCCGTTCTTCACGAAGAACACATTGGCCCCCGTCGCCTCAGCCACCTGCCCGCGCCAATCCAGCATCAATGCATCTGCATAGCCTTTGGCTTCAGCCGCATGCTTTGAGATTGTGCAGATCATGTAAAGACCGGCAGCCTTTGATTTAGAAGGCGCGGTCTTGGGATCTGGACGGCGGTATTCAGCCATATCGAGCCTGATACCCTTCAGCTTTTGCGCTGGATCAAAGTAGCTCGGCCATTGCCAGATCGCGATCGCAACATTGATCTTGTTCGCTTGCGCCGAAACGCCCATGGACTCGCTTCCGCGCCATGCAATCGGACGCACATAAGCATCTTGAAAACCCTGCTTCGCCAAAAGCTTCCGGCAGGCATCGTTAAGCTCGTCAACAGAATAGGGAATCGTAAAGCCAAGAATTCGCGCGGATTCGTGCAACCGTTCCGTATGTTCGTTCAGCTTGAAAATTTCGCCACCATAGGCACGCTCACCTTCAAACACAGAGCTTGCATAGTGGAGGCCATGTGTAAGTACATGGACCTTTGCATCTGTCCAGCGAACAAATTCGCCATTCATCCAGATGTAACCTTCAAGCTGATCGAATGGAACGGATGCCATGTTTTCCTCCAGGCCTTATCCTGATGTTTTACGGGGATTTGCCTTCCGCCAACTGGTCCCGCTTCCCAATTGGTGTACCATTGCCCTTCAGCACCAATAGGCGTTTCATTACGGAAAGTTTCCAGAAACACGTATTGGCTTTTCGATTCATTCAAAATGCAGCCAACAGCTTGCCAAAAATTATCAGCAGTCTAAAATTAAGTCAACAACGCTGACATAATCTTTTCCAAGACCGGGGACCTTGCATGAAATCTTATACACCAGATAGGCACATTGAGACAGCCCTGACCGAGCAGCACGCCAAGGAACTCGATATTATCGAGCTGTTCTTCTTTGCCTATCGCGACTTTACCGCCGACCCGGATATGATACTGGAAAAGCTTACTTTCGGGCGGGCGCACCACCGTGTTCTCTATTTCGTCAATCGAAAGCCCGGCATGACCGTTGCAGAATTGCTGGAAGTTTTAAAGATCACCAAGCAAAGCTTGGCACGCGTTCTCAAGCAATTGATCGACACCGGCCACATTGTGCAGATACAAGGGCCGCGCGATCGGCGGCAGCGCGAACTCTACCCCACGCATCAGGGGCGTGAGCTTGCACTTGAATTGGCAGCACCGCAATCACGCCGCATTGCCAATGCATTGGAACAGCTCGATCCAAGCGACCGGGCGGTGATTGAGCATTTTCTCAAAGCCATGGTAAATCCCGCACAGTGGCAACAGATCGACAGCCTGCCGAAGTCAGGATAGATATAGGTTCCACTTGGTGAAGAGGGGATGCATGGTACAGGATACAGAAAAAACACCCGTTAGCAGCGATCTCGCGCTGTCGGACGATGCCCCACATTTGCTGATCGTTGATGACGATACCAGAATTCGAAATCTACTGTCCCAATATCTGACAGGCAGCGGCTTTCGCATTACGGTAGCGGCCAATGCCGACGAGGCAAGACGAAAGCTTGCCGGCATAGATTATGATCTGCTCATCCTCGATGTTATGATGCCGGGCGAAAGCGGTATCGCTTTAACTCAGGCTCTGCGTCAGGAAAAAAACGTTCCGATTCTCATGCTTACCGCGCTCTCGGAAACAGACAGCCGCATTACCGGTCTCGAAGCAGGCGCAGACGATTATCTGCCCAAACCATTCGATCCGCGTGAACTGATACTCCGCATCAACAATATTCTGCGGCGTGGCGCTCCCGCTACACAGGCGAAGATCGAGCAAATCGTATTTGGACCCTACACATTCGTCATCGCAAAACGCGAGCTGAAACGGTCAGGGGATTTGATTCGTCTCACCGATCGCGAACAGGACATCATGGCGATTTTCGCTGCCCGCGCGGGTGAAACTGTTCCACGTCACGAACTGACCGGACAGGAAGGAGACGTAGGTGAGCGGACAATCGACGTTCAGATAAATCGCCTGCGTCGCAAGATCGAGAACGATCCTGCAAATCCGGTTTGGTTGCAGACAGTACGAGGCGTTGGCTATAAGTTGAGTGTTGAATAACGAACACGCAAAGCAGGAAGCGCAAGCGGATATCGATGTAATGAGCCCCCCGGACGCCGCAGATCGCGCATTGGCCGTGAAGAAACGCCATTGGCGGCGCAAACGAAGCACATTGCTTGGTCCTTGGCGAAAGCTGACGCGTTGGCTGGCCCGCTGGATGCCCAAAAGGCTCTATGCCCGTTCGTTGATCATCATCATTGCGCCAATGGTGCTGTTACAATCGCTTATTGCGTTTGTGTTCATGGAACGCCATTGGCAGACAGTGACTCAGCGTCTTTCGACTGCCGTGGTGCGGGATATTTCCGGCATCATTGATCTGATGGACACGTTTCCCCAAGATTCGGGCTACGAGAACCTGATCCGCATTTCGCGCGAACGTTTAGCTCTTAACATATCCATATTGCCACCCGACCCGCTCCCCGCGCCCGGTCCCAAACCGTTCTATTCCATTCTCGACAATATTCTGAGTGAAGAAATCACCAAGCAGATTAATCGACCGTTCTGGATCGATACGATCGGGGATTCGGATTTGGTGGAAATTCGAATACAACTCGAGGACAAGGTTTTGCGCGTCTTTGCACGACGTAGTCAGGCTTATGCATCCAACACGTTGATCTTCCTGGTATGGATGGCTGGTTCAGCCCTTGTGTTGCTGGCTATTGCGATCCTGTTTCTGCGCAATCAGATTAAACCAATCCAGCAATTGGCCACTGCCGCAGACAGTTTCGGCAAAGGACGAGCACCGCCACCAAACTTCAAGCCCCGCGGCGCCGAAGAAGTGAGGCGCGCTGGTGCGGCCTTTATTGTCATGCGTGAACGTATCGAAAGGCAAATTGAGCAGCGTACAACAATGCTCAGCGGCGTCAGTCATGACCTGCGAACCATTTTGACCCGCTTTAAGCTCCAACTGGCGCTGGTGAGCAACAGGGTCGATACCGAAGCGATGGAACAAGACATAGACGACATGCAGTCAATGCTAGAAGGCTACCTTTCATTCGCACGGGGCGAGGCTGACGAAGAGACCGGCGTCTTCAATCTTGAGCGCCTATTCGCCAAACTCAAGGAAGAAGCGATACTGCTCAAACGGGGATTCACCTCTACCATTCGCGGACAACCGGAAATTCATGTCCGCCCCAACGCGTTTTCGCGATTGATTACCAATCTTGTTTCAAATTCCTTCCGCTATGCGCAGAATGTTTTTGTCGCAGCCGATCATCGCGATGGCTGGCTGATACTGACCATCGATGATGATGGGCCAGGTATCCCGAAAGAAATGCGTGATGAGGTCTTCAAACCATTCTTCAGGCTTGACCAGGCCCGCAACCAGGACGCAGGCGGCACTGGCCTGGGACTTGCAATCGCCTTGGATATCGCTCGTAGCCATGGCGGCGATATTACGCTTGAAGACAGCCCTAAGAACGGCTTACGTGCGATAGTCAAAGTTCCAGCCTGACGAGAAGACGTCGCTTAAAACAATTTACCGCCATTCGGAACCGTATGGCTCACGGTAGCTAGAACAACGTCACCGGCTTCATCGGGAAAACCAAGCGTCAATACCTCTGACATGAAGGGACCGATCTGGCGTGGCGGGAAATTGACCACAGCCATGACCTGCTTTCCCCTTAGCTCTTCCAATGTGTGTCGCTTGGTAATTTGGGCGGAGGATTTTTTGATACCGATCTCTGAACCAAAATCGATCCGTAATTTGAATGCGGGCTTACGCGCTTCGGGGAATATTTCCGCCTCTATAATAGTCCCGACGCGAATATCGACTTTCTCGAAATCATCAAAACTGATGGTCATGATTTCTCAACTCCACCGCCTAGCCCATTTCAGGAAAATCAGGCTGATCCAACGGTTTCGAACAAAATGCTGTCGAGCGATTCCCGCGCTGTTGAGCCGGACCAGACGACAAACTGGAAAGCCTGGAAATAGGTTTCGCATGCATCGAGCGCACTCGAAAGCAAAACTTCAACCTGTTTACTGGTAGGCTCGGCACCGCCGGAAAGAAGCAGGGACTGGCGATACATGACCGCACCCTCCTGCCTCCAGAGATCAAAATGTCCCATCAGCAATTGCTCATTGACCAATGAGAGAAGCCGCATCACTTCATTGATGCGAGGCTCGCTGATGGCGATATCGAAAGCACAGGCCAGATGCAGGGCTTCAAAGTCTTCCATCCACGAAAAGGATATCTGGTAATCGGTCCAGCTACCTTCGACCGTAATCGCAATCTCATCTTCACCGGTGCGCTCAAATGCCCATTCGTTTGCATGGGCAACGTGCTCGATCACATCTACGGGATGTAAGTCACGCGCAATCTCTAGTTCCAGAAGGCTCATCGCCATTACCTGCTAAATCGAATCTCGTATAACGCTGCGGGAGATACAGCGCACCCAAACCAAGCACACCAAATGTTTTCTGCACGTCAACATAGACCCACGCTGAATGCGGTAACATTTTTTAAACTCACCGGCAGGCAGAACACACCAACCGGGTTGCGGCCATGAACTTACGGACCGCTGCATGAACACTGAAACGAATCATGCAGTAATTTCAGTGTATTGATGCTGAGTCACAGCGCCAGTCCCCTTTTGACCAATTGACGAGAATGGGTGTGGACAGAAGTTAGGAAAAAGATTCACTTGGTCGCTTTAACTGACTCTAAGGAAACAGTTTTCGGCGATTTCCACCTGTTGATAAATACTTAAGATTTATTTTGGGGATAGTGGTCCGCGGGAGAGAAAAACGACCAAATCGGGACTATCAGCGGGCCCGAATGGATTAGGGTCTAAAAAACTTCGTCATATAGTCGATATCAAAACGTCTTAGCTTGTTATTTCCAACGCGGCTCTCGCGGGAGTCTGGAACGGTCAAACAGGAGAACGAGCATGTCCGATGCAACTGAACCAACAGTCAAAGCCGTACAAAAAAACGATGATGGCAACTGGTATTATGTCGTCACTAAAGACGGCGTAGAAGGACCGAAGGTCGGCCCTTATGATACGGAAGAAGAGGCAATCGCCGACGGTGAAGAAAGCCTGGCCGAAGACGACATTGCCTAGATAATTTCAAAAAGGCACTAAGCCTTTTTGGCACGCGATGAGGTGGGCTTCGCCGATTCGTCCTTTTTGCCAACCAGCGCCTCCAAGGCCTCGATACGTGCTTGGAGGGCTGTATTCTCCGCCCGGGCCCTTATTGCCATTTCACGCACAGCTTCAAAATCTTCACGCTGGACAACGTCCATTGTATTGAGCAGACGCTCCGCCTGACCTCGAAATGCGGTTTCAACTTCGCGGCGCACGCCTTGGGCAGCACCGGCAGCATCTGTAACGAGCTTTGCCAGTTCATCGAGAACGCGATTTGATCCATTGGTCATTGCAGATACCTTTCTGGTTTCACCATTCAAATAATGACCACTTATAATGATTGCAAGCAAGTTAGCGCTAAGCCAGCCCGCACAAATGTTACCGCAGATGCGGCTTGACGCCTATCACGCCCTCGCGCATGGTCCCGCAAAATCGAGAAAACCGAGACGGAGTGTCCTTGTGAGCGAGCTACTTGTGCCGACATTTGCTGCGATAGCTTTCCCCGAGATCGATCCGGTTATCTTTTCCATAGGTCCCATAGCGGTACACTGGTATGGACTTGGCTATGTGGTCGGTATTCTTTTTGCTTGGTGGTACGCCAAGAAACTCATCAGCAAGCCACGACTTTGGGCAAACAATACCCCGCCAATGAAGCCCATAGATCTCGA
Source organism: Phyllobacterium ifriqiyense (assembly GCF_030817885.1). Classification (NCBI taxonomy): domain Bacteria; kingdom Pseudomonadati; phylum Pseudomonadota; class Alphaproteobacteria; order Hyphomicrobiales; family Phyllobacteriaceae; genus Phyllobacterium; species Phyllobacterium ifriqiyense. Next base: position 208,823 of record NZ_JAUSZT010000003.1, read on the forward strand.
CGATTTCGTCTTGTGGGCCGCACTGGGTGTAGTTCTGGGTGGCCGTATTGGCTACATTCTCTTCTACGATTTTGCCAAATACATCGCCAATCCTTTGGACATATTCAAGGTTTGGGAAGGCGGAATGTCATTTCATGGCGGCATGCTGGGCACGACACTCGCAATGGTACTTTTTGCCCGCTCGCGCAAAATCAATATATCCAGCATGCTTGATACTGTTGCCGCCGGTGTACCGGTCGGCCTTGGTCTCGTTCGCGTAGCAAACTTTATCAATAGTGAGTTGTGGGGCCGAGAGACAGATGTGCCGTGGGGAATGGTTTTTCCGACGGGAGGACCTGTAGTACGTCATCCAAGCCAGCTTTATGAAGCCGCACTTGAAGGTATCGTGCTGTTTGCGGTGCTTGCAGTACTGATCTTCTATGGCCGCAAACTAAAAAGCCCCCGTTTTATCTCGGGCACATTTGTGGCGCTCTATGGATTGTCTCGTATTTTTGTCGAGTTTTTCCGCGAGCCGGATGCTCAACTCGGCTATCTTTTTGGCGGCTGGTTGACGATGGGCATGGTGCTTTCAATCCCAATGGTCATTATTGGTCTGGCGTTTATCTTGTCCGCGCGCAACCCTGAGGTAAAAACGCAACGATGAGTTTAAAGCAGCGCATTATCCGGCAGATCGAGACAACGGGTCCGATCAGCGTGGCAGATTATATGGCTTTGTGCCTGTTCGATCGGGATAATGGCTACTACACAACACAAGAACCCTTCGGCAGAAGTGGCGATTTTATCACCGCCCCGGAAGTCAGCCAAATGTTCGGCGAACTCATTGGTGTCTGGTGCGTTGGAGCCTGGCAAGCACTAGGGTCTCCGCAACATTTCAGCCTTTGTGAAGTGGGGCCCGGCCGCGGGACCTTAATGAACGATCTTTTACGCACCGCCGGAAAAATTTCGCCCGCCTTTATGAAGGCGGTCAAGGTAATAATGGTTGAACTTAGCGAGCGGCTGACCAAAATTCAGCAAGAAGCGCTGGCGCAGCACACAGCAGACATCGAATGGCGTAAAACTATCGCCGAAATTCCGGCGAACCCGCTGATCCTTGTTGCCAATGAACTTTTCGACGCAATCCCATCAAGGCAATATGTGAAATCAAATGGTCGCTTTGTCGAAAGAATGGTTTCTGCCGACAGTGAGGGCAATCTGTTTTTTGCTGCAGGCTCTGGTTCTCTTGAAAAGGCCCTGTTGCCCGGCAGCAGCGATACTGCGGCAGATGGCAGTATTTTCGAAATCGCTCCCGCTCGCAACGCGCTCATGCATCAGATCGCCAACCATATTTGCCGCGAACGCGGAGCAGCATTGCTTGTTGATTATGGCCACCTGGAACAAGGTTATGGCGACACTTTGCAGGCATTGAGCCAGCACAGGCCGATCAATGCCCTTAGCACGCCGGGCGCAGCGGACATAACGACACACGTCGACTTTCATAGTCTCGCGCAATCTGCCCGTGCTGAAGGGTGCAAATCCAGCGCAATGACACAAGGCGATTTTCTCATTGCCATGGGGTTGTTGGACCGCGCCGGTGCTTTAGGGCAAGGCAAATCTCCCGACGTTCAGGAGCAACTGCATATTGATGTTGAACGTCTAGCCGGACCCACCGAGATGGGAACCTTATTCAAGGTTCTGTGTATAACAGATCCTGCCACCCATACATTTCCTTTTCAGACAAAATGAAACGGAAGATTGACTTCGTCCGAGAGCTAAATCACCATCCGCAGCCTTTGGGAGAAACCACTCCACGATGAACACGTACGAAAAACCAGCACCACTGCGTTCTTCCCTGCTGGGCTCACCCGGGCAAAACCGAATCGATCATGGATTTTTCACCAGAAAAGGTGGTGTCTCTGATGGTATTTATCGCGGCCTGAACGTCGGTAGCGGCTCCAATGACAATCAAGTCAATGTCACGGAAAACCGACGGCGGGTTGCAGAAACGTTAGGCGTGCCACTTTCTCAACTTGTGACGGTGCATCAGGTGCATTCGCCGGACGTCATAACCGTGACGTCTCCCCTCACTGGAGACCGGCCCAAAGCCGACGCTATGGTAACGGCCACGCCCGGTATAGTGATAGGCGCATTGTCGGCCGACTGCGGTCCAATTCTTTTCGCCGACCCGGACGCTGGGGTCATCGGCGCGGCTCATGCCGGTTGGCGTGGCGCCATTGGTGGCGTGCTGGGCAACACGGTCGAGGCCATGATCGGGCTTGGTGCCAAACGTGATCGTATCCAAGCTGTTCTGGGACCTACCATTGGTCCCGACAATTACGAAGTGGGCCGGGAATTCTACGAGCAATTCGTCTCAACGAATTCGTCATTCAGTAAATTTTTCCGCGAATCAACCAATGAAAACCATAAGATGTTTGATCTTTGGGCATTCATAATCACACAGCTTGAGCAAGCAGGTGTAAATGCTTCAGCACTTGAACTGTGTACCTATGCTGATGAAGACCAGTTCTTTTCCTATCGCCGCACCACGCACCGCAACGAACCAGATTATGGCCGGCAGATATCGGCCATTACAATTACGGAGTAGCATTATGGGCCTTCATTTCGAACCGGAAGAATTCAATGCGCGCCGTGATCGTTTGATGATGGTCATGGCCGAGCAAAAGCTTGATGCGATCCTGCTCTTTGCACAGGAAAGCATGTATTGGTTGACCGGCTACGATACTTTTGGCTTTTGCTTCTTCCAATGCCTCGTTGTCAAAGCCGATGGTAGTAATGTGCTGATGACCCGCTCGGCCGATTTGCGGCAGGCGCGGCAGACCTCCAATATTGAAAACATCATTGTTTGGGCAGATCGGGACAATGCCAATCCGGCGGCGGATTTGCGCGAACTGCTTAATGACCTTGATCTGCTGGGCTGTCGCATCGGTATTGAATATCAAACCCACGGTCTAACGGCGGCCAATGGTCGAAAGTTGGATGAGCAGCTTGCAGCCTTTGGCCAACTCGTGGATGCATCCGGACTTGTGGACAAGCTTCGTGTTCTCAAGAGTCCAGCTGAAATCGTCTATAGCCGCAAGGCTGCCGAACTCGGCGACGATGCTCTCACCGCAGCTTTGAACCTAATAAAGGCAGGCGCGGATGAAGGCGCCATTCTAGCTGCCATGCAGGGAGCAATTTTTGCTGGCGGCGGCGATTATCCGGCCAACGAATTCATCATCGGTTCGGGCGATGATGCATTGCTCTGCCGTTATAAGGCTGGCAGGCGCAAGCTTACCAAAAACGACCAGCTGACGCTCGAATGGTCGGGTGTCTATCGACATTATCATGCGCCAATGATGCGCACCGTCCTGACGGGCAAGGCATCGAAACGCCACCAGGAGCTTTACGACGCTGCACTCGAAGCGCTGCAGGCTGTTGAAGCGGCCATGACGCCGGATTCCACCTTTGGTGATGTGTTTGATGCGCATGCCAAGGTAATGGAAGAGCACGAGCTGACCCGCCACCGCCTCAATGCATGCGGCTATTCAGTCGGCGCCCGCTTCACGCCGTCTTGGATGGACATGCCCATGTTCTATTCGGGCAACCCTGAACGTATCCAGCCGGATATGACCTTGTTCGCCCATATGATTATCATGGACTCCGACAGCAATACGGCCATGACATTGGGCCAGACCTACCTTACAACCAATGGCAAGGCGGAAACGCTTTCACGCCAACCTCTTGACTTGATCGTGAAATAAAACTTTTGTCAGCTTTGCTTATCAAGCCGCTTTTGCGGTTGCTTAATGGGGTTTGAGTGAAGATGAAGTTGCGTAACGCACTGACTTGCACCGTCACCGCTTTCATGATGATCGTTTTGAGTGGGTGCAACAGCTCTGAAAATACCTTGGGCGTCACCAAATCCGATCTGCCACCGGCGCAAGGTGGTGCAACAGGAGCGCCGGGAACTGATCCGGCAGCGGCTCCTGTGCCAGGCAATACGCCAACCACAGGTACGGCTCCGGCCGCCACCGGAACTGCAATGCCTACAGGTGTGTCGCAGACCGCTAAACTGCGTTTTGCGCCTATTGTTGGCGCACCTATTGCCGCTGCTACACCACTGTCCCAACGCCTCTCGGCACTTGCCAAGCAAAAAGGTATCGTTTTGGGCACCGCTGGCGATACGGACAATACCCACATTATGAAGGGCTATTTCTCTGCCCTGCCCGATGGCAATCTGACCACGATAATCTACGTGTGGGACATCCTTGATCCGGCGGGAACACGCCTTCATCGCATACAAGGGCAAGAAAAAGTGCCCGGCGGTGCGGCTGATCCATGGAGTTCCGTGCCAGCAGCAACGATGGAAGGCATAGCTGACAAAGCAATCGGCGGCTATCTATCGTGGGTTTCAGGCTCCAAGACGTGACATATTTACACGTTTGAGGGCTTAACCTTGTCCAACTGTGCATGAATCGACTCTGCCCGCTTGCAATGTGCGTCAGTCACAGTAAAAGGCGCGCCATACCCTTATTTTGGCTGACGCTCTGAAAAAGACGTGAGGAAATACAGCATGAAACTCTTCGCGGGCAATTCCAATCGCGTTCTCGCTGAATCTGTAGCCAAGTATCTTAATATTCCACTCGGCAAAGCAAGTGTACGGCGTTTCGCCGATGAAGAGATTTTCGTCGAGATTCAAGAGAATGTTCGAGGCGAAGATGTCTTCGTCATGCAATCCACGTCCTACCCGGCAAATGATCATCTGATGGAACTGCTCATCATGATCGATGCCTTCCGTCGTTCGTCGGCAAAACGTATCACGGCGGTTCTCCCCTATTTCGGTTATGCCCGCCAAGACCGTAAACCCGGTCCGCGCACGCCAATCTCCGCGAAGCTCGTGGCTAATCTGATCACCGAAGCTGGTGCAAATAGAGTTCTGACGCTTGATCTGCATGCTGGCCAGATCCAGGGCTTCTTCGATATCCCGACTGACAATCTTTACGCCGTGCCAGTTATTGCCCGTGATGTTCGCTCCCACTACGGCACTTCAAACGTGATGGTCGTATCTCCTGATGTCGGCGGTGTGGTCCGCGCCCGCTCATTGGCAAAGCGCATTGATGCGCAGTTGGCTATTGTTGACAAGCGCCGCGATCGTCCGGGCGAATCCGAAGTGATGAATGTCATTGGTGATGTCAGCGGCAAGGACTGCCTGCTGTTCGACGATATTGTTGATTCGGGCGGCACGCTTTGCAACGCTGCCGAAGCGCTACTCGCAAAAGGCGCAACAAGCGTTACTGCTTATATAACGCATGGCGTACTTTCAGGCGGCGCGGTTGCCCGCATCACCGGCTCCAAGCTGAAGGAACTGGTTATAACTGATTCCATTCAGCCAACCCCTGCCGTCAATGCTGCCCATAATATCCGTGTATTGCCCATTTCTGATCTGATCGGCGAAGCAATTGCACGTACCGCATCGGAAGAGTCGGTTTCCAGCCTGTTTGATTGAGGTTGCTACGCTCATAACTTGCACAATCGTGATCTTTCCGTTATAGAGCCGCCATCCGCGTAGACACCCTTGGAGGCAACGCGGAATGAGGCGGCCAATCATCTGTTACGGGATCTCTCGTTGGGATGGCCTTTGGGCCGCTTCATGTTTTTTGGATTGTCATTCATTTGACCTTGCAGGAACACTCCAGATTTGAACCTCGAAAGGAAATGCCATGAGCGAAGCATACGAGCTCAAGGCCGAGGCGCGCGAACGGGTTGGTAAGGGGTCCGCCCGAGAAATTCGCCGCAACGGTAAAGTGCCAGCAGTCATCTATGGTGACAAAAAGGCGCCAATCTCGATTACCCTCGACTACAAGACGCTGTACTACAAGATCCATGGCGGCGGTTTCAAAACCACCATTGCCAACATCATTCTTGACGGCAAGTCGATCCAGGTCCTGCCAAAGGACTACCAGCTTGATCCGGTCAGCGACAAACCAGTTCACGTTGACTTCCTGCGTGTATCGGCCAAATCGGTCGTAAACGTACATGTGCCGATTCACTTTCTTAATGACGAGCTTTCGCCTGGCATTAAGCGCGGCGGCGTTCTCAACATCGTTCGTCACGACGTTGAGCTTCATGCGCCAGCCAATGCCATTCCGGAAGCAATCGAAATTGATTTGACCGGCAAGGTTATCGGCGATTCGATTCACATTTCTGATGTTACCCTGCCAAAGGGTGTGACACCGGTTATTCAGGATCGTGACTTCACCATTGCTACCATTGCTGCTCCTGCCGTTCTCGCTGCTGAAGACGAGACAACGGAAGCCGCAGTTGAAAGCACTGAAGCAGAAGAAAAAGAAGGCGAATAATCGCCTTTACAGGGAGCTGGTCGCGTGCTGCTCATTGCAGGTCTTGGCAATCCCGGCTCTCAATATGCCTATAACAGGCATAATATTGGTTTTATGGCGGCGGATGAAATACACCGCCGCCATAATTTTTCGCCTTGGGCGAAAAAGTTTCAGGCACTCATCGCCGACGGCATGATCGACGGCGAAAAGATAATTCTGATCAAACCGCAAACCTTCATGAATCTTTCCGGTCAGTCGATTGGTGAAGCCATGCGCTTCTACAAACTTGGCCTTGGCGATCTTACCGTTATTTATGACGAACTTGATCTCGCCGCCGGGAAAGTTCGTGTGAAGGTTGGGGGCGGTTCTGGCGGACACAATGGAATAAAGTCCATTGATGCACATATTGGCAAAGATTATCGCCGCGTTCGTATTGGTATAGATCATCCGGGTGTCAAGGAACTGGTCACACATCACGTGCTTGGCAATTTTGTGAAGTCGGACTCCGAGTGGCTGGAGCCAGTGCTCGATGCGATTGCTGTCAATGCAGACTATATCGTCAAAAAAGACGATGCTGGCTTTATGAATCGCGTTGCTCTGGCCACCGGCGGAAAGCCTGAGAAAACACAAGTTGAAAAGTCTGTTGCAAAACCGGCCAGTCAAAGCCATATCCGGCAGGCTCGGGTTCAAAAACCGACAGTTAACATTCCAAAATCCGGCCCTATGGCCGACATGCTGAACAAGCTCTTCGGCAAGAAAGAATAAGGATCGCACATTATGGGTTTCAAATGCGGCATCGTTGGCCTGCCAAATGTTGGCAAATCCACGCTTTTCAACGCGCTGACAAAGACCGCCGCTGCCCAGGCTGCGAATTATCCCTTCTGCACCATCGAACCCAACACGGGTGAAGTTGCTGTGCCGGACCCGCGCCTGCAAGCAATCGCCAAGATTGGCAAGTCAGCGAATATAGTACCAACTCGTATCAGCTTTGTAGATATTGCAGGCCTCGTGCGTGGTGCTTCCAAGGGTGAAGGACTTGGCAATCAATTCCTCGCCAATATCCGCGAAGTCGATGCGGTCGTGCACGTGCTGCGTTGTTTCGAAGATGACGATATTACGCATGTTGAAGGCCGCATTGATCCCGTTTCCGATGCGGAAACCGTCGAAACAGAACTGATGCTCTCGGATCTCGAAAGCCTTGAGCGCCGCATCGTCCAATTCAGGAAGCGCGCGAGCAGCAAAGATAAGGAAGCAATGACATTGCTTCCCGTGATGGAAGAGGCGCTCGCATTGCTTCAGGATGGCAAACCCGTCCGTTTCATGCTGAATGGCATAGCCGCCGAAGACCTTGAAATATTGCAGGGCCTAAATCTCCTCACGTCAAAGCCAGTGCTTTATGTTTGTAACGTAGCCGAGGAAGACGCCGCTACTGGCAATGAACACACCGAAGCGGTCGAAGAGATGGCCACTGCGCAGGGTGCTGAAACCGTCGTCATATCCGCAGCCATTGAAGCAGAAGTCGCTCAACTTCCCGAGGAAGAGGCCAAGGAATATCTGGACGCTATGAACCTTGATGAGCCTGGCTTGGACCGCCTTATCCGGGCCGGCTACAAGCTTTTGCATCTCATTACCTATTTCACAGTTGGTCCAAAGGAAGCGCGTGCCTGGACCGTTGAACGCGGTTCTAAAGCGCCTCAAGCGGCTGGCGTCATCCACACGGATTTCGAGCGGGGCTTCATTCGCGCGCAGACGATCGCCTATAATGACTATGTGACGCTTGGTGGCGAAGTCGCAGCCAAGGAAGCCGGTAAAGCCCGTGACGAAGGTAAGGAATATATCGTGCAGGACGGCGACATCATGCTGTTCCGCTTCAACACATAGAGGCAATGATGAGTGAACCCCGCTACGCATTTGAAGATTTTGCTGTTGGCAGCGAATGGCCGCTGGGTTCAAAGATAGTCGACGCTGGCGAGATCATCGATTTTGCCAGCCAGTTCGATCCTCAACCATTCCATTTGGACGAAGCAGCAGGCAAAGCAAGCATCTTAGGCGGCCTTGCAGCGTCGGGTTGGCATACAGTCTCAATGTTCATGCGTATGATGTGTGACGCCTATCTCCTCGACTCGACCTCGCAAGGAGCACCAGGAATAGACTATGCGAGATGGCGTGCACCAGTACTTGCCGGTGACACGCTGACCGGCAAGACAACCGTCATCGAAAGCCGGGTATCCAAGTCCAAGCCTTCACTTGGCTTTGTGGTTTTACACCATGAAGTTTTCAATCAGGATGGCGTGCTCGTATGTGAACTGCAAAACACCGGCATGTTTTCCTTGCGGGAGCCATTGGCATCATGAGCAACGACATTGAAGCCCACATCGGTGTCGAAATGGACCTGGGCAGCCATACATTCGGTGCGGAAGAAATTATTACCTTTGCCAAAAAATACGATCCGCAGCGATTTCACGTTGATCCCGAAGCTGCCAAGCATAGCAATTTCGGCGCGCTTTGTGCATCAGGTTGGCACACGACAGCCATCTGGATGCGGCTTAACGTGGAGAGCATGAAAGCCCTTATTAAAGAGGCTATGAAGCGCGGCGAACAACCGCCAACATTCGGCCCCTCGCCCGGATTTGAGAACCTGAAATGGTTGAAGCCGGTCTATGCCGGAGACACAATCCGTTTTACCCGAACCGTGAATAGCGTGCGTACACTTCAATCACGTCCCGGCTGGTCGATGATGCAGATGTCCTCAGCGGCCTATAATCAGAATGGCATCCGCGTGATGGAATTCGACAGCGCCGCTCTTATTGCCCTGCCTGACTAATTCGCCACCAACATAAGACTTTTGTTAGTGGCCGTCAAAATCGATCAATGTGCGAACGTTTACGCCAAGCGCCTCTAGTTTCTTTCGGCCGCCCAGCTCCGGCAGATCAATAACAAAACAGGCAGCGACGATATCGGCGCCCAGTTGTTGCAAGAGCTTTACTGCCGCTTCTGCGGTGCCGCCGGTTGCAATGAGATCATCGACAAGCAAAACTTTTTCGCCAGGGATAATGGCGTCCCTGTGCATTTCCATCTCGTCCAGCCCATATTCAAGGCTATAGGCAATGCGCACAGTATCATGGGGCAGCTTGCCCTTCTTGCGGATAGGTACGAAGCCAGCTGATAACTGATGCGCCATCGCCCCGCCTATGATGAAGCCCCGCGCTTCGATGCCTGCAATCTTGTCGACTTTGCCGCCGGCATAGGGATGGACCAATTCATCAACGGCGCGGCGGAAGGCTCGCGCATTGCCAAGGAGGGTTGTAATGTCACGAAACATGACACCCTGTTTTGGATAGTCCGGAATGTTCCGGATGGAATTGACCAAGGTCTGCTTCAGACTTGAATCCATCTCATGATTCCTTTGCTTCTTTGCCATACCCACAAAAGAAAAGGGCGCATTGCGCCCCTTCCACGATCAATACTATCAACCGCTCAATGCGGAACGTCAGACCAAATCCGGCGCTTGGCCAGATAAACCAGACCCGCAAACAAGATCAGAAAGATCATGACGCGGAAGCCGGTCTTCTTGCGCTCTTCCAGATGCGGCTCAGCAGCCCACATGAGGAACGCTGCGATATCTTGTGAATATTGCGACAAGGTCGCTGGCGAACCATCATCATAGGTCACCTGTCCGTCTTGCAGAGGCTGTGCCATTGCAAGCGATTTGGCGGCAATGAAGTAGGGATTATAGTGCGTTCCCTCTGGAATCTGCATGCCTTCCGGCGGCGTCTGACCATAACCCGTCAAAAGCGCGTGGATATAATCCGGACCACCTTCCTGATATTGAACCCACGGTGCGATGTCATACAGGAATTGCGGGAAACCGCGTTCAACTGAACGGGCCTTTGCGATCAGCGAGAAATCGGGCGGAGCAGCGCCACCATTGGCGGCGGCGGCAGCTTGAACATTTGGAAATGGCGATGGAAAATGGTCGGCAGGAATGGCCTTGCGGTTAACAATCTCACCATCGGCATTCGGTGCATCCGGCACTTCATATTCGGCAGCGAAGGCTTTTACCTGAGCTTCGTTGTAACCCAACTCTTCCAAAGCGCGGAATGGAACCAAGCTCATGGAATGGCAGGCCGAGCAAACTTCCTTATATATTTTCAAGCCGCGCTGCAGTTGCTGCTTGTCATAATATCCAAAGGGGCCGGAAAAGGTCCACTTCATTTCTTCCGGATGCTTGATCGGGAAATGCGTTGGCTCCGCTGCGTGGTTAGCTTCTTCTGCCGCCTTCGCACCACTGAAAGCCAGCATTGTACCGAGACCGGCAGCGGCAAGACCGAGGAGGATTTTTTTCATGGTTGAGTCCTTCACGATTCTCAGGCCCTGGTTTCCGAAGCAGTGGTTGCACCAGCTAGCTGCTCACCACTCTTGGTTTTGGCAAGTACGGCTTCCGTAATTGAATTCGGCAAGCGGCGCGGCGTCTCAATCAACCCCAGCAAAGGCATGATGATGATGAAGAAGCCAAAGTAGTATGCCGTTCCGATCTGTGAGAAGACCGTATAGAGGCCTTCAGCAGGACGTGAACCGAGCCAGCCGAGAATGATTGCGTCAATGACGAACAGCCAGAAGAATAGCTTGTACCAAGGACGGTAGACAGCAGAGCGAACTTTAGACGTATCCAGCCAAGGCACCAGGAACAGGATCGCAATGGAACCGAACATGGTCAACACGCCGCCGAGCTTCGAGTCGATTGGTCCGATGTTGAAGGTGATGGCACGAAGCATCGCGTAGAATGGCAGGAAGTACCACTCAGGAACGATATGCGCAGGCGTCTTCAACGAGTCCGCTGGAATGTAATTATCCGGATGACCGAGATAGTTAGGCATGTAGAATACGAAGTAAGCGAAGAGGATAAAGAAGATGCAAAGACCGAAAGCATCCTTGACCGTCGCATATGGCGTGAACGCGACTGTATCGGTCTTTGACTTGACTTCGATACCCGTGGGGTTCGTCTGACCGGTAACATGCAGCGCCCATACGTGCAGAACGACTACACCGGCAATCATGAACGGCAGAAGGTAATGCAGTGAGAAAAACCGGTTCAGTGTAGGGTTATCGACAGCAAAACCACCAAGCAGCAGCTCCTGAATAGGATTGCCGATAACCGGGAAAGCCGTGAAGAAGCCGGTGATAACCGTAGCACCCCAGAACGACATCTGCCCCCAGGGTAGAACATAACCCATGAAAGCTGTTGCCATCATCAAAAGCAGGATGATGACACCTAGTATCCACAATAGCTCGCGCGGAGCCTTGTAAGACCCGTAGTAAAGACCGCGAAATATATGAATGAACACCGCAAGAAAGAACATCGAAGCGCCGTTCGAATGCAGATAGCGCAGAAGCCAGCCAGAATTGACATCGCGCATGATCTTTTCAACGGAGTTGAACGCAAGACCCGTGTCTGCGGCATAATGCATGGCCAGCACGATGCCTGTAATGATCTGCGAAACCAGCATCAATGCCAGAATTCCGCCAAAGGCATAAGCATAGTTGAGATTGCGCGGAACCGGGTAAGCTACAAAGCTATCATAAAGCAGACGCGGCAACGGCAGTCGCGCATCAAACCATTTTTCGATACCGGTATTAGGCGTATAGGATGAATGTCCACCGCTCATGTCGTGTCTCCCCGTAAAACCTTAGCCGATTTTGATGACGGTGTCGGAAATGAATGAAAGCGGCGGAACCGGCAGGTTCTCCGGCGCAGGGCCCTTACGGATACGTCCGGCCGTGTCGTAGTGCGAACCATGGCATGGGCAGAACCATCCACCAAAGTCGCCCTGCTGACCAAGTGGAATACAGCCGAGATGGGTGCAAACCCCCACCATCACCAGCCAGTTTTCCTTTTCCTTGACTGCAGTACGATCAGCATCTGTCGCCTGTGCGTCACTCGGCAGATTGGCGTTGCGCGCAATTGGATCCTTAAGCTCGCTGAGCTGTACAGCTTTGGCCTCTTCGACTTCCTTGGGCGTACGATTACGAATGAAGATCGGCTTGCCGCGCCATTTTACTGTCAGCGACATACCCGGCGTTAAGGCTGAAACATCAACTTCGATGGACGAGACTGCCAGCGTGGAGGCGTCCGGGCGCATCTGGTCGATAAAGGGCCAAGCAAAGGCGCCTACACCGACCGCACCGGCCATACCTGTCGCAATATAGAGGAAGTCACGCCGTGTCGGCTCGGTCGTATCGTGTGCGCTCACGGGGCCTGGTCCTTTCCGAATAACAACGCAGCTGGAGCCCCCGCTTTATCAACAATAGCAGACTGGCCCATATTAATGAGCCTCGCGGAATCCCCAACATATCGGGTGGTTTCTAAGCGTGTCGCAGGGGCTTGTCCAGCCTGACAAAGCCACAAGGGCAGGATGTCGCAGGGATAAGCTTGGTGGTCTTATTCTAACATTCGCATCTCATTTCGATCATGCTTGTTGCGAATGTTGGAATCGGCAAGACCACCGATAAGCATATGATTCCAGTAGAGTGATTTGATATTCGCACCGGAGTTTGCGGCTGGACCGGATGCAAATATCAAATTCATCCCGCAAGCGTTAATCATGAGCGATAAACCCGCCTGACTGCCGCGCCCAGAGACTGGCATAAATCCCATTCGCCGCGATGAGTTCTTCGTGCTTGCCTGTTTCCACAATGCGCCCCTCGTCCATCACGACCAAGCGATCCAATGCGGCAATGGTCGAGAGTCTATGGGCGATAGCGATGACCGTTTTTCCCTGCATCAATTGGTAAAGACTCTCCTGAATGGCCGCCTCAACCTCGGAATCAAGCGCGGAGGTGGCCTCGTCCAGTACCAAAATGGGAGCGTCCTTCAGCATGACACGCGCAATTGCGATGCGCTGCCGTTGCCCGCCGGAGAGCTTCACGCCACGCTCCCCAACATGTGCGTCCAGACCCTTTCGACCCTTCTGGTCACTTAAATCATTAATGAAAATATCGGCTTGTGCATTTTTAACTGCCTTTTGCAAAAGCTCTTCCGATGCGCCCGGCCTGCCATACAAAATATTGTCTCGCACGGAGCGATGCAGTAGCGATGTGTCTTGCGTGACCATACCGATATTGGCGCGCAGGGAATCCTGCGTAATGTTCGCTATGTCCTGCCCGTCAATGATAATTTTACCGCCTTCGAGATCATAAAAACGCAAAAGCAAATTAACGAGCGTGGACTTTCCCGCTCCCGAGCGCCCTACCAGCCCCACTTTCTCACCCGGTCGAATGGATAGTGACAAGTCATTAATGACCGATCTGGCGCTGTCATAGTGAAACCGGATATTTTCGAAGTTAATCGAACCTTGCGGCACCACCAATTCTTGTGCATCTTGTTTGTCGAGCACAGTCACAGGCTTTGCCAGTAGCTCTTTGGAATTTTGTATCGTGCCGTAGTTGCGCAAAAGGCCATTCAGATTAGCCATCATCCGGGTCAGCAACATGCTCAGGCGCAGCACCAGCCCCAGAGTAAAAGCCACTTCGCCTGATGAGATTTCCCCGGCCAGCCACAGGTCTATCGACACATAGGCAACTGTGCAGATCATAATTCCGCTGGTAGAGGCCAATGAAATGCGAATGCCGCTCAGGCCACGCGTCAGCGTGGTGATAGCCTGTAACCAACGATCCATGCCCTGACGGATATAGGCATCGTCGCGGCTTGCAGTACCAAACAGTTTCAATGTCTGGATATTGCTATAACCATCCACGAGTTGACCCATCGCAACTGAGCTGCTTTCCGCCGTTTCACGGGCCGCCCGGCGCACACGCGGCAGGAAATAACGCGCGGTCAAACCAAAAACAGCAAGCCATGCGATCACCACAGATGCAAGGCGCCAATCCAGCCGCCCGATCAGAAAGAGCGTAGTGGCGCAGTAGACCACGCTGAACCAGACGGCTTGGAGCAGCGTCACCATGAAATCGCCAAGCGCCTGCCCGGTAGCCCAGACCTTCGTAACAATACGACCGGAAAAATCATTCTGGAAAAACGACAGGCTCTGACGGTAGACTATGCTGTGAGCTTGCCACCTCACGAGATTATTGAAGCCGGGAACAATTGCCTGCTCCTCAACCAGCGCCGCAAGTGAAAGTACCAGCGTACGACCAATCAACACCGCCAAAAGCATGAGAAGAAGCGCTATCCCATGTTTGTCGATTAATCCGTCCCATCCTTCAACGCGATCCGCTGAAGAGAGGATATCGATAATTTTGCCGACAAACCAGAAAAGCCCTGCTTCAAAAAAGGCGATAAGCCCGCCACAGACAAGCATCGCAAGAAACACATATTTCTGCTGCCGGACGTAGAACCACATAAATGCCAATGTGTGGTTTGGAACACGGTCCGTCGGAGCTTTGGCGTAGGGATCAACCCAGCTTTCGAAAAGGGCGAACAGACGCTTCATGCAAACCACATCAGTTTGGAATCCTTGCGGTTTGTTAAAACCAAACAGCCGTAACAAATGACGACCGGCGGAGTACTTTCCGTTGAGTCCCGGCGGTCGTCAAATTAAACTTGGTTCACTCTACTGTCTGCCAGAGCGAATTTGCTCTAATCATCCATTCCCAGGAAGCCTCCGGACTGGCGCGCCCACAGATCGGCATAAATACCGCCAGCTGCGATAAGCTCATCATGACTGCCGCTTTCTACAATCTGCCCTTTGTCCATGACAACGAGACGGTCGAGTGCTGCGATGGTAGAAAGCCTATGCGCGATGGCAATAACTGTCTTGCCCTGCATCAGGCGATAGAGATTGTCCTGAATTGCGGCTTCCACTTCTGAATCGAGAGCCGATGTCGCCTCGTCCATGATAAGGATAGGTGCGTCTTTGAGCATTACGCGGGCAATTGCAATGCGCTGACGCTGTCCGCCAGAAAGCTTGACGCCGCGCTCGCCCACATGAGCGTCGAAACCACGACGCCCCTTCGGATCGGAAGCCGCTTCAATAAACGAATCTGCCTGCGCGTTCCTGACCGCTTGCCTCATCAGTTCTTCCGAAGCATCTGGTCTTCCGTAAAGCACATTGTCTCTGATTGAGCGATGCAGCAATGATGTGTCCTGAGTGATCATCCCGATATGTTCGCGCAGCGAATCTTGTCGGACTTTCGAAATATCCTGCCCATCAATCGTGATTCTGCCGCTTTCAAGATCGTAGAATCGCAACAGGAGATTGACGAGCGTGGACTTGCCCGCGCCGGAACGTCCGACCAATCCGATTTTCTCACCTGGCTTGATATCAAGAGACAGCCGATCAATAACGCCGGCTCCCTTGCCATAGTGGAAACCGATTTTATCAAAGGTGATAGCGCCGGCTCGTACATCAAGGTTGGGAGCATCAGGCACGTCCATGACCAATCGTGGGAGCGATATGGACGTAATACCGTCTTCCACCGTGCCGATGTTTTCGAACAGTGCCGACATTTCCCACATGATCCACTGCGACATGCCGTTAAGGCGAAGCACAAGACCTATACCCACTGCCACAGCACCGACTGTGATCGCTGCCCCAAGCCAAAGCCAGATCGCTATGGCGCTTACGGAGAACAATAACAGGCAGTTCATCGCATACAGAGTCACATGAAAGCCGGTCACCATGCGCATCTGGCGATAAGCTGTCGACAGAAAATCCTGCATCCCTTCGCGGGCATAGCTTTCCTCCCGTTTGGAATGGGAGAAAAGCTTGACCGTCGCAATATTGGTATAACTGTCGACAATCCGGCCCGTCATTGACGAACGGGAATCTGCTTGTGCTTTAGATGCAACCTGCAATTTTGGGATGAAATACCACATCAGGCCTATATAGGCCATCAACCAGAGTAGAAACGGCACCATCAGTCGCAAGTCGGCCGCAGCAGCGATAATGAGGGTCCCGGTGAAGTAGACGATTACATAATTAAGCACATCGAGCAGTTTCATCACCGCTTCACGGACCGCCAGAGAGGTCTGCATCAGCTTGGTCGAAATACGTCCAGCAAACTCATCCTGAAAAAAAGTCATTGATTGGCGAACCACATAGCGGTGCACCATCCACCGGATTCGCATTGGATAGTTGCTCAAAAGGGTCTGATGAATAACCAGCGAATCCAGAAGTACGATACCTGGCATTGCTATAAGCACAACACCCGCAAGCAATGCGAGTTTCCACCCCTCATCCGCGATGAATGTTTCCCGCGAATGATTCGACAACCAATCGACGATGTTGCCCAGAAATGCGTACATGGACACTTCGAGAACAGCGATCAGCGATGTGCACACCGCCATAACGGCAAGCCATGGCCAGACACCACGTGTGTAGTGCAGACAGAACGCAATTAGTGTTTTGGGCGGCTCACTCGGCTCAGCAGCGGGAAATGGCTCAAGCCTGTCTTCAAACCAGCGGAACATTGTCGGACCTCTTTTGGGATCGGCAAGAAATTATACCGGCATGAATTGCCGGAGCTGATTGGTCAGTAAATCGCCAACCATGAGAACGAATGCGGTTTGTGTCTTAAAAACTAGATCGTATAAATTGACCCCACGCCGCCTGCGAAACCGGCCACAGCTTCCATTGGTGAAACTATCCGGCTTGGAAGAAGTCGGAAAAATTCGGTCATCGACACCTCCAAATTTTGCTCAAGCGTTGCGGTGCAACCCCTATAGCGATTATGAACGTCAAAAGCGAGAGGCCAATCTGCGTAACGGCACTTCGTTCAGCCAATTGTTGCCCATGGAGCACGCCACACTTGACCGATAATAGTTTGAACCTGCGAGTAGCGCTCTATCAGCCTGACATTCCCGGTAATACCGGTACCATATTGCGGATGGCCGCTTGTTTTGGCATCGGCGTTGACGTGATCGAGCCTGCAGGCTTTGACATTTCCGACCGTTCACTCAAACGCGCGGGTATGGATTATCTGGAACAGGCGGCCCTGACCCGCCACTCGAACTGGCAGGCATTTCAAGAATGGCGGCTGGGTGAAAATCGCCGATTGCTTCTATTCTCGACCAAAGCGGCTACGCCCTACACAGAATTTTCATTTCAACCCGGTGACATTCTGCTGCTGGGGCGAGAATCATCGGGTGTCCCGGATGAGGTTCACCAAGCGGCACATTCGCGACTGATAATTCCCATGGTTGAAGGCGCTCGGTCGTTGAACCTCGCATTGTCCGCCGCAATTGCCACAAGTGAAGCGCTCCGGCAATTACAGTCCGGATTGAAAACCGCCGGTCACTAAGACCGGCGGTTTACTCAGAGATTAATCCAGCTGAACCGGCTTACCGCCTTCCCACTTGTAGAAAACGAAAGCTGGTGTCGTCAGATCGCCAGTTGCCGAGTAGGCAAGATCGCCAACAACTGTCGGCAGTGCTTCGCCCGACTTTATCTTGGCAGCAACTTCCGTTGGTTCTGACGAACCTGCCTTTTCAATGCCAGCAGCTATAACCTGCAAGGCAGCATAGGCGTTAAGCGTGAATGCTTCAGCCGGGATATTCTTGGCTGTAAGTGCTTCTACAATTTTTGCGGCGGCAGGATTCTTTGTTGGATCAGCACTATTCGTGAATAGTGTACCAGCAGCAGCCTCACCGCCAATGGCCCAATATTCAGTGTTTGAGAGGCCATCGGGGCCAATGAGCTGTGCTTTGATGCCCTGATCCGACAACTGGCGGGCAATCAGACCGCCTTCCGCGTGATAACCACCGAAGTAAATCACATCGGCTTTCTCAGACTTGATACGGGTAATGAGTGCGCTGTAGTCCTTCTCACCGGCATTGATGCCTTCGAAAACGACCTCGGTTACACCGCCTTTATTGAGAACAGCCTTCAGACCGTTGCCAATACCAGTGCCGTAAGGCGTCTTGTCATAGATAATGGCTATGCGCTTGTCTTTGAAGTTGTCGAGAATGTACTTGCCAGCGACATCGGCCTGCTGATCATCCCGTCCGCAGGTACGGAATACAGTCTCCAAACCACGGGTTGTCAATTCCGGCGTCGTTGCAGTCGGTGTAACCATCACAATGCCGTTTTCGGCCAGCACATCGGATACGGGCATTGCCACGCCGGATGTTACCGGACCAACAACAAACTTGATGCCTTCACCCACCACCTGGTTGGCCACAGAAACACCCTGCTTCGGCTCGCCTGCGTCATCAAACACCTTGGTTACAATCTTTTCACCCTTGATGCCGCCAGCCGCGTTGATTGCCTCGGCCGCGCTCTCAACGCCATTTTTGACCTGCAAACCGTAAGCGGCAACGGGGCCCGTGACCGGCGCGATGATACCTACAATGATGTCAGCGCGGGCAAATGATGTCATTGCCATCACAGCTGCCAGAGCCACTCCAGAGATTAATGATAAACGCATATTATCCTCCAATTATTGTGCGTCCCGGAAGATTCTCCGGTGCTGGAAAAAGTTCTACTGGCTTTAAAATAGACTGTCAGCACGATTCATTGGAATTAGCGAGAAATCGCCTAAAAACTCGAAATAATTTCAAAATACGGATGATTTTGGTCAAAACCCGATCAATTTATTGAAGAATCCATCAATTTTATTGTTGTTTGGTGCCAAAATGCCAAAATGTGACTTAGTCAGCATTCGGCAGTCGCCGCATGGTAAACTCAATTATATCTCCCGGACGCTCATACCAGCTTTCGATCTCGGTCCAATACGCAGCCTTTGGATATTGAGCGAACCACTCCTTCGCTTTTTCGCGCGCTGCCAGTCGCGGGAGCTTAAAACTCTCGCGAACGAACGTACCGCGCTGCAACCCAACATCTTCACGGCTTTGCCTCAATCTCTTGCGCAGCCCGTCGAGAGGCGGTTTCGGAAACTGCGATTTGGGTGCTCTGGAAAC
Source organism: Phyllobacterium ifriqiyense (assembly GCF_030817885.1). Classification (NCBI taxonomy): domain Bacteria; kingdom Pseudomonadati; phylum Pseudomonadota; class Alphaproteobacteria; order Hyphomicrobiales; family Phyllobacteriaceae; genus Phyllobacterium; species Phyllobacterium ifriqiyense. The sequence goes on from NZ_JAUSZT010000003.1 coordinate 228,011, forward strand.
CATACTCGTATCCTCACTGAGCCCTACACCTGATAGATTAAGTGGAGGGCCGCCGAAAAACGAGTCATTTTTTGTGCATTTGCGAATTGGGTAAACGGCTTTGTCTTTTGGCTGTAATCTGTTGTGCTATTGTTCGGGCAAACAAGGATTCTCATCTCATGGACCGTCCCGACATACCCGCCATCCTTCCCGAAAAGCTCGAAGAGAAGAAAACTGCAGCAACGGCCTGGTTTACCGAACTACGCGACAAGATTTGCGCGAGTTTTGAGTTGTTGGAAGACGAGTTGCAGGGCCCCTTGTCCGATCGCACGCCTGGCCGCTTTAAACAAACGCCCTGGAAGCGTGAAGGCGATGGCGGCGGCGGAACCATGTCGGTCATGCATGGCCGTGTTTTCGAAAAGGTCGGCGTTCATATTTCAACAGTTCATGGCGAATTCAGTCAAGAATTCCGCAAACAAATCCCGGGCGCTGACGAGGACCCACGTTTTTGGGCGTCGGGAATTTCATTGATTGCCCATCCGCAAAGTCCTCTCGTGCCTGCCGTGCACATGAACACGAGAATGGTAGTGACCACCCGCCAATGGTTCGGTGGAGGGGCCGATCTGACGCCTGTTCTGGAACGTAAGCGGCAGTCAGATGATTCTGACACTGTGGCGTTTCACAAAGCGATGAAATTTGTTTGCGACAAGCATTCCGCAGTCGCCAACCATGAAAAATTCAAATCCTGGTGTGACGAGTATTTCTACCTGCCGCACCGTAACGAACCCCGTGGCACCGGTGGTATTTTCTATGACTGGTTGCATTCATCCGACGAGAACGGCGGATGGGACGCGGACTTCAATTTCACGCGCGATGTTGGCCGGGCATTCTCGGTTGTTTATCCCTATCTCGTAAGGCAAAACTTCAATCAGGATTGGACTGATGCTGATCGTCAGGAGCAACTTGTCCGGCGTGGTCGCTATGTCGAGTTCAATCTGCTTTATGATCGCGGAACAATCTTTGGATTGAAGACCGGAGGTAATGTCGACTCTATTCTTTCATCCATGCCCCCAACGGTGAAATGGCCATAATAGGAATTTTGGGGGATCAATTCGGGTTTTGATGCGTTATAATCCTCACCGTTGTGAAAGAGTGCTTGTGGGCACTCGCAATAGGGAGAGAAGCCATGAAAGAACTTCATTGTATTGTTCCCGGCTGCCAGTGGCACACACGTCACGACACGGATGCTGAAATCATACGTCGAACCACTGACCATCTGCGCGAAACCCATGGTGAGACAACCATTCGCGAGTCTATGCTGGAAACAATCAAAGCCAATATCCAGCCTGAAAAGGGCAAGGCGGCCTGACCATCTTGCTTACTCTGTAGCGGCAATCTCCGGTATGCGTGCTAAAAGTGCGTCGCGGTCCAGCGCGAAGCCGGAGTTGACCCATTCTTCTTCGAGCTGCCGTTGAATTTGACCAATTGCCGGTCCCTTGAGTCCGCTTGCAGCAACAATGTCCCCGCCGGAGAGCGGAAATTTAGGCCGATTATAGTCCGCAATATAGTCGAGCTGTTTGGACAATAGCCCAGCGCGCATCATTGCGCCGTTATCTGCCATTGCTTGAGCACGTGCGCTGACGATTGCCAAGCGCAGCCTGTCTTCCATGCCTTGGACGTTGCTGCGATACAGTTTTTTGGCAAAACCGGTTTCAGATATTTCCGCAGCAGGCAGGGTCGTATCTGCCCAGTTTTCGAGCCGCTCACGCTCGCTATTTGACAGCTTAAGCCTTGCTGCCATCTCGGCTATACGGCCCGCATCTGGCGGAACAATGCTGGCTAGGCGCAATATAGGATCGACCTCCCACCGCAAATCCTGCTCGGTATCAACAAGGCCGTGGATCGTATCAATGCCCCATTTCTCACTTTCCGGTAGCACCGCCGTCAAAACACCGGCCTGCCGCATCCACAATAAAGCCCGCGAGGGATCCGGAGCCGCAAAAAGTTTCTTGAGTTCTGACCAGGTTCGCTCAGCCGACAATTGTGCGAGGCCATCCTTCAAACGCGCACAGGCTTTCAATCCTTCGCTTTCAGGACGACCTTTTCCATACCACGCAAAGAAACGGAAAAACCGTAATATACGGAGATAGTCCTCGCGGATACGTTGCTCAGGATCCCCGATAAAACGAAGCGTCTGGCTTTCTATATCTGCAATACCGCCCACCAAATCTGTAATTGTGCCGTCGGCGTCAGCATAAAGCGCGTTGATGCTGAAATCGCGGCGCTGGGCATCTACGAGCCAGTCGCGACCAAACGCTACCTCGGCATGTCGCCCATTCGTACTCACGTCGGCGCGCAGACTTGTCACTTCATAGGGCTTGCCGTAACTTACAACCGTTATCGTTCCGTGATCAATGCCGGTTGGGATCGCTTTGAAGCCAGCACTCGTTGCTCGTTCAATCGTCATTTGCGGTAAACATGTCGTCGCAATGTCAATATCGGATACGGTTTGATTGAGCAGGGTGTTACGCACAGCGCCACCGACAATGCGCGCTTCTTCGCCACCGGAAGACAGCACAGCCAGCAATGATTGCAATGAAGGTTCATTCAGCCAATCTGCCTTACCGGCGATGGAAATCATCTTGCTCACGCATAGAGCCTTTCATAAAGCGTTCTAATAATACCTGCGGTCACGCCCCATATAAAGCGGTCTCCAAACGGCATTGTATAGTAATAGCGTTCCTTGCCCTGCCACATTCGGCTCTCACGGCGATGATTGGCAGGGTTCATCAAGAATGACAAAGGTACCTCGAAAACATCCGCCACTTCATCCGGGTTGGGAATGAGGTCAAAGGGCGGATAGACCAACCCGATTACAGGCGTGATCGAATAGCCTGTCGTGGTCAAATAACGGGGAAGACGACCTATCAACTCCACGTTGCGGCGTTCCAATCCAATTTCTTCTTGGGCCTCGCGCAACGCCGCCGTCTCTGCTTCATAATTGTCTTCCAGGGTCGATTGCTCCTCCCGGAAACGCGACCTGTCCGGAGTGTTTTCGCATATTTGCATTTCGCAATGTCAGAATAACATTGGCCTCCGCACCGCGATCGACAATCGGCACAAGCACTGCCGCATCCCGCAACGGATTGGCAGCAATCAGCACATCAAGTTCGGGATTGAGAATATGGTCGCCATGGTCAACGTTCACATCCTGATTGCCCTTGAGACCCACGCGCTGTGCAAACGACTGCGCTGAAAACCCTTCAATAAAAGCCGTTTGTTCAGTCATAGGCTTTGTTTCTCAAGTTCATCGGCAGGCATGATGGGGAAGACTGCGCCGTTCGAACGAACTGCAAACATGGTCTTGCCGTCGATTTCAATCTCTTCACCATAATTCACCAATTCATACATTACGGGCCGCGCAAGCAGCGCCTCAAGGCGCCCCCGCACAAGCAAATAGGGTTTCAACCCACCATTATCCTCATCGATAACAAAGCGAAGCGGATTATTCGGGCCAGCCTCCACTATATCGCCGACATTGGTGCGGAACGTCATGATTTGAGCGCCCGCTGCGCTCGCCACATTCAGTTCAACCGCGAGAAAATGTGCATCCTCAACGCGAATGCCAACCTTCTCTACAGGGGTAACGAGATAGGTTTTGCCATCTTCATCTTTGCGCAAAACTGTAGAAAACAACCGGACGAGCGGTTGCCTTCCAATGGGCGTCCCCAAATAGAACCACGTCCCATCGGCCTTTATCTCCATGTCAAGATCGCCGCAAAAATCCGGGTTCCATTTGTCAACGGGTGGCAGTCCCTTTTCTGAAACCGCCGCGCGCGAGATCAAAGCTTCGAGCCCTGCAGCGTCTCCCGGTAGGTTCGTAGATTTTGCCATGGCCGGACCTTTTTTCTGTATACGTCACGAAATAGTCAACGTTGGACCGCTTGTCAGCATGTCATAGTGATTTAGATTCATTTAAGAAAGAGTCTGAGCAGATACCAGTTAAGAGGTGACCCCATGAGTGTGATTAAACCTGAGGTATCGGTCGACCCGAAAGAGATGGTCGCAGAGGCTGAAAAGGCGCTCGCAGATATCGCCAGCGTAAAAGCGGGTATTGGCAAAGTCATATTCGGGCAGGAAAGCGTCATCGAACGAACACTTGTTGCGCTTTTGGCCGGTGGACATGCTCTTCTCGTCGGGGTGCCGGGCCTCGCAAAAACAAAATTGGTCGAGACATTGGGCACAGTGCTTGGCCTTGACGAGCGCCGCATTCAATTCACACCAGACCTCATGCCTTCTGATATTCTTGGTTCAGAAATCATGGAACAGGACGAGCACGGCAAGCGGACTTTCCGCTATGTTAAAGGTCCAGTTTTTGCGCAATTGCTCATGGCAGACGAAATCAATCGCGCATCGCCTCGTACGCAATCTGCGCTGCTGCAAGCAATGCAGGAATATCATGTAACGATTGCAGGCGAACGCTATGATTTGCCGCAGCCCTTTCATGTGCTGGCAACGCAAAACCCACTGGAACAGGAAGGCACCTATCCGCTTCCGGAAGCTCAGCTCGATCGGTTCCTCATGCAAATCGATATTCTTTATCCGGAACTTGAGGCTGAGAGGCAAATCCTTCTCGCGACAACCGGCACAACGGAAGCTGTTGCAGCCAAAATCATTGATGCCGAGCGCCTTCGCGCCATGCAAAACCTTATTCGGCGGATGCCGGTTCCCGAAGGCGTGGTCAATGCAATCCTCACTCTCGTTCGGGCTGCACGCCCGGGTGCGGATAATGAGATAGCAAAGAAACTCATCTCGTGGGGACCCGGCCCTCGTGCGAGCCAGGCCTTGATGCTCTGTGCAAGAGCACGGGCACTTTACGATGGTCGTCTTGCGCCATCGGTTGATGATGTAAAGGCGCTAGCTGAGCCAGTACTACAGCATCGCATGGCGCTGACCTTTGCCGCCCGCGCCGATGGTATGAATGTCCGGGACGTCATTGGAAACCTGACAAAGGCCACGCTCTGATGGCAGCAATTGGCGCGCAGGTCCAAAAGACTGGCACGGGCGATGCGCTTGCGCGCGCCCGTCAGCGCGCCGCGCTTCTGCCTGATCTGCTGGTTGAAGCCCGCCGGATTCTCAATACCGTCAATACTGGATGGCATGGCCGTCGCAAGAGCGGGGTTGGTGAAAGCTTCTGGCAATTCCGGCCCTATACGGAAGGAGAAGCCATATCGCGCATCGACTGGCGCCGCTCAGCTCGTGATGACCGCACTTACATTCGTGATCAGGAATGGGAAGCAGCCCATACGGTTTGGTTATGGGCAGACCCCTCACCTTCGATGCTGTTCAAATCCGAGCAGGCTCAAGCATCAAAAGAATCGCGTGCGCTTGTCATGATATTGGCTCTGGCGGAGCTGTTGTCACGCAGCGGCGAGCGGATCGGCTTTCCGGGTGTGACCGATCCGACTTCCGCACGAAACGGCGCTGAACGTTTGGCTACCTCCCTTGCGCATGCGGGTAATCTCAGCGCCAAGCCAGATCTCAGTCGTATCAAACGCTTTTCGGAAGTCGTGCTCGTCAGCGATTTTCTTGATCCTGTCGATGAAACAATCGCTACTCTGGAAAAGCTGGCTCATTCAGGTGCACGTGCTCATTTGATCGAAGTTTATGATCCTGCCGAAGAGGATTTTCCTTATCGGCGCAGAACCGAATTCGTCGACCCAGAAACGGGGTCCTCACTGACATTTGGCAGAGCGGAGGATTATGCCGACGGGTACCGCCGCCTGTTTTTTGCCCGACGCGCAGCATTAAGCGATTTTTGCAAGCGCATTGGCTGGAGCTATACCACCAATCGCACAGACAGGCTGGCATCCGAAGCACTCGTATCAGTCCATATGAATATGACTGCCAATGTGGGCTATCAAGGGGGGGCATCATGAATGCGCTTCCCCTGGCTTTTGGCGCGCCGTACCTTCTGGCTGGCCTCTTGGTTCTTCCTGTTATCTGGTGGTTGTTACGGGTGACGCCGCCGCGTCCGGTCCTGGAAATATTTCCACCGCTAAAGATACTCGCACAGCTAAAGCAAAAAGAAGAAACGCCCAACAAAAGCCCTTGGTGGATGACGCTTTTGCGTCTTTTGCTTGCCGCATTCATTATTCTGGCACTCTCCGAACCCGTATGGAACCCACGGCTTGAGACCATGTCAGGAAAGGAACCTGTTGCCATTGTGCTTGATAATGGCTGGTCTTCAAATGAGGAATGGACTGCCCGCAAGGAGACTGCTGAAAGACTGATTTCCGATACACAAAGCGATGGCGCACTGATCTATATCGTTGGGACGGCTGAAAAAGCGAATACCGATATCGGCCCCTTTGATGCCAATACTGCCTTGGAGCGGCTTCGTGCCTTGACTGTGCGGCCTATCCCTGTTGATCGCCCACAAGCTTTTGCCCGGCTTAAGGCAGTTTTGGCAGATACCAAAGGGACGCGGCTGGCATATCTTAATGATGGTGTGGATGAACCGCGAGCGGCAGAAGCAATCAAGTCACTTGAAGGCTCGGGCATTGCTTCCATGATCTGGTATCAACCATCGATAGCTTCCCTTGTTGCGATAAGGCAAGCGACGAATAATGCAAATGGCCTCACCGTCCGTATTGTCCGTTCAAGCATTGATACTAGCCGCAATGTGGTTACCGTTGGAGCATTTGACGAAAAAGGCCGGCGCATTGCCGACACCGGAATCGCATTCAACGCAGGTGAAACTGCTGCCGAAGGCGTAATAGCTGCGCCTTATGAGCTACGAAATGATTTTCATAGCTTGAGGATCGATGGCACTGCACAGGCTGGGGCTACTTATCTGATTGACGATAACAATAAGCGTCGCCGGGTTGCGTTACTTTCTGGATCTGAAGCAGACCTGTCGCAGCCCTTGTTATCACCGCTTTATTATATCTCTCGCGCGCTTGAGCCATTTGCCGATCTGCTTCGGCCGCGAAATTCCGAGCTGATCCGCGCTGTGCCGGAATTGCTGGAACAGAAGCCTTCTGTGATTATAATGGCTGATATTGGCAAGCTCCCGGCTGAAACTGAACAGACCTTGTCAGACTGGGTGAACAAGGGCGGCACGCTGATCCGCTTTGCCGGTCCGCGCCTTGCTGGTGGAAGCGAAGAAGACCCGCTGCTCCCAGTCAGGCTGCGCAAGGGCGAACGCTCCTTGGGCGGCGCATTATCGTGGAAAGAGGCTCAGCCTGTCGCATCTTTTCCGTCAAATGGTCCTTTCGCCGGTTTGCCTACACCACAAGACGTAACCGTGTCGCGGCAGGTGCTCGCCGACCCATCTTCCGACCTCTTTGAAAAAAGCTGGGCCAATCTTGCCGATGGAACGCCACTCGTTACCGGGGAAACACGAGGACGTGGACAGCTTGTTCTTTTTCACGTTACTCCCGAAGCAACTTGGTCCAATCTTCCCATTAGCGGCAGCTTTGTAGATATGTTGCACAGGATTGTCTCTCTTTCGTCAAACGCCGGTACCATCGCACAGGATAGTGGCGCGAACAGCGCTCGAGCTTTGCCACCTTATTTGACGCTCAATGGCGATGGTGCGTTGATGCCTCCAAATCAGGACACCAAGCCGCTCATTACATCGGGTTCAAATCTGTCGGTGACATTTGAAAATCCGCCGGGCTTCTACGGTGTGGAAGACGCAATGACCGCGCTCAACCTTTTCAAACCTGACAGCGAGATCAATCCGCTCGCTCGTCCGGAACTTAACTTTCCCGTCACGACCGCACGCTATGCTGTCGATGAATCCATACCCTTGCGCGGACCACTTTTTGCTCTTGCCGCAGCTCTGTTGGCGCTTGATGCTCTGGCCATAATCTGGCTCGGGGGACATTTGCGCCGCCGACTTCGCACAACCGCTGCCGCATCACTGGCAATCCTCTTGCTGCCCGCTCTTATTGCCTTTGCACCTTCGCCTGCGCAGGCTCAACAAAATGACAGTAAGCCAGGTGACCAAGCCATCCTTGATGCTATCAATGTAACGCACCTGGCCTACGTCATTACCGGGGATGGGCCGACCGACGACATCAGCAAGGCGGGCTTGCTTGGTCTTTCCAAGGCTCTGGCTGACAGTACGGCATTGGAACCCGGCGATCCCATCGGTGTTGATCCTGCCCGAGACGAGCTTGCTGTCTATCCATTAATTTACTGGCCTGTCGATGCCGACGCTAACATGCCTTCCTCTGAGGCAATCGCTAAAATCAATGCTTACATGCAGCAAGGCGGTACTGTCCTGTTTGACACGCGCGATCAGGACGCGGCTGCATTCAATCTCGATAACTCAACGACGCCGTCCACCCAGAGGCTGCGGGACATTCTCTCAGGCCTGAATATACCGCCACTGGAACCCGTGCCCGGTGATCATGTTTTGACCAAAACATTCTACATTTTGCAGGATTTTCCCGGACGTTACCGCGGTAGCCCTCTTTGGGTCCAGGCATCGCTTAATGAGGATCGGCGTTCCGACCGGCCTGTCCGCGCTGGTGACGGCGTATCGCCCATTATCATCACCGGTAATGATTTTGCCGGAGCTTGGGCAATTGATGCTAATGGCGCGCCTTTATTGCCAACGATTCCAAACGATCCTGTGCAGCGTGTGCATGCTTTTCGGACCGGCATTAACATTGTCATGTATATGCTGACCGGGAACTATAAATCCGACCAGGTACATGTGCCAGACCTCCTCCTGCGACTGGGGAATTAGGCAATGTATATTTCAGTCGATTTCCAGCCACTCGTCTCCAATACTCTACTCATCCTTCTCATCGTGCCACTTGTAGCGCTGGCTTTGGCGGGCATATTCTTTCGCCAGCGCGGAAGTCTGATCCGGAGTCTGGCGGTAGCCGCTCTGATAGCAGCCCTTTTTAATCCGATCGTAGTCAACGAGGAACGCGAGCCGCTTAAAAGCGTGGTGGCGGTCATTGCGGACCGAAGCCAAAGTCAGGATATCGGCGTTAGATCCGCCGACACCGACGCTGCGCTTGCTCAAGTGCAGGCAGCATTGGCGAGACTACCGCAATTTGAAGTCCGCACGGTCGAATCCGGACGCTCTGCTGAGAATGATGATGCCACGTCGACGCGTCTTTTTGGAGCCTTGAACGGCGCATTCCGCGATGTACCCCCTGCCCGCATCGGTGGCGCGATAATGATTACCGACGGGCAAATCCATGATATTCCAGCCAACAAAAGCGGTCTCGGTTTTAATGCCCCCGTGCATGGTTTGATTACCGGTACGCCCAATGAGATCGATAGGCGCATTCAATTTGTACGCGCTCCGCGTTTTGGACTTACCGGAAAGCCTCAACAGATTACCTATAAGGTAACTGGCGCCGGTGAGCCTCTGGGCGGTCGCGCAGGTGTGCGTGTGCGCGTCAATGGAACAGAAGTAAGCAGCCAGGACGCGATTATTGGCGAAGATATGCCGTTGGAAGTCACGCTTCCCCGTGCTGGCGTCAATATCGTCGAAATCATCGTCGATACCGTTCCGGGGGAGCTGACCGAGGTCAATAATCGCGCTGTAGCAATGATTGATGGTATTCGCGAGAACCTTCGCGTTTTGCTCGTTTCGGGCGAACCGCACAATGGCGAGCGCACGTGGCGTAATTTGCTCAAGTCAGATGCATCGGTGGATCTGGTGCATTTTACCATCCTGCGTCCCCCGGAAAAGCAGGACTCGACGCCGATCAACGAACTATCTCTGATAGCTTTCCCGACGCGTGAGCTGTTTGTTGAACGTATCACTGATTTTGATTTGATTATTTTCGACCGCTATCAGCATCGCGATGTGCTGCCGCTGCTCTATTACGATTATATCAATGATTATGTTCAGCGCGGCGGCGCGCTCCTGATTGCAGCCGGGCCAGAATATGCCGGCAACATGTCTATCGCCAATACACCGCTGCTTTCAGTTCTTCCAGCTGTTCCAACCGGCAATATTGAGGAAAGAGCATTCTATCCTCGTCTCAGTGAACAAGGAAAACGTCACCCCGTAACAAGGGGGCTTGAAGGCAGCACGCAAGAGCCACCAAACTGGAGTCGCTGGTTCCGCGTTATCGACGTGAATAAGCCCGAGGGCGAAGTGGTGATGAACGCTGGCGACCGGCCACTCCTCGTGTTGAACCGATTGGGCGAAGGGCGTGTCGGCATGTTCCTTTCCGATCAAGGCTGGCTATGGGCGCGCGGCTTTGAAGGCGGCGGGCCTCACGCGGCGCTTTACCGGCGTATCGCCCATTGGCTGATGAAAGAACCCGAGTTGGAAGAGGAAGCGCTGACGGCAAAGGGCTCTGGGCGCAATTTGGAGATTCGCCGCCAGACAATGGCAAAAACAGCCGATCCCGCCAGTATTATCACTCCTTCGGGCAAGACCCAGTCTGTGCCTTTGGCCGAAACAGAACCGGGCGTTTTCACCGCATCTGTGCCCATGGAGGAAATTGGGCTTTACCAGGTGGCCAATGGTGATCTGACAACACTTGCGCATGTCGGCCCCGTCGACGCCCCTGAATTTGCAGACAACGTGTCCACAACAGCCAAACTTGATCCACTGACCCGCGAAACTGGTGGTGGCGCTCGCCGTCTGCGTGAGAGCGCGGATCAAGCGTCAATTGAAATTCCGAACATTGTCGCCTCTCGCGGCGCAGCCAGTGCCAGCGGTGATAACTGGATCGGACTTCGCCCAACCAATGAAACAGTTCTTAAAAGCGTAGACCGGCTACCGCTGTTTTCCGGATTTCTTGGACTTGCTGCAATGATATTTCTGCTCGGCGGAATGTGGTATCGCGAGGGAAAGTAGCGTCAGGCCACCGAAGCATGCCTGACCCTTCCCTGCACTTCTTTCAATGCGTGCGGAACAAGTTCACATGCTAAAAAGCGTGACGGCTCAACCGGCGCGGGCATAACAATTTGATGGCCTTCGATCCGCCTGAAACCAAAGGGCGCATAATAGGGCTCGTCTCCGACCAGAATTACCAACTTGTGATTGGCACGCCGTGCAGCCTCCATGCTTGTGCGCATCAAAGCCGCACCAATGCCTTGCTTTTTCCAGGCAGGACGCACTGCAAGCGGGCCAAGCAACATAGCCTTGGTTTGCCCAATCAGAATGGGAGTGAGCCGTACCGAACCCACGACGTGCCCGCCACTTGTGGCGACAAAAGAAAGGCTGCGATCATGCGGGCCACCCTCGCGAATACGATAAGCGGCACGAGTAAAGCGTCCGGGGCCGAAGGCTTCTTTGTTGATGTCTTCAATGGCAGTGTCATGCTCCGGTTCTTCCGGCGCGTAGGTGACGACATGGGACAGCATTCTGGGCATCTTCATATGGGAGTGGGACAGAACCTTCATGTTCAGAAGGCAAGACAGGACGTCCGCCGCTATTAGCGCCGGTCAGGGTTTCATCGTCGGATGAACAAAGTACCTGTCACAATTGTCTCCATTTTTCCTCGCTAACATTAAACCGGGGCGGCGTAAACCGGAAAAGTGTCATGGTTTCCGGCTATTGGCCGATTGTGACATTCCCGTCCCTAGCGATCGCCGGAGGAATGCGAATATCAGTTCCATGCATTAGCGACACACTGTTTACATTCATCGTTCTGGTTGCACGGTAAAAAATGCCTAGGTAAGCATCGTAATGCGAATATCCCGTGTCGTTACGGGCAACCTTGAAGGATGAACGAGATGGGTTTGTTAATTGACGGCGTTTGGCATGATCAATGGTATGACACCAAGGGTAGCGGAGGTCGCTTCATCCGCTCGGAGTCCCAGTTTCGCAACTGGGTAACGCCTGATGGCAGTGCGGGCCCAACCGGCGAAGCAGGATTCCAAGCCGAGCGTGGCCGTTATCATCTCTATGTTTCATATGCGTGCCCTTGGGCCCATCGCACTCTGATCTTTCGCGCCTTGAAGAAATTGCAGGACGTCATTTCTGTTTCTGTTGTGGATTACTACATGGGCAGCGAAGGCTGGACATTCTCCGAAAAAGACGGAGCCACGGCCGACCACCTTTTCGGCTACAGGCGTCTTCACGAAGTCTATACGCGCGCGGATATCAATTACTCCGGACGCGTTACTGTGCCCGTGCTGTGGGACAAAAAACAGAACACAATCGTCTCGAACGAATCCTCTGAAATTATCCGCATGCTCAATTCTGCTTTCAATGAGTATGGTGATCCGGATTCTGATTTCTATCCGGAAGAATTACGCGGCGAGATCGATGCCATCAATGCGATTGTTTACCCCAACATCAATAATGGCGTCTATCGAGCCGGATTTGCCACAACACAAGAAGCATATGAAGAAGCATTCGCTCAGTTGTTTGGTGCACTGGACAAAATAGAGGTCAAACTCTCAAAGCAGCGCTATCTCGCTGGCAATCGCCTGACCGAAGCTGACTGGCGGTTATTTACAACGCTTCTACGCTTTGATCCGGTTTATGTCGGCCACTTCAAATGCAATCGACAACGGATTGCCGATTATCCCAATCTCTCAAATTTCACACGTGAACTCTATCAGGTTCCCGGCGTCGCACAGACGGTCAATATGGAGCACATAAAAGGGCATTATTACAGGAGCCATAGTACAATAAATCCGACGGGTATCGTCCCGCTTGGGCCTGAAATTGACTATGCGGCACCACATAATCGCAATCAGATGGCCTGAACTACCAGAGCAGGGGCGGCTCCAAGCCGTCAAATATTTCTGCGAGCCTTTGCCGTGTTGAGGCCGTAGTGTCTTGCGGCAAATCATCAAGCTTAAAAAACCCTGCCTCGGCAATTTCACGATTGGCGAGGAAGGGCGTCGCCTGCCGAAATGACCGGCAAACATAAAGTGCGACATGATCGCGCTTTGAGGCATGAGCATTATGATAGATGGCAAAAAGCTCGGGGCGTCCCGTCAGCTCGATATTGCCTTCCTCCATGAGCTCCTTGGCGAGGGTTTGCTCAACCGTATGGCCGGTTTCAACGCCGCCACCTGGAAATTGCCAGCCTGCAACATAAGTATGGCGGATAAGGAAAACTGAGTTGGTTGCCTCATCGAAAACGACTCCCCGCGCGCCCAGCGTCATGGGGCGGCGAAATAAAAAATAGGTGTGAAAGAGGCGGAGCCGCCATCTAAAGTGTTTTTGTGCCATGCCATCCGGTTTTCAATGAGACTGTCAGTCCGTGCGACGGTTCTATCACTGGATTCCTGTCTAATAGTCTCATAAAGCTGGAATGATGTTCCGTCTTGCACATATCTCCGATATCCATCTGTCACCCCTGCCCGCGCTTACCCTGCGTGAGCTGATTTCAAAACGTATCACCGGCTATATCAACTGGCGCTCAAATCGCAAAGGCATGATGACAGGTGGCACCTTGGAGGCGCTGACAGATGACCTCCTGACACAGCACCCGGACCATATCGCCGTCACTGGTGACCTGGTCAATCTTGCCTTGGATGAAGAACTCGAAACAGCACAGCGTTGGCTCAAAACGCTGGGTCGGCCGGAGGACGTTTCTGTAGTTCCCGGTAATCATGACGCATATGTTCCAGGCGCGTTGAAAAAGACGCGCCGCTACTGGGAAGCATGGATGCGAGGCGACAAGCAAGCGGCCGAGAACCTGCCTGTCGAATTTCCTTACCTACGCGTGCGCGGCGACGTCGCGCTTATCGGCGTATCTTCCGCACGCGCTACCGCCCCCTTCATGGCAACGGGCGATCTGAGATCAAAACAGGCAACGAAACTGGCCGAAATTCTTACAGAAACGGGTCAGCGTGGTCTGTTTCGTGTCATCATGATCCATCATCCGCCTATTCGCGGCGCGGCCCCTTCCCATAAGAGATTGCTTGGAATCGGCCTTTTCCAGCGCATTGTCCGTCAGCACGGCGCCGAACTTGTTTTACATGGCCATACCCATCTTGCCACTCGTTACGAGATTAACGGGCCAGGCTGGACCGTTCCCGTCATATGTGTCCCTTCGGCAAGCCAGAGCTTCGCCGGCAGCCATAAGCCACCAGCTGCATATAATCTGTTTACGATCGAAAAAACCAATGTAGGCTGGTCATGCCACATGAAACAACGAAGCGTTATCGATGCCCAGATGACGATCCAAACTATACGTGACGATGACTTGTTAGCAGGAAGCTAGTTTCAAATGGGGTTGACTGGGTTGAACTAGAAGTAGTTCGAAACGCGGTCCCAAAAAAACATCACGAATGCTCCAGATCCAATGGCTGCTCCAATAAGGAACCAGTATGCCGCTGTAATAAATGAACTCAGACGAGATGGTTGTTTGATAGCAGGAATGGTTACCGCAGGCTGCATGGATTGTTCGATCTGCCGTGTTTCTTTTACAGGTTTCGGCTCGATCAACCCGACCCGGCTGCCTTCCATCATTTGCCGTCTCTCGACAATTCGCTCGGCAATATAACGCGTTACCGCATCGGCGACAGGTCTTACCTCGGTGGACTCTGCGACGAGAATTCGGCCATTCCTCGTATCGCGAACAAAGCGATATGTACGTCGATCCCGGGCCATGGTGACATGTGACGTGACGTCGATCCATAAGCGCGGCTGCTGGCCTTTTGAAACAGCAAATTGCCACTGCGGATCATCAACTGGCACTTCGTCGAAAACCTCCTGCAAATCCTGGGCAAGAACTTCAATCCGGGCAAGATCAGCTTCTTTCGTATCGGTAAGAACATCGTTCCTATCCGCAGACGCAAGCTGCGCGCCACGCACTGCTTCTGAAAGGCTCAACCTGTCGCGTGGATTCGAATTCTCTTTCATCAATTCCTTCAAGCTGAAAATCGATCGGCGTGTGAACAAAATCCGGGCTCAATTATTAGCAATCATGCCATGCCAATGCACCTGAAACTTGTCAAAACAAGGCCAACCCTTTGACTTAAGCAAAGGATTGGCCCGAATTCATTAGCTGATAAAATTAAGCCGAAAAGGCTCTGTTCTGCTATTTTGCAATAATGCGATTTGCTGCAGAAACAATGCCTTCCAGCGAAGCCGTCACAATGTTCTTATTGATACCGGCCCCAAAGATTTTTCCTGCTGGATGCTCGATTTCCATGTAGCTGATAGCCGCCGCATCTGAGCCATGCTGCAGCGAATGTTCAGAATAGTTCACCACCGACATTTTGAAACCGAGATAATGCGAAAGAGCATCGATGAAGCCATCAACAGGTCCGGTTCCCCTGCCCTCGATACGCTTGGTTTCACCATTGTCGGTTATCTCAGCTGAAAGAATGCGAACACCCTTTCTTTCCGTGTCCGGATAGGTGTGGTGATCGACGAACTTGAGTCTGGCGTTGGGCTGATCGACATAGAGTTCCTGAAAGCGATCATAAATACGCTTGGAAGGCATTTCCTTGCCTTCGCCGTCCGTGATGTTTTGAATATCTTCACGGAACTCCACCTGCATGCCGCGTGGCAGGTTCAACCCGTAATCCGCCTGCAAGATATAGGCGATGCCACCCTTGCCCGATTGCGAATTGATGCGAATAATCGCTTCGTAGCTGCGCCCGACGTCTTGCGGGTCAATCGGCAAATACGGCACTTCCCACAAGCTTTTATTGGCTTGTTTAATGGCCTTCATGCCCTTGTTGATCGCATCCTGATGGGAGCCCGAAAAGGCCGTGTAGACCAACTCTCCAACATAGGGATGCCGTTCCGGAATCACCAATTGGTTGGAATATTCATAGACTTCCTTCATGCGATTAATGTCGGAACAGTCAATTTCTGGATCCACGCCTTGCGTAAACATGTTTAGTGCCAATGTGACGATATCAACATTGCCAGTACGTTCGCCATTGCCGAACAAAGTACCCTCAACACGGTCTGCTCCGGCCATCAGGCCGAGCTCCGTTGCCGCGATGCCAGTTCCGCGATCATTGTGCGGATGCAATGAAACAATCAAATTTTCACGGTTATCCAGCTGACGGCACATCCACTCAATACGATCAGCGTAGATATTGGGCGTCGACATCTCGACCGTAGACGGCAGATTGATAATCAACTTGTTGTCCGGCGTCGGTTTGACGATCTCGGTTACAGCATTGCAGATTTCCAAGGCCACTTCGAGTTCAGTGCCAGTGAAACTTTCCGGCGAATACTCGAACCGGAAGCCACCACCCGCTTTGGCTGCCATGTCAGTAATCATCTTTGCGGCATCGGTTGCGATAGCCTTGATGCCATTTACATCTTTGTTGAAAACCACGCGGCGCTGCAATTCACTGGTGGAATTATAAAAATGGATGATGGGTTTATGCGCACCCTGCAGCGATTCAAATGTACGCGTAATCAATTCCGGACGGCACTGGACGAGCACCTGTAACGAGACATCCGCTCCGGGATTGCCTTCTTCCACACACCAGCGTGCAAAATCGAAATCTGTCTGCGATGCTGACGGAAATCCGATCTCGATTTCCTTGAAACCCATATCAAGCAACAGCGCAAACATGCGCACCTTGCGATCATGCCCCATTGGATCAACAAGCGCCTGATTGCCGTCTCGCAGATCCACAGAACACCAGATCGGTGCCTTTTCGATGCGTTTGGATGGCCATTGACGATCTTTGAGATCGACGAAGGCATATGGTTCATATTTCTTGGCTGCGTCAGGCATTCCTGCGACAGGTCGGGATGTTATAATGTCAGTCATCTGCTTCTCGTTTCCGGCCAAGTGCGCAGCTGAACTGGCGCAATCATGGCACTATTTTAGGCTTGGAGCTAAAGTTGTAAATGGATAAGGAGCGAGAGCCACATGGCGGTTTCGACCGCCGGACGCTCCTTCAACGAGCCCGGCGATCGCCAATAAGGTCGAGTAGAAGCGGTAGAAGAAAGGCGCGATTGGCCAGCCCTGCAAAGGCAGACTGAGCATTGGACATCTGTGTCGGGCGCATTTTCATGAGCAAACACCTAAACGAGTGTCGGCTCGGATGCAAGAGCTCTTAAGAAAGCCGTTATTTTTTTAGCGAAGCCGTTGCACCAGAAAGCCACTCGCTGACAACCTTCACGTCATCCTTGCCAAGGCCATGGTCAGACTTGATCGAGCGCGCCTCCACACGAGCACCGTGCGAGCGCAACATATCTTCCAGTGCAGGAGCATAAGGGGCATAAAGCTGATCGGATGCGCCAGATACTGTCAGCACCCGGGCCTTGCCCAGATTGGCATCTATAGAGCCCGTCAAGACCGGCATTGAACGCAATAGCACTGCCTGCTTCACGAGGTCCGGATAGAGCATCATGACCGAATTGACGAGATTTGCACCGTTTGAATAACCAAGAAACGTGGTGCGGTTGATGTCGATCTTATATTTTGATGCAGCTTGGGTGAAGAAACCAGCAAAGGCTTCGGCTTCTGACCGAATATCCGTCTGGTCGAAGCTCACTGGCGACAATCGGCGATACCAGCGATTTGACCCATCTTGGACGACACGGCCGCGAACGGCGAGCAACAAAGCGTCCGGTGCAATTTTGGAGGCGAATGATACCAGGCTGGTTTCATCCTGACCCGAGCCGTGCAAAAGCACCATAGTATCGCCGCTCGGCGTTTCCGGGCGGTAGATACGATATTTAAAGGACATATCCTCATGAAGCGAACCTTCGTTCTGAAATTGAAGTTCGCCTTTCACTGCCTTTTTCAAAATACCTGTACCACCAGTTGCTAAGATGTTGATGGGCTTCAATTTTTCCGGAGCCTGGGAGACAACCTTGCCCTTTGTTGGGCAGGCATCCGCGACAACATTCTTGCCCGCATCAGGCTGGTTATCAATATTTGCAGATAAAATTTCGGGCTTGCCCGATTGCAGCTTGTCGCAATCAGCAGTGCTACGTGCATAGGAAGGCTGTGCCAGAACGATCATCGATAGACCAGCAACAAGTGCATAGAAATAAGGTTTACCCATAAGCTAATCCTAGTGTTTAAAGGTTAACTAAATTTGTAAACAGCCGCGGTCGTCCGCTGGCACTGCCATGCGTGTTGGCTATCAATTCCAGCCTCGGAACTGACGCTTTACCAAATGAACTTGTCCCCAACTTCGCGCTTTTACGCTTGATCCTGTTCGGAGAATTCGCATTGCTGGACGAGGTTTCAACTAGCGCGTCTTCTATGTCAATATAATTGTAACAAAATCATGACGGCCTGAAATATTACGTGACGCAATGTTGCGCGACTGCACCAAAAAGAGCCGGTCAGCGCGATAATTGCTTCAATTTGAGATGCTGGAGCAGGATGATTGTCTTGGCATCGACGATACGCTGTTCGGCAATCATCGTCATGGCTTCATCAAGCGTCACCTCTAGGACCTCAATGTCCTCGCCCTCGTGTTCATGGCCGCCACCGGCGGAAACTTTATCGGTAGGATTATAGATTGCGATAAAGAATGCCAGACGCTCGGTCACGCTGCCCGGACTCATAAACAGATCGAAGACACGCTCAATATCGCGAAGCCGGTAGCCCAGTTCCTCTTCCGTTTCCTTGCGGGCAGTGGTTTCAGCATCATTGTCATCAAGCAGGCCAGCACAGGCTTCAATCAGCATCGGCTCCTGATGGACCACGAAAGCTGGCAGCCGAAATTGCCTTGTCAGCAAAATTGTTCCTCGTACCGGATCATAGGGCAAAACCACCGCCCCATTGCCACGATCATAAACTTCGCGAGTTTGTGTTTCGACAAGCCCGTCGCGACGTAAAAAATTATACGTATATTTGGTGAGAGTTCCCCAATTATCTGAAAGAAGCTCGGTCGATTTAACGTGAACCCGGGGTGCATTCATGAGAATTTCAATCCTTTCAACGGATCAGGCAAAAGGAACGGCAGCCGTGCCGATGGGCAGTTTTGCCTCATCTTCTGGCTCGACATGGATCACGACGCTGGCTTCAGGAATGTGGTGCATCAAAGCGTTTTCTATACGGTCGCAAATAATATGCGCATCTCGAACAGACATGTTTGCGTCCACAACAAGATGGAACTCAATGAAGGTCATACGCCCGGCCACGCGGGCCTTCAAATCATGAACCTCCAAGGCACCTCCAGCATTTGCCGATATGATATCGCGGATGCGCATGGTTTCATCCGTAGACACCCCGCCATCCATCAATCCTTGGACGGAATTGCTGATCACGCGCCAGCCCTGCCAGAGAATGTTCACGGCAACGATAACCGCCAACAGCGGATCGAGGATTGTCCATCCGGTCGCAACCGCACCAACGAGACCAATGAACACACCAAGCGATGTCACCACATCCGTCATAATATGCTTGCCGTCAGCAATCAGCGCCGGGGAACGATGCTTGCGCCCGCTTCTAAGTAGCAGCGAAGCCCAAACCGCATTGATCAGTGAGGCCCCGCCATTGATGGCAAGACCTAGCCAAGGTTCATCCAAACTTCTGGGTGTTTCCCAAGCCACCCAAACTTCACGCAAGATGAGCAAGGCAGCCAGAATAATCAGCACCCCTTCGATAACGGCTGAAAAATATTCCGCTTTGTGATGACCGTAGGGGTGATTCTGGTCAGCAGGCTTATGGCTAAGCAGAATTGCCCAGAATGCTGCCAAAGCGGCAACCACATTTACAATCGATTCCAATGCGTCAGAATAAAGCGCTACCGATCCCGTAACATGATAGGCGGCATATTTCAGACCGAGCACGGCAATGCCGATAAAAATCGACCAGAATGCCAACCGGCGAACTGTCGTCTCGCCGTTAACTGCCGAGCGTGTATCTATCATGCTGAATTTCTCGCTCTAAGCCGCTCGTTCCTTCGCACGGCGCGGTAAATGAGCCACGACGTTTTCAATCATGCGCATACCAGCATTGTGCCCCAGTGTCATGATCGATTCCGGATGGAATTGCACCGCTGCAATGGGTTCGTGCTTATGCTCGATAGCCATGATGACACCATCTTCTGTTTCAGCTGTCACGATGAAATCATCCGGGAGACGTACCGGATCGGCAAAAATTGAGTGGTAACGGCCCACCGTCACTTCCTTGGGCAGCCCCGAGAAAATCCTGCCTTGTTTGGTGATGCGAATGCGCGAGGGTTTTCCATGCACAGGCACGTGAAGCTGCCTCAGACTTCCGCCATAGGCTTCAGTTAAAGCCTGCAATCCAAGACAAACGCCGAATATTGGCAAGTTGCGTGCACGAGCTTTCTTGATTGTCGCCTTGCAGTCGAAGTCGGTCGGCGTCCCTGGGCCAGGTGATAAAACCACAAGATCTGGCTTGATGCGGTCAAATATCTCTTCCGGCACGGGCGTTCTGACAGTGGTAACAATGGCTCCGGTCTGTCTGAAATAGTTCGCCAAGGTGTGCACGAAAGAATCCTCGTGATCGACCAGCAAAATCTGCAATCCTTCACCGACGCGAGCGACAGCACGCTCTTCAGGAATGATATTGCTCTTATGGGCGTCACGCACGGCCGCTATCATCGCCGATGCTTTCAGTTCGGTTTCAGCCTCTTCCTCTTCCGGTATTGAATCATACAGCAATGTCGCGCCTGCCCGCACCTGTGCGATGCCGTCTTTGATGCGGATGGTCCGCAGCGTCAGGCCGGTGTTCATATCACCGTTGAAATTGACCATGCCAATGGCACCGCCATACCATGCGCGCGGGCTGCGTTCATTTTCCTCAATAAATCGCATCGCCCATAGCTTTGGCGCTCCGGTAACGGTAACTGCCCATGCATGGGAAAGGAACCCATCGAAAGCGTCCATGTCCTCGCGCAGACGGCCTTCAATATGATCAACAGTGTGAATCAGGCGCGAATACATTTCGATCTGGCGCCGGCCAATAACGCGAACAGAGCCCGGCTCACAGACACGGCTTTTATCGTTGCGATCGACATCCGAGCACATGGTAAGTTCGGATTCGTCTTTCTTGGAGTTCAGCAGTTTGATGATTTGCTCGGCATCAGCTATGGCATCTTCACCACGTTTGATAGTCCCGGAAATCGGGCAAGTCTCAATGCGGCGGCCGACAACCCGAACAAACATTTCAGGCGAGGCTCCGACGAGATATTCGTTGTCACCTAGATTGATGTAGAACGAATAAGGCGAGGGATTGATCGCCTTCAGCCTTCGCGAAATTACCGATGGCTTGGTTTCGCAACGCTCATAGAAAGTCTGTCCCGGCACGACCTCAAAAAGATCGCCGCGCATGAAACTTTCCTTGGCCTTCTTGACCAATTCGGCATAGACGCCCGGATTATGGTCGCCCCTGCCTGGAATAATGTCGGTAGGTTCAAACGGCTTTTTGGCAGTGTCGCGTGGCAGCCCCTCCGTCGATTTTCCTTCATAAGCATAGTCGTAACGGTCCAGCCAAGCCTTGGCAGCATGGTGATCAACGACCAAAATCTCATCGGGCAAATAAAGCACGATATCGCGCTGATCATCCGGTCGTTTCAGCTTGTACTCGATCGGGTCAAACTGAAAAGCCAGATCATAGCCGAAAGCACCATAAAGACCGAGATTTGCATCATCTTCGGTAAAGAACAGCGCAACAATGCCGCGTAGAACGGTGAACACCGAAGGAATGCGTGAGCGCTCTTCCTCGGTAAATGCGCGCGTCGGCAACGCAATCTCCAGCTCCAGCTTCGTCTCGCTGGTCGAGCTGATTGTTATTTCCTCAAGCTTTTCCATGGCTTGCTTAATGGGCAGAAGAAGCACTTCACCGCGCTTGTTCAGCGCCTCAATGGTCATGTGCCGTCCATTTGAGGTAATTACAACAGGAGGATCGATGATCGCTGTATCCCACCGCGTATAGCGGCCCGGATATTCATAATTGGAGGAAAAGACCGCGCCACGGCGCTCGTCCAACGCATCAATATAGCTATCGATAGCGCTGGCATAGGCTGTTGCCACCCGCGAACGGGTGATTGTCACCCCGCCCTTTGTATCGAATATTTCCAACTGGCCCTCAATTCTATGCATCGTCAAATCCTTTGTTGCATTCGGCATTCAGGGCAATTCAAGCGGTCAAACAAAAAGGCCGCCCGGAAAACCCGTTGCGGCCCTGTCCTTTTTCACAAACATGCAAAAGGCTGCGCGGCCGCTAAAAGCGAGCCCACCACCAGCCAGTTGAGAAAATGCATGTGTTCATGGCGACGATTGTTATCGTTACATTGGGCCGCTTGCAACTGCAAAAATCACTTGTGCGCCTAAGGTCTAAAATAGGCCCTCGATCAAGCCATCAGCGTTGAGATGAATACGCTCCGCCGATGGAGACTTTGGCAGGCCTGGCATAGTCATGATTTCACCGCATATTGCCACAACGAAGCCCGCTCCAGCCGAGAGCCGCACCTCGCGCACATGCACAACATGATTGACTGGCGCACCGCGTAAATCAGGGTTTGTTGAAAACGAATATTGCGTTTTTGCCATACAAACCGGAAGATGGCCGTAACCTGCCTCCTCCCAGCGGCGCAGTTGGTCACGAACGCTGGCATCGGCGTCTGCTTCTGCCCCGCGATAGATCCGTTTTACAATTGTTTCGATTTTATCAAACAAGGAAAGCTCATCTTCGTAGAGTGGCGAAAATTGTGCCGATCCGCCTTCTGCCAGTGCCGAAACTTTCTGCGCGAGTTCCTCTATGCCTGCCGAACCATGCGCCCAATGCTTACACAACACTGCTTCCGCACCGTGAGCAGCCACAAAAGCTTTGACCGCCTCGATTTCAGCATCGGTATCCGCAGTAAAATGATTGATCGCAACGATCACCGGCACGCCAAACTGCCGGACGTTTTCCATATGACGCCCGAGATTGGCACAGCCGGATTTAACCGCCACGACATTCTCTTCCCCCAGATCGACTTTGGCAACGCCGCCATGCATTTTCATCGCCCGAACCGTGGCGACAATAACGGCAGCGGCAGGCTTCAAGCCAGCTTTGCGGCACTTGATGTCAAAGAATTTTTCAGCGCCCAGATCCGCGCCGAACCCTGCTTCTGTGACAACAAAATCAGCCAGTTTTAGAGCCGTTGTCGTTGCAACAACCGAATTGCAGCCATGCGCAATATTTGCGAAGGGACCGCCGTGCACGAAAGCTGGATTATTCTCAAGCGTTTGCACAAGATTGGGCTGTATCGCATCTTTCAGCAGAACGGCCATAGCCTTGTCCGCCTTCAAATCCCGAGCATATACAGGGCTTCGATCAAATCTGTAGCCGATGATGATATCGCCAAGACGCTTCTCAAGATCGGCAAGATCAACGGCAAGACATAGGATTGCCATAACTTCCGAAGCAACAGTGATATCAAAGCCGGATTCGCGAGGAAAGCCGTTGGCTACACCGCCCAAGGATGATGCAATGCCGCGCAGGGCGCGGTCATTCATATCCATCACCCGGCGCCATGTGATCCGGCGCGTATCAATATTGAGGTCATTGCCCCAATAGATATGATTGTCGATCATTGCCGCGAGCAAATTATGCGCGGAAGTTATGGCATGGAAATCGCCAGTGAAATGCAGATTGATATCTTCCATTGGGATAACTTGCGCATAGCCACCGCCTGCTGCGCCCCCTTTGGTACCAAAACACGGACCGAGCGAAGCTTCACGGATACAGACGATCGCTTTTTTGCCTATGCGGTTAAGGCCATCGCCAAGACCAACAGTGGTGGTGGTTTTTCCCTCGCCAGCGGGCGTTGGGCTAACGGCGGTTACAAGAATGAGCTTGCCATTCTTCCCCTCCTTCTTGGAGCGGATAAACTCTGCCGACAGTTTGGCCTTGTCATGGCCGTAGGGCACCAGATGTTCCGGCGGAATGCCGATCGTTGCACCAATCTCTAAAATCGTTTTTTTGGTAGCGGAGCGAGCAATCTCAATATCGGACTTGACGGTGGCCATTGACGTTTCCCCAATGTTTAACAACGTCAATAGCATTCTGTACGTGAAATGGGGATAGGCCGAACACGCCTATCCCCATTTGCTGCTATTCCCCCATGGCAATAAGGCTGGCATTTCCACCAGCAGCAGCCGTGTTAACGGAAACGACTTGCTCAAGTGCAAACCGCGTTAAATAGGACGGCCCACCAGCTTTCGGCCCGGTGCCGGAAAGACCCGATCCGCCGAAAGGCTGAGTTCCTACAACAGCGCCAATCGTATTGCGGTTCACGTAGATATTTCCAATGTCGAGCCTGTCGATGACTTTCGCGACCGTTGCTTCGATACGTGTGTGCAGCCCGAAGGTCAGGCCATAACCGGTCGACGCAATCTGGTCGAGCACCTTATCCAGATCCTTTGCTTTCCAGCGGACGACATGCAGAACGGGGCCGAATACCTCGCGCTGCAAGGCATCGGCTCTATCCAGCTCAACAATATGCGGCGCAAAGAACAAGCCATCGCTCGGCGCCTCGCCTGCAAAACGAACCTTCTGAGTTTTGCGCATTGCCTCGATGTGATCGCGCAACATGTTGCGTTGGTCGCGGTCGATAATTGGTCCAACATCAGTAGATGCCAATGCCGGGTCACCGAGAACCAGCTCTTTTGCAGCTCCCTCGATCATATGGAGCATATTGTCCGCAATATCCTCCTGAAGGTAGAGAATACGCAGCGCTGAACAGCGCTGGCCTGCCGAACGGAAAGCTGACATGACGACATCATCCGCCACTTGCTCTGACAGAGCCGTTGCGTCAACGATCATAGCATTGAGAC
Source organism: Phyllobacterium ifriqiyense (assembly GCF_030817885.1). Lineage (NCBI taxonomy): Bacteria > Pseudomonadati > Pseudomonadota > Alphaproteobacteria > Hyphomicrobiales > Phyllobacteriaceae > Phyllobacterium > Phyllobacterium ifriqiyense. The sequence goes on from NZ_JAUSZT010000003.1 coordinate 252,681, forward strand.
CCCCTGTCTCTGCAATGAGCGGTACAATGGGTCCCTTCTTTGCAGCCAGCGTGCGGTTGATAGCCCAAGCCGTGTCAGTAGAGCCCGTGAAGGCAACGCCGGCAATGTCCACATGAGATGTCAGTGCCGCACCAACCGAACCATCACCCGGTACGAACAGAAGTGCATCTTTCGGAATGCCCGCTTCGTGCAGGATTCTGATCGCCTCATAGGCTATAAGCGGCGTCTGCTCCGCCGGCTTGGCAAGCACACTGTTACCTGCAGCAAGCGCAGCCGTTACCTGTCCCAGGAAAATTGCCAGGGGAAAATTCCACGGGCTGATACACACAAATGCACCGCGTCCCCGGTGGCGAAGCTTATTATCTTCGCCCGTCGGACCAGGCATTATTTTGTCCGCTGCGAACTGGCGGCGGGCCTCAGCAGCATAGTATCGACAAAAATCGACTGCTTCTCGGATTTCTGCAATGCCATCATCAAGAGTTTTTCCAGCCTCCCGCGACAAAAGATCAAGCATTTGATCACGATTGCCTTCAAGCAGATCCGCCGCCTTTTCCAGTGCCTTTGCGCGTGTTTCAACCGCAGTGCGAGACCATGAAACAAAGCCCTTGCGTGCAATGCTGACAGCCTTCGCTGCCTCTTCGGCGGTTGCAAAAACAACCGAACCGATCGTTGCACCATTAACGGGAGAAATCACGTCCTGCGTTTTTCCCGATGGTTTTCCGTCAATCAATGGAACGGCCTTAACGCTTTTCGATGCCTTGGCAATGCCCGATAAGAGACGTGCCAATGCTTTCCTGTCGCCAAGTTCGACACCGGCCGAATTTGTGCGTTTGCCGTAAAGTTTCAGAGGCATCGGAATGTTGGGATGACGATAGCCCTTGCCGTCATTCAGCTTCTCGGTAGGACGAACCAGAAGATCGGCAATCGGCACATTATTGTCGCCAACCACCGAAACAAATGAAGAATTTGCCCCGTTCTCAAGCAAACGGCGCACGAGATAGGCTAGAAGATCGCGATATCCACCTACTGGCGCGTATATGCGGCAAGCAATCTTGTCATTCTTTTCGGTGATCTGCTTATAAAGACTTTCACCCATGCCATGCAGGCGCTGAAACTCAAAACCAGTCTTGTCGTCTCCGGCCATTTCCAGAATCATTGCGACTGTTAACGCATTATGGGTCGCAAACTGAGGAAAAATCCGCGGTCGAGCATCAAGCATACGCTTGGCGCAGGCCATATAAGAAGCGTCAGTCGCAGGCTTGCGCGTAAATACTGGATAGTCGGCGAGACCGCGCTCCTGGGCTCGCTTCACTTCAGTATCCCAATAGGCGCCCTTGACCAACCGCACCATCATCTTGCGGTTATGGCGGGCGGCAAGCTTGTCAACGTGATCGATGACCGCGAGAGCACGCTTCTGATAAGCCTGAATGGCAAGGCCGAACCCGTCCCAACCATGCAGTGACGGATCAGCAAAAACGCGGTCAATCACATCCAGAGACAGCTCAAGCCGGTCCGCCTCTTCCGCATCAACCGTGAAGTTCAAATCATAGGACTTCGCCTTTTGCGCCAGAGCCAAAAGATCAGGCACCAATTCAGCCATGACCTGATCATGGTGTGTTGCAAGATAACGCGGATGCAGCGCTGACAGTTTGACAGAAATCCCCATACGATCCGGCAACTTCTTATTACCCGTAGCGCGGCCAATGGCATCAATCGCATCTGAATAGGATTTGAAATAGCCCTGCGCATCCTTACGTGTCCGCGCGCCTTCCCCCAGCATATCGAAGGAATGGCGATAGCCCTTGGCTTCGTTTGTACCGGCACGTTTCAAGGCGTCCTTGATGGTTTCGCCCAGTACAAAGTGATGACCAAGATAACGCATAGCCTGTTTGGTGGCGGTGCGAACAGTTGGCAACCCGATCCGCTTGACCAGTGACGATAATACACCCTCCGGCGTTTCACCTGGCTTGATAACTTTAGCGGAAAGGCCAAGTGCCCAAGCTGAGGCAGAAACGAACCACGTATCGCCGCTCGGCTCATGCTCGGACCAGTGGCCCTGCTTGAGTTTGTCTTCAATCAACTTATCTTGTGTAGCAGCATCCGGCACGCGCAAGAGTGCTTCGGCAAGCACCATCAAGGCCAAGCCTTCACGCGTCGAAAGTCCATACTCGCGAAGAAAATCCTCGACGCCGCCAATGCCATTCGCTTCTTTGCGGATCGTCGCGATATATTTACTGGCACGCTCGTCGATACGCCGGTTTACCGGTTCGGAAAGCGCAATGGTGTGCAGCAAATCAGCGACCAATTGCTGATCATCGACAGCATAGGGCGCGGAAAAATCTTGGGTGGATGGCGAATGGTTAGTCATCAGGCTTCCCCTTATTGATTTTTTCCATATAATCTATTCCAGCTGGTTATTCTCACCAATAAAAACAGCCTAATCAGAGTAAAAAACTAAAATGGGGAATTTTTTAGAGATGAAGAGTTTGGACAGTCTCGATCGCAGGATTCTGCGCGAGCTGCAAAAAGATGGAAGGCTATCCAATACTGAATTATCCGAACGTATCAGCCTTTCCCAAACAGCGACAACCGAAAGGGTGAAACGCCTATCCCGTGACGGCTATATACTTGGGTACACAGCAAAATTGTCGCCGAAAAAGCTCGATCGCGCAATGCTGGTTTTTGTCGAGATCAAGCTGGATCGCACCACACCGGACGTTTTCGCAACTTTCGCCGCTGCAACGCGCCGTAACCCGGACGTGATGGAATGTCATATGGTCGCCGGCGGGTTCGACTATTTGATCAAAGCCCGTGTCGCCGATATGGAGCATTACCGGCGTTTTCTTTCCGATGCGCTGCTTTCGCTACCGGGCGTTCGCGAAACCCATACTTATGCGGTCATGGAAGAAGTTAAGGAAACATCGGCCCTGCCGGTTTGATTGAGAAGAGGCGGGGCTAAGCCCGCCTCACCTATCAAAGCCCGCTTATTGTTGCAGCACCTGCTTGATATCGATCAGGTTCGAGCGGACGCGCAAAATATAGAAACCCATGGTCGTTAGGTGGTTTGGCAACAGCCAGCCCCCTTCACTGCCATTGGCGATGATCCAGGGCTGAATAGCCAGAGCAGAGCGCAATTGGCCGTCCATACCATCCCATAGCGGCGTGAGATGCTTTTCATCCAGCACCTGCCTGAAATCGACCTGTGCAGCATTCATCAAGCCGTAATAAGCGTAGAGCTGACCATAAGCGAACCAGAAACGATCATCGGCACGCGTATCGAACCAGCCATTATTATGATTTTCGGAACGATCTTTCAGGATAGCTGATGTGGCACCGATATCATTGGCGATACGATCGATAAACTGAATCAGATTATCCGCACGCGCGTCGAAGATCGCGTTGCAGTTTTCCAGCTTTGTATTGAATGTGCGCAGATCATTCACAGCCGAGCGGTAATAGCTTGGCGTCGGCGTTTTCGGACCAAATGGATTGAGGCCGAAATACCATGCATCCTCGGTGAACTGCAGATTACCGCGAGCCTTTTGCAGGTCGCCATCGATCTGTGAGGTGCCGCGAACGCGCCCCAACGTATCGACCAACTCTATACCCGTTCGGCGGACGGCTGAATTGATACCTCGTTGAAAGGATGCCTTGTTATCAAGAAATGGCGTCCTGTCCCAATCCATACCGAAAAATCCGAGCTTGTAGAGCAGCATCGAGGAGATCCAGGCATTCTGGTTGACGTTGAAATCCGTCAAATCCGCAGTGACTGTTACAATTGCGGAACGAGCACAGGTCTTGGCAACATTTGTGCCCGTCGTCGCAGCTGCAGCGGGCGCAGCCAATGGCTCGCCAGCAGGCGCTGTCTGATTCTTGAAATTGTAGGACGCAACATAATCCGGATTAAAATTGGTCCAGGCCTGCGTGTTGTAAAAGAAATAACCGTAAAGACCCAGCCAGAGGAGAAGAGCAAGACCCACCACAATCTTGAGAATAAAACCCCTCTGAGTATACCAGCTGCCCGCCCACATGAACGGCCACAGGAGGATACCGACAATAAACCCGATACCACGTCCGATATAGGTGAATATTCGGCTGAAAAAATTAACTACGGGCTCGAGCATCCTGTTTCCTTCACTGGTCAAGTCCATAGAGCCGCTTTCGCAGCCCTTCCTTGTCCTTCAAATAGGTTGTTTTGAGAATATCGACAACGTGTTCCTGATAAGGAAGGCTCCAGCGTTGATAATCGGCATAAAAACCGGGCTTGTTAAACACATAGCGCGACAGAAAATCCCAAGGCACAAAATCACTGATCAGCTGATTCACCAGCCATGCATCGGGATGCTTGGGCAACGCTCGGACAACAAGAAATCGCCGCGACGGATCGGTTTCAGATATATTTAACTGGCCGGATTGTCCGATCTCCCGCTTCACTGCGTTGAGAAATGGCCATGTGCCATCATGATTGATCAGGCTGGCATTGGCATGGATCCATGTTTGCAGCCAAATCCGGTCGATATTCTTTAAATCACGCTCTGGCTCCAGCGTTTGGATCAGGTGACGAATAATCATCTCGCCGCGATTTTCCAGATAACCCGATTGCTCGATCCACGATGCACGCGGCAATTCAATACGCGACGTCGTGCTCAGGAACTGGAAAACCTGCTCGGCATCCTTGATCGAAATATAATTGACCTGCCAGGGACGCGAGCGCCGGAAACCCGGTGCCTCAGGATTCCCGATAACAGTAGTCGTATTGTCATCGACAAAAATATAGATCCCGCCAAAATGACTGGTCCAAAAGGCGCTGTGCCTGAAAAGCACCTTGTCGGGAACCAGCGAGTTTTCGCGGATATCACCCGTGACTTTGGCAAGCTCGACCATACGCTCCAGCATTGCATTGTCGCGCCATGCGTCAGGCTCATCTTTGAGGCGGTCGGCCAGCAAGCGCAGCTCAGAAGCCCGCGCCATAACGTTTTGCGCTGAAAGCACGCGAAACTCGACCTGATTAATGGAAAGCAGATCTTCGATATCAGAGACAACCGAAACCGAATCTTCGATCTCGCCGTAAAGGACATCCTTGATAGTCAGCGCATTGATCGCCCGGGCATTGCTCGAAAAAAACTCGTACATCAATTGCGACGTATTGGAGAATTGCGTGTGAACAACAGGCAAGTCAGCTTGCGACGGCGTGAGGATAATGAAGCGCCTGTTCACGCCATTCGGATCAAGATAAGCGGGATCCTTCAGTTCTTCGGCGATCTGTGGCGAGAATCCTGTCCTGTCAATGTCGAACTCATTCAGCTTGCTAGCTGGAAAGCCAAAGGATTGAAGCGCTTTATTGTACCGCTCAACAAGGTGCGGCTGGTCAATTTTCAACAACCGCCCATAAATCAGATCATTCTGGTAGAGCAGTTCCATCAGGCTTCCCATTGCCCCTTGGCTTTCAACGCCTCGACTTCCTTGACAGCACGCTCGCGCAGCCTTGCATCACGCACCATTTTGTCGATGGCGGCATCGTCGGACTTGTCGGCATAGCGGAATTCCGAATCCGCATAACGATTGATTTCCTGTAACACCATATCCATCGTGAACGGTTTACGCAGCGCCTCAATCATCGCTTTCTTATCATCATAATTCTTGTGCATGAACGTTTCGGGTTTTTCAAACCACTCGTCCGGCAGCTCGACATCCATTGCCCGCATCTTGATTGCATCGGTGACGTTTTTGATCGCACGTCCCGTGAAACGCGGTTCGCGCTCTTTGATCATATGGAGATATGTGCCAACATCGGACAATGTTTCGGGTTGGCCATTATCCTTTATGAAACGGTCGTAGACGACTTTCAGCCCATCTTCTTGTGGCTTCGACAATTCCTCATATGCAGTCTCCACCGCACGTTGAATTTGCTGTGCTTCATAGAGCTTATGGTCCCCAAGCGGAATCTTGTGGTTCTTACCTGCCAGCAGCGCAAAGATGTCAATATAGTCGTCGCGTGTCTGCGGACCATCAACCAGCCAACGCGCACCAGCGCGCTGGCGCAGAGCATCATCGACATTCTCCGGATAGTTGGAGAACATGCCGAAAGAGCAGTTGCCTCTCACAACAGTCGAAGCACCTGCAAAAGCTTCCATCAGAACGCCGGTTATCTCATGCTGGCCCGATGAAGCCCGGTCATCCGAGCGCTTGGCGGCGACCTGATCAATATCGTCGATCGTACCGAAACCGATGGTACGCGGATTGAGAACATTGGTAACGAACTGCTTACAGTTCTGACCCGATTTGCCTTGATATGAGGATATCTGGTCTACACCAAAGTTTTCGTAATGAAAGGCATAGCCAGCAACCTGACAGTAATCATTGACGAGTCCCGCTATCATCTGGATCAGTGTTGTTTTACCCGTACCCGGCGCGCCGTCGCCAATGAATGTGAACAGGAATCCACCGAGTTCCACGAACGGGTTGAGCTGTCTGTCAAAATCATAAGCCATCAGCATTTTGGATAATTTTAACGCCTGATATTTGGCGATGTGATTGCCGACAACTTCGCTCGGCTTTCTGAACGTCATGACCAGCGGCGTGCGTTTTTTTGACGGCGCTACGTCGAAGCCATCCAATGTGAAATCGTCGCTATCCAGCCGCAGGTGCATGTCATCAAAACTGCCCAGCCCTTCAAATCGACCCTTTCGCTGCAAAAGCCCGTCAATACTGAGCGCTGCAAAAGCCTTGGCTCGTGCCAGCATTGTCTGTTCGTCCTTTACCCCGCTTATGGCGCGATCCAGTCCAGCGATTACTGACTTCAATGCATCCTGCGACGTGTCAAACAGGAAATCCGGCTCGGCAATATCATTTGCAGGCTCCCCGTCCGCTTCGATTAATTGGGCCAGATAGGCAGACAGAGAAAATGCCGCAATGTAGGATGCCGCTGATAGGAGACGTTTGAAATGGCTGGCCTCCTCACCCTGCAGCGGCGCAGAGGCATTGCGCGCCATCAGGCTTTCAAAGTCGCTCTGCCTTCCAAAGACATCCGCTACGGCAAGAGCAATAGCGACGCCGCGTCGCGCTCTGAACAACAATGTGTGCTGGGCGATCGACAACATCGGGTCATCCGCCCGCACAGATTGCACAGTTTTGGCAAATTCGACCTCACGCGTCTTGCGTAGCCCGCCAGTTGAGACTGTCGAAACGAAACGACGGCCAGTGCCCGCGATCTCGGTGCCCGACTGCCCCTCGCTGGTTTCAAGCGAAACAAATCGCGTCACCATTGCGTTCGCAACCGGAAGGTGTTTGTCGATATCTTTTTCTTCAATCGTCGTCAGGCCGACATCCATGAACTCAGTCCTTTTAAATGCCGCTGATAACCTGCCCATTCGACAGGATATGCGTTTCAAAGCCGGTAAAAATCCGCGATGCTTCCCCAGAGGCGTAGAGCGCCTGATATGCTTCATGAGGAACCAGAGCGTGCTGCTCGTAGTAACTTACACCCTGTCGGGTGGCTTCCAGATCGTCAGTATTAATATGAAATTCTTCGCGAGACGGTTCTGAAGACCAGATGCCGCGTTTTCCCGGTTTCTCGGCTGTCGAGAACACTTCCTGCATGGTCCAGGTCAACAGCCACGCGTCTTCAGGCCGACGGACACGCTCAAGCACATCTGCAACTTTCTGGTTATGCTCTGTGATCCCCGCCGTATAGAATGGGCCTAGAACAATTCGGCGCAATTGCTTGGGGTGCAATTCTGGGAAATCCTTGTCTAGGCTCATCGCGATTGTTACGGGGGATAGTGAATAGGCGGAATTTTTCGCCGCAAAATCATCGAAACGGCTTGCCAGATCGGGGTTCAGCAAACCACCCACTGGAAGTGGAATTTTGACTTTTGGATTGAGCTTTCCATCCTTCTGGACCAGTGTTTCGACGATGTCTTCCGAAGAATCCTCAATGACTGCCATATAGATCAGCGGGAGGTTCGAAGCACCATCGAAGGCTCCCCAATGCACGACGTAAAACGGACGCATTGTCTTTGGATTTACTGAAACACGGATCGTTGTGGGAAGTACGAATGGCGAAAAAACCTCGCCTTTCAAAACTGTCTCCAGATAGATGCGCTCAGCTATGGATTTTTGTAAATCACGCGGAAACTCGCGGTGGCGCAGGATGAAATCCACCATCTCGCTGCGCAATGTTTCCACCGGCGATATGGCAGCAAGTCGTCCCTTTGCTTCCTTCTTGTCATTTTCCAGTTCCAGCACGTTCTGGAATACAGGAAAGCCGCTTTCCGCCTTGGATATGCGGAAGCGCTCTGTAAAGCCAAGCCTGTTACGCCAGCACTCAAATGATGCGTCCAGCCGCTCGAGATATTCTGCAACGGTCTGAGCAACCAGATCATGCTTGTAAAGCGGCGAGTCTTGATTGTTCAGGAAAACTTCAAGCCCATCCAATGCTGCACGGATTGCACCGAAGTAACGTTCCGCCGCCGCCAGATCTGCATTCTCCGCCATGAATTAACTCTGAACGTAATCGGCAGAATTATGTTTTTTGAGGACTTCAGAGAATCTGCGGGCAAATGCATCATCTGCAAGCTTCTTGCGGCGCTGAATATCTTGCGAACTGACCATGTTCTTTTCGTGCATCTCGAGAAGGTCGCCAATGTGTTTTTGTGCAGCGGCACCAACACCAGCCATGGTTTCCTCGGCCGCCTTGTCCACCTGACTGCCAAGCGTGTTGATCTTGTGGGCAACGTCCTGTTGAGCTGCAGTCTTGAGAGAGTCCTCCAGAGCCTTATAAAGCACAATGCGCTGTTCGGTATCGATAGCTAGCTTGTTGATCAGCGTGCTTTGAGCGGCGATCTGATTGTTGAGCGAGTCAACAAATGTCTGGAACATCGAGGTATAGCGTTCAAGAGTCTGGCTCTCAGCCAGCAGTTCCTGTTCCTTGGCCTGACGCTCATTATACTCGGTGGCAAGCTTGGAGCGCTCTCCCTCAAGTTGCGCCCGTGTCCCTTGATCGGTCGACGCGGCAATGCGGTTTTCGATGTCAAGCAATAGCGGATTAAGTTCTTCGATACGCTTTTGAGTCGCTTCAAGCGTAGCAATAGTGGTCTTGCGGCGCTCAATCACTGTTGCCAGGCTGTTTTCCGAGGTTTTGTACCGGGCATCGAGAACAACTTTTTGCTCTTTCAAAATACCGACGATGCGATCTGATTTGGTAAGAAGCTCCTGAAGATTGCCCGCGAGCGACATGTTGCGCACCCTATCGGAGCGCAGACGCTGCATCTTGTCCTTGGAAAACACGCCAATAAATTTTTCCCAGCCCGAATAGCCCTTCATGCTTTCGAATTCTGTACCGAAAATGTTGGTGGCATCCTCCAGGCCGATAATCAACTCGGCAATATTGCCTTCCATTGCCTTTTGCTGGCGCAACACGTCGTCGATGCGCGCATTCTCGATGTCAAAGTCGGCGGCGCCAATCTTTGCATCTGCTTTGGCGAATTTATCGAGAACAACGCTGGACTGATCAATCTTCGCACGCATGTCGTTGACCATTGTTTTGGTCTTTTCAATCTCAGCGTCGAAATCTTGCAAACTCGCCATTATAAATCTCCCCTATTGCGTAATTGAAATATCAACCATGATCCCGATTGCATATAGCAATTACATCTTGTCAAACAATGCCTGCAGCCAGATGACAACGGCGGGAGCGGACTTGCAAGCGAAGAATATCGGCTAATTATACGGTTGCCCTATAAAGAATGTCCGGTTTCATCTTCCCAATGTTTACGGCAGAGCGAAACATAGACAGACTTTTCGATGGCAACCTGATTTCCTTCAGTGAGCGCCTTGCCGGTTTGGTCCTTACGCACCACCATGGTAGCCTTGGCTCCACAATGGCAGATTGTCCGGATTTCACGCAATGTATCGGCAATAGCGAGGAGTTCAGAGGAACCAGGAAAGAGCTTTCCCTGAAAGTCGGTACGAAGACCAAAACACATAACTGGAATGTTCAATCTGTCAGCTACGCGGGCAAGCTGCCACACTTGTTCCTTGGTCAGAAATTGTGCCTCATCAACAAATGCGCAACTGAGCGGAGCTTCACCATTCGCATCCTTGATTCGTGCAAACAGATCGTCATCGTCCCAATAAAGTTCGGCAGGTGCACTGACGCCAAGCCTTGATGTTATTCTCCCCACACCATTTTCTGCATAATGACCGGCAGTGAACAGTATGGTTCGCATACCCTGCTCTCGATAGTTGTGAGAAGCCTGCAGGAGAAGCGTCGATTTACCGGCATTCATTGCCGAATAACTGAAGTATAATTTTGCCATAACCGCTTTAACCAGACTTGCGTTCTGGCTTGAAGCCACAGCATGAGTACAGCGTTCACTTTTTGTGGAATATCAACAACTGTCGCTATTTGACCGGATTTATGCGCGCCTATGCTTGAATGGCTGCCCGTTTGATGCTTGGTTCAGCAGATTGAATGCCGGGAAAAGCCGGAAGGGGAAAACAAATATGAAAACTCTGTCCAAATTGACTGTTACCTTGGCTTTGGTGCTTTCGGCGGGCACCGCTTTGGCTGCCGAACCTGAGAGCTGTAAAAACGTACGCTTTGCCGATGTCGGCTGGACTGATGTGACCGCCACAACCGCAACAACAGCCGAAGTGCTTAAGGCGCTTGGCTACAGCACCGACATAAAAGTCCTGTCGGTGCCTGTGACCTATGCCTCCCTCGGCAAAAAAGACATTGATATTTTTCTTGGCAATTGGATGCCAACGCAATCAGCTGATATCAAACCCTATATTGAGAACAAGACCGTTGAGGACCTCGGTCCGAACCTGACCGGCGCGAAATATACGCTTGCCGTGCCACAATATCTTTATGACAAGGGCCTGAAGGATTTCAAGGATATCGCCAAATTCAAGGATGATCTCGGCGGGAAGATCTATGGTATCGAGCCTGGCAATGACGGCAATCGCCTCATCCTTGACATGATTTCGAAAGACCAGTTTGGCCTGAAGGGTTTCCAGCTTGCCGAGTCATCCGAGCAAGGCATGCTCGCCCAAGTTGCGAAAGATACCAAGTCCGAAAAGCCTGTGGTGTTCCTCGGCTGGGAACCGCATCCAATGAATGCCAACTTCAAGCTCGCCTATCTCTCTGGTGGCGACGACGTGTTTGGCCCTAATTTTGGTGGCGCTGAAGTCCATACCAATGTTCGCACCGGCTACACAACCGAATGTCCGAATGTTGGCAAACTGCTTGCCAATCTCAAATTTACACTACCCATGGAAAACGAGATCATGGGCAAAATCCTGGATGACGGGGAAGATGCTGCCGACGCTGCAACGGAATGGTTGAAAGCCAATCCGGGTGTTCTCGATGCGTGGTTGGCTGGTGTCACTACCTATGACGGCAAAGATGGTCTCCCCGCTGTCAAGGCAGAGCTCGGCCTTTAAGCCGGTGCAACAAGAGCATGAAACAAGTGCCGCCCGGCCAACCGGCCGGGAGGCTTTTTCCGCTTATTGATAGAACGACAGAGGGATAGTTCGGTTGGACTGGCTGACACAAGACAAGATTCCAGTCGGCAAGACGGCTAAGGCCGTCGTCGATTGGCTCACCACCAACTTTGCCGGGTTCTTTGACGGACTTGCAATGGTGATGCAAAGTTTCATTGACGGACTTATGTTCGTGCTGAAATACCCTCACCCTTTGGTTATGATCGCCATATTTGCTGCCGTTGCCTATGCCTTGCGGCGTTCAATTGCGGTCACCATTCTTACGATTGTGGGATTTCTCTTCATTGTTAACCAGGGCTACTGGGACGAGACGATGGAAACCCTCACCTTGGTGCTTTCTTCCTGCATCCTTTGCATGGGTATCGGTGTCCCTATTGGCATCATTGCCGCGCATCGACCCAAATTTTATTCGGCAATTCGCCCTGTGCTGGACTTGATGCAGACATTGCCAACCTTCGTCTATCTTATTCCCGCCATCGTGTTCTTCGGCATTGGCATGGTGCCGGGCTTGCTTGCCACCGCAATCTTTGTACTACCTGCCCCCATTCGCCTGACCCATCTTGGCGTCTCATCGACCCCGCTGCATTTGGTCGAAGCTGGGGAAGCCTTTGGCGCTTCGTCGCGGCAACTATTGTGGAAGATTGAATTGCCCTATGCCATGCCGCAGATTCTGGCAGGCCTCACCCAGACCATTATGCTGTCGCTTTCCATGGTTGTTATCGCCGCGCTGGTTGGCGCCGACGGTCTTGGCGTTCCGGTTGTCCGTGCCCTTAATTCGGTCAATACAGCTCTTGGCTTTGAAGCCGGTCTCGTCATCGTGGTCGTTGCCATCGTGCTTGACCGCATTTTCCGCCCCGGCAAGGAGCAAGGTGAATGACTGCGATTACACTTGATCAAGTCTGCATTATTTTCGGCAAACGGACCGACGCGTCACTGGCCTTGGCTGACCAGGGAAAAAGCAGGTCGGAGATTCAGGCTGAAACCGGTCATGTTCTGGGCGTTCACAACTGTTCGCTGACCATTGCCGAAGGCGAAATACTGGTCCTTATGGGCCTATCCGGTTCTGGCAAGTCCACATTGCTGCGCGCTATCAACCGTCTCAACCCTATTTCACGTGGTTCAGTCGTCGTTCATAATGACGGGCAGTCAATCGACGTAGGCAAGGCGGACAAGACGACTTTGCGCAACCTGCGCAAACATCTGGTGTCGATGGTCTTCCAGCAGTTTGGACTTTTGCCTTGGCGTACCGTTGAGGAGAATGTCGGTTTCGGACTGGAGCTTTCCGGAGTGCCGAAGGAAGAGCGCGCGCGCGCCGTTCAACAGCAACTTGAACTGGTCAATTTGAAAGACTGGGCCAAGCGAAAGGTTGGAGAGCTCTCGGGCGGCATGCAACAACGTGTGGGCCTTGCCCGCGCATTTGCGACCGGAGCTCCAATCCTGTTAATGGACGAACCGTTTTCCGCCCTTGATCCTCTCATTCGCAACAGGCTGCAAGACGAGCTTCTGAGCTTGCAGGATCGACTGAAGAAGACAATCGTGTTTGTCAGTCACGACCTTGATGAAGCGATGAAAATCGGCAATCGCATTGCCATCATGGAAGGTGGCCGCATAATTCAGTGCGGAACAGCGCAGGATATTCTTCTAAACCCGGCAGATGATTATGTGGCGGATTTCGTTGCCAATATGAATCCACTTGGAGTGCTTACAGCGGCCGACATCATGGTTCCACTTGACCGTTCACGCGGTGACCGGCCATTCGCGGCCACTGCCCGGCCCGATACACCTGTGCGGGATGTGATGCAGGCAGTGGCCAAGAATAGCGGTGATGTCGGCGTTGTCGAAAAAGGCGCTATTCTTGGCATGATTTCCGCTGACGATATTGTTCGCGGTCTGCTCAAACATCAGAAGAAATAGTCAGGTCCGTCCTAACTTCCGGACTTAGCGCCGCTCTTGCTATTCTTCTTCGTTTTCTTCGGACTCATCCGATTTGCCAGCAGGCATCCATCCCGTTGGCGTTACCTTTTTCTGCGTGCTGGAATCGGTAAATACCCACCATCCGGCATCGGTCTCATCCCACTGACCGCCGGTAACTTTGAGGCGATCCAACGAACGATACTGCCCGATGGATTGGTTTTCCTGCCCATCTTCATCTGTCCAGAAAATCTGCACCTTGCTGCCATCTGTCGGGGCAGATGAAATCGACTGCTTTTTGCTCACGGACATTCCTCCTGTTGAAGCTCAATGAGTAAATGCCCGATTGCAAATCGGGCTTCACTCAAGCGGCAGCTTTTTTCTTTGCAATACGCGCTCGGATGCTCTCCACGTCAGATTTCGGCGTCGCCGCAAACAGCGTCTTGGTATAGCTGTGTTGCGGGTTTGAAAACACCTCGTCGCGCGTACCGTATTCAACCACCTCACCATAATACATGACCATAACGTCATCGGCGATATAACGAACCACCGACAGATCATGACTGATGAAAACATAAGTCAAGTTGAACTCATCCTGCAGATCCGCAAGTAGATTGAGAACCTGCGCCTGCACCGAAAGATCGAGCGCAGAAACCGGCTCGTCCAGAACAAGCAGGCTTGGGCTCAACATCAGTGCGCGCGCTATGGCGATACGCTGACGCTGGCCGCCGGAGAACATATGCGGGTAGCGATTATAGTGTTCAGGGCCAAGGCCTACTTTTACCAGCATCTGCATGGCAAGTTCGCGCCGCTCTGCAGCGGTCTTCTTGGTATTCAGCAGCAATGGTTCGCCTAGAACTTCACCAATCTTCTGACGTGGATTCAGCGAACCATAAGGATTCTGAAAAATGATCTGCACCTTGCGGCGCATTTCGGTCGTCACCTTGTCTTTGGCAATATTGATAGGCTTGCCGTCAATGAGCAATTCGCCAGATGTCTGCGGATCGATCAGCGTCAGAATACGACCAAGTGTCGATTTTCCGCATCCGCTTTCGCCCACTATTGCAAGCGTCTTGCCCTTCTCAACAGTGAAGTTCACGCCCTTTACAGCCTGAACAGTCTTTGCCTTTCCAAACAGGCCACCGCCAACGTGATACTCGCGTACGATATTGCGGCCTTCGAGTACAATCTCGCTCATGATGCAGCTCCTGCATTGGCTGCTTCGTTTTTCATGAAATCAGCCACGGTCGAAAGTCGATCGCCGGTCGCATTTTCGGGAAGAGCGGAAAGCAATGCGCGGGTATATGGGCTCTTGGGCGCCTCAAAAAGCGTCAGCACATCGGCCTCTTCCATCTTGGTGCCCTTATACTGAACGATCACACGATCAGCGGTTTCAGCCACTACACCCATATCATGCGTGATCATAATCAATCCCATGCCATGCTCGGCTTGAAGACGAACAAGCAAATCCAGAATTTGCTTTTGGATGGTAACGTCAAGCGCGGTCGTTGGCTCATCTGCGATCAGCAGCTTTGGATTGCACGCAATCGCGATAGCGATCATGACGCGCTGACACTGCCCGCCTGACATCTGATGCGGATAAGAGTTGAGCCGCTCTTCCGGGGTCGGGATACCGACCTGTTTAAAGAGCTCTATGGCACGGGCTCGCCTTGCTTTCTTGTCGAGTTTCATATGAACCCGCAGAACTTCTTCCAGCTGGAATCCAACAGTGAAACACGGATTAAGGCTCGCCATAGGCTCTTGAAAGATCATCGCAACGTCGCGCCCGATGATTTCACGTCGACGTTTGCTCGTCATTGTCAGCATGTCGTGACCATCAAATGTCATGCTGTCGGCAGTGACTGTTGCTGATTTGGGCAGCAGCCCCATAACAGCCAGCATCGCAACGGATTTTCCAGAACCGGATTCACCGACAATTGCCAGGACTTCGCGAGCTTCGACCGATAAATCAATGCCTTGGACGGCCATAAACATGCCATTGCTGGTATCGAAGCCGACAGAAAGATTTTTGATTTCGAGTAGCTTGCTCATGTTCAGCTCCTCTTCAGTTTTGGATCAAGCGCATCGCGCAATCCGTCACCGACGAGATTGATAGCAAGCACTGTAATCAGAATTGCGAGACCGGGCAGCGTTACCACCCACCATTGACCGCTTGCGATAAATTCACGTGCATCGGCCAGCATTGTTCCCCATTCCGATGCCGGTGGCTGAGCACCGTAACCCAGGAAGCCCAGTGCTGCAGCGTCAAGAATCGCATTGGAAAATGAGAGCGTCGCCTGAACAATCAGCGGTGCCATGCAGTTAGGCAGGATCGTCTTGAACATTAACCGCAGCGGACCAGCACCGGCAACCTTTGCGGCCACCACATAATCACGCGTCTTTTCGGCCATCACCGCAGCGCGGGTCAAACGCACGAAATGCGGTTGATACACCAGCGCGATGGAGATCATTGCCCCGGTCAATCCCGGCCCGATAATTGCTACCAGAACCAGAGCAAGCAACAATGATGGAAAGGCCAGGATGACATCCATCAGGCGCATAATAACTGTATCGACCCAACCGCGGAAATAGCCAGCGATAACACCTAGAAAAATACCGCCGACAAGCGCGATACAGGTGACGACAATACCGATAAACAGTGAATAGCGCGCGCCGTAAATCAGACGCGAGAGAATATCTCGACCAACGGCATCTGTTCCAAGCAGATAGCCTGCACGTCCGCCTTCCTGGAAGATTGGTGGCAGGAGTACAGCATCGCGGTACTGATCTGCCGGGCCGTGCGGGGCAATCCATGGTGCAAAAATAGCCGTTATAATCAGCAATATGAAAACTGCCAGGCCGATGACGGCACCACGATTTTCCGAGAAATAATACCAAAACTCGGCAAGCTGCCGTCGGAGAGATGAATCGGTGGAGGTTCCACTTTGAATATTTGTCTGGGCCATGATCTATCCCCTCAATGTCGAATGCGCGGATTGATCAGGCCGTAGAGCAAGTCGACAGCGAGATTGACCAACATGATGGTGGCGGCGATGATGAGCAAAGCGCCCTGAATTACCGCATAGTCGCGGCGGCTGACGGAATCGACCAACCATTTTCCGATACCCGGCCAAGAGAAAATCGTCTCTGTCAGGATTGCTCCGGCCAGCATGACGCCAACTTGGAGACCGATGGTTGTAACAACGGGGATCATGGCATTTCGCAGCGCGTGAATACCGATAACGCGCAATGGAGCCAGGCCTTTGGCACGAGCGGTGCGCACATAATCCTCGGACAATACCTCGAGCATTGCGGAACGAGTTTGACGCGCGATAACCGCCAGCGGAATAGTGCCGAGCACAATCGTTGGCAGGATCAAGTGGCTGACGGCTGACTTGAAAGCACCCGACTGTCCAGAAATCAGTGAATCGATCAGCATGAATCCGGTCACTGGCGGGAAAAAGAACATCAGTGAGATGCGGCCAGATACGGGCGTCCAGTGCAATGTGTTGGATACGAGCATGATCAGCAGCAGGCCCCACCAGAAGATGGGCATCGAGAAGCCTATCAGGGCAGTTCCCATGATTGACTGATCGAGAAAGGAACCGCGCTTGATCGCTGCGAAAACACCAGCTGGAATGCCAAGCAAAACCGCAAAAAGAATTGCGCAAATTGAAAGCTCAAGCGTTGCTGGAAACAGATTGAAAAACTGTTCAACAACCGGCTGCTTGGTAACAATTGATGTTCCGAAATCACCGTGCAGAATACCCCGAAGATAGTCGAAATATTGAATGATGATCGGCTGGTCGAAGCCAAGATCGCGCGAAATAGCTGCATGACGTTCTGGCGACATGACACGTTCGCCTGAAAGCAACGCAACCGGATCGCCCGGAAGCATGCGAATAAAGGAAAAAGCGATGATGGATACACCGACAAAAGTCAGGGCCATAACCGCCACGCGTCCCATAATAAATCTGAACATATCGAACCTTCCAGCCACAATCGGTGGCGGTGCTTCCGGCTGCCTTAACGCATTTTTGCTCGGAAGAAAAAAGGGCGCCCGCCTGACGGACGCCCTTCCTACAAGTTTTCAGCTCTTACTCGGTAATGTCTACGCCGTCGAAGGCGAAGTCACCAAGCGGGCTCTGATGGAAGCCTTCAACACCCTTGCGCATCGGTACGATCGACAGGGAGTGATCAAGCGTATTCCAAGGAGCTTCCTTTTTGAACACGACCTGCGCCTCTTCATAGAGCTTTGTGCGCTCTGCAACGTCTGTTGTAACCTTGGCTTTCTTCACCAGGGCATCAAATTCCTTGTTGCACCATTGCGCACGATTGTTACCGCCGACGGCTTCGCAACCAAGCAATGTATCAAGGAAGTTGTCTGGATCGCCATTGTCACCGGTCCAGCCGAGAATAGCAGCACCGTCGCGGTCTTTTGCCTTGGACTTGTTCAAATATTCGGCCCACTCATAAGACACGATCTCGGCCTTGACGCCGATCTTTGCAAGATCAGACTGCATCAATTCCGCAGCGCGGCGAGCGTTGAGCATATAAGGGCGTGAAACTGGCATCGCCCAGATCTTCATGGAAAGATCCTTTACACCGGCATCTGCAAGCATTTTCTTGGCTGCTTCAGGATCGTACTTGTCGTCCTCAATGGCGTCATTATAGGACCACATTGTCGGTGGGATCGGGTTTTTGGCAGGTGTTGCCAGACCCTGGAATACGCCGTCAACGATTGCCTTCTTATTGATGGCCATGTTGAGCGCGTGGCGTACTTCAACCTTGTCGAACGGTGCAATCAGCGTGTTGTACGCGAGGTAGGCAACGTTCAAGCCTTCCTGCTCCATCACCTTCAACTCTGGATCCGCTTTCATCGCGGCCACATCGCTTGGGTTTGGATAAGGCATCAAATGGCATTCACCAGCCTTGAGCTTCTGATAGCGAACCGAAGCATCGGTCGTGATGGCGAAAACCAGATCGTCGATCTTCTGCTTGCCATTCCAGTAGTCAGGATTTGCCTTGAAACGGATAACGGCATCCTGCTGGTAGGCGACAAACGAGAAAGGACCGGTGCCAAGAGGCATCTGGTTCAGCTGGTTCATCTTGCCTTCAGCCTGGAGCTTGTCGGCATATTCCTTGGACATGATCGAAGCGAATGGCATTGCAACGTTTGCGAGGAACGGAGCCTCTTTGCGCTTCAGTGTGAACTTCACTGTCATGTCGTCGACTTTTTCAATCGACTGCAGGAGCTCAGGGAAGCCCATGCCGGCAAAATATTCCCATGAAGTACCTGTTACATACTTGTTCCAGGGACTGTCTTCTTTCCACTGGCGCTCATAGGAGAAAATCACGTCGTCAGCATTGAGTTCACGTGTCGGCGTGAAGAATTCTGTAGTCTGGAACTTTACGCCCGGACGAATCTTGAACGTGTACTGCAAACCATCATCAGAAATTGTCCAGCTTTCGGCCAGACCTGGTTGGGTTTCTGTCGTACCAGCCTTGAATTCCAAAAGGCGATTATAAACCGTATGCGCCGAAGCATCATAGGTGTTACCGCCCGTATAGAGGCCGGGATCAAAGCCTTCCGGCGATGCTTCCGAGCAATAAACGAAAGTTTTAGCTGCGGCTCCACCTGCCATCAGCCCACCCGTCAACATTGCAAGCGCTGTCGCCGCAATGAGTTTCTTGTAGGTCTTCATGTTTTTCCACCTTCAGAGGTTTTTTTGTTGCCGGCCCCCTTGCCTGCAACCGAAGCTGCATGGAAGCCTTTGCCATGTCGCAATGCAAGCAGATTTATTCGCAGTCAACCCATCCGGAGAACCATAATCCACGATTCTGGGGAAACTCGACCACATAAATGCAAAAATAGTGAATTTCACTACAAAACCGTCCATTCACATTTCTGACAGTCAAAGGCACATAGTTACGTACATGAGCAAAGGGCGCGACTATCGGCGTCACACTTGTCATGGTAAGCGGCTGAGGAAATCGTTGCACTGGAAGGGAGCAAATTATGAATCTTGAAGGACATACCGCTATTGTAACAGGCGGGGGATCTGGACTTGGAGCAGCGACGGCCCGGCTTTTTGCGGAAAAGGGCGCCAAGGTGGCACTTTTCGACATTAATTTGGATGCTGCCCAGAAAGTTGCGCAAGAAATCGGCGGCATTGCACTCGGCTGCAACGTTTCCAGTGCAAGCGATGCAGAAGGCGCAGTGCGTCAGGTCACCGAAAAATTTGGCACACCGCGTGTTCTCGTCAATTGCGCTGGCATAGCAAATGCCGGACGTATTGTCGGACGAGATGGCCCGCATGATCTGGAACTTTACCGGCGCGTGATCGAGGTCAATCTTATCGGCTCGTTCAATATGCTGCGCTTGGTGGGAGATGCAGCCGCCAAGCTTGATCCCTTGGAAACAGGCGAGCGCGGTGTGATTATCTCTACCGCTTCGGTCGCTGCATTCGACGGTCAAATCGGACAGGCTGCCTACGCCTCTTCCAAGGCCGGCATTGCAGGCCTTACCCTGCCAGCGGCGCGGGAACTTGCTCGCTTCGGTATTCGCGTTATGGCTATCGCTCCTGGTATTTTCGCAACGCCAATGCTGCTGGCAATGCCGCAGGAGGTTCAGGATTCACTTGCAGCATCCATTCCCTTCCCTTCAAGACTTGGTAAGCCAGAGGAGTATGCATCGCTCGCTGTGCATATTATCGAGAACCCAATGCTAAACGGAGAAACGATCCGGCTTGACGGAGCTATTCGCATGGCACCAAAATGAAGTTGCATTACCAATTATTGCAACTTCTTATCGCTGACGACGTTCTGTTAACGCTGATCATCTAAAATCCTTGTTAGCGAAGTAAGGTAGATCGCAATCATCGGTAAGCGATGAGGAAAGGATGCGGATGACGATCTTCAAGCGTCTGGTGATTTTACTGCCAGGCTTTGAGCATATGCCTGTAGAGGCTCACCATCGGCGCTTTGTCCGCGAGGCAGGCAAAACTGCGCCTGTTTACGACATGACCGTCTCGGAGCCTTCCCCCCTATCTGTCAGCGCTGTCGAAGACGGCGTTGCCATGGGTCGCTTCAGTTTGCATGCCAAGGGTGATGACTGGGCGGCTCATACCGATTTCGTGCTTTACGGGCTTGGCGATATCACGCTGTTTTACGCCTCCAGAAATCCAGTCGTCCGCCTGCTGAGCGGACTGCTTGCACTGCTCGACTTTATCGTCAGTGGCACATTTTTCCGCTTCATCATGACAAGCTGGCGCTATGCGCTGTTCTTTGTTTATCCACTGCTCGTGCTTGCAGCCATTGTGATTACATCTATTGGCATGGGATACTTGGTCGACGATGCCTTTCCGAACAGCCCATTTGTTTTGGCAGGGACAAGTCTTTTGGCTGGGATATGTCTACTGTGGTTTTCTGCTGCAAAATTACATCTTTTGCTGCTCATGGACGACTGGACATTTGCTCGCGACATGGCACGCGGAAAGCGCTCAGACGTTATGACGAAGATGGAAAAAGTCGTCGGTCATGCCGCGTCATTGATCAGTGAAGCTCCAAGCGATACCGAGGTTATTATTGCCGCCCATAGCTTGGGCGCAATTTGCGCACTCCCGATTATAGATGAAGCGGTGAAGCGCAATAAATCGCGACGCTACGGACTACTTACCGTAGGCTCCAGCCTGCTCAAAGTCGCACTACATCCTGCAGCATCACGCTTGCGAGATTGTGTGGCCAATGTCGCACAAAGCAATACGACCTGGATTGATGCCCAATCGCTGACTGACCCAATGAACTTTTACAAATCTGATCCGATCAGAGATCTCGATATTGCAAAAGGAAAATCACCTGTTCTTATGCAAGTGCGTTTCAGACACCAGCTTTGCGACGAGACTTACAAGGCAATCCGGCGCGACTTTTTCCGCGTGCACCGCCAGTTCGTATTTGGTGTAGATAAACGGACACATTATTCCTGGCATGCAATTCTTTGTGGGCCTCAACGTTTTGCAGATATCGCCGCCCGCGGCGGATTGCCCTGCGAGAAAACTCTCTGTTCCAAGGACAGCCTCAAGATCGTGGGGCCTGCCATTACATGATAAGCCTTGCTTTAGCTGGAAAGGCTCTGTGGGCGTTTCTGGTCGTTGGTTGGTATTTGTTGCGCCGGCCCTTTGATCGCCGCGCTCGCCGAAGCCGGCTCACCGTTGATCGCCGGCCGGGAGCAGATACCCTACGGATGGCCATATCGCTGACGGGACTTGGCATAATACCAGGCATATACCTTGTTACCGGATTCCCGAGATTTGCATCCTATCCTGGGCATCCAATGCTGCTTGCACTCGGCATCATCGTCGGGATTATCGCGCTTGTGCTTTTCAGGCTTACGCATAAAGCGCTCGGAAAAATGTGGTCAGTATCATTGCAACTGAAACAGGATCACAAACTCATCACAACAGGAATCTACAAACACGTCAGGCATCCGATGTATACGGCATTCTGGTGCCTTGCCATTGCGCAAGCGCTGCTCTTGCCTAACTATATTGCAGGATTTGCAGGGATTGTTGGATTTGGCTATCTGTTCTTCTCACGGGTGGGTCCAGAGGAAACGATGATGAGTGAAGCCTTTGCAGAAGAATACGACGTCTATCGTGCAAGCACCTGGCGTGTATTGCCCTACATCTATTGATTGGCTGAAAGTTTTCATCGTGCGTAAAATCAAGCTGTCCTGTTCGTCACTCGCAAAAACACTGCCGGTTCTGGTGGTCTCACTGTCGCTTGCGGCGTGTCAATCGTCACCGCAGCCGACCGCTGCAAGCAATGTCTCGGCATATGCTGCAGAGATACCGCAATTGACCTGTGCTGCGCATGGCAGCGTCAATGGCAACGCTGTGAAGCTCACCGCCAATCGCACCAAGACCGGTGATCCCGCCTATATCGAGTTTCGCCAACGTCTTTCGCCGGGAATACCGAGCGGCCATCTTTATGTGGTCTTTGGACGTCTTGACGCGCAAGGCAACCCGGTAACACGCCAGTATAATGGGCTGTTTCCAAAAGGCAGCTTGATCGGGCTTTACGGCGGAGCAATCATTCCGATGCCGGCCGAACTGAAGCCAAGCTATGCGGACTGCCATTTTTCAACCGGCGCCGCTTATCGCGTTTCATTGACTGAAAGCCAGTATCAACAATTACTGGGCAAAGTACGTTACAATCTCGCCAATCCACCGCTCTGGAGAATGTTCGGCTTTAATTGCAACAATTATGCAGCCTCGCTGGGCAGCGTTGCAGGCTTGGTTGAGCCGGCAAATCGCGCTCAACCATCTTTCTCCTATATCTATTCCTTTATAGAAGCGAATGGAGACAAGGGACGAAAATCCCCCACTTCATGAAAAAATTGTAATGTTCCAATGGTTTTGATTTCCACAATTCCGTCTTAAATGCAGCGGTATCTCACAGAACTTTGACCCGCAACGGGCCATGCGATTACGCCGGAAAGCAAATTGATGAAAATTATTGGTGCTTTTCTGCTTGCCATTGCGGTTTCCGCTCCAGCCGCAGCAATGGATAAAAGCGCAGCCGACGAGCTAGAAAGGCTGGACCCGCAAACAAGGCTTGAGCAGCGCTGTGATCTGGAAGCAATGGAACGTATCCACAAGGATCCGGCCAAAATGGTTCCGGATGAATTGGTGGCCTATGCTTTTGCCGAGCCCAAGATCAGCGGCGACAAGATTCGCTCCACGGGTGCGGCCTTTCGCAGTAAGGGCGAATGGTATCACCTGTCATACACATGCTCGACATCGCCCGATCATATGACCATTCTGACATTTCAGTATGCGATTGGGCAGTTGGTTCCCCACAATGAGTGGGACCATCATTTTCTGGTGCCCTGAAGAGCTATTGTAGCAGGGTACAATAATAAAAAAGCACGCCGGAGCGTGCTTTTTTATTAGTTCAAGGCGTTAGGTCTGTCCTGAGCCAAGAGCATTTGACCAATAGCATCTACGCTTTTGCTGGTCGGAGCCTCATAGGCCAGTATTCCAGCCGGAGCGGCGCCTGGTGTCGTCTGTGCAGCCTGCTGCTGTGCCTGCAATGTGTGCTCCATGGCCCCAACAGGCGGATCAACAGGAACAGCAACCTTCTCGCTAGCAAACGCCATCTGCGGTGGAACGATGTCAGCCTGCGCAACCAGTACGGGTTGCTGCGTGGCCACAACGCGACCAGAGGTCGGTGTGGAGGTGGTCGTCGCTGCGCTTGCCACTTGCGTAGCATTGCCTGCGCCGGAGGTTCTCATGCTTGCAATATATGCATTGGCAATGGCTTGGCTTGCTTCCTTGGAAGCAATTTCTGCCGAATTATAACGATCGCGCTTTTCGTAAAACGCATTTCCGCCAGCAACGACGGTGTAATGCATGTTCTTGTAAGGGAACCGCAAACCGGCAGTGTGAAAATACATTGCGTTCTTGACCTGAGGGTTACGCTTGCCCTTCAGCACAGCGTCTGCCGCAGCCTGAACGTCCGGAAGTGCCGATGACGTCATCGGACGAGACAAGACGCCCGGGGCGAACTGTCCCTTCTGTCCAACAACGCTGCATATGGAGTTTCCCCATTTGCCCGCATCAAGTCTGTTCATAACCACTGTTCCAACAGCCACCAGACCATCTTGGCTTGAACGGTTGGACTCAAAGAACATTGCCCGTTCAAGGCATTCCTTGTCCTTGGGCGTATAGGCGTAATTACCGGATGTAGTCTGCGAGGTTGCCGCTTGCGGCTTGATCTTGCTGGTCTGCGCGTTCTGTGTTGTGCAACCGCTGATGAGCGCCGCCGCCGTTACAATTCCCGCTACAGAGTGGATTTTCCACTTACCGCCGATCACGAAGCAATTCTCATCGCTGTTTTTCCTGCTGGTGAAGTTGAGCACAGAATGATGTCATTTGGGGCCAAACAATGGCAACAAAATACAATTCTGGACATCCAACATCTATCTAATTGAAATTATGCGTTTATTTTATCCAATGCAATAGCACGAAAATCCTAATAATGGCATAATTAAGAATTTGTTTACCACTATCGAGTTAATCTTGGGCAACTAAATGAGGTCCGAAGGGCAAGCTCATGCGTTCTCCTCCACCACGATATGATACGCGCGAATCACTCATGGACGCACTGCGCGAATTGATGTCATTGCAGGTGGCAGCCGAGGATGTCGCGCCAGTCCTTTGCACGATCGGACCGGTCGATCTTGATCTGCTTGCCGACTGCATGAGAGATGCAGGGATCAATGATAATCAGGCAATCGCCGCCTGATATAAGACTTCGGGACTTGTCCCAATTCGCTGCACCTCTTATCAATCAGATATTCCCAGAGCAAAAACTTGCTCCTGACTGATTGAGGATATGACGTGAGCGAAAAGATGGATGTTTTGCGTGAGATGGATGACAGCGCGATCCGGCTTATACGCCGTTTGATGCGAAGCGCCCGACATGCAGTCATTGCAACGCTGGAGCCAAACACCGGCAACCCCATCGCAACACGTATCGGCATTTCCACAGACCATGACGGCACTCCAATTACCCTGGTTTCTGCCCTTGCTGCTCATACGCCTGCTTTGCTGGCCGACCCGCGATGCTCGCTCTTGGTTGGTGAACTTGGCAAGGGAGATCCCCTGGCCTATCCGCGGATGACAATTTCTGCAAAAGCGCGGGAAATAGTCAAAGGCACTCCTGAACACGCCCGTATTGAATGGCGCTACCTTTCACACCTGCCCAAATCGAAACTCTATGTCGGCCTTGGCGATTTCCGGTTTTTCCGGCTGGAACCGGAAAATACCAAATTGAATGGTGGTTTCGGACGCGCTTACCAACTGGAAGCAAAGGATTGGTTGAGCTTAAGCCCTGTCAACCCAGAACTTGCTGAAGCAGAAAAGAACGCTGTCGATCACATGAACGAGGATCATGCTGAAGCGATCGCTTTATATGCCCGTTATTATGCCAAGCTACCGGATGGCAAATGGCGGATAACAGGTATTGATGCGGATGGGTTTGACATTGCGGATGGCGATGAAGTGGCTCGTATATTCTTTGAAAAGCCGCTGGAATCTGCAAAAGATATGCATATGACATTGGTGCGCATGGCTGGCCAGGCACGCGCCGGTCTAGCAGCGGAACAGGCCCCGGTGTGAGCGACGATAATCCGGACGTTTGGCTGGAGCAGCGGATTACCCGCATTGCTGGTCCTGAGGACGAGCGGCTTGCGCCCTATAGAAATGTCAGGGAACGTGATCTGGTGGGGCGTGAGGGGCGCTTTATTGCAGAGGGTAAGGTCGTCCTCAATGTGCTCTTGGCCAACAGGTCGTTCGCCATTGAATCTCTGCTGATCATTGAAAACAGGTTGGCGGGCCTCAAAGACCAAATCCGCTTATGTCCAGCAGATGTGCCGATTTATTGCGTCTCTCGCACAACGATTGATGCGATTGCCGGTTTCCCCATGCACAGGGGAATCTTGGCTGTCGGCAGGCGAATGAACCCGCTATCCGTGCAAGCCCTTATAGATACACTTTCCCCAACGGCTTTGGTCGTTGTGCTCTGTGGCATATCCAATCACGATAATATGGGTTCGATTTTCCGCAACGCGGCAGCCTTTGAAGCAGATTGCGTCATAATGGACGAGACCAGCTGCGACCCGCTTTATCGCAAGGCGATAAGAGTGTCGGTCGGGGCAACACTCAAGGTTCCTTTCGCGCAGCAGGGCCCTATTGAGGCGATCATTGAGACATTGCAGGATGCCGGCTTTACACTTTTTGGCCTCAGTCCTTCCGGATTAACCAGCATTAACTCTGTCCAGCCGGCACAAAGAACAGCGCTTTTGCTCGGGACTGAAGGCGAAGGTCTTCCTCCTGCCCTTTTGCAACAACTGCAAACAGCCAGAATCCCCATGTCTTCGGATTTCGACAGTCTTAATGTTGCAACCGCATCGGGGATTGCCTTATCACGGCTCAGCCGCTTTGCCAGCTTGTGACGCGGCCTGCTGAAGCGCGCGTATGCGATCGCCAAGACTTACAATAATCTTGCCATCCGCATCACGCACTTCCGAACCATTGCTGCTCGTACCCAGCAAGTCGTTAATCAGCGACTCTGAGCCCTCAAGCTTCGCAGTCATTGCTATAACTTGCGCAGCCAGATCGTTCATCTGGTCCCGCAAGACATCGCCTTCTTGCGCCTGGACAAAGGCCTGTTTGCCCCGGGCCACCTCGCCCGTTACTGCAGGCTGCTTTCTCTCTGCCGCAAGGACCTTGCGCAAACGCTCATTTACACGCTCGATATCTTTTTCACGTCGCGCAAGTTTGGCTTCACTATCTGTAAGCTGCCGCAAAAGAGCGCTGGCTTGTTTATCCAGTTCAGACCTTTGCCTGATTTCCTGCTCAAGCGAGCTGCGTAGCGCTTTCAATTCTGTTTCAGCCTTACGTTTCTGTTCGTCGCTTTCTCGTTTGTCTTTGCGTGCGGTCTTGAGGTCATCAGAAAGATTATCGATACGGGCCGATTGAGCGGCCAAATCTATCTTGAGACTATCCGCATTCGTCGCAAGACCAGCCAACCGGCGATGCAACAGTTCCAGTTCTGCCGCACGCTGTTCCAGCAGTTTTTCTTGTGCCGCGCTTGCTGCTGTCAATTTATTGAGGTTTTCCTTATCCGAAGCCAATATCGCCTCTAGCTCGGAAATTCGTTGTTCGCGCTGCTCCAGCTCCTGCGCAAACTTTGCTGCAAGCCTGTCCTTTTCGCTCACATCCGCAAGCAGCCGTCCCGCCTTTTCCTTGGCGTTCTCCAGCATAAGTTCAAGCTTGCGGTTAGCCAGTGCGTGTTCAGCCCGCAAACCATCACGCTGCGCCTGTATTTCATTCAGGGTAAGGGGTATTTCAGCTTCAACGCGTCTGCGAGTTAAGTAAGTTGCACGGCGCCAGATTGGCGGAACTACCAGCAATGCCAATAATACGGCAGCCAGAAATCCAAGAGCAAAATAAAGCGCGGTCTGGATCACTATAGGGTCCTGTCAGAGGTCTTCTCGACACAATCTTATTATCAGTCAGGTGTTTAAAATACAAAGGCGCGAACTGGGTTGCCCGCGCCTTGGCTTTCAAAACGCCGTTTTCAAGAAATCAAAACGGGTTCCACGTCGCTGAAGGGGTAATCTTCAAATAGCCGACATTGACACCCAGGCGCGCTCCAACACCAGTCCGGATCGGTACCAACAAGACCTGATTGCGCTTCAGAACATTGAACCCGACACCTGCAAAGAGATAGGCGGAGCCGGCCACGCCAACGAAACGTCCATAGAGACTTTGCACATCGTCAAGATTATAGACAAGCATCATGACGCGCGATCCCTGACCACCAAAATCCCAACCGATGGAGGGACCTTGCCAGAAGGTTTTGTGGTCACCTGCGTTCTTCGTATAGAGCGAGCCTTCGCCATAGGTCAGACCGCCGATAATGGCTCCAGAACCTTCTTCGCCGAGGACATAGCCATTCGGCAGACCATAACTTTGAAAAACCTTTTCGACGGCCGTCGCCAGACCGCCAGAGGTCGAACCGAAAAATCTCTGACCGGAATTGACGATTTCGTCCATCGTATAAGTATTCTGAGCATGCGCTGCTTGCGCCTGCACAAAAAACAATGACACCACGGTCATGAGAAGGAGAAAGCCACGATTCAAAGACAAGAGTAGAGACGCCATAATAATTCCTTTTGGTGTTCGCTCATTGTCCGACGCCTGATTCGCAAATCTGTGTTTGCGTTAACCCTATTTAAGACAGCAAACCTTGTATAAAAGTTTATGAATTGATCTTGGCATTTCAATGGCTCGTTAAAATTGCATTTTTTAGGCATTTTCATCCTGCTGCATGACGTTCTTGCCCATCCGCACCGCCCTCTATATCCAGAAGAGCACGAGAACCAAGTGATTCGCGGCTTTGATTCGCGGGGAACTTAGAACCATAAAGCTCATTTTCAGGAGACCTCTTATGACATTGCCCGTCATCCTTTCGGCAACTGACCTTGGAGCGCTCCTTTCCAGCCGGATATGCCACGACATTATTTCGCCCGTTGGAGCCATAAACAACGGTCTTGAGCTGCTCGAAGAGGGTGGCGCAGACGAAGATGCGATGAATCTTATCAAGTCCAGCGCGCGCAGTGCCTCTGCCCGTCTGCAATTTGCCCGCATCGCTTTTGGTGCTGCCGGATCGGCAGGAGTACAAATCGATACAGGCGACGCTCACAATGTTGCAGAACAATATATGAAGGGCGAAAAAGCGGAACTGAGCTGGGAGGGCAATCGCGTTCTTTTGCCCAAGAACAAAGTTAAGTTGCTGCTGAATCTCATCCTGATCGCCAATGCGGCTCTGCCACGCGGTGGTACCTTGTCGGTTTCCCTGCAGACGCCGGAAACCGAACCACGCTTTGTTCTGACCTCGCGCGGACCGATGCTGCGCGTGCCACCGAAATTTCTTGAGCTTCACAGCGGCAAAGTTCCTGAAGAAGCAATCGATGCGCACGCGGTTCAACCTTATTATACGCTTTTGTTGGCGCAAGAATCCGGCATGACCATTTCCATCCATGCGACACCGGAAGAAATTATCTTTACCGCCGCTTAAGTCTCATACGGGTTACCGCCGGTAACTCCGGCGGTATTTCAATATTTACCATTCCGCTTGCCTGTTTATTCACGGGCGGCCTATAGGTTCACCACCTGAATAGCTGAGATGGCTGTCCGGTTCGGGGGAACTTATGCTGCGTTGTATGATCGTTGACGGCTCACCTGTGGTGCGAAAAGTCGCTGGCCGTCTGATCTCCAGCGACAAAGTCGTTGTGACGACAGCTGATACTGGTTACCAGACCGTGGCCGCATGCAGTGTCGAAATGCCGGACATGATCATTCTGGATGACGGGCTCATCGATATGTCCGCAACAGAAATAATCCAAACAATTCGAGCACTGCCTGGCGGCGACAGCACGAAAATCTATCTCTGCCTGCCGGAAATGGATATCACCAGAATCATGCGTGCAAAACGCGCTGGAGCAGCAGGATATTTGCTGAAACCGTTCAATCGCGCATCGCTTGCAGAAATCATGCCGCCGATTGAAGTTGGAACCTAAATGCCAGCGAAATCTGAGCTTCCGATAATTCAGTTTGACTCAGCTGCGCAGTTTGAAGCTTGGCTGAGTGAACAGCCACGTACCTCGCAAGGGCTTTGGCTCAAGCTTGCCAAGAAAAATGCCGGTATGGCCAGCATTTCCCATGCGGAGTCTATCGATAGCGCATTATGTCATGGATGGATCGACAGTCAGAGCGACAAACTCGACGACGATTTCTGGCTTTTGCGCTATACGCCGCGCAAAGCTCAAAGCAAATGGTCTCAACGCAACTGCTCAAAAGCCACCGAGCTGATCGAACAAGGTAGGATGACGTCAGCAGGATTGGCCGAAGTCGAACGGGCAAAAGCCGATGGCCGATGGGACGCCGCCTATGCTCCCCCAAGCACTGCACAAGTCCCGGACGACCTCCAATTGGCCCTTGATCTGAATCCGGTTGCAAAGGAGTTCTTCGAACGGATCAACAAAACCAATCGCTACGCCATTCTTCACCGGATATTTACCGCAAAACAAGCAAAGACACGTGCCAGCAGGATTGAAAAATTCGTCGACATGTTAGAACGGGGAGAAACTATTTATCCGTCCAAGGCGAAGATCTGACCAACGCCGGAAACGCGCCACGATAATGTCCCGTCAGCCAGAGAGCCTCCACCATGAGCAATGACACATCATTACAATCCCGCCAAGCAATCAACTTCAGTAACAAGTTCGAGCTGTTTTCCGAACAGTGGCAACCCAAAGTCATTGCTGAAATGAATGATTACCAGTTCAAAATCGCCCGGCTGGAAGGAGATTTTATCTGGCACGATCATAAAGATACCGATGAAACGTTCATCGTGCTTGAAGGCGAGCTACGCATCGATTTTCGCGACGGTGCAGTCACATTGCGAGCGGGCGAGATGTATGTTGTCCCAAAAGGCGTAGAGCATAAACCCTACGCGGACAAAGAAGTGAAACTGATGCTGATCGAACCGCGCGGCGTGCTCAACACCGGCGACCTGGACAGCCAGCGCACAGCGCAGAATGACGTTTGGATTTAATAGATTGAGCGCGCATCAAAAATAAAAAGGGCTCCGCTTTTCGCGGAGCCCTTTTTCTAAATTATAGTGATCAGGCGATTTCGCGAAGATCAGCGGCATCCGGTTCACGAAGAACATAACCGCGACCCCAGACCGTTTCGATGTAATTGATACCACCGGAGGCGTTGTCGAGCTTCTTGCGCAGCTTGCAGATGAAGACGTCGATGATCTTTAATTCCGGCTCGTCCATACCGCCATAGAGATGGTTGAGAAACATTTCCTTGGTAAGTGTCGTACCCTTGCGCAGCGAAAGAAGCTCCAGCATCTGGTACTCCTTACCAGTCAGGTGAACGCGCTGGCCTGTGACTTCTACAGTCTTTGCATCCAGGTTTACGATCAGATCACCTGTTGTGATAACCGATTGAGCATGGCCCTTTGAGCGGCGCACGATTGCATGGATACGAGCAACCAGCTCATCCTTGTGGAATGGCTTGGTCATATAGTCGTCAGCGCCGAAGCCGAGGCCACGCACCTTGTCCTCAATACCAGCCATACCGGAAAGGATAAGGATTGGTGTTTTTACCTTCGACAGACGCAGGGTCCTCAGGACTTCATAACCGGACATGTCCGGCAGATTGAGGTCGAGGAGGATAATGTCATAGTCGTAGAGCTTGCCGAGATCGACACCCTCTTCGCCCAGATCCGTCGTATAAACATTGAAGCTTTCCGACTTGAGCATCAATTCGATGCTCTGGGCCGTTGCACTATCATCTTCGATTAAAAGAACCCGCATATCATTCCCCTTTTCCCGCCGCTGAAATGGGTTGCCCAAAACCCTAGGTCAGGCAATCCCGAGTCAGGTCGCGAAACAAGCCGTTTCCATAACGTTAAGATTGCCACCGAATGGTTAACAAAATCTAATTCCGCTTTGCAAGTGTCTTTGACTCATAAATTAAAAATCGCAGACACTGCATTGATTCATAAGGTCAACTCGCCGCCAAAATACCATCAGCCAAAGCATCAGGTTTTCCACCTAAGCGATTCATTCGACTCAATAAACTTGCCGCTTCAAAACTTGATGCATCAGTTTACAGAGCTTTAAGTCTTAAGGCGTATGATTAATGCTGAACGTAAAGGAAAGGTTACCAAGCGGGCCTGTCTTTAAGTTTTTGTTTCATTTTACCCAAGTGATTCGGGTCGAATGGGGCTGGATGAGCGCCAGGAAGGGTTTCACAGCACTCAGAGTACCAGCTTTTGGTGAAGCGTTACGGGGGTAGTAAATATGAAGTCGCATGAAGGTTTAGTACGATTGAAGCTGTTTCAGGTTAAGGAGAAGCGCCGCCAACTCGGCCAGCTTGACCTGATGATGGGTGAATTCGAACGTATGGCTGCTGAACTAGACGCACAGATAACGTCTGAGGAGACGAAAGCCGGCATCACCGACACAACGCATTTTGCCTACCCGACCTTCGCAAAAGCTGCACGTCAGCGCCGCGATAATCTTTTTGTATCGATCAGAGACCTGAAGAATCAGAAAGATGAGGCGGAAGCTGCGCTTGTGGAATCGGAAAAAGAATTGGCAAAGGCCGAAGCGCTCGAGCAGCGTGATGGCAAGCCAAGAGAAGCCGAAGAAGTTGTCGTGCCCGACCGCCGTGCAATGATCGGTTGACGGAGACATTTTGATAGAGTTCGGCAACCCGCGCGAATCTATCAAAACGTCTCATTTTTGCTGAATGACATCAGCCCATTCTTCGTGCCTAAGCGACTGGGCGCGCATGAATGGGCATAACGGAATGATCTTCCAGCCGCCAGCCCTTGCATCTTCAACTGCGTGTAAAGCCAAAGCCTGCCCCACGCCCTGACCACGCAGTGCATCGGGCACGGCCGTATGGTCGATAATGATTAGCTTGGGACTTGCCCGCGAATAGGCCATTTCCGCCTCATGGCCGGACAGTGTGGCTACATAGCGCCCGCCGCTTCCAGCCTCTTTCTTTTCAATCTTGATATTTTCAGACATTCAAATCTCCGAGGGTCTCGAGCGAGCGCACCTATTGCTTTACCGCTTTTCCTGCCGTGCTTGAGGAGCCATTCGTAAGCGCCGTCACGTCCACGAGTATGTGAGCAGATTCTTCGAGCAACACGTCCTTGGCATTTTTCAATGCTTTCTCACTTGCAATGTCAGCGCTCAGGCTGCGCTCATTGGCCTGAAGTCCGTCTTCCTGAAAGGCCGCGTCGAGCGGTGTCACACCATCAGCCTTCTCGCGGGCTTTGATACGGCTCAACTGCTGCTCGCGCTCATTACGTCGTTCTGTTTCGTTCAGCGAGATCGCTTTTTGTTTCCGACGACGTTCGAGTTCAGCCGCATCTTCCACGAGACGTTGGAAATCCTTATCCTTTGTCACGCGCTCATTATGTAACGTCTGCACCTGGGGCACCAGGTCCTTAATGTCACCGAGCTGCTTATAATCAGCCTTTTTAATCTGAAGCCATGGCAGAGCATTGTCATAGCTCGCCTCCCCCAAATTTTCGAGATCGGAAAAACCCGGCAAACTAATATCGGGTACGACGCCCCTTAGCTGCGTGGTGCCGCCATTTATGCGAAAGAACTGGGCGACCGTCATTTTCAATTCACCGAATTCGGGCTTGGGATTGTTGGCCTCTTCGTCAAGATTGACCACGGTTTGTACAGTGCCTTTGCCAAAGCTAGGCTCACCAATAATGATGCCACGGCCATAATCCTGTATTGCTGCTGCGAAGATTTCCGACGCCGAGGCCGATCCGCGATTGATCAGAACGCCAAGCGGGCCTGTCCAGGCTGCTGAACGCGTGTCGGAACCATTCACCTTGATCTGGCCTTCATGGTTGCGCTGCTGAAGGACTGGCCCCTTGCCGACAAAAAGCCCTGTCAACTCGATTGCTTGCGGCAGCGACCCACCGCCATTATTACGCAAATCGATAATCACACTATCGACCTGCTCTTTCTTCAGTTCAGTCAACAGTCTGGAAACATCTCGGCTGGCGCTACGGTAATCCTTGTCACCTCTGCGGCGGGCATCGAAATCTTCGTAGAAAGTTGGTAGGGTAATGACGCCTACCTTATTGGTCACATCACCATTCTTTACCTGCAATACGGTCTTCTTCGCAGCCTGCTTCTCCAGGTTAATGGTATTGCGAACAAGGCTGATCTCGCGATGTTTGCCATCAGGTCCGGCGTCGGATGGAAATATGCTGAGACGAACCACCGTGTCTTTTGTGCCCCGGATGAGTTTTACCACATCTGGAAGCGGCGTTCCGACAACGTCGACCATTTCGCCGTCCTTGCCCTGTGCAACGCCAACGATTCTGTCACCCACGCCCAATTGCCCGGATAGCTGAGCTGGACCACCTGCGACCAGCTCGCGAATGGTTGTGTACTCTTCGCGCTCCTGTAGGACAGCGCCGATTCCGACCAGCGAAAGACGCATGGAAATATCAAAATCCGACGCCGCCGTAGGTCCAAAATAGTCCGTATGAGGCTCTATCGAGTTTGTATAGGCATTCATGAATATCTGGAAAACATCTTCACTTTTGTATTTGTAGGCGCGGGAAAGCGAATTGGCGTAACGCTTTTCGAGCGTTTTGCGGATGGTTGCATCATCATTTCCAGCCAACTTCAAACGCAGCCAATCATTCTTGACGCGCTTGCGCCATAGATCGCGACTTTCTGCTTCGGTCTTCGGCCATGCCTCATCGTCACGAACAATTGGAAAATCTTCCTTGGTGCTGAAATCGAAATTTTGCTTCAGCAAGTCGCGAGCATAGTTGAGACGTTCCACCACGCGCTGTTCGTAAAGGTTGAAAATGGTAAAAGGGATCGTCAGATCCTCACCATAAATACCGTCATCCAGCTTGTCTTTATCGGCATTGAAGACATCAATATCCGCTTGCGAGAAGAAAAATTTCTCCGGATCAAGCGATTTGATATAGCGATTGAGGATTTTCTCGGAAAGCTCGTCGCCCAGTGGCACAGTCTTATAGTGATATTGGATAAGAAATTGCGCGCTTAAATGCGCAGCTTGCGCCTGCTCAGTCAAAGGCTTCAGTACCGGTGGCGCACCGCTCTCCAGAGCAAAGGCAGAGGTTGCCAATCCAATGAAAACCAGAAAAAAGCCGATTTTAGTACGCATATGATTTTCTATCCAATATCTGTGCTTATCGAGACTGTATTACGTCTGTATCGCGTTTGTTCACGTCCGGCCAGAAATTAAAGGCGCAGGCGTTACCAAAAATTGCTTTGCTCTGGATAGATGCAACCATCCTGTGCCATAGCCCTGACAGGCTAACTGGAAACTCTGTTGTCAATGCGATCAATTGTTCCGTTACTACTGTTTATTGCTACATTCACATTGGCACTCGGTCTGACCATGCCCCTGATGAATGTCAGTAAACTGTATTTCTTTGAAGAAAACCCGTCACTGCTCGGTATCATACAATCCCTGTGGGACGGCGGCGATCAACTGCTCGCGATAATTGTCGCACTCTTTTCCGTCGTTTTGCCAATCACAAAGCTTGGAGTGGCTCAAATGACGGCTCTGCAGACCACCCCCGCAAGACACAAATGGCGCCATTCCGTTGCGTTCCTGTCGAAATGGTCAATGTTGGACGTGTTATTGGTGGCTTTGGTGATTTTCGGCGCCAAGACCAGCGGCCTCGCCACTGCGATTGCTCAACCTGGCCTGTGGTTTTTCACCATATCCGCCATACTTTCGGCTGTTGCCACCCATTTCGTTGTGCGCAAGGATGCCGAAAACTAGCGACTGACTGCCCCTACGATACACAAGCAAATCGGTCAAAAAGGAAAAGGCTGATCCGAAGACCAGCCTTTTCCACGTTTATAGGCACCATCATCTAATGACGATATTGCTGTATCCGGGTCGTTCGAAGACCTGCCAAGCCGTGATCCGAGATCGACGACTGCCAGGACAGGAACTCTTCCACCGTTAGTGTATAGCGTTGGCAGGCTTCCTCAAGGCTGAGAAGACCGCCGCGTACAGCGGCAACCACCTCGGCCTTGCGGCGAATTACCCAACGCCGCGTGCTAGCGGGTGGAAGATCGGCGATGGTCAGCGGGCTGCCATCCGGGCCGATTACATATTTTACTCTCGGTCGAACAAGATCGGTCATTGTACTCTCTACACTTAACTTCAAGACCTATCGCAGCTGACATTACATGCAGGGCTTTAATAATTGACTAAACACGTAGTCACTCTCTGGTAACTTCGGTTAATGGAATCATATTGTTTTTGTTAAACTTTAGCCGAACCCGCCAAGCACCTGATCAAAGTTCCGGACAAGCAGGCGAAACAGACTTCGCGGGAAAAAATAGTTGTGATGCCGGTTCTTGTTGGCAGGCTCTCCCATTTCACCTATATAGAGCGGACATCAGCCATGCGCTTTTATGCCGCTGCATCCAATTGGAATTGCTTATGACACTGAACAGTCTCGATCTACCGGCTCGGCCGGAAGACACTCGTATCGTCGTTGCCATGTCCGGCGGCGTGGATTCCTCTGTTGTCGCAGGCATTCTTAAACGCCAAGGCTATGACGTTGTTGGCGTAACCTTGCAACTTTATGATCATGGCGCCTCGACTCACCGTGCTGGTTCCTGTTGTGCCGGCCAGGATATCGAAGACGCGCGCAGGGTTTCCGAGCGCATTGGCATCCCCCACTACGTACTCGATTACGAAGCGCGCTTTCGTGAAGCAGTCATTGATCCCTTCGCTGCCAGCTATGTTAGCGGCGAAACGCCGATTCCATGCGTGTCTTGCAATCAGACCGTGAAGTTTGCCGATCTGTTGCAAACAGCCCGTGACCTCGGTGCCGACGCCCTTGCAACGGGTCATTATATTCGCAGCCGTGCAAATGGTGCGCATCGCTCGCTGTTCCGTCCCGTAGACACCGATAAAGACCAGAGCTATTTTCTGTTCGCCACAACGCAGGAACAAATCGATTATTTGCGCTTTCCACTCGGTGGACTGACCAAGGCGGAGACGCGTGCCATCGCCGAAGAACTTGGCCTGACCGTTGCCAATAAGCAGGATAGCCAAGACATCTGCTTTGTCCCGCAAGGCAAATATTCCGACATTATCTCGAAATTAAAGCCGGAAGCGGCAAATCCCGGCGACATTGTCCATATAGATGGCCGCGTGCTTGGGCGGCATGAGGGTATTGTCCATTACACTATCGGTCAGCGTCGCGGAATTGGCGTCGCCACAGGCGATCCATTGTATGTTGTGCATCTCGACGCTGCCAATGCGCGCGTGGTCGTTGGGCCACGCGAAGCGCTTGAGACCCGAAAAGTCTATTTGCGCGACGTCAATTGGCTCGGCGATGAAGCATTGACCGACATCTCGGAAAACGGTGTCGAAATTTATGCCAAAGTGCGTTCAACACGCCCGCCCCGCCCTGCAGTTCTACATCATCAGGCTGGTGAAACATGGGTGGAACTGGTTGATGGCGAAAGCGGTATTGCACCGGGCCAGGCCTGTGTTCTTTATTCCGACGACAGCAACACAGCCCGCGTTTATGGCGGCGGCTTCATCGGCCGTTCGGAACGCGCTCCACAGGCCGAAGCCATGCTCAAGAAGCTGGCCGCACAGAGCAGTCTGCACGCCTGATCACATCATCATATTTGAGAAATTGGGGCCTCAGGCCCCTTTTTCATGAAAGTCCCGGATTGTAGCAATGATCCTGTCTTGATCATCCGCGCTGAGATAAGGATGCATCGGCAGGCAGAGTATATTCTTCGGCAAAGTTTCTGAAACCGGAAGCCCGCCCGGTGCGCGGCCATAATGCTTATATGCATCCTGCAAATGCAGAGGCTTCACGTAATAAATAACCGAAGGAATGCCGTTCGCTTGCAGATGTGCTTTCAGCCCATCACGGTTTTCAGTTTCGATAGCATATTGTGCCCAGGCTGAACGCGAACCTTCCGGCATGACAGCAACCTTGGCAATATCCTTCAAGCCTGCAGCATAGCGCTTGGCAACAACCTGCCGAGTTTCCATCTCATCTTCAAGAATTGCCAGTTTTTCGATGAGGATCGCCGCTTGAATCGTATCCAGTCGCGAGTTCAGGCCGATGCGCACATTGTCATATTGGGTTTCGCCTTTGCCGTGGAAAAGCACGGACCGCATTATTTCGGCCAACTCGCCATTATTGGTAAACATCGCGCCGCCATCGCCATAGCAACCAAGTGGCTTTGCCGGATAGAAACTGGTTGCGCCGACGTCTCCAAAGGCACCGCACATGGCATTGTCACGTTTGCCGCCAATAGACTGCGCAGCATCCTCGATAACAAACAGGCCTTCTTTGGCGGCGACTGCCGAAATGGAGGTGTAATTCGCAGCCAGGCCAAACAAGTCAACGGGAATAACAGCCTTAGGCTGCAACCGGCCTTCGGCCCGGACCGCATCAACCGCTGCCTGTAATTGCTCAACATTAATGTTGTAGGTGTCGGGATCGACATCGATAAACACCGGCTCCGCACCGACCAATGCAACAACTTCGGCTGTTGCAGCAAAGGTAAAGCTTGGAACAAACACCGCATCGCCAGGACCAATGCCCTTGGCCATCAGTGGAATTTGCAGCGCATCCGTGCCGTTAGCGCAGGCAACGACGTGTTCAACGCCGATATAATCGGCCAGGCGTTTCTCAAATTCGGCGACTTCCGGACCGAGAATATATTTGCCTTCACGCACCACTTTAGCGATGGCCGCGTCAAGTTTGCCGCTAATCCGTTCACGCTGTGCGCCGAGATCGATGAACTGCATCATTGCTCCAATAAAAGTTTCCCGCGAATCCATTGCGGGCGAGATCTAGGCAACTCTTTAAAAGGGCGGATCGACAACCGCCAGATGTTGCCGTTCAAAGTTTGCCTCTTCTTGTAACAAGGCGTGGCCGTTCTAACAACGCCGATCCCGGAGGGCAAGGAAGGTTAGCCGGCCTTGTTGTGAGCCACGGTGCCTGCCGTCAGGATACGCAAGACGCGAACGGCCTCTTCGCCATCGGTTTTCGGCTCTTCACGCGTTTGGATGCTGTGAATGAAGCTTTGGCATTCGCGCGTCAGCGGCATTCCTTGCGCGACCTTGATATAGCTCGGCTCTTCCGTGGTCGAAGCCCACTGGCCATTATCCTGCCAGATCGAATGTTTGTAGACAGCCAGCTTGCGGTCCCACGGCTCCATATCGTCGAAAACTGCCATGGCCTTGGTCCCGACCACCGTCAAGCGGCGCTCGCGATAGGGATTAAGCCGCGAGGCAAACAGATGCCCCCGCACATTGTTTGGAAACCGCAGATGAAGATGGGCGAAATCACTCAAATGATCCAGAACCGCTGCACCCTCGCCCCGCACTTCCAATGGCTCGGTGCCGGTGATTGCAAGAATCATCGACAAGTCATGCGGCGCAAGATCCCATAGCGCATCATTTTCCGTATGAAATTTTCCAAGACCCAGTCTGTGCGAGTGGATATAGCGAACATCACCAAGATCGCCAACCTTGATCAATTCCAGCAACTTCTCAAAGGCCGGATGAAAACGAAGAACATGGCCAACCATGAAGATGCGATTATTATCGCGGGCAGCCTTCACGGCTGCCTCCGCATCAGGCACGGTCAAGGCAATCGGCTTTTCGACAAGAACGTCTTTACCGTTGTTTACGGCGCGTATTGCGGCTGCAGCGTGAAACTGCGGCGGCAGTGCCATGACGATAGCATCAACGTCAGGATGAGTGAAAAGGTCTTCGACCTCAATATGCAATACACCCTGCTCGGCAGCAAAGCCCGCAGCGCGATCGCTATTTTGATCAGCCACGGCGTAAAGCGCGCCGAGGCTTTTCAACGTACGGATATGATTGCTGCCCCAATAACCACAACCGAGCACTGCAATTCGTGGAGCCATCTTTTCAGCCTTGTTCATGTCCGCATGCAATATCTGGAGCAACTAACGAACACAAGTGTTGCAAACATGGCTACCAAAGAATTCACCCCATACAGTGGACAAGCATGGTAAATATTGTTGTGACCAACGGCGAAAAGGAACGCGATTGGATAAGTTTTCCCGGTTTTTCATAGACGGTAACTGTGATGAATCGGTTTTCGGACAATTTCTGGACTTGCTGGTAGAGAAGATTGCTTGACAGGCCCATTCCACCCACATATATCCGCCCACGTCCCTGTCGCCCGTCTTCGGCGAATGACAGTGCGCTCCCAGGTCAGCTTTATGAGGCAGCCATTTACGGGTCGCAAGACATATGGGGCGAAGTAGCTCAGTAGGTTAGAGCAGAGGAATCATAATCCTTGTGTCGGGGGTTCGAATCCCTCCTTCGCTACCATTCCCCTAAAGAGTAGGTATTTCAATAAGTTATAGTGAAATGACTGTAGCACGCCACGCTGTAGCTGTAGCGCGCCGCGCGTTTCTGATTTTTTGCCACCCGATTTTAGAACAGACGCTTTTTTTGAAGGGCCTTAAAGTTCTCCTTAAAGGCCCTTCAAAGCATCTTTGATTCTCACAGATCGCAACGGGCTATGTTTTTGTCGCCACTGTAGGGTGACCTGATTTGCAGCTTCCAGCCCTCAATCATCCATCGGAGCAGTTCTCAAAACCGCCAACATAGGCGGGGAAGGCATGGCTAAGCTCTGCGCCGCATCTTTCCTTTGCGCCACTTTTCCAGCTTACCGGTAGGCGGCGGGCGGCCTGCCGTTTCGACGTAAATGCCCGCTTCCTTGGCCCCTCAATAAAGGCCATGCGAGCAACGCCGGGGGACATTTTGCCATCATAACATTTGACGAGCGTGTGCTTGGCTATATCCAGCTTTCGGTATCTGTGCCCGGACACTCGTTCACAATGAACTCCGCCGCCTGCATGACTGAGGTTATGACCTTCATCTTGCTGAATTGACTTAGCAAATATGCTTATTTGAGCAATATTTTCTGACGGTATGTTTGATGTTACGCTCAATGAAAATACTTTGGGGAGTGCGGCCAGCAGGTAGGCAAACGCAACCGAGATTGCGAAGTACAGCATGAGATCGTCCAACCTTGTCAAGGAGAGCAAATGTCTACAATCACCACCAATGACGGCGTCGAGATATTCTATAAGGACTGGGGCACTGGCCAACCTATTGTCTTCAGTCACGGTTGGCCACTCTCGGCCGATGACTGGGATGCACAGATGATATTCTTCGTGAATCATGGCTTTCGCGTCATTGCACATGATAGGCGCGGACACGGCCGCTCCGCTCAGGTCGGTGATGGTCACGACATGGATCACTACGCCGATGACCTTGCCGCACTGACGGAAAAACTTGACCTTAGAAACGCCATTCACGTCGGGCATTCGACAGGCGGCGGTGAGGTGGTACACTATATCGCGCGCCACGGCGAATCCCGGGTAGCAAAGGCAGCCATTCTAAGTGCCGTACCACCGCTCATGGTGAAAACCGATGCCAATCCGGATGGCTTGCCGAAAGATGTATTTGATGGCTTTCAGGCACAGCTCGCTGCAGGCCGTAGTGAATTCTATCATGCCGTGGCTGCGGGCCCCTTCTATGGCTACAATCGGCCAAACGCCAAACCTTCGGATGCAGTGATCAATAATTGGTGGCGTCAGGGAATGATGGGTGGTGCCAAGGCACATTACGATGGAATTGTTGCTTTCTCGCAAACCGATTTCACCGAAGACCTCAAGAAAATCACGGTTCCCGTGCTTGTGATGCACGGCGACGATGATCAGATTGTGCCCTATGCTGATTCAGCACCATTGTCGGCAAAGCTTTTGAAGAACGGGACGCTGAAGACCTACGAAGGCTTTCCGCACGGGATGCCGACGACACACGCCGAGATCATAAACTCGGATCTTCTGGCATTTTTTCGGTCATGATGCGCGATAGGGCCGACCAACTAATCGGCCCTGCCACCTCCAACCTTTTGCTCTGGATAATGGGCCATCCCGCTTGGGAACGACGATCATCATGAACCATCGCCCTCGGATGCCGCAGGCACGATCGACATAGGCGAATTCCCGGAAAATTGTCCATGGCATCTTCGTGCTCCGCAGGAATCGTTGCATCCGGGCTTTTCTGGCGTGATTTGTATTGTTGCCCCCAATCATTGCTCCTAGGTTTCCAGG
This sequence comes from Phyllobacterium ifriqiyense, assembly GCF_030817885.1. Classification (NCBI taxonomy): domain Bacteria; kingdom Pseudomonadati; phylum Pseudomonadota; class Alphaproteobacteria; order Hyphomicrobiales; family Phyllobacteriaceae; genus Phyllobacterium; species Phyllobacterium ifriqiyense. The sequence continues at coordinate 294,433 of NZ_JAUSZT010000003.1, forward strand.
AGTTTCATATTGCAGGGGGGATGAATTCATCGACACTCCGGTAGAAAATGACAGCGACCCAATTGGAAACCGCGTTAAAAGATGTTTGGATAAACATCCAAGGTTGGGTAGGCAGCCGGGTACCCCATGTTCTGAAGCTCATCAGGGAGATTCAGCTGGAAGATAATGTCGTTGGCGATATCGTGGAAATCGGTGTGCACCACGGCAAACTATTTTTCCTTATGGCTTCCACAGCAAGACCGAATGAGAAATGCATTGCCATCGACCTTTTTGACGACCAGGAGAAAAATCTTGATCATAGCGGGAAAGGGTCATTGTCGATGTTTAACCAGCATCTCGACAGTTATTTTTCCCACCTGAAGCGGCAGGTCACAGCAATTTCGGCTGACAGCATGTCATTTACACCGGCAACCATCCGACAACGGCTAAAAAGCTCTGGTGTGCGACTTTTTTCGGTCGATGGCGGTCATACGGTCAAGCATGTAATCAATGATATGGCGCTCGCTCAGGAAATGATCGTGCCCGGCGGCGTCATCCTGCTTGATGATTTCCTCGGTCCACATTGGCCTAGTGTTTCGGAAGGCTTCTTTGAATATATGCGCGTTGCAAACCGCCGCCTTGCACCATTTCTGATTTTTCAGAACAAGCTCTTTCTAACCACCTATTCTGAGCACCCCCAACTATTGGCCAAGTTCCGTAAGCTGATTGATCGCGATCTGATGCATGAGGTTCATACGAACAAATGGCGATATGCACAGATTGGCGAGCATACGGTGCTTTGTTTCGCCTAGAGCAAATTTTGCGCTGGCCGATTGGCTCAACAATCCTGTTTCAGTTTGATATGACTGCCGAGTCGGCGTTGATCCGTTGTTCAGAGGGAGAGAGAAGCAATGAAGGTTCTGTTTATGGCGTCAGCCATATTTCTCGGAGGAATTTCACTCGCACATTCTCAGCAAAACTGTGGCGATAAGACCAATCAGACCGACATGAATATTTGTGCCGGGCAAGCTTATTCCAAAGCTGACGGAGAACTCAATTCGGTCTACAAGCAGATTGCAGGACGATTAAAGGGTGATCCGGACACCGCAAAACTGTTGGTGGCTGCACAAAAAGCCTGGATTGGATTTCGAGACGCGGAATGCAACTTCTCAAGTTCGACTGTTCAAGGTGGAACAGCATACCCTTTTATCTCGAATTCTTGCCTCTATAATAAAACTCGATCCCGTATTCAGGAATTGAAACTATACCTCAAATGCACGGATGGAGACATGGACTGTCCTGTTCCAGCAAAATAGCGAGGCAACAAGGAGGTCCAATGTTTGATCATGTCAAATTCGGCGTTAGCGATTATGCTGCGAGCAGGGCATTTTTTGTCGAGGCATTAAAACCGCTGGGAGTAACTATCGTCGCCGAGGGCGAGCCTTCATACGGTATTGAGCTTAGCGCTGGGAGCGAGGCTTCATTGTGTCTGTTCGAAACCCAGGAAAAGCCAGCGCATATTCATTTGGCTTTCGCGGCAAAAACCCGCCAGGAAGTCGACGCGTTTTATCGTGCAGCTTTGGAAGCTGGTGGCAAAGATAATGGTGCTCCTGGTCTTCGCCCCCATTATCACGTCAATTATTATGCTGCCTTTGTCATCGACCCTGACGGACATAATATCGAGGCCGTTTGCCACGCGCCGGAGGCATAACGCTCATAACCCCGGTATCACCGGATACCGGGGTCGCTTAAACTTCACGCTTTAAAGGTCATCTGACAGTTCGCTGTTGCGAAACGATGCGACGAAAACTTCTGCGTCAGCCGTAGGTTGGGCACTGCCGCGCTTATGCCAGCGACCATTTACCAAGTCTTCAAAGGATAATGTACGACGGTCGTATTATGACGCGTTAAGGCGCAATCTGTATAGATTTATAAGTCTCCAAAAGGCTTATCTCGGATCAACGTCGTAATTTGACAATGATTTACAGCCGTTCATGAGAATTCCGACGAGTTTTGTAAGCAATGGAACCATTCCGCAGCTATCGAATATAGCCTTGTGTAACAGTCACTTTGAAGAGAGCGTCCCTTGGAAAAATGGTTGCTGATTTCGAACTGCAATACATATGGATTGGCAAACTCCTTAAAGCTTCTCAGTAACAGTTTCACCTTGGACTGTTTCGATGTCTTCGAACTGATGAAAAATCTCGAAAAGTACAAGGAAACCATGCCGGGATATGATAGGGTTATTATAAATCCTGCCATTCAATTCGTAGAATATGATTTTTCTCTTCTGAAAAACGTCAGCCGAATTCCCGGTATCGACTTTGATGCCTATCATCCGGATCTTTGTTATCTTTTTGCGGACGGACAGCGCATTTATGGCCCGACGGCCGGCTATCATTCCATGCTGGTTTTTGCCGCTTTTGAAGCGGGCTATAGTGTCGAGAAAACCGAGCGACTATTTCGGCGGGAAATATTCGAGCAGTGCGGATTTCTTTCACGATGGGAGCCGGAACGGGACCGGCTTATGAAAGTTTTTTCATTCTTCAATCTCGATATAGCAGCGCCGTTCAGATCATGGTCTCGCGGCCAGTCCTTCATGTATGGCCTCGGTCACCCAAAGGCTGGGCCAATTCACGATGTTGCGAGAGTATTTCTTGAATCGATCGGCATTGAGACAAACAAATCTGACCTTGTACCCCACGACACCTTGGTCGACGGCATATGCCTTCCAGTCTACCCGGAAATTGCGGAAACATTCGGCTTTCGCGGATCGCGCATGTTCAAAGTTCTGGGCGAATACCGGTTGATGTCACTGGAAGAGTTCATTCAAAAAAGTTTTGAGGTCTATTCCAAATGGGCACCGGGCGAAGTTGCAGCCGAATATTTCTTTGCTGACCGATACAATCACGTCAAAAATATCATAGCGGAGGCGGACAAATGACCAACCCCTACGTCGGAATCAAGGATTATCAGTTGTGGCGGCGTTCGGTTGCGCGAGTGGAAACCCATCTTTTTGATCCGGTTGAAAATCCCCGGTACAAAATCGACAGTTCAATGAAAATTGCCACGGCTGGAAGCTGTTTCGCCCAACATATCTCTCGTCAGATGCAGCGGATAGGTTTCCATTATTTGATTGCAGAATCCGGTGAAGACCTGCCCCCTCAGGAGCGTATTTCCCGCAATTTCGGGGTGTTTTCTGCGCGTTACGGAAATCTCTATACTGCCCGCCAGCTCTTGCAACTTTTTGAGGAAGTTTTTGAGGGAAGAACACCACTGGAAACCGCCTGGCGGCGTAAGGACGGCAAATTTGTCGATCCATTTCGTCCGCTCATTGAGCCGGACGGCTATGAGACGGAAGAAGCCGTCAGGGAAGCACGCCGCGCCCATCTTAAAGCAGTTAAATCCGTATTTCTCGATTCAGATGTTTTCGTTTTCACGCTCGGTCTGACCGAAGCATGGCGATCGAGATCCGATGGCTCTGTTTTTCCGCTGGCACCTGGCGTCAGCGCTGGTGCTTACGATGCTGAAAAATACGAGTTCATCAATTTCAACGTTGCTGACGTTGATATGGATATGACTCTTTTTCTGGAAAAGCTGAAAGCGGTCAATCCTCGCGTTAAGGTGCTGCTCACTGTCTCTCCAGTACCGCTAGTCGCTACCTATGAAGACCGAAGTGTCCTTGTTTCCACCACCTATAGTAAATCCGTTTTGCGGGTAGTTGCCGAACAGATGTTGGCGCGTTTTGATTGGGTGGACTATTTTCCCTCCTACGAGATCATAACCGGCAGCTATGCGGGCGGCTTGTATTATGAGGACGATTATCGAGAGGTAAACTCAATCGGTGTGGCGCATGCCATGCGCTGCTTCGTCAAAAATTATGTGTCTCAACCGGAAGAAGAAAAGACGGCGGCGACAATGTTGCCCCTTCCGGAAGCACCGCAACGCAATGTCATTTGCGATGAACGCGAGATCGAGATGATGCGCCCGTAACCCCGAACTCGAGAACCTGTCATGGATAATTGGCTACTCGTTTCCAACTGCAATACATTCGGACTCGCGAACTCATTGCGATTGCTCACCAATGGCATCAAGATCGATCACGCCGACTATTGGTCGTTCCGCAACAAGCTTGATGACTATAAACAAACGCTGTCCCAATATGCGAAAGTAATCATTCACCCCGACATTAACGGCCTAGCCTATGATTTTTCAGCATTGGACAATCTCAGCAAGATACCGTCCATAAAGTTTGATGCTTATCACCCGGACCTTTGCACGGTGGTAGCGCGGGGAGCAATGTTGGATAGCCCCTTGGGGCCATTCCATTCAATGATTGTGCTTGCCGCCTATCAAGCCGGGTATGATGTTCAAACAACAACGGCTCTCTTTCGTCGCGACGTATTTGAACGATGCGGTTATTTCACACGATGGGAAATCGAGCGAGATCAGCTTCTGAAAACCTTCATGAATCACGGGCTCGATATTTCGGGCAAATTCAGGGTTTGGACACGCGGCGATTGCTTCATGTACGGAATCAATCACTCCAAGGCGCGTCCGATACACGATATCGCGCAATTATTTCTTGAAAAATGCGGCATCGAACCCAATTGCACAGATCTTGTGCCAGCAGACGTGATGACTTCAGGAGCATGCTATCCGGTCTACCCGGAAATAGGAGAAGTTTTCGGCGTGAGAGGCTCTTACATGTTCAAGGTGCCCCAGGAATATAAGCAAATTTCCCTGGAGCAATTCATCGAACAGAGCTTCGGAATATACTCCAGATTGGCGCCGGACCCATTTCTTCCCGAAGTTCAGTACACCAACCGCCACAACTTGGTAAAATCAGTTCTTATGGAGGCGCTGCATTGATGCTATTTAATACTGAAAATACTTTGCTGAGATATATGAAAAATACTTTTAATTGCCTGAAATGAGTTGACTGGATCGAGGGGAACTCCATGCGCAATACAAATGAAGACTGGGAGAAACTGGCTCAAGACAATGCCTATTGGGCCGTATTGACAGAAGACCAGTTCAAATCGAAAAAATTGACAAAAAAAGATGCAACTGAATTCTTCGCCACAGGTCAGACTGATATCGCCAATTTGTCCAAGCTTATTAAAAGTCTGGTTCCGGAATTTGAGGTTCCCACTGAATCGATCATTGATTTTGGCTGTGGGGTAGGAAGACTGCTGATCCCCCTCGCCGAGCAGTCAAAAAATGCCATTGGCATCGATATTTCTGAAACGATGCGAAATATTGCGCTGAAAAATTGCGCCAATCGCGGGTTGAAAAACGTGCGCTGCGTCGAGTCACCCGAGGTCCTTGTCAAGGAAGGTGTCAAAGTCGATTGGCTCAATAGCTATATTGTTTTGCAACACATTGAACCGCGCCGGGGCTATTTTATCATCAATGATCTTTTGCAATGTGTGAAGAGTGGCGGCGTTGCTTCGCTGCACGTTCCGCTGTTCAAAACCGCAAACCGCGCCGAGTATTATAACGACCGGATGATGTATTTCCGCAATGATTACTACAAAAATGAAACCGTTTTCATCGACAGGGATAATTATGATCACCCTGATATTCAAATGTATGATTACGACGCGAACACGGTGATGGCGCTGTTTCACAAGAACCAGATGACCGATGTACATCTGATCCATGACCGTTCAACGACGGGAATTCACGCTTATTATTTCATAGCCCGGCGAGCCTGATCCTGTGAGCCTTGGTCACTGATTTCTGAAGTAACGTGATGGCAACATGACTGATCTTGGCGATATTCTGAACTGTTATAAATTCATCCTCGGACGCGATGCCAACGCCGAGGAGAAATTGAAAATATCGGACAATCTGTCCTCTCTTTGCACGATTTCCCTTGAGCAGCACCGCAGAAACTTCTTCGCCTCATCCGAATTTCATCAGCGCCATGCCGAGATCATATTTAACAATTTTGTGCCCAAAAGCGTCGAGTTGCTGTTCGAGACGACCAATAGTTTCAAGATATATCTCGATCTGCGTCAGTATCACATGACGTTTGGTATTTTCAGCGGCGGATATGAGAAGTTTGACATAGACATCATGAAAGCTGTCACGCCGGACAATGGTACATTTTTCGATGTAGGCGGCAATGTCGGCTATTACTCGCTTTCGATTGCCACAAAGCCGGGGTTCAACGGGAAAGTGGTCTCGTTTGAACCGCTACCTCATCTATGGAATCTTTTCAGCAAGTCGATCATTGCAAACAAGCTTTCGAAAACGGTCAAAGTACATCAACTGGCTCTCGCCGATCAGCCTGGCGAGATGGAACTCAACACAGCGGAATATTCGGTCAATGCCGGAGCGACAAGTCTGGTAGCGGGGTCAGGCAATACAAAATCCGAGCGGAGCACAAAGGTGGAGACGCTGGACGTGATGGCAAAAGGGCTAAAGCCGGATTCCATCAAGGTCGATATTGAAGGCGCAGAGGGCCTGTTTTTGGAGGGCGCGACAAACACGATCCCGGCATATACTCCCACAATGCTCATCGAGATAAACCGCGACGTTCTTGCCAATTTGTCAAAGACGACGCCCGGCGGAATTTACGACAGGCTGATAGGTTGGGATTATCAGATATGGGAAGTTCTGAATGGGAGGATCAATCGATTGCCCGACGTTCAGGCAATCGATTCCGCTTTTCCATCCGGACGGGTTGCCAATATTCTGGCCATTCATCCAAGCCGCAAGAAAGAAGTAGCCAGGCAGTTGGCCAAACTATCGCTGAAGCTATAATATTCAGGCAGCCCCATATCTGCTGCGCAGATGCCCTATGAAGTGGCTGGCATCCAACTTTTCACCAGTAGCCCGCTCGAGCAGCTCCGGCGTGGACCAGCGTGAGCCTTGCGACCAGATTTTCTCACGTCGCCAATCATTGATCTTCGTGAAGTTGCCTTCCGCAAGATCGTTGTTCGCTGTCGGGTAGTCGCGTATCAACGCGGCCCATTGCTGTGCTGCCATCATTGCGCCGAGCGTGTATGAGGGGAAATAACCAAAAGCACCCGCGGGCCAATGCACATCCTGCATCGGTCCATCCCCCGGTGTATCAATCGTGGACAAACCCAGATATTCACGCATTTTCGCGTCCCACGCTTCCGGAAGATCGATGGTTTGCAGTTTGCCCGCAATAATCTCTTCTTCCAGCTCATATCGCAGGATAACGTGAAGCGGATAAGTCACTTCGTCCGCATCGACGCGGATCAGCCCGCGCCCTACATGATGCACGTGCGGAAGGATGTCTTCCAAAGACCATGTCTCATTCAGATGTTGGGCAATAACCGGGAGCGCCCAGCGCCAAAATGCCGGATTGCGGCCTATCTGTTTCTCCACGAAAAGGCTTTGACTCTCATGCATTGCCATTCCCCGTGCTCTGCCGAGCGGCCAATGCGACCATTCTTTCGGTAGATTCTGCTCGTAAAGCGCATGACCTGTCTCGTGCAGGACGCCCATGAGCGCTGAAAGGAATTCGCTTGTCTTGTAACGCGTGGTGATACGCACATCGCTTGGCACGCCGCCACAAAACGGATGATGTGAAACTGAAAGACTTCCGTGCGCCAAATCAAAGCCGGTTGCCGCCATGATTGCCAGTCCGAGCTCTCGCTGTTTTTCGACGGGATAAACTCCGGACAAAGCTTTTACGGGGCGTTTGGCCGCCCTCTCCTCCTGAACAGCCAATGCCTCGGAAACAAAATCTTTCAGGAAATTTTTCAACTCCGAGAAAACCGGGCCAATCGTGGCGGTACGGGCACCCGGATCATGTTGCTCGATCATTGCATCATAAGGCGTAAGTCCTAACGCCTGTGCACGCAGAGCCGCCTCCTCACGGGCCAGTGCAATAACGCCGTCGAGCGCGGGCACAAAACCAGCCCAATCGTTTTTTGCCCGCAGGTCCCGCCATAATTGTTCACAGCGCATCCGCGCATTTGTCTGACGCTCGACAAACTCAACAGGCAGGCAAGTCAGATTTGTGTAATGGCGCCGGAACTCACGCACGGCGGCAAGCTGTTCATCACCAAGCGTTTGCGCTTCAGCATCAGCAATCCAATCGGCGATTTCTGGAGCTGTTGCTTGTCTGTGATACATTCCCGCAAGCGCGGCCATTGCTTCGGCACGTTTTTCACCACCTCCGACGGCCATGTGCGTGGCCTCATCGGCCCCCAGAATTGCCAGCGCATGCTCAAGCGCTTCGAGCTTGCGGCCATGATCGTCGATTTTCTGGAAGGACATTCTGTTTCTCGCATAACTGATTCAACTCAATATCGGACAGGACTCCAATTTTCTTCCAAGTGCAAGATTGAACTCACCCATGTGGGTGTTGAGCACCGTGCCGTTGATACACAGTTTATCGCGTGCCCCACTTGCCGCTGCGCGATTTCCGCATTACCTCTGCTGAAAAATCAGTGCACTTCAATCGCTTGATGCGATGACGGAAAAAGAGGAACGTCGCTATGCCCCCAATCAATCTGGCAATCGTCGGCGTTGGCAAAATTGCCCGGGATCAACACCTGCCTTCCATAGAGAGAAATGCTGACTTCACGCTGGTAGCCGCAGCAAGCCGCAACGGCACTGTAGACGGCATCCCCAATTTTACCACCATGAAGGCCATGTTCGAGGCCGTCCCGACTATCGACGCTGTGTCCTTATGCATGCCGCCGCAGTTTCGTTATGACGCCGCTTACGAAGCCATTCTAGCGGGCAAGCACGTCTTTCTTGAGAAGCCGCCGGGGGCGACGTTGAGCGAAGTTGAGAGCCTGGCATCTTTGGCAAATGAAAAAGGCGTTTCGCTCTTTGCCAGTTGGCACTCCCGCTATGCTCCCGGCGTCGAAGCAGCGAAATCCTTCCTTGGCTCCAACACGATCCAAAGTGTTCACATCGTCTGGAAGGAGGATGTCCGGCATTGGCACCCTAACCAGGACTGGATCTGGCAGGCTGGCGGCCTTGGCGTTTTTGATCCGGGCATTAATGCCCTGTCGATCCTTACCCATATCATGCCAAACCCGGTATTCATCAGAAGCGCGACACTGGAATTTCCAGAGAACCGGCAAGCGCCGATTGCTGCCGATCTGAAAATGACCAGTGCTATTGGGACACCTGTTCACGCAGAATTCGACTGGCGACAAACTGGCAAGCAGACATGGGATATCATAGCCGAAACATCTGCTGGCCAGATGATCCTGATTGATGGAGGGTCGAAGCTTACCATTGGCGGCAAGGCTGTTTCCTTGCCGGAAGAAGCCGAATATCCTGAGCTTTACCGGCGCTTTGCCGATCTGGTAAAGAATGGCAAATCCGATGTCGACATCGCCCCGTTACGTCATGTGGCAGACGCATTCATGATGGGTGAGCGCGCCTTTGTAGAGCCCTTTCACGATTGAAAATTCAAGCATCGCGCCACAACCGCGATTTGATGTATAAATAACTGACGACATGCTGAAAGCAATGAAAGCTCCCGATGGAACCGACCGAACCGGAACAGATTGACGAAGATGCGAACTGGGAGGCATTGACCAATTTCATCGAGGAGTCGGGCATTAACATTGATCGCGGGCAACGTTGCCGTTTTGATGCGTTGGTTTCATTTCGCAGCGACAGAAATGTAGATGAACAAACGCGGGTCCATATCAGCTTTCGCGATGATGATGTCTCGGCGATTCGCTTCAGTGAAGCCGGTCAACTCAATCCAGTCTTCGTTCATACGGAATTCCGCATGACTACATCCATTATCAAGTTTGAGAATAGCGAATTGAAGATAATGGGAACATCGCCAAAAGTTGGCCGCTACAAAGTGCGCATTTTGCCGAATTAGAGCCTTAGGGTCCGGACCCTATGACTTGGTTCGATCCGAGTCTTTTTCTTGCATCAAAATACGGTCAATCATCTCTACGCGATCTCTGCGACGTTGGAGGCGTTTGCCGACAAAGCCAAACCATCTGGGCTTGTTGCGCGCCTCACGACTTGCCTGAAGCTGCTCTATGTAAACTGCGTCTACCGGAACATTCGACAAACGATCAAATATCCAACAAAAAGCCACTGGAATATGCCGGACGTCGAATTGCGGAGCATCTGCAGCGGCATCTTCTGCTATGATTTGTTCCAATACTACCTGATCCCAGATATCTGGATTGGCATTGCAACGATCCTTCCACATCTCCATCAGAATCAAAGCTGCCGGCGTATCATTGATCAGAATGGTTGCTGCGATCAGCTTTTTGACACGCGGATCATAATGTACCGCAACATCTCCCATATATTCTTCCAGGGCTGGCCATGGATCGCGGTGAAATACAGCATCGACGTCGACATAAAGCAAAGGACCTCGTCTTGCGCGACGTTCGTTGAACAAAAACTCCGCTTTCATGGAAGCGTTCCGCACCCAGCTCCCGGCACTGTCCACCGCCGTCATCGCCACGGATAACCCCAGCCGGATTGCCGAGGCCGACATGCGTTGAGCTTCCCGCTCGTAAAATGAATCCCGCGTGTAAAAGGCCACAACCAAATTATTGCTTTGCTTGGTGCTTGCGGCACGAATTGCCGCTTCCTTGCTGTCAGGAAAATGAACGAGCATTGCCCGATGGGCTGATGACGAAGCTCGAAATCTATTTATCAATCTGGTGATCACAAATTTTTCTTTCCTGGGGTTCTCGTCAGCTTTAGAGATCAGAAACAAGACATTTGTCTGACTATCATTGCAAGCCGATTCGATTCCATAAATATTCCTCCTAAAGGACTTGGTCATGCCTCCTCTGGATACTTTAATTGCTTTTCTGGTAACCACTGCCGTCTTTGCTTTTATCCCCGGCCCGGCAATGCTTTACGCGGCTGCGCAAACAATAGCCCGTGGCCGCTGGTCAGGGCTTATGGCATCGCTCGGGATTCATCTTGGCGGATATATTCATGTCATCGCGGCAGCAGCGGGCCTTTCCGTGCTTTTTCACGCCGTTCCCCTGATCTACATGGTGGTTAAATTTGCTGGCGCAATTTATTTGATCTGGCTGGGAATTTCACTTTTCCGCACCAAAACACACAGTGAAATCGCGTCGGCTCCCATTGAACAAAAGTCTGGCAAGCGCGCCTTTCTCGAAAGCATAACCGTTGAGGTCCTCAATCCAAAAACGGCAATTTTCTTTCTTGCGTTCCTGCCTCAATTTATCGATCCCTCCGCTGCATTTCCTGTCTGGGTGCAGTTCGTTCTCCTTGGAACAATCGTCAACATAGTGTTTTCGTCCGCAGATCTTTTGTGCGTGTTTCTTGCGGGTGCAATGCTCAGCCGATTGCAACGCTCCAGCCGGGCTCAAAAGCTCATGCAACGTGCTGGCGGCGCCATTCTTGTAGGCCTTGGCGCACATCTCGCTTTGCAAAAAAGCTAGAAGCAAGGCTTATCGAGATGATCTTGCTTGGGACGTGTCGGGCTGGGCAAAAAAAGGCCCGGTCCAAGTAGAGTGGAACCGGGCCGCATTTCGTTCAGATTTGATCAGGCCGCGTCCTGAATGGCGGCGAGCTTCCATTCTTGACCGCTCTCGCGCACAAATGTCCAAATTTCCGTTGTCTGGCTTGGTACGCCCTCATCGCCATTGACCACGCGCCCTGTATTGCGGTCGAGCATGGCATCAATGCTGGAATAGCGCAGTGCCGCGGTTGCATAGTCACGGTCGCCTTCTGCCCATGCTTCGGAAATATCGCTCTGAACAAGCTTGACATCGGTTACGCTGTTGCGCAGTCCATCGGTGGCATTCTGGCCCAGTTCTTCGGCCAGATAGGACATTGCCTCCGGCGTGGTGATCTTGCGCAAAGTTGCATAATCTTCCTTGCCATAGGCAGTTTGCACCTCAGTCAGTAGGGCTTCAAAACGATCAAGATCGTTTTGGGTCAAACCAATTTCATCTTCTGGGACCAGCTTTCCCGGCTGCTGTTTAGCATGGCCTGCAGCACTACTGGCAGCACTGCCCGAGCCAAAACCGCTGCTCGCCGTATCGTTTTGTCTTGATCCTGAACCAATTGTTGGAACGCGCATTGACGAAGACGAGGCTGGCTGGTCGTTAAATGCATTTCGACCCGAATGCCTGACCAGCAGCGCCAGCGGGAGCCATTGAAGATGTCTGGCGAGAGCGAAAAAAGCGTAGAGCCAGCATCACGACGCCGACGGCCAGGGCAATCTGGATCAGCATGCCGAATAGCCCGGCTATTCCGCCAAACCCGTTCCCGAGAAATGCTCCGATAAGGCCGCCAACCAAGAGGCCTCCGATCAACGAGCGGCCCATTCCGCCGAACAAACCGCCGGGGCGCTGCTGCGTAGCTTGCGTCTGAGCTGCACCGGGCTGAGTCTGCTGCCGCGGTGTCATTGTACGTTCAATAGGGGCTGCGTTGGTCGGCGCGGTGCGTGTCGGTGCCGGCGCATCGAATGTTCGCGAGCCACGGCTACCAAATCCGCCGCCGCCACGACGTGCATCAGCCTCATAGACTGCGCTAAAGCTTACAGCCAGTCCAATAACGAGTATCGCGGCAATCCTGCTAAGGGTGGCCCAACTCAGCTTGAATAGTACGAGCGGCATGCAAATCTCCTCAATATGCGTCACGTGACGTTCGCGCTACATATGGGGAAGAACTGCAGGGATTAAAAGGACGAGCCGCAAATTGTGTGAGGGAGATTGATCAATTTTGCGTTTGCTCGGCAAAGCCAATAATGTTCTGCCGATCAATTGCTTTTAACAACAGATAGTCTTCCGTTCAGATCAATCCGCGCAACCACGTTCTCATAATCCGCTATTGTCGCGTGTGTCGTTTCAACTGGATGTTTATGGGTTGCCGTAATCACCATAACATCGGCTTTAGCGGCATCTCCAGCCAGAATACCGGGAATAGCATCCTCAAAGACCAGACAATCTGAAGCGTCAAAGCCCAGTTTGCGTGCGCCCAACAGATAGCAATCCGGGTTTGGTTTGCCGATCTTGACGTCTTCGGCTGTCACCAATGTGCGCGGCACGGGAATTCCCGCTGCGGCAAGGCGCCGTTTTGCCAGCTCAAGCGGCGAGGACGTCACAATCGCCCATTTTTCAGGTGGCAGGCTTTCCAAGAAAGCCGCCGCTCCCGGCAGCGGCATCACGCCAGCTACGTCGTTTATTTCATCTTCCGTTATCTTGGCAGCTTCAACCTCGGGATCAACACCAGGCAATCCCAAACGGCGAATAGTATCAATCGCCCGCACGCCATGCATGGTTGGCATGAATGCCGCCACATCAAGCCCGTGAGACTCTGCCCATTTGCTCCAGACGCGCTCTGCAGCAACGGTGGAGTTGAGAATCGTGCCATCCATGTCAAAGAGGAAGGCTGCATAAGTTTTATCGAAGACGAAAGTTGCGGACACGAAAAATCTCTCTTTAGCGGATTGTGTCGCCTCTTATGTCAGATGATCCGAATATGGCAAAGACCAGCGCCTACTTTTTGGAGGGGCACACTCAAATACCGGCGTACCATTCATATCCCCGATCTTCCCAGAAGCCGCCTTTGCCGGAACCGATGTTCTTGAAACTGTCGACAAGCTCAATTCGCATCAGATATTTGGCATGTTTATATCCGATCTGCCGCTCAACCCGCAGGCGCAAGGGCGCGCCATGGGCGATCTCCAGATCTTTGCCGTTCATACCATAGGAAAGGATTGTTTGCGGATGCCAGGCATCCACCAGATCAATGCTTTCATAGTAAAGACCGCTGCCGTCAAGTGATTGCTCATAATCGTCTGCACAATAGAACACCGCATAACGTGCTCCGGGCGCAAGACCAACCTGTTCCAAAACCAGCCCGAGCGGGACGCCGGTCCATTTGCCGATCGCGCTCCAGCCCTCGACGCAATCATGGCGGGTAATTTGTGTGCGCGACGGCATGGCTTTCAAATCCGCCATGGAGAAGCTCTTGGCCGTCTTGACCATGCCACCAACCTGAAGTCGCCAATTGGCAAAATTACTGTCAACAAGCTGCTTATAGACATCTGTCTCAGGCATTTGCGTTCCATTTGCCTTGAATACAGGTGATAAATCCGCCTCGCTATATTCACGAGCCAGCTGCTGGTTGCCCAAAAGCAGACGCTGAGCGTTCATTGAAAGCCACTCACCTTTCTCAAGAACGGCATTGACGCTTGGGCTTTGAACCAGCGCATCACAACCCGTCAAAATGCCTGTGGCAGCAATGCCTGAACCAATCAGGAAACGACGCCGTGTGAGATCAATACTCATTTGGTTATCTCCTTATCTGCTTCAGGCTTTAAAGCGTAATAGCCGGTAATCATTGAGCGCATATTGTTCCAGACGCCGGATAAGAGAACCATGGCAATGTGTATGAATACGAAGACAATGATCAGCGAGGCCGTGATGAAATGAATTGTTCGTGCCGACTGACGACCGCCAAATACATCCAGCAACCAAGGAAAAATTGCATTGAAGCCGGGAGACATGGTGAGGCCCGTCAGCACCATCAGTGGCAACAAGATGAAACCTACCCCGATATAGGCAAGCTTCTGCAAAGAGTTGTAGCGGCGAGCTTTCTCACCCTTTGGAAAACGCAGACGTGCGTGCTCAGCAACCTCGTGAGCGAGATGCCTGGGGGTCAACTCAACTTTCGTCGGCAGCAGATCGCGGCGAAAATGCCGGGAGACAAGCCCGTAAAGCATATAAACGAACCCGTTAATGACGAAGAACCAGGCAAAAAAGAAATGCCAGCGTCGTCCCGTGGCGAGATCCTGATAGCTTGGGATTGTCGCCCACGCCGGAAAGGCGCGCGGGGTTAATTCTCCATCGACCTTCGATGCGCCAAGCACTCCAGTTGTTGTAAACTGAAAGGACCCAATGCTGGTCACGCCTTTCATGCTGTCCCCGTCGGGATATGCCTCGATGGAAACAAATGCCGGATCAGGCAGAGCATCGGCACCATATTGCCCCCAGTAAAGATGCGGATGGGCGTTGAATATTTGCAAACCGCTCATCAAAAGGAAGCTAAGGCACAAAACATTCAGCCAATGGGTAATCCGCACCGCCAGGGAATGGCGGTAGACCACAGCTCTTTTTGGCTTTTCCTTCAATGCAGTGCCAGTCGTTACACTTGTCATTTTAAGCCTCCACCCGCCCATTATCGCATCTATTCCAACTGTGTATCCCTCCCCAGTTTCGAGGAGAGATCACAATTATAACCTTTGCCAATGCTAATTGGCTGCTGGAGCCATTGCATCCGGCTTTTTCTTGACAGGCTTCATGGCATCGCCCTTCATCGCGTCTTTTTTCATGGCGTCCGGCTTCATGGCATCCGCTTTCATCGCATCGCCCTTCATCGGGTCGGCTTTCATTGCATCTGGTTTCATTGCGTCATGTTTCATCGCATCCTGCTTTTTCACCGGTTGTGCCTTCATGGCATCTTCAGCAGCGGCCAGATTCACACTGGCAAAACCAGCGGTAAGTGCGAAAGCCGAAAGGACTATACTACGTGTAAAAACGTTCATGGTCATTCTCCTTGAGTTAATTCAGATACGATAAACGTGCCCATAAGTTTCGAGTGCCTCTGACACCCACATTGCTTCGGCGCGTTGTCGCCAGTGACATGAAGCAATACGGATCGGACAGGAAATTGGTTACGAGGATCACGGATTGGTGATGGGCGGGTGGTCTGATTCCAACATTTGCATCCGATTTGCGTGTCGCTCATTGACGTTCCGCCATCTTGCACCTCATGCTGTAACCTTTCTGCCGCCGCTGCGAATAAGGAATTAAACCGGAGTGCATTCTGTCGAAACGCGACTGAAAGAACTGATGCTTGCTAGTCTTGCAGGTGATGCGCGCAGCTACGCCATTCTTCTGAATGACGTGGCAAAGCATTTGCGTTCTTATTTTTTGCGACGGCTCTCTGAAGCCCATAAGGGTGACGCTGACGATCTCGTGCAGGAGACGTTGATGGCGCTGCATACCAAACGGGCAACCTACGAAACCGATCGCCCGTTCACCGCCTGGCTGCACGCTATCGCGCGATATAAATTGATAGATCATTTCCGCCGCAACAAAATTCGCGCAACTATACCTTTGGATAATGCTGAAGATTTGATACCGGCGGATTATTCCGATGCAACTGCGGACCGGATAGATGTGGAAAGCCTGTTACAGTCAGTCCCGGAGAAATCACGGGAGTTGATCTACCGCACAAAAATTGAAGGGCAATCAATAGCAGAGGTCGCGACGAGCACCGGACTTTCGGAATCAGCGGTGAAGGTTGGTATACATAGAGGCATCAAGGCGATTGCCGCAAAATTGAAAGGACGTGCACATGGCAACGGATGACTTGATTGCACGTCTCACGCGCGATCTGAAGCCTATACAGCGCAGCAGCGTCGCCAAGCGGCTTGCCATAGGTCTTGGCTTGGGCTTTGCCGCATCCTGGCTTTTGATGGTCTGGTGGTTGGGCATGCGGCCAGATCTCATGGAAGCTTCTGCCACAATGCCCTTCTGGGGAAAGCTCGCTTATACGCTTCTTCTCGCCGTTATCGGTGCATGGGCAGTCAAGCGGATCGCTTATCCACTTGGCAGCATCATCATCAATCTTGTCTTGATGGCAGTCGCACTGTTTGCATTCGGAATATTGGCTGCGGGGATATTCGCCATGGCACCGCCCGAAGCGCACATGACGATGCTGACCGGCAAATCGCTGGCCGTATGCACATTCAATATTGTTGTGCTGTCCATGCCACTGCTGATCGGCGCATTCTGGGTTTTGCGTGGTATGGCACCCACTCGCCTCACCATGGCGGGGGCTGCGGCCGGCATTGCAGCGGGCGCGATAGGCTCGGTTATCTATTCTTTCCACTGCACGGAAAGCGCCATGCCGTTTGTCGCTGTCTGGTATACGCTCGGCGTATTGATACCCGGCCTCATCGGTGCCTTGGCCGGGCGTTTCTTTCTCAGATGGTAGAAATAGCTACCTGACATCCACCCAGCGCTGATCCTTGAAAGAGCGAGCCATGGCATGAACGGTGCGCTCGATTTCCAGGCCATCTGCAAACTCGATCAGATGCGCCGCTTGGCCTTCGATACGCTTGATCAGCTCATGGCATTCAATGATTTTTAGATCGTTGAAACCAAGCCCATGGCCCGGCGCTGGAATGAACCGGCCATAGGGCTCGTGATGCGGTGCCGTTAAAATGGTGCGATAGCCCTGCTCTGTAGGGCGATCCGATGTCACATAGAGCTGAAATTCATTGGCGCGCTCCTGATCAAACAGGATGGAGCCCTTTGAACCGAATATCTGCAACGCGATGCGGCCCTTGCGTCCCCATGCAGAACGGTTCACCTGCAATGTACCTGCCACGCCGTTTTCCATATGCATCAAAACGCTGGCACTGTCATAGGTTTCGACAGCCCGGCTGGTGCCATCTCGGGTCTTGCGGCTCGCATAGGGTTTCGCCATGTCGCACATCACTCGCGACACGCGTCCGAACAGTGTGAACAACAGTGACAAAGGATGTACGGCGAAATCGTCAAGCGCCCCATAGCCCGAGGTCGCTTCATGCTTCCAGTAGAAAAGCGCATCAGGATCGGCCATGAAATCCTCATCCATTTCAATGCGCAGGTGATTTACCTCGCCGATAATCTTCTCATCCAGAAGCTTGCGGATATGACGGATCGCTGGCCCTTGCGTATAATTATATCCAAGCGCAGCTACTTTTCCGGACTGAGCTGCAGCAGCAGCCATTGCTTCTGCCTCTGCAAAGCCAGGTGCCATCGGCTTCTCGCACCAGACATGTTTGCCAGCCTTAAGAGCTGCAATTGCCATTTCAGGGTGGAACTGGTTCGGCGTTGTAATCGATACAACATCAACCTGTGGATCGTTGATGACTTCGCGCCAATCACCGGATGCCCTTCGAAAACCGAACTCGCTTGCACGTTCTACCGCAAGATTTTCATTGGCTTCGCCAAGATGAACCAGAGAAATGTCGGGGCCGTCACCAAAGACGGCGCGTACCGAATTCCACGCCAGAGCGTGGCATTTGCCCATAAAACCTGTTCCGATCAGCCCAACACCCAGCATCGACTCTTCTCCAGCGCTTGCGAATAACGAATGAAATAATCTATAACAGATGAAAATGGAATAACTGATCCACTTTGATATAAATATTTTGCTTTGTAAGATGTAGTCATTGGGGCAATGATTCGGATGGGTACTATGGACAATGGAGCGGAGTTGCCGCGGGACTTCGATGCATTGCGCAATCTCATCCTGGAGCGGCGAGATATCCTGCCGAAACGTTTGGCCCAGATCGCAGCCTATGCCCTCAGCAATCCCGACGAAATTGCCTTTGGTACCGCCGCCAGCATAGCCAATACGGCAGGCGTGCAACCTTCAACCCTTATCCGGTTTGCTCAGCACCTCGGATTCGATGGTTTCACCAGCCTGCAATCTGTTTTTCGCGAACGTCTGCGCGAGCGGCAAATCTCTTATGAAGAGCGCCTTTCCGCACTGCATGGAAATACGGATGGTCTTTCCCAAAATCGCGCAATTCTCAACGGGTTTCTGGCTGCGGCCAGCCAATCTGTGGAGACGATCTCCCGGCAGCTCGAAGATGATGTACTGGACCGGGCAGTCGATATTCTGGCAGGTGCCGAGACCATCTTTCTTCTCGCCCGCCGACGTTCATATCCAATTACCGCCTATATGGCCTACGCCTTCGGCAAATTGAAAATTCGCAATCAGTTGATTGAATCAACAGCCGGGATTGATCCTGAGATTTTGTCATTTGCAACACCGGCAGATGCAGCCATTGCCATCAGCTTTTCTCCCTACGCATCAGCCACAATTGAGCATGCCGCCACGCTCGCTGCTCGCAACGTTCCTGTCGTTGCAATCACTGACAGCGCATTTTCGCCGCTCGCTCAGTCGGCAAAAGTCTGGTTCGAGGCGGCGGAAGGCGATTTCTCAGGCTTCCGCTCACTGTCCGGCACAATGGCGCTTGCCATGGCTTTGACCGTCAGCGTTGCCGAACGGCGCCGCAAACTGTGAATGTCAAAAACCTAAAAAGAATATACATTCCATGTTGACGATTTGATAGAATTATTATTTCATATAGACGAGAACCTGCTGTCCGAAATGGGACACTTAATCAGAATATCGGGAGAACGACATGGATAGAACTGATAGCGCCAAGCCCCTTGGCAAGCCGCTTGATGTCATAACCATTGGGCGCTCGTCAGTTGATCTTTACGGCCAGCAAATCGGCTCACGTCTCGAAGACATCACGTCGTTTGCAAAATCAGTGGGTGGCTGCCCGGCCAACATTGCCATTGGCACTGCGCGGCTTGGTTTGCGTTCTGCCCTGCTCTCCCGTGTCGGTGATGAGCAGATGGGCCGTTTTATCCGCGAACAAATGGTACGGGAAGGCGTCGCGACAACGGGCGTTATTACTGACCCGCAGCGTCTTTCTGCACTGGTTATTCTGTCTGTGGAGAATGATAAAAGCTTCCCACTGATTTTCTATCGCGAAGACTGTGCCGACATGGCATTGGAAGAAAGCGATATTGACGCGGATTTCATCGCTTCAGCCCGCGCGGTCGTTGTCACGGGTACGCATTTCTCCAAACCAAAGCCGGACGCTGCACAGCGCAAAGCCATTCGCCTGATGAAAGAAGCTGGCGGAAAAGTCGTGTTCGATATCGACTATCGTCCTAACCTTTGGGGCCTTGCCGGTCACGGTGAGGGCGACAGCCGCTATATCGCATCCGATGCCGTTTCCAACCACCTTAAAACCGTACTGCCTGATTGCGATTTGATTGTTGGCACCGAAGAAGAAGTTTTGATCGCTTCCGGGGAAGATGACCTTCTGAGCGCTCTCAAGACCATTCGCGCTCTATCAAAAGGAACAATTGTCCTCAAACGCGGACCCATGGGTTGCATTGTTTACGAGGGACCCATCTCCGACGATCTCGAAGATGGCATTGTCGGCAAGGGCTTTCCCATCGAAGTGTTCAACGTCCTTGGAGCAGGCGACGCCTTCATGTCCGGCCTGCTACGCGGATGGCTCGGCGGCGAGTCTCTGGCAACTGCCGCAACATGGGCAAATGCCTGCGGCGCATTTGCCGTTTCGCGCTTGCTTTGCTCGCCGGAAATACCAACCTTCGCAGAGCTGCAATATTTCCTCGAACATGGCAGCAAGCATCATGCTCTGCGCAAGGACGAGGCCATCAACCATATCCATTGGGCAACAACGCGTCGGCGCGAAATTCCTTCAATGATGACCTTCGCCATTGATCACAGGGTCCAGCTTGAAGATCTTTGTCAAAAGCTGGGTGCGAATACATCAAAGATCGGTGAATTCAAGGAATTGGCGGTCAAAGCCGCTGCAAAAGTTGCCGATGGTCGTGGTGGATATGGAATGCTGCTGGATGAGAAGTTCGGTCGTGAAGCCATGTTCGAATTTGCACGCCATAGTTTTGACTGGCTTGGACGTCCGGTAGAACTGCCAGGTTCCCGTCCGCTACGGTTTGAGTTCTCGCAGGATATTGGCTCCCAGCTTGTTGAGTGGCCAGTCGATCATTGCATAAAGTGCTTGTGCTTTTATCACCCCGACGACCCTGCTGACCTCAAGCTTGAACAGCAGCAAAAATTGCGCACGCTTTTTGAGGCAGCACGCAAAGTGGGCCGGGAATTGCTGATCGAGATTATCGCCGGAAAACACGGCATTCTGGATGACAACACTATTCCACGCGCACTGGAAGAGCTTTACGCACTCGGCATCAAGCCCGACTGGTGGAAGCTTGAGCCGCAGGCCTCGGCAACAGCTTGGAAAAATATCGAGCAGATCGTTGAAAAGAATGATCCTTGGTGCCGCGGTGTTGTATTGCTTGGTTTGGAAGCACCGCAAGATGAGTTGGAGGCTGCTTTCGCCGCCACCGCCAAGGCTCCTATCGTGAAGGGCTTTGCTGTGGGCCGGACACTCTTCATGGAGGCTGCGGAAGCTTGGCTTTCGGGTAAACTTTCTGACGAGGAAGCGGTTGGTGATATGGCTGGTCGTTTCGAGAAATTGACCAAGGCATGGCTGTCCAGTCGCGATATATTGTCGAACTAGATAATTACGAATAGTGGAGCCGGTTTTCCATCCGTTATACGGAGAATAGGACCGGGGAGGAGATTGATATGAGCAATACAGTACGTCTGACGATGGCGCAGGCACTGACACGCTTTCTCGCGGCACAGATGACCACGATAGACGGCAAGGAAATGCCGATTTTCGCCGGTGTCTGGGCGATTTTCGGCCATGGCAACGTGGCTGGTATTGGGGAGGCACTCTATCAAGTCCGCGATGAACTGCCGACCTATCGCGCGCATAATGAACAAGCGATGGCCCATGCCGCAATCGCCTTTGCGAAGGCGAGTTTCCGCCAGCGCATGATGGCCGTAACGAGTTCGGTGGGACCTGGCGCAACCAATATGGTCACCGCCGCCGCCCTTGCCCATGTCAATCGCCTGCCCCTCCTCCTGCTTCCCGGCGATGTTTTTGCAAACCGTATTCCCGACCCAGTTCTGCAACAGGTTGAATCCTTTGCCGACGGCACCATTTCCGCCAATGACTGCTTCAAGCCCGTGTCCCGTTACTTCGATCGTATCACGCGCCCTGAACAGATTATTCCCGCCCTCGCCCGCGCCATGACAGTGCTGACCGATCCGGCGGAGTGCGGCCCGGTCACTCTGGCTCTCTGTCAGGATGTGCAGGCGGAAGCTTACGATTATCCGGAGAGCTTTTTCGATAAGCGCGTCTGGTCACTTCGACGCCCGCGTCCTGATCGTAATGAGCTTTCAGCCGCTGTTGCAGCCTTGCAATCCGCCAAAAAGCCTTTGGTCATTGCCGGTGGCGGTGTCATTTTTTCGCAAGCTTCAAAGGAACTTGCTGATTTTGTCGAGGCTGCGGGTATCCCTGTCTGTGAAACGCAAGGCGGCAAATCTTCGCTGCCCGATAGCCATCCACTCAACATGGCAGCTGTCGGGGTAACCGGCACTTCTGCTGCAAACCGGCTGGCGCAAGAGGCCGACGTGATCATTGCCGTGGGTACACGCTTGCAGGACTTTACGACGGGTTCGTGGTCACTCTTCCAGAATTCTGCTAAGACTTTCATCGGCCTTAACGTCCAGACCTTTGATGCTGCAAAACATCGGGCGCTGCCACTGGTTGCTGATGCGAAAGAAGGATTGCTGGAGCTCACGGCCGCTTTGCAGGGATATAAGGCGCCTGCAAGCTGGACAGAAAATGCAAAGTCCGGAAAAGCCGAATGGCAAAAAGCCGCTGCAAAGGTTACCAGCCCTACCAATGCTTCGCTGCCTTCGGATGCACAGGTTATCGGTGCCGTGCAACGTACATTTGGCGCTGAGGCAACGGTCCTTCATGCTGCGGGCGGACTGCCGGGCGAAATGCACAAATTATGGCAGGCAGGTGCTCCCGGCTCCTACCATGCCGAATATGGCTTTTCTTGCATGGGCTACGAGATTGCTGGCGGGCTGGGTGCGAAGATGGCCAAGCCTGACGATGAAGTCGTTGTGATGATTGGCGATGGCTCCTATCTGATGTTGAATTCGGAACTTGCCACCTCAGTCATGCTGGGTCAGCGTATCACCGTCGTGCTGCTCGACAATCGCGGCTATGGCTGCATCAACCGGCTGCAAATGGGAACGGGTGGGGCCAACTTCAATAATCTTCTGAAGGATTCGAAGCACGAAGTCTTGCCCGATATCGATTTCGCTGCTCATGCCCGTAGCCTCGGTGCAATCTCAGAAAAAGTCGCTTCAATTGCTGAGCTGGAAACAGCGCTTGCAAGGGCAAAAGACAACGACCGCACAACAGTTATTGTCATTGATACCGACCCACTGATTTCGACGGAAGAAGGCGGCACCTGGTGGGATGTGGCGGTGCCGGAGGTAAGCCAGCGCAGCCAGGTCACTGCGGCACGCAAGGAATATGAACAAAAATTGAAATTACAGCGCGTCGGTGACTAAGCTGTTTACTGCTAACCAAAGGAACTGAAGAATGATCCGTATCGGGGCGAACCCAATCGGCTGGTCGAATGACGACATGCTGGAAATCGGTGGCGATATTCCACTGGAAACCTGTCTTGAGCAGGCAAAGGCAGCCGGATTTACCGGCATGGAACTTGGCAATAAATTTCCGCGCACTGCCGAAAAATTGCGTCCTATTCTCGACGCTTATGGGCACAGCCTTGTCAGCGGATGGTATTCAACCGAGTTGCTGGTCCGCGATGTGGATGCGGAACTTGAAGCTGTTAAAGATCACGCCACATTGTTGAAAGACATGGGCTGCACCGTTCTGATTGCAGCGGAAACATCAAATGCCATCCATTCCAATAAGGAGCTGCCACTTTCCGCCCGCCCCGTCTTGCTGAAATCGGCCTGGAAAGTCTTCGGTGAGCGCTATACCCGCTTTGCACAAGCCATTAAGCAGACCTATGGCCTGCAACTGGTCTATCACCACCATATGGGTACTGTCGTTCAGACGGAATCCGAGATTGACCGCTTCATGGAAGTCACTGGCGATTCGGTAAATCTTCTGCTCGACACGGGACATGCGACTTGGGGTGGAGGAGATCCGGCGCGTCTGGCACGGCATTACAAAGCACGCATCGGCCATGTCCATTGCAAGGATATTCGCGAAGACGTCATGTGGGCATCAAACCGCGAAGACTGGTCATTCCTTGATAGCGTTCTCGTCGGTGTTTACACTGTTCCCGGCGACGGTATGATCGACTATGTTCGAGTACTTAAGGAACTCAAAGGCTATAGCGGCTGGGTGGTTGTCGAAGCTGAGCAGGATCCGACGAAAGCTGATCCGGCAACCTATTCCAAGCTTGGGCATGCCAATCTAAGCCGCTTCATAAAGGAAGCAGGGCTTGCGTGACTAAAGACTCCAACCATCCATTCTTCCGTCCCCTGTGGCGCAGAATTGCCGTCGTGGCGTTCTGCGTTGCTTGGGCAATTTTCGAATTTGCCACGGGAACACCATTCTGGGGCATCATCGCACTAGGTTTCGCAGGCTATGGCGTTTGGCAATTCATCATCGTCTACGACGCGTCGGAACCGGTTCCGCCGGCGGACGTTAATGCCGAGAAGGAATGATCCATGTCGAAACTTTTGATCAAGGCCGTGGATGGTATTGGCCATATTGCCAATATCACACCTGAAAGTGCTGGTTGGACTTATGTAGGCTTTGACCTGCACAGGCTGGAAGCCGGGCAGTCATTGTGTGGAAAAACCGAGGACAAAGAGGTCTGCCTCGTCTTTGTAACCGGCAAGGGCAATGTAACTGCCAATGGCGAAGACCTTGGCCTTCTCGGCAAACGCATGTCGCCATTTGATGGCAAGCCATGGTCTGTCTACCTGCCTGAAGGTTCGGATTGGTCCATTTCAGCCGAGACTGGCGTCGAACTTGCCGTCTGCTCCGCACCCAGCCTCAATGGCGGGCTACCTGTGCGCGTCATATCGCCGGATGATCTTGGCCAGGAAACGCGCGGCAAAGGCACCAATACCCGCTATGTCACCAATATTCTTCCTGAAAACGAGCCTGCGGACTCACTTCTGGTGGTTGAGGTGATTACGCCGGGAGGACATACTTCCAGCTATCCTCCGCATAAACATGATCAGGATAATCTTCCGGCCGAATCCTATCTGGAAGAAACCTACTACCATCGCTTTAACCCGCCGCAAGGTTTTGGGTTCCAGCGTGTCTATACGGATGATCGCTCGCTTGATGAAGCCATGGCGATTGAGGATGGCGACGTGGTCATGGTGCCCAAAGGATACCATCCCTGCGCGGCCTGCCACGGCTATGACCTCTATTATCTCAACGTGATGGCTGGTCCAAAGCGCACGTGGAAATTCCACAATGCTGCCGAGCATGAATGGCTGACAAAGCTATAAGCTTTCAATTGCAGCTTCACCGAAAAAACGATGAAGCTGCAATTTGAAATTTACACCGTAATCGTCTTGCCTTCTTTCACCGAACGCAAGGCAGCATCGGCAAGTGCCAATGCGATCAGCCCATCTTCGCCGCTGGGGGCAGCTTGCGTGCCGGTGGCAATACCGTCGATAAAGGCCGCGATTTCGTTGGCATAGGCCTCCGTATAACGCGTCATGAAGAAGTCGTGCAGTGGCGGGCGCGTATAGCCATTGCCATTGGCAATTTCGATTGAAACGGCACGCTGATTTTCCGCTGCGACCATTCCCTTGGAACCATGCACTTCAATGCGCTGATCATAGCCATAGGTTGCACGGCGCGAGTTTGAAATCACGCATTGCTTCCCCGAAGCCGTCGAAAGAATGACGCTGACACTATCGTAATCGCCAAGCTCGCCAATCTTCTTGTCCACAAGTACAGAAGCATGTGCAGCGACAGACACAGGCTCTTCGCCAAGCAGGAAGCGCGCCATATCAAAATCATGGATAGTCATATCGCGGAAAATGCCACCCGAGCGGGTAATGTACTCGGCAGGTGGCGCACCGGGGTCACGCGAGGTTATGGTGACCATTTCCACGTCGCCAATCGCGCCATCGTCGATTGCCTTGCGTACTGCGGCGAAATGCGGGTCGAACCTACGGTTGAAGCCTACCATCAATGTCGCCTTTGTCTGCCTTACCACTGCAAGGCACTCTTCAACCCGCTTTACGTCAAGGTCGATCGGCTTCTCGCAAAAGATGGCCTTTCCTGCACGCGCAAAACGTTCGATGAGATCCGCATGCGTATCAGTCGGAGTACAGATGATAACGGCGTCGATATCGCCGGCACTCTCGATCTCATCAATGGTGCGCACTTCGCAGCCATAGGCAGCAGATAGATCCGTGGCAGCCTGTTCGAACGCATCGGCCACTGCAACAAGCTCTGCCCGTGCATTGGAGCCTATTGCCTTGGCGTGAACCTTGCCGATACGGCCTGCGCCCAGCAGACCAAAACGTACAGTCATTTCATTACCTCATGGAAGAATGGCCCGGGATGATTCCCGGGCGTTACAAAACTCAGACTTTTCTCTTTTTCCTGGCGATATACGTCGATGACCACCGCTGCAACGATAATGATGCCTTTGATGATCTCTTGATAGTAGGCGTCCACCCGAAGAAAGGTGAAACCTGAAATCATGACGCCCAGAATAATGGCGCCGATAACCGTGCCGGTGATGCGGCCTATACCACCTGTCAGCGATGTCCCGCCAATGACGGCCGCTGCAATCGCATCGAGCTCATAGGTCACGCCCATGCCCGATTGTGCTGTCTGTGCCCGAGCAGCGGTGACAATACCGGCAAGCCCCGCCAGCAGACCGGCAATGGCATAGACCTTGATGAGATGCCGTTCGATATTGATACCCGAAACCCGCGCCGCCTGCGCATTGGCACCGATGGCATAGGTGAACTTTCCATAGCGCGTATATCGCAAGGCTATGTGGAAAATGAGAGCCACGAGGAGAAAAACAATGACCGGCCAGATACTGGTTCCAATGAAATTGAATTGATCAGTCAAGCCGGAGATGGGCGAGCCCTTTGTGTACCATTTTGCAATGCCACGAGCAGAAACCATCATGCCCAGCGTGGCAATGAAGGGGGGAATTTTGGTTTGAGCAATCAGCCAGCCATTGATGATCCCGGCCAGAAGCCCGACACCCAGCCCGATAGCGATCGGTATGACGAACGGCAAGTCGGTAAGACCGGGATAAACCGGTCGCGCCCAGGTGGAGGATTGCGCAAAACTCGCGGCAATCATCGCGGTCATGCCTACAACCGAGCCTGACGAGAGATCAACACCGCCCGTGATAATCACTTGGGTGACACCAACAGCGATAATGCCGATCACTGAAACCTGCAGAATGATGATCCGCAGGCGCTGTGTGTTCATCAGAAAGCTCTGGCCTGCAAGTATCCAGCCAAGGATTTCGAACACCAGCGCAATCCCGATCAACACCAGAAGAATGTTGACTTCAGGCGGTAGCCGCCGGCTTCGGCGAGACGTAAGCGTTGCAGTTGCTTTTTCGCTTGTCATTATAGTTTCTCCCAATACCCCAGTAGCATCGTCCGATCTGAAAAATTTGACCGGATTATTTTGACGCCAGCTCCATTACCTTGACTTGCGTCGCTTCAGCCCTATCCAGAAAACCCGTTACGCGCCCCTCATGCATCACCATCACGCGATCGCTCATGCCAAGCACCTCAGGCATTTCCGATGAGATCATGATGACCGCAACGCCCTGCCTTGCGAGCTGCGTGACGAGGCGATGGATTTCTGCCTTGGCACCAACATCAATGCCGCGGGTCGGCTCATCCAGAATGAGAATTTTAGGATTGGTAAGCAACCACCTACCAATGAGAACCTTCTGCTGGTTGCCACCGGATAGATTTTCGATCTTTTCTTCCAGGTTGGGCGTCTTCACCCGCAAGGTTTCGCTCATCTTTTGGCAAACAGACGTAATCTGCTTCTCCTGCACAAAACCAAATTTGGTAAAGCGATCCTGCAGCACAGCGATCTGCATGTTTTCAAGAATATCGAGGATCAGCAGGCAGCCCGTATCCTTGCGATCCTCTGTCAGAAAGGCCATGCCCATATTGATGGCTTGGTTGGGCGTGGTGACCTTTACCTCCTTGCCATTAATGGCAATGGTTCCTGTCGTGGCTGGAGTAACACCGAAAATGGTTTCAGCCACATTTGAGCGACCAGAGCCGACGAGTCCGGCAATACCCAGGATTTCACCCGCGCGAACATCAAAAGAAATGTTGTGAAATACATTCTTCAGCGACAAATCCTTCACCGAAAGCACGACATCGCCGATAGGCACAGTTTCCTTCGGGAACATCTGGGTAATCTCACGGCCAACCATCATTTTGATGATGTCATCACGGGTTACATCGGTTGAGGCATGTGTGCCGATGTAACGGCCGTCCCGAAATACCGAAAACTCATCGGCAATCTCGAACAGTTCATTCATCTTGTGCGTGATGTAGACAATGCCGATCCCTTGCGAACGCAGATCACGTATGATCGCGAAGAGATGTTCCACCTCGCGCTCAGTCAGCGCAGAGGTCGGCTCATCCATAATCAGCACATCGGATTCATAGGAAACCGCCTTGGCAATTTCGACCATCTGGCGGTTGGCGACCGAGAGATCCCGCACATGGCTATCAGGATCGAGCCTGATATTCAGCCGCTGAAAAAGCTCGGCCGTCATATCGTACATTTTGCCATGATCAACGAAGCCGAAAGCATTCTTCGGTTCACGGCGAATCCATATATTCTCGGCTACAGTCATGAATGGCATCAGGTTCAATTCCTGATGAATCATCGCTATGCCATTTTCGAGCGCGTCCAATGGCGATTTCAGGCGAATGGGCAGGCCTTTGAGATAAACCTCGCCCTGATCTGGAATATATATTCCAGCAAGTATCTTCATCAGAGTGGATTTACCGGCGCCATTTTCACCCATCAGCGCATGAACTGTCCCGCGCTTCAGCCGGAACTGCACACCATCCAGCGCCAAAACACCTGGAAATTCCTTGCGGACATTTTCAACATTCAAAAGATATTCCGCCTGCGGCACTGCACCGCTGGCACGAACTGCCGCCATGGTTGAAGGGCTGAGTGTCATGCTCTTCTCCTCCCAGAGAGTTTGGCTGCTTTAAATACCAATGCGGTCTCTCCCCAGGGGGGGAGAGACCGGCAACGACTTATTGCTTAGTTTTTTGACTGATATTTCGACAGGTTTTCAGGCGTTACGAGCTCGAAAGGAATATAGACCTTGCTTTCAATCTTCTCGCCTTTGGAAATCTTGAGCGCCGCATCGACAGCACCCTTGCCTTGCCCTGCCGCATCCTGGAATACGGTTACATCAAGATCACCGGCAGTCATTGCCGCCAAAGCGTCTTGTGTGGCGTCAACACCGGCAACAACGACACTGTCCGGGGCACGGCCTGCAGCCTTAAGCGCCTGGATAGCCCCGATTGCCATCTCGTCATTGTTAGAAATTACAGCGTCAAACTCCAAGCCAGCCGAGAGCCAGTTTGTCATCAAATCCGCGCCCTGTGTGCGCGACCAGTTGGCGGTCTGCTCTTCAACAATGGAGATTCCCTTGCATGCATCGGTCGCAATCACATCATGCACGGCCTTTGTGCGTGCCCGCGCACCCTGATTGGACAACTCGCCCATCATGACGACGACCTTGCCCTGCCCCTTGAGCAACCGGCAGACTTCCGTTGTTTCAAGTGTGCCCGCTTCAGTTTCATTGGAGGCGACAAAAGCCTGCTTCTCAGGCAATTCGTCGACATTTGCTGGCTGGCGATTAACGTAAACCAGTGGGATACCGGCATCGGCAGCAATTTTCGACATGGCCGCAGTGGCATCCGTGTCCACCGCATTGACAATAATCGCATCTACTTTTGAGGCGATGAAATTCTGAATCTGGCTCTGCTGTTTCGCCACGTCATTCTGCGCATCTTCAACCTGCAAAGTCACGCCATCAAGCGTCTTGGCATAGTCTTCCATCCCCGTGCGCAAAACGTTGAGAAAATTGTCATCAAACTGCGCCATCGACACGCCTATATTGGCGGCCAGCGCCGAACTGCTCATCAACGCTGAAACAGCCACTCCCAATAGAAACTTTTTCACTTTTTTCTCCTCCACAATGGTGCCCGGCAACACCTTTCTATCCGGAATCTTCCACTTCGTCCTTGTGGCCACTACCCCTGACCGGCAAGCGACGAAGTTATGGAAAGCGCGTATCTCTCGCGCAACTCGATCCTGGCGCGTTTTCGGAATGTACAGACCGCCACGCTAGTTTCTGAAATATTTATTCCATTTTAAGGCTTCATCGTCAAGTCCGATTCAACTCTCGACTATTGTTAGACGAAGTAATTAGTTGCACAGCTGCGCAAAATGGTTCGCTGTCCATCCAACATGAAAACGGGCCCGGCAAACTTGCCAGACCCGCTCAATTTGTCCGATAGAAGGGCCTGTTAAGGCTTGTTGACGCTCTCAACAGCGATGTTGGTCAGCTTGTTATTGGCTGCCTTCTCCTGATCGAGAATTTCACTGAGCAGCTTGTGAGCTTCGTCATGGCCGAGTGTTTTTGCCCATTCCCGCAACGAGCCGTAGCGGGCAATCTCATAGTGCTCCACGGCTTGCGCAGCGGCAAGCAAGCCCGCATTCAGCGCGGTGCCGGAAGCCTCTTCAATAAGACCATCCGTCTCCTTGATCAAACCTTCAATGGCATCGCATTTTTCGGCTTTCGGCTTAAGACCCAGCGATTTGAAAACCTGGTCCAGCGTCTTTACCTGACCCTTCGTCTCTTCAAGATGCTCTTCTACTGCCTTTTTGAGTTTGGCGTCTTTGGAGGCGCTCGCAACTTTTGGTAGAGCTTTGACGAGCGCATTCTCGGCATAATAGATGTCATGCAATGTGTGTTCAAAAATCTCAGCTAGTGTCTTCATTGTGATTTTCCTCCTGTCGATTGGGATACAGGAACCTTGGGGGAGCGATAATGTTCCGTCGCACCCAGGACGAAATCACATGACAATCAACCGAGTGTCTTGGGTCAATGCCAAAGAGATTCTGAAATAGCGCCATAGCCTATCGCAACGAAGCCTGTAAAACGGCGCAGTGCCTCATCAGTTTAGAAACGTTTTCCGACAGTCATCGCAGTTTGAAAATTGATATCTGGATCAAGAAATATTGCTTCTGGCGCAGCGCCTGTCGCATCAAAGAAACGGCTGACAAAACAGCGGAATGAGGCACAAAGGGCGATGTCGCATATCTGGACATCCGTGAAGCCCGCCGCGCGCAGCCGATTAATATCTTCTTGTTCAACTTTGGAAGCATCCTGCGTAATCTTTTCCGCATAGGCCAGCATTTCCACATCCGCAGCAGAAAGCCCGGCAGTTCGAAAATCGCTATGGACAGCGAGTACCATTTCCTTTGACCCAAGGTCGCCGATCAGTTGTTTCGCATAAACATGCGAGCAATAGGTCGAAGGGATGTACTTTGCCGCAATGAGCGTGATCAGCCGCCATTCTCGCATGCCGAGCGAAAAGCCTGCCCGTATTTTATCCATGAAATCTGTATAGGCGGGCAAAAGACCAGGGCGCGCCGTAAAGCAGCGCGTCGCGTCCATGACGAAGCCAAGCTGGGCTTTGTGCCTGGCATAAATTTCGGCCACTTCGTCCGTCGCGCTTTCATCGTCAATCGTTTGCAGGAACATCGCCATTCTCCCAACAATAGTCGCACCTACCTTATCAGAAAGCGGGACGCCATGGGATATAGGCCTTTAGAGCGAAGCGGCGTTCAGCCCAATCGGGTATTAATCCATGCCATACTGGCAGAAATGGCACGTGCCGGGTCAGCCATTTTCTGGACTTCTTCTGCAAAAGGCTCAAATGAAAACAAGCCCTTGTAGCCCTGATTCAAAAGTGCGCGGATCTGATCGACATTGCCAAGGCGATCATTCTCATCGACCAGAACCCTGTGCGGATCACGCATATCATCAATGCTCACATGAGGATCCGTCACGCCGGAAATATGGACGAGCCCTGTCAAATCCGGAAAAAATTCTGGCTCTCCGGCAAGATGATGATGGAAAGTGTCATGGACAAGCTTGAAACAAGCCTTACCCCCGATAGCCTCAATGGCATGCGCCGCCTCGCCCTTTGAACGAAGCGAGCAAATTTCAAAGCCCAGCGGTTCGACAAAACCCAACAGCCCGCGGCTCTCAAGAATGGGCCTTAGCGCCGTCAGCGCCTTTCGCAAATTAGTCTCCCGCTCACCCTCTTCCTGACCCGTGCCATCATTGACAGGAACCAGAACAAGTGCCGCTGCGCCAGCGTCTCGCGCATAATCCGCAAGCTCAATAGCCTCGTGCTCACGTTCCGGAGTCCACTCGTTAAAGCGCTGCAAGGCATTGATCGTGGCAATGCGCACGCCGGCTGCTTTCGATAGCGCCTTCATTTCAGTTGCAGCTGTGCCGTCAATAATCGCATTGCCGCCAAGGTCATTACGAATCTCAACATCGCGCAAGCCAAGCGCCACCGCCAACTGAAAAAACGCGGCAGGGCGAAGATAAGGAGTAGCGATATGATTGATAGCAAAAATTGGTGCAGCCATTTTGGATTCCTCCCCACCGCTTTGAGCCAGCCTGCTCTATGCGAATCTCGGCCTCTGGCAATACACGAGCTTCGTCAAGCAATGCATCGGGAAAAGCAAGGGGATTGAGATCGACAACACGAAAATGCGCTTGGGAGCTGGAGCAAAATTTGCTCTAGGCTTCCACTTCGACATTGCCCAACGGTTTGGAACAACAGGCCAGGATATAGCCTTCATCAATTTCCTCGTCGAGAATCCCGCCATTATGGTTCATATCGACATTGCCGGAAATTTTCATGACCTTGCAGGTGCCGCACAATCCGGATTCACAGGCCGCGGCAATTCGAATGCCAGCACCACGGGCAGCCTTGAGGATTGTATCGCCTGCGACGCAGTGCACATCCTTGCCGGCCATGGAGAAAGTGACGATCGCGGCAGTTTCAGACACCTCCGTAGAAATATCGTCCATTACCGGAAGCACAGGTTCGGCGGCGGAACCGAAGCTTTCCTGATGGTAATTGGCCATATCGAAGCCGGACTCTTCCAGCATGGCCCGAACATCGCGCATGAATCCGTCAGGACCGCAGCAGAAAATCGTCCGTTCCTTGAAGTCGGGCGACAATAGCGAAAGCTTCGGCGCTTCGAGCCTGCCTCTGATACCCGTCCAGAGCTGCCCCATTTCATGTTCCTTGATCAGAAAGGACAATTTGAGATTTGGCATGCAACTGGTCAGATATTCGAGTTCCTTCCGAAAAATTATATCGCTCGGGCGGCGTGCGCAACTGACAAAACTAATATCGCTTTGTGGTGCACAATCCTGCATCCAGCGCGTCATTGACATCATAGGCGTGATGCCTGATCCGGCAGAAATAAACAGATATTTTTCGCCGGGATGTTTTGAGATTGAAAAGTCACCCAGCGGCCCAAATGCTTTCAGCCGCGCGCCCGGCGTGAGGTGGTCCAGCATCCAGCGGGTGCCAATGCTGCCATCCTGCGCTTTGACCGTGATTGCAATCGTAAATGGCCGCGAGGGGCTGGAAGAGAGTGTGTAGGTACGCAGGACCGCATCCGGTTGCGTACCCAATTCAAACGTCATGAACTGGCCGGGCTCATACCGGAACCAGTTTTGATTGTCGGAACGAAATGTGAATGTCTTCACATTGGGCGCTTCCTCAATGACAGACAGGCACTCCAGCAGATGCAGCCGGTCGTTCCATGGCTGCATCTGATCGAGATGCGGGTACTTTT
The DNA here is from genome assembly GCF_030817885.1 of Phyllobacterium ifriqiyense. Classification (NCBI taxonomy): domain Bacteria; kingdom Pseudomonadati; phylum Pseudomonadota; class Alphaproteobacteria; order Hyphomicrobiales; family Phyllobacteriaceae; genus Phyllobacterium; species Phyllobacterium ifriqiyense. The sequence goes on from NZ_JAUSZT010000003.1 coordinate 327,824, forward strand.
GAGGAATGCCCATATTCACTACGCTACCTTGCTCAGTCGCTTGTCGCCGGAAAGGCGCGTTTCCATCGTGTTGGAATACCATTCAAGGAATTGCAGAACACCGCCTTCATGCTCTACCGAATAAGGGCCCGGCTCATAGGCAGGAGAGCGAATGCCAAAAGCATTTTCTTCAACGATCTGGCGGTCCTGATCATTGGTTTCGAGCCAGACATGCGTGAGTTCCTCAATGGTGTAATCGACGCCTTCCACCGCGTCCTTGTGCACCAGCCACTTGGTCGTGACCTGGGTTTCGGTCGGGCTAAGCGGGAGAACGCGGAAAGAAAGGGCATGATCCCCCAGAATGTGATTCCACGTCGTCGGATAATGATAGAGCAATAGCGAACCGATCTGCCGTGCATTCACATCATCGCTAAGCTGACGCGCCACAGCACGTTTGCCCGACATGGTATAGCTCTCGGCTTCGTGAAGCAGCGGCACGCGTGTCGCGCGGTACTGGCCATTCTCATCGATACGGAACACGCTCGGCAGACCTGCGGCTTCGCATTTGTCCCAATGCGCCACGATTTCCGGATCATCCTTTGAGCCTTGTATGCCAGTCACGCTTGGTGCTTCAGGAAACGTCTTACAGAGTTCCGGATGATTGGCGGCGCAATGATAGCATTCGCGGTTGTTTTCCCACACCAGCTTCCAATTACCCTTCTCCACGATCGAGCTTTGAAAGGCGACTTTGGTTTCGCTGAGGCGATGCGGTGCAAGATAAGGATCGATCATGGCACGCGTAGCGGCAAAATCCGGCGCAATCGGCGCAAGGCAGATGAAGATATAGCCGCCAACGCTTTCGCAATGCACCGTCTTCAGGCTGTGCTGGCTGGCATCGAAGTCGTCGCCCATCTGGCGTGCGAACAATAGACGGCCATCCAGTTCATAAGTCCACTGATGATAGGGGCAAACAAGCTTCGCCGAGGTGCCCCGTTCAGAAGCACAAACGCGCGACCCGCGATGGCGGCATGAATTATGAAACGCGCGTATTTTCTTCTCGCGGTCCCGGACGATAACGACCGGATAATCGCCAATCTGCACGGTAAAATAATTGCCCGGTCGCGCCACTTCGCAATCATGACCGATAAACAGCCAGTCGCGGTAGAAGATATTTTCCATATCCAACCGGAAATACTCTGGATCATTGTAGAAAGCCTGCTCAAGGCCATAACCAGGTTTCCGGTGTTTCAGGTTCCGGAGTAGTTCACTATGTGCGTCCATGTCGTGTCCTCGCCATCTCATTTGCGAAAGAACTGACTGGTGGTGACGGAGAAGACCGTCCGTATGGCTGCCCATACAAAACAATGCTCCTTGATCGCCCACCGCGATCAGTCGGTGTTATCGCTTGCGGCTGGTTTCCGGGCTCTGGAGTTGCTCTTGCGAGCCTCACGGCGCCTTCCCGGAACCATGCTCCAGTGGCTATTTTGCCGCGTTTCACTCCATTACCGTTGCGGGGGCAGCGCCGGGATTAAACCGGCTTCCCAATTCTCCACCTTCCCTAGAAAGCGGCACCTCAAGTAGCCTGATAAAAGCATCCGGATGATAAAAAGAATAGGTGCGGAAACGACATCGCATTTACACAAGACGACACGACCGAAAAAACAGAAAATGCCGCCACTCCGGCACGTCAGAATGGCGGCAGAATACCCCTTCCATGTCAGCAATGAACATCGCGAGAGACGGCGATGGTTCATTTACCAGGCGAAAAGGCTCTAAAGACCGTGATGCAAATACTGCTTGATCGATTCCGGTTTCATCTCAATTGAAAAGCCCGGCAGTGAGGGCGGCATATAGGCTGCATCCTGAATGTTGCAGGGATCAACAAAATGCTCGTGCAGATGATCGACATATTCGATAACCCTGCCCTCTTTCGTCCCTGAAACGGCGATATAATCAATCATTGACAGATGCTGGACATATTCACACAGACCAACACCGCCCGCATGCGGCCAGACTGGCAGCTCATACTTTGCGGCGATAAGCAGCACCGCCAGCACTTCGTTCAGTCCACCCATGCGGCAACTATCGATCTGCACGACATCGATAGCGCCTTCGGCGATGAACTGTTTGAACATGATGCGGTTCTGACACATCTCACCGGTCGCGACTTTCACCGGATGGATAGCCTGCCGAATTTTGCGATGGCCCGCAACGTCGTCGGGGCTCGTTGGCTCTTCAATGAAGAACGGCTTGACGAAGGCAAGCTTGTTCACCCAATCAATGGCTTCATTCACTTCCCAGACCTGATTGGCATCGATCATGAGAATGCGGTCAGGGCCGATCACTTCGCGCGCGATGGTAAGACGTCGGATATCATCTTCGAGATCGCGGCCGACTTTCATCTTAATGTGGTTGAAGCCCGCATCCACGGCCTCCTGACAAAGGCGACGGAGCTTTTCATCGGAATAGCCCAGCCAGCCTGCCGATGTCGTATAGCAGGGATACCCATCTGCTTTTAGCGTTTCAATACGCTCTTTCTTACCAACCTCTGCTCTACGCAGAATTTCCAGCGTCTCTTCAGGCGTCAGCACGTCCGTAAGATAGCGGAAGTCCACGATTTTGACGATCTCTTCCGGCGTCATTTCACCGACCAGTTGCCAGACAGGCTTCTTCGCTTCCTTGGCCAGCAAATCCCAAACGGCGTTCACTACCGCGCCTGTGGCCAGATGCATTGCACCCTTATCAGGGCCGATCCAGCGTAACTGGCTGTCACCGGTGATAAAATGCCAGAATCTGCCCGGGTTTTCCTTTATCCAATCAAGTTCAAGGCCGATAACAAGGTGTTTCATGGCCTCAATGGCAAGGCAGCAGATCTCATTGCCGCGCCCGATGGTAAAGGTAAGGCCGTGGCCGGAAAGCCCTGCATCCGTATCCAGCACCACATAGGCAGCCGAATAGTCCGGGTCAGGATTCATGGCATCCGATCCGTCCAGACTTTGCGAGGTCGGGAAACGGATATCGAAAACGCGAAGATCAGTGATGAGGGTCATGGTCTTTCCTAAACTGTCCAGCCGCCATCAATATTGTAGGCCTGTCCCGTGGTGTAGGTAGCACCAGCAAGATAGACGGCAAGGTCAGCGATTTCTTCCGGGAGGCCCAGACGCCCCATGGGCTGGCGCGCGATAAATGCCGCCCGCGTGGCGTCATAGTCGCCACCAGCGCGCATGCGTTGCTCAAGCGAAGGACTTTCCACCGTGCCGGGGCAGATCGCATTGCAGCGAATACCCTGCGTAATATAATCCGCAGCTACCGATTTGGTTATTCCCAATACGGCAGCCTTGGTTACGCCATAGGCAAAACGGTTCGGGACACCTTTCACGCTGCTGGCGACTGAAGACATATTGACGATAGCACCGTCCTTACGTTCGATCATACCCGGTAGTACCGCCCTGATCGTGCGGATCATGGCGCGGACATTGAGATCAAGTGCAAAATCCAGATCGGCGTCCGGCATATCGAGAATTGAACCGCCATGGACAAAACCAGCGCAATTAAACAGCACATCGATAGCGCCGATTTCGCCAATGACCTGCGTCACTTCTTCTGCCTTGAGCACGTCGAGCTTGCGCGGCTTGATATTGGCTTCCTTCGGCAAAGCATCGAGCAGTTGCTGATTGATATCGGTTGCGTGCACGATTGCACCTTCGCGTGCGAAAGCCAGCACCGAAGCCCGACCGATGCCTTGTCCAGCTGCCGTGATAAGAACGCGTTTGCCTTCAAGCTTGCCTGTCATCTCATATCTCCATTGGGCATCTTATGATGCCAGTCATGCACTTCAGCCCTGAACAGGGCAATCATTTCTCGTTAAGTCAGCCATCAAACGCGAATTTCAGTGGTGAACTCTTCCACGCTGCGCGCTTTGACGGCATCCCAGTCCCAGTCAATTCCGATACCTGGTTCCATCGGTGCCAAAGCATAGCCATTCTCGATCCGCATTTGAGTCTTGGTCAGATCATCAAGCTGGGGAATATACTCAACATATTTGCCGTTCTGAACCGCGCATGTCAGACTGACATGGAGTTCCATCAGGAAGTGTGGACATACGGGAATATTGAAGGCTTCTGCTGCGTGAGCCACTTTCAGCCAGGGAGTGATCCCGCCAATACGGCCAACATCGACCTGAACGATGGAGCAGGCTCCCTTTTGCATATATTCGCGGAAATGCCGGATCGAATAGAGCGATTCTCCAACCGCCACGGGCGTTTGTGTAGAAGCTGACAGGCGCACATGCCCATCAATATCATCCGCTGGCAGCGGCTCTTCCAGCCACGCCAGATCAATATCCCGCAACACGTGCGAGCGCCGAATGGCTTCATCAAGTGAAAAACCCTGATTTGCATCCGTCATGATCTCAAATCCGGAACCGACGGCAGCGCGAACGGCCGACAGGCGATCAAGATCTTCCGATCCATGCGGACGGCCGATCTTGACCTTGGCACCTTTAAAACCCTTTGCCTTGGCTTGCAGCGCGTCATCGACCAGAGCCTGCTTTTCAATATGCAGCCAGCCACCTTCAGTTGTATAAAGCGGGCAGCGATCCTTTGCGCCGCCAGCAAGTTTCCATAAAGGCAGATTCTGCTTCTTGGCCCGTAAATCCCACAGAGCGATGTCAATGGCTGCAAGCGCAATCGCAGTAATTGCGCCGATGGTGGTTGCATGTGTAGCAAATTCAAGATCATGCCAGATGGCTTCGATCTGGTCTGCATCCTTGCCAAGCAGTCTGGGTGCCAGATGATCGGAAAGAAGTCGCATTACCGACGATCCGCCCGTTCCGATCGTATAACTATAACCCGTGCCCACAGCGCCATCGCTATCGGTAATTGTAACGATTGGCGTTTCCTGGCTGACAAAACTCTGAATTGCATCCGTCCGCAGCACCTTTGGCGGCAGGTCAACCATCCGCAGTTCCACGCGCTGGATCTTAGCCAAATTATCCTCCCGTCGGGCTTTGTATATTGCCCTTATATATTATATACCCATATATGGGAACTTCATTCATATACAAACATTTGCGCCACATATCGTCAAGCGATGAAACCGCTTCCATCTGCTCATGTTCTTCGTATAAGCCTAGATGAGAGGAATTCCAGGAAAATGGGAACCGGTTTTCTATTCGGAATTGCGCTAAAATAAACAGTCAGGGCGCAGGCGATTCAAAGATTGCAGAAGCGCTCCAGGGGGTATTCGCATATGACTGATGAAGACGACAGTGACCGCTATCGCGCGCCCGCACTCGACAAAGGTCTTGATATATTGGAGCTGCTTGCCGGCATTGATGGCGGCGTAACACAGGCGGAGATAGCCAAGCGCCTTGGCCGCAGCCCCAACGAGTTTTACCGGATGCTGGATCGCTTGGTGCGCCGAGGCTATGTAACCAGGCTCGAAGGCGATCGCTATTCATTGACGCTCAAGCTTTTCGGCCTTGCACAGCTCCACGCCCCTGTTCGGCGGTTGGCGGCTTACGCAACGCCCTTGATGCGCGATCTTGCGGTTCAATCGAAGCAGGCAAATCATTTATGCGTGTTTGATCGCGGGGCAGTCGTGGTCGTTGCCCAGCAGGAAGCGCCTGAATATTGGGGAATCTCAATTCGGGTCGGCTCGCATATGAGTTTGCTCAATACCGGCTCCGGTCATGTATTGATGGCATTCCGTTCGCCTGAAGAGCGTAGCCTGATGATCGCCGAGTATGAACGCCACGTTGATGATAATTCACAACCGGACGACTATCGTGATCGGCTGAATATGATACGCGAACGCGGCTACGAGGTCATGCCCAGTGCCCAGACGGGAGGGGTTTTCAACGTTTCTGCTCCAGTGCTCGGGCCGGATGGGCGCGCGATTGCTGCAATCACCTGCCCCTATATTCAGGTCCTTAATGTTCCTGAAGCACCTAGCGTTGATCAGGTCTGTCAGATGATAGTTGCGACAGCGAAAAAACTGTCGGAACTTTCCGGCGCCGACGTAGGTAAGGCCTGATTGGAGAAATCAAATAATGGCCAGTGAATTGATTGATACGCACCTGCACCTCATTGACCAATCCGTCTTGTCCTATCCTTGGCTATCCAGTGTGGAAGCGCTGAACCGTGATTTCCTCTACGAAGAATATGCCCAGCAAGCACTTCGCGTCGGCATTACCCGCGCATTGCATATGGAAGTTGACGTCGCAGCCTCTGATATTGAGAGCGAAACGACCAACGTCGCCAAATTATCCGCACGCGAAGGAAACTTGATTGCGGGGGCGATCTCTTCCTGCCGCCCGGAAGATGAGGCTTTTTCTGCCTTTCTTGAGCGGCAACTCGCAAATCCACTGGTCAAGGGCTTTCGGCGCGTTCTCCACGTCATGCCCGACGAGCTTTCTGCGCAGCCATTATTTCGCGAGAATTTAAAGAAGCTTGGAGGCACGGGGCTATCTTTTGACCTGTGCGTTCTGCCCAAACAGATCGAAAAAGCGATCACCCTTGCCGACCTTGCCCCCGACGTTCAGTTCATTCTTGATCATTGCGGCGTACCCGATATCAAGGGCGGGGCATTCAAGCCATGGCAGGCAGGCATCACCGAAATCGCAAAGCGCGCCAATGTTACGGCGAAGATATCCGGCGTGGTTGCCTATGCCGATGCGCAGACCTGGAATGTTGAGACTTTGGCCCCTTATGTGAACCACGTCATTGCCAGTTTTGGTTTTGATCGCCTGGTTTGGGGAAGCGACTGGCCGGTATGTACGTTGGGTGGAGGCCTCGCCACATGGGTTGCTGCCACGCATGCGCTTGTTGCCGGCTGTAGCGAGGATGAGAAGGCAAAACTTTTCTCGCAAAACGCCAAGCGGATCTGGAAGCTGTAATCTTCAAATTATTGTAGAGGACATCTCGTCCATTTTAGCTTGCCTGCTGGGCACCACCGCTTTACCTGTGAAAATCAGAGCAATTGCGCATCGCAGGAGAGACAATGGCAACTGAAGCAAGTGGCCCCGATCTATTAAGTGTTGTCGTCCTGCTGGGTGCAGGCGTGGTCGCTGTCCCCCTGTTCAAGAGGCTCGGGCTAGGATCGGTGCTTGGCTATCTTGCCGCCGGACTGGTCATCGGTCCCTTTGGTCTTGGCTTCTTTTCTGACCCTGAAACCATTTTGCATGTGGCTGAACTTGGCGTTGTCATGTTTCTGTTCATTATTGGACTGGAAATGCAGCCGACGAAACTTTGGGGCATGCGCAATGAGATTTTCGGTCTCGGTGCATTACAGGTCATCGTCTGTGCTCTGCTGCTGACTGGCGTTGGCAGCGCAACCGGCTTTCCCGTTGCTGTGTCTTTCGTGTCAGGCGCAGGCTTTGTTCTGACCTCGACGGCCATCGTCATGCAATTGCTGGAAGAGCGCGGCGAAATTGCCTCGGCCAAAGGCCAGCGCATGGTATCGATCCTGCTTTTCGAAGATCTGGCAATCGTACCGCTGCTGGCGCTGGTCGCTTTTCTTGCACCCATCAGCACCACCGAGGCGGGCGGATTGCGTTGGCTTGATATTGGCATCGGGATTGGCGCTGTCGCGGGCCTTATCATTGCGGGGCGCTACCTGCTCAATCCCCTGTTCAGCCTGCTCGCCATGACGAGAGCCCGGGAGGTTATGACTGCTGCCGCTTTGCTGGTTGTGCTCGGGGGCCGCGCTTGTCATGCAGGTCAGCGGCCTTTCCATGGCCATGGGCGCTTTCCTTGCAGGCGTACTCCTGTCTGAATCCACCTTCCGCCATCAGTTGGAGGCGGATGTCGAACCATTCCGCGGTATATTGCTTGGGCTTTTCTTCCTCGCAGTCGGCATGTCCCTTAATCTGGCTGTCGTTGCCGCCAACTGGCAAATGGTGGTCTTCTACGTTGCCGCCTTCATGATCGTCAAAGCAATCGCGATCTACATTGTGGCTCGCATGCTGAAATCATCCCATCGCGAATCGCTGGAACGCGCCATTGTAATGGCTCAGGGCGGCGAATTTGCCTTTGTGCTTTATTCCACGGCGACGGCAGTGGGCATTCTGGATGGCGAATCCAATGCGATCCTGACGGCAATCATCATTATCTCGATGGTTCTTACGCCTCTCGCCATTATCGGCATGCGATATATCTTGCCAGCCGAGACGCAGGCGCTGAAGGATGTTGATATAGCGGAAGGATTGACCGGCAGGGTTCTAGTTATCGGCTTTGGCCGTTTCGGCCAGATTTCCAGCCAACCTCTGCTGCTTCGCGATGTCGACGTATCGATCATTGATAATGATATAGAAATGATCCAGGCAGCCGCGCAGTTCGGCTTCAAGGTCTATTATGGCGATGGCACGCGTCTGGATATTCTGCACGCAGCCGGTGCGGGTCGCGCCCAGGCAGTGTTGATCTGCGTCGATAAGGCAGAAACAATTCTTTCAATCGCCCATCTCATCAAGGCCGAATTTCCGCTGGTGCAGATTTATGCGCGGTCATTTGATCGTGGCAATACGATTGAACTGATCAAGATCGGCGTCGAGTACCAACTTCGCGAAACCTTTGAATCCGCGCTCATGTTTGGGCAAACAACCTTGATCGGACTTGGCGTTGATCCGGAAGAAGCAGCCGAGATCATCCGCGATATTCGCCAGCGCGATGACGAGCGTCTCGATCTTCAACTGGCTGGCGGCATACATGCAGGCAATGATCTCATGAAGGGCAATATGCCGGTTCCCGGACCTTTGATCAAACCACGCCAGCCCGGACGCCCCTTGAGCGAAGAAACTGCAAGTGTCTTGCCCATTGCCGCATCTGCGGACGCAAACTGAGTGGGTCAGACTAAAGAGGATAGAATATGTCAAAGGAACAATCGTCGGTAATCAAGGAAGTCACTGACTTCTGGCGTGAGGCCGGACCGGAAAAATGGTTCAAGAAGGACGAAGCCTTCGACACTGTTTTTCACAAGACATTTCTTGACGAACATTTCGCCGCCGCAAGACGGGAATATGAAACTTGGGTCGACACGGCTGAGGGTGCGCTGGCACTCATGATCCTGCTCGATCAGTTTCCCCGCAATTGTTTCCGCAATACCGGTCATATGTACGCGACCGATGAACTGGCGCGCTATTACGCAAATCGGGCGCTGGAACAAGGCCATGACATTTCTGTCGCGCCGGAACTGCGCGCATTCTTCTATCTGCCATTCATGCATTCGGAAGATGTGGACGACCAGCGCCGTTGTGTAGAGCTTTGCAGTCACGGTTCTCCAGCAAATGTCGAATATGCCAATGACCACTATGACATTATTCAACGTTTCGGACGTTTTCCCCATCGCAACATAATATTGGGCCGCGATACCACCGAGGAAGAACGCGCATTCCTTGATGCAGGCGGGTTTGCCGGCTGAAATATCTATCGCGGTATCGGCTTTGTTATTGTCCGCCACTTGAACCAAAGCGGCGGGACTGCCATTATATGCGCATCTGGCACCGATACATTTCACAATTTCAGCCAGTGACACAGGGACTGACCGCGCGCATCAATGCCGGACGATCAATCTGAAGAGCCGGACTTGCGAAGCATGCTGACTCTGCACTCGCAGCGTCAGCACCGAAAACCCGCCATTCTCCCTTATCCTGAATTTGCCCGCTATGCTGGTGGATTTGTGCTGTTTTTGACAGCCGGTCCGCCCGCAAAGTCATGCTCTCATTTTATCCGCTAACAGGACCCGACTTCCAATGGATCTGACATTTCAATGGATTGCCGACCCCAATGCCTGGATCGGTCTTGCGACGCTCGTCGTTCTGGAGATCGTGCTTGGTATCGACAATCTTGTTTTCATTGCCATTCTTGCCGACAAACTTCCGCCGCACCAGCGTAACCGGGCACGACTTGTCGGCCTGTCGCTGGCATTGGTCATGCGGCTTGCCTTGCTCGCCTCTATCTCCTGGGTCGTTACCCTCACGGAACCGCTTTTCAGTGTTGCAGGATTTGCTTTCTCCGGCCGCGATCTCATTTTGATCGTGGGCGGCGTTTTCCTTCTGTTCAAGGGGACGATGGAGTTACATGAGCGGCTGGAGGGAAGTCTTGCAGCCAAGGAAAGCAATGCTGTCCACGCCGTATTTTGGCAGGTCATCGCGCAGATTGTCGTTCTGGATGCCGTGTTCTCATTGGATAGCGTGATCACCGCCGTTGGCATGGTCAAGCACCTTGAAGTGATGATGATTGCGGTCATTGTCGCCGTCGGCGTGATGATGCTCGCCGCAAAGCCATTGATGAGCTTCGTTAATCGTCATCCGACAGTGGTTATCCTCTGCCTCGGATTTCTGATGATGATAGGTTTCAGTCTCATTATCGAAGGCTTCGGCTTTCATATCCCAAAGGGCTATCTCTACGCGGCCATTGGCTTTTCGGTTCTCGTGGAAGCTGCAAATCAGTTTGGTCGCCACAATCGCGAAAAACGCATCACCACAATGGACTTGCGCGATCGCACGGCTGGTGCCGTTCTGCGCCTTCTCGGCGGTGGTCGCGGCAGCGATGCGCCTCACTCGGACACGCTGGATGCCATAGCAGAACATTCTGCTGCATCAGATGTTTTCCATCCGGAAGAAAAGGAAATGATCCGCGGCGTCCTCGATCTGGTCGAGCGGCCGGTGCGCTCGATCATGTCGCCACGCAACGAAGTGGAGTGGCTTGATCTGGATGAAACCAATGAGGAATTGCTCGCGGAAATCCGCACGCTCGCCCATAGCCGCGTTGTGCTTGCCCGAGGGCGCGTGGATGATTTTGTTGGTGTCGCGCTCACCAAGGATTTGCTGTTCGCAATTTTGGATGGCGGCAAGATCGATTGGGAAAAGGTGACACGCCAACCACTCATCTTGCATGAGAACGCCAATGTTCTGCGCGTGATGGAACAGCTTCGCGGTTCAACTGTTCAGATGGGCGTTATCCTCGACGAGCATGGTTCGTTTGAGGGTGTGGTGACGCCAACCGATATTCTCGAAGCGATTGCCGGTGATTTTCCTGAAGAGGGTGAAGAAAGTCCGATCCTCGAGCGGTCCGAAGATGGCAGCATGGTGGTGGATGCCTATATCGACATCCGCCGTTTGGGCAGCCTCATCGATCGGGATTTGGTCGATGACGGCGACCGTTACACCACGCTCGCCGGTTATATTCTGTGGAATCTCGGACACATCCCGACCACAGGCGAAAAACTGACCGTCGATGACTACGAGTATGAAATCGTAGAAATGGATGGCCGAAATATTGGCAAGGTGCGCATCAGTTCAACCTTGGCTTCGGCGCTTTTCATTTAGAGCATTTCCAGCAAAAGTGTGAAGCGGCTTTGCGTTGGATAATGCGTAAAAACAAAGAGATAGAGCATTACGGTGACTCCGTTTTTATTGGAAATGCTCTAGAAGCTTTTTCGCAATCGCAACTCATGACCTCTTCCGGGCACTGATGTCCTTCCCCCAAAAGGGAAGGACTATCGCAATTGAAGCTTTTGGTTTGAACAGGCTTTGCCCGCTCGTCTGAGACATCAAAACCCAGGAGTTTCGATGCCAGATTCTGCATGGTTCCCAAGCGCAATCTCATTTGCCGGCTCTCAGGAAGCCTGTCTCATCCAGCTTGGAAAGGGGTCCAGCAACGCCTCCCATTTATGCGGCGTGAATTCATCCGTATCCAAGAGACAGGCGTCGAGTTGCGCGCGGATTTCAGCTTCATCCATGGGATCGACGCCGATGAAGACCAGTTCCTGGCGCCGATCACCCCAAATAGGATGAAGATATGGCTTCATGGCATTCAACCACTCGGGACTATCAGGCCAACGGCTTTTCGAAACCGATGACCACCAAAGACCGCGCTTTTCTGATCTGACCAATGCACCCGCCTGGCTAAGCTCGCCGACATGGTCCGGCCGTGTCGCAAGCCAGAAAAAGCCTTTGGCACGGATGACCCCGGTCCAGTTTGAGTTGATGAAATCCTGGAACTTTTGCGGATCGAACGGGCGCCGTTCACGATAGACAAATGAGCGAACACCATATTCTTCCGTTTCAGGTATGTGATCGGCAAAATTGTTCAGTTCCTTGTACCAAAGCGGGTTTTCTTGCGCCTTGTCGAAATCGAAAAGGCCCGTGTCCAGAACGTCGGCAAGATTGACCTTGGCAAAATCCGTTTCGATTACCTTGGCATCTGGATTCAGGGCACGAATGATTTTTCGTGCAATATCGCGGTCATACATGGAGGCCGACGATATCTTGTTCAGGATGATGACATCGGCAAATTCGATTTGATCGACGAGAAGATCGACCAATGTGCGGTTATCCCCATCACCCAGTGACTCGCCACGATCCTTGAGAAAGTCGCTGGAGGCATAATCCTTCAAAAGATTTGCCGCATCAACGACAGTCACCATTGTGTCGAGGCATGAGATATCCGACAGGCTCATGCCGTTTTCATCACGAAAATCAAAGGTGGATGCCACCGGCAGCGGCTCTGATATGCCGGTCGACTCTATCAACAGATGGTCAAACCGGCCTTGACTTGCCAATTGCCGCACTTCTGCGAGAAGATCGTCGCGCAAGGTGCAGCAGATGCAACCATTGGTCATCTCAACCAATTGCTCTTCCGTCCGCGACAAGTTCGCACCACCGTCGCGGATAAGCGCGGCATCAATATTAACCTCGCTCATATCGTTGACGATAACCGCGACACGGCGGCCCTCACGATTGTTGAGAATATGATTGAGGAGTGTGGTTTTGCCCGCTCCGAGAAAACCCGAAAGCACTGTCACGGGCAAGCGCTTGGCTGTTGCTGTGTTTTGCATGGCTTTAGCCTTTCCAAAAAAAAGCCCACGCGCTGTTCGGCGCGCGGGCATAGGATTACTCGTGAACTTCGCCCGACCCGCCTATGGCCACAACATTGTAAGGAGTGCCTTCAACTGGAATATCGCGGGACTTTTCGAAACGGGCTGCGTCAATGACCTGCAACCGGCTTTTCAGAGGGTCGGTAAGTATGATGTCATCGCCTGCGACGGCAATTCGAGGCCGTGGCAGGTTCCAATGGCCGTCCATGCTGTAAGGCTCTGTAAGCTGTAGCGATTTTTCAATCTTGCCGGTGATGACATCCAGCTGGTGCAGTTGACCATCCTCGGTAAAGATATAGGCAAAGCGCGGGCGCACAGAATCGACAGCAAAATGAACGCGGCGTGCGGGAAGCTCGATCAGACGGAATGCATCTTCAGCGGTTGGATCAATCAGAACCACCGCCTGCGGCCCGTAATTGCCCAGAAAATACTGTAGCCCCTTGCCACCAACCAAAGCTGAGGACTTGCCCTCTGGAAGCGATTTTGAATAATCAAGATGATTGATCTCCAGCTCGTCATTCGCCGATTTCACCAGAAGCAGACCCGATTTACAGGCTATGGCGACGATACTGCCTGAGGCCGCTTCGCCGTGGAGATCCGGGCAATCATACAATTCTCCTGAAACTTTATTATTCGCTCCGGCAATACGCACGCCGATGGGCAGCTCCTTGACTGGCTCTGTCGGGTGCGGTTCGGACACGAGAACCTTCTCACCGAAAGCGACCGCAACGCCATGATGCGGCGAGGCAACTTTCACTTCCCTTGCATCGGCCTTCTCGCCCAGAACGTCAGACTCTTTAACAATTTTGACCGCCCCGTCCCCATCAAAGAACAAGGCAATTTGCCCATGGTGGTCGACAAAGTGCGACGGTTTCTTTCCCGCAAAATTCAAATTGAGCAGCGTAGGCTTTTCAACTTTCAGATCCCCGTGATCTCCATGATCATCAACAGAAATGCCACTTGAAATGACTGAGAATTGGCCAGCATCACGCTCGTTGGCGAATACTAGGCGACCACTTTCGCTCCGCGAAAGGCTGGCTGGTGCTTTCATCTTGAACGTGTCCAGCACCTCGCCGGTCTTGGCATCCAGAGCGCGTATTACGGGATCGGCCTGATCGGCGACGAATAGCCGCCATGCCGTTTTTCCCTCTGCCAAGGCGGGGGTCATCAGCAAACCAGCTGTGATGGCGAGAGACGAGAACACAAGTAGGTGCCGTGTCATGGTTTTCTCCTAATGTAATAACATAACATTTCTGGGTAAAAGAAAAGCGGAGTCCTGCTCCGCTTTTCCGGCGTGCCGTATTAACTGCCGAGAATGGCCTTCTTGAATGTAGCGATATTGTGCTGCATCATTTCGACATAGGTCCCGGCACCATCCTCAGGCTTGGATAGAGCATCCGAGAACAGCGTGCCGCCGACGTTCAGTTTCGTTTCGCTGGCAATCTGTTCGATCAAACGCGGGTTGGTGATATTCTCGACAAAGATTGCCGAGGCCTTGTCTTCCTTGATCTGCTTGATCAGGGCAACAATATCGGCAGCAGAGGCTTCCGAATCCGTCGAAATGCCTTCTGGCGCCAGGAATTTCAGGCCATATTCATGTTCAAAATAGCCAAATGCATCGTGCGACGTGATGACGAGGCGCTTGCTTTCCGGAATTGACGCAATTGCGGCCTTCACATCTGCTTCCGTCGCGTCGAGCTTCTTGGTGTAGTCGGCAGCATTGGTCTTGTAGGTATCGCAATTTGCAGCATCAGCTGTGCAGAAGGCGTCGGCGATATTCTTCACATAAATCTTTGCGTTGCTGATGGACTGAAAAGCATGCGGATCATAGGCACCGTGATCGTGTCCTTCATGGGCATGCGCTTCGGGTTCATGCTTGTGCTCTTCTCCACTCGCATGATCATGCTCTTCTTCGCCGCTTTTCAACGGCTCAACACCCTTGGTCAATTCAACGATTGGTGCCTTTGTGGCGCTTGCTTCTACAAGCCGCGGCAGAAATCCCTCGAAGTTCAAACCATTGACCAACACAACATCAGCTTTGGCAACAGCTGCGGCATCAGATGGCTTTGGCTCATAAACATGCGCGTCGCCATCCGGGCCAACCAGCGTCGTCAGATCGATCTTGTCGCCACCGACATTCTTGGCGAAGTCAGAGATGATCGAAAAACTCGAAACAACTTTCAGGTTTTCGGCAGAAGCAGAACTATAGGCTGCACTCAGTAATAGTATAACATTTAAAGCACTGGCAAGTTTGAGGGTTTTGATCATGGTCTCTTTCCTTGATTTTATGCGGTTCTGTGACGATGAGGGCGAAGGCGGCTTTGTAGAATTCCGCTCGAGCCCATTATGATGGAGCAAAGATAAACTGCACCGGCAGAGAGAATAATAGCCGGTCCTGATGGCACCGAAAAATGATAGGAGATCAACAGTCCCCCGACACATGAGGCAAAGCCGATTGCTATTGCCACGGCGCACATCGGCCCGACACGAGCAGTCCAGAAACGCGCAGCGGCAGCCGGAAGCATCATCAGCCCGACAGCAAGCAATGTGCCAAGCGCCTGAAAACCGCCGACGAGATTTATCACCACCAGGCCGAGAAATATGAAATGGACCGGCGTACCGATGCGGCTGACAGAGCGCAGAAATAACGGATCAAGACACTCCGCCACCAATCCCCGCCAGAAGATTGCCAGTGTCACGACACTGATTGCCGAGATAAGACCAATCAGGCCAAGCGCATCATTATTGAGCGCGAGTACCGTGCCGAACAGGACATGCATGAGATCAACGTTCGATCCGCGCAGCGAAACAATCAAAACACCCAGCGCCAGCGATATGAGATAGAAAGCCGCCATTGAAGCGTCCTCCTTCTGGATGGTAAAGCGGGAAACCGCCCCCGCCCCCAAGGCAACGATGACACCGGCAACCAGCCCGCCAATTGTCATCGGCACGATCTGCAAACCATAGAGAAGGAAACCGACCGCAGCGCCGGGCAGGATCGCATGCGCCATCGCATCACCGGTCAGGCTCATGCGACGCAGCATCAAAAATACACCGACCGGACATGAGCCAAGTGCCAGAGCCAGCGAACCCAGCAATGCGCGCTGCATGAAGCTATAATCGACGAAGGGAGCAATCAGAAAATCATACATGCTATGCAGCCCCCTTTTTCATATGGTCATGGGGTCCGCTGTGATTGTGGGCGTGCGTGTGATCGTGACCATGCAACTGGTCATCCTCGCACCATGCAGCGCCTTCTTCCCATGCTTCGTGGAACTGGCGGGCGTGGAGAAGATTTTCCGGCCGCAACGTATCGCGGGATGAACCCCAGGCAATTGGCTTGCGGGCCAGAAGCAGGGTTTCCGGGAAATGTTCCTTCACCAGTTCCAGATCATGCACGACAACCATGACGGTCCGGCTTTCGCCATGCCAGCGCTTGATGAGGCCGACGAGATCAGCAACGGTCTTGGCATCGATCGCATTGAAGGGTTCGTCCAGCAGAATTATGTCAGCGTCCTGCACAAGAACGCGCGCAAACAATGCCCGCTGCAATTGTCCGCCGGACAGGGTATCAATGCCGCGCTTTTCAAAGCCGCCAAGCCCCACAGCCATCAATGCCTGTGAAACGCTTGCCCGGTCTTCTTTGCTGAAACGGCCCAGTAATCCCCGTCTTGGCCACAGGCCAAGTGATACGAGATCGACCACACGTGCCGGGAAAGACCGGTCAAGTTCCGATTGCTGCGGCAGATAGGCGATCCGCATGCCCTTCTCAACTGTGCATGAGCCGGACATGGGCTTCAACACACCGACAATACCCTTCATCAGCGTGGACTTGCCTGAACCATTTGATCCGACAACGGCTGTCAAAGATCCCCGCGCGACAACGCCGCTAAGGTGATGCACAGCTGGATGGCTGTGGTAACCCAACGTAAGATCACGAAATGTCAGACTTGGTTCAGTCATAAAGGTAAAACTCGCGGAAAAGCCGGATTTACTGAAAGCCTTCTCGGCAAATTCTTGACGTCTTCGTATGTGATGTTATTACATTAGTCAACAATGGCAAATTTGAGATCAGTGGAAAAGAGATGACGCACTGGCGGTTCGTGAAAAAATTTCTTATCTAGTAAGCAGATAAAAGGAACAAGCGAATATGGCGGCCACTCAGGAACTCACCAAGAACCAGTCACTGGTTTTCGACGCTTTGACACGCGCCGACGGGCCGTTGAGCGCCTACACTATTTTGGACCAATTGCGTGAAAATGGTTTCCGCGCCCCCTTACAGGTCTATCGTGCGCTGGATAAACTTCTCGATTATGGGATGATCCACCGGCTTGAAAGCATAAATGCCTTTGTTGCTTGCTCCCATCCTCATGATCATAGCCACAACCATGGCATGATCGCCTTCGCGATCTGCGAGAAATGCGGCCAGGTTACCGAGTTTTCAGATGACGTTATCACTGCCCGTGTCCGTGAATGGACAAAGGGTAATGGGTTTAAACCTTCCAAAACGACAATCGAAATTCGCGGCATCTGCGCCAGCTGTGGCACAGCCTGAATATTCAGCGCTTGCCATAGGCTCTCAGAAACACATCGACACCCGCAGTAACCGTCTTGTTGATTTGTTCTTCCGTCGGTGCCTCATCCATGCAGCCAAACAGCCGGCGCTTGAAGAGGCCCGTCATCACAAGATCTGACAGTTGATAGGTGGCAAGTTCGGTATCTTCAATTTCCAGATCGCCCGCGGCGACATGCTTGTCCAGAAATGCCTTCATCATCGCCTGCCCCTTTTTCGGGCCCTGCTCGTAAAAGCTCCGGCTCATTGAGGGCATGCGTTCGGCCACACCGATAACAACACGCTGCGCACGAATGACCACATCGGACGTCACCTTGATCGAAAGCGCCTTGCCGAATGCGATAAGCGCATCACGCAAATCATAGTCGCCCTCAAAGGCGGAATAAATACCGCTGAAAAGCCTTTCGCGATAACTGATGCAAAGTTCGAGAAAAAGCTCCTCCTTGCTATCGAAATAGACATAGATCGTGCCTTTGGAGACACCTGCCTCGCGCGTAATGTCATTCATGCTGGCTGCATCAAAGCCCATTGTGGAAAATACCCGGTCGGCACCCTCCAATATTTGCTGACGCTTTGCCGGATCTTGCCCGGCAGCTAAACGGCCCTGCCGCTCATCGCCCGATAGCGCTGCTTCCAGCGCGTTAGCGGTGGACAATGATGTCGAATAGGCCTTTTTAGATGACATTCTCGTTCTGTTTCCTCGTTTGTTGTTCTTTTTTCGAACCAAGCGGTTCGATCCCCTTGATATGGCGCTCTCAATTGCGCTATGTCAACGATCGAACCGAATGGTTCAATCAGTTTTATGGCTGAACATCCGTAGAAAGAAACCCCAAATGCCTGCGTCCAAAGCAAAGAATGAGGCTGACATCCGTCAGTTCCCGGCTCCAGTTTCAAAATCCGAGATGCCCGCAACTACGGAAGCGCCGCAACATGATGTTGCCGCTGACGTAAAGAAAGCCGAGCCTCCCAAGCGCTCCCGCAAACGGCTGATCCTGACGACTATTTTGGTGGCGGCGCTCGCCGGTGGTGCATATTTCGGTTACGGATATTGGACGACGGGCCGTTTTATGGTTTCCACCGATGACGCCTATATCCAGGGCGATATTACTGCCATCGCTCCCAAGGTGACCGGCTATATCGATACAATCAATGTTGTTGCCAACCAGCGCGTCAAGGCGGGTGATCCATTGATCACGCTTGATAATGGCGATTACACGCTCGCTGAGGAACAGGCCGAAGCACAGATTGCCACGCAGAAGCTTTCGCTTGACCGTATCAAGGCGCAGACCGAGGCCGCAAGGGCTTCGCTGACCGAGGCGCAGGCTGGAAAATTGAGCGCACAGGCAGTGCTGACCAATGCGCAAGCCGGTTCGGTACGGGCCAATCAGTTGCATGCAACGCGGTTTGCTTCGCAGTCGACGCTTGATGATGCAACTGCCGCATTGGATCAGGCAAAGGCCAATCTTGCATCCGCTGATGCAAAGATCGCCAGCGCAGCCGCCAATGTCGGCGTTCTTGAGGCCCAATACAAGGAAGCTGAAGGCACCATTGCCTCGCTCGAATTGTCGAAAGACAAGGCAGCGCGCGACCTGAGCTTTACCGTCATCCGTGCACCAGTGGATGGCGTCATTGGCAATCTTGCCGCCAAGAAGGGCGACCTTGTCAGTCCCGGCCAGCGTTTGGCTGCACTCGTTCCTGTTAATGCGCTCTATATCGATGCAAATTACAAGGAAACGCAGCTTCGTGACATAAATGTGGGCCAGAAAGTCCACATTCGGGTCGATGCGCTGGATGGCGATACGTTTGAAGGCACGGTTGCTTCCATTGCACCGGCCTCCGGCGCCGTCTTCTCCCTTCTTCCTCCGGAAAATGCCACGGGTAACTTCACCAAGGTTGTACAACGTGTTCCTGTTCGCATTGCCTTGCCGGGTGACGCCTTGGCCAGCGGCAAGTTGCAGGCGGGCCTCAGCGTCGTTGTCGATGTCGACACGCGGACGACTCCAGCCAAGTAAATCCGGTTCCGGAATCGGAAAGGGCGACGATTATGGCAAATGCAACAACGGCAGCCGGCGGTCCGGGCGCTCCAGCCATTCCGGAAGATAAGATCGATCCCAAAAAAGCCATCGCCTTTCTGGCGATGGTCTTTGGAATGTTCATGGCGATTCTGGACATTCAGATCGTCTCGGCATCCCTGGCCGAAATTCAGGCAGGCCTCAGCGCCAGCGCTGATGAGATTTCATGGGTCCAGACCTCTTACCTGATCGCCGAAGTTATCATGATCCCGCTGTCAGGTTTTCTGGGACGGCTGGTTTCAACGCGGATTCTTTTCTCGGTATCTGCCGCAGGTTTCACCGCCGCCAGCGTGCTTTGCGCCACTGCGACGAATATTGACCAGATGATCGTCTACCGCGCCATCCAGGGCTTTATCGGCGGTGGTATGATCCCAAGTGTGTTTGCGGCTGCCTTTACAATTTTCCCGCCCTCCAAGCGCTCCATTGTTTCCCCCATGATCGGCCTCGTGGCGACATTGGCCCCAACGATCGGGCCGACGGTCGGTGGTTATCTGAGCCATGCTTTTTCGTGGCATTGGCTCTTTCTTGTCAACGTCATCCCCGGTATCGCCGTTGCGATCGCTGCGTGGAACCTGATCGACTTCGACAAGGGCGACCGGTCCCTGTTGAGCAAATTCGACTGGTGGGGCCTCGCCGGTATGGCAGCATTCCTCGGTTCGCTCGAATATGTACTTGAGGAAGGCCCACGCAATGATTGGTTGCAGGATCACGCCGTCTACTATTGCAGCATCGTCATGGTCATTGGTGGCATCATCTTCTTCTATCGGGCCTTTACCGCCGAACAGCCCATCGTCGATCTTTTCGCCTTCAAAAATCTGAACTTTGCCTTTGGATCAGCCTTCTCGTTCGTCCTCGGTATTGGCCTCTATGGCCTTACCTATATCTACCCGGTCTATTTGGGGCAGATTCGCGGCTATGACGCGCTGATGATCGGGGAAGCGCTGTTTGTCAGCGGGCTTGCCATGTTCATGACCGCGCCAATAGCCGGTTTCCTGTCCGGCAGGATGGACCCGCGTATTATGATCATGATCGGCTTTATCGGTTTTGGCGCGGGCACCTGGACAATGACGCATCTTACTGCGGACTGGGATTTCTACGAATTGCTTGTGCCGCAGATCCTGCGAGGCTGTTCGCTCATGCTGTGCATGGTGCCAATCAATAATCTTGCGCTTGGCACTTTGCCGCTGGCTCGCCTGAAAAACGCTTCCGGCTTGTTTAATCTGATGCGCAATCTTGGCGGCGCGGTCGGGCTGGCAGTGATTAACCAGATACTCACTGATCGCGGTGCGCTGCACTATGCCCAGCTTTCCGAAAATGTTCGCTGGGGCAATCCGGAAGCAGAAGATTTGATGAATTCCATGTCGAAGAATTTTGCTTCACATGGACTGGATGGAACCACGACCGCTCTGAGCAGAATCTCCGGCATGGTTCATCAGCAGGCCTCGCTGCTGTCTTTCATGGATGTCTTCTATATCCTGACAATGCTCTTTGTATCGCTGGCGGTTTTCGCAATCCTGATGCGCAAGCCAGGGGCACCGGCATCCGGAGGCGGCGGACATTAGAGTCGCCCCTTCCATCCGCCCGGCATCCCCCTGCTCCGGCAAATGGGAAAATTAACTTAGTCTCCTAAGTTGTTTCGCCGGCTCTGGCGTTCAGTCCTGATGCTGAAGCTGTCATATTGTGGCCAATTCGCCCCTTTTCCCTGCCCGAATTGGCGTCTCCAACAATGTTTTTGTCGTTATTGAAGTAATTTTGAAACGATTGGGAATACCCCATAAATTTAGGCTTTCGCCGAATTGCTAAGCCGCCGAAAAAGTGGTTCACTTATCCTTACTGCTCAGGGAAAGTCTGTTCACCGGCACGTCACGGGTCTGTCATCCAACTGACATGAGAGACCTGTATCGGGTGCCGGACGTCGGATAAAGAGCCAATGACGTATCGCTCAAACAGGGGTCTAAAAATGGTAGGTTATACAAAACGCGCGGTAGCGCTGTCGACTGCTGTGCTATTTGCCAGTACGGCAGTTTCCTTTGCCGACGCACCGGCAGATTTGGTTGCGGCTGCAAAAAAGGAAGGCACGCTGACCACAATCGCCTTGCCGCATGACTGGTGCGCCTATGGCGATGTGATCGCTGGTTTCAAGGCCAAATATGGCATTGAAGTCAACGAACTGAATCCGGACGCAGGCTCGGGCGACGAAATCGAAGCCATCAAGGCCAACAAGGACAATAAGGGCCCGCAGGCTCCTGACGTCATCGATGTCGGCTTTGCTTTTGGTCCATCCGCAAAGAAAGACGGCCTAACCCAGCCTTATAAAGTCTCCACCTGGGACTCCATTCCTGACAATGTAAAAGATGCTGAAGGTCACTGGTATGGCGACTATTACGGCGTTCTTTCCTTCCAGGTAAACACCGACATCGTCAAGGAAGTCCCGAAAGATTGGGCTGACCTTTTGAAGCCTGAATATGCAAATGCCGTTGCTCTTGCTGGCGATCCGCGCGCTTCCAACCAGGCTATCCTTGCTGTAGGCGCCGCTGGCGTTTCCACAGGCGGCACTTATGGCGCTGCGGCAGGTGAAGCAGGTCTTAAGTATTTTGCTGACCTCAACAAGGCTGGCAACTTCGTTCCAGTTATCGGCAAGTCCGGTACATTGGCTCAGGGCGCAACACCGATCATCATCAACTGGGATTATAACGCGCTTTCCGGCCGCGACACTCTCAAGGGCAATCCGCCTGTAGAAGTTGTTGTTCCGGCTTCCGGTGTTGTTGCTGGTGTGTATGTTCAGGCCATCAGCGCTTATGCACCTCATCCAAATGCTGCCAAGCTCTGGATGGAATATCTCTATTCCGATGAAGGTCAGCTGACATGGCTCAAGGGCTATTGCCATCCGATCCGTTTCAACGATCTTGCCAAGAACAACAAGATCCCCAAGGACCTGCTCGACAAGCTGCCTCCTGCTGCCGCCTATGAAAAGGCAATTTTCCCGACTCTCGATGAACAGGCTGCCGCCAAGGAAGTCATCACCAAGGGATGGGACAAGATCGTAGGCGCCAACGTCAAGTAATACAGGATAAAAATCCCCGCGGGTCCGCCGCGGGGATTTTTCCATCATGTGAGGGCCAGCGTCGGCCCTGAATATCCGATGGGTCGGTATCCTGGCTGCCTTGCCTTTGCATTACTCTGGCGCGGCTGAATATTACTTTATCAAGTGGTCCCAAACACTCATGAGTGCAGTTTCAGAACAAGACGTTTCATCACCAGCTCCACCGGCGGCGCCAATAGCGAATGAGCGCAAACGCCTGTCGCTCGACTGGCTTGGGGTCATGCCCTTCATCATCTTTGCCGTGCTGTTTTTGATATGGCCGACAATCTATCTGATTGCCGGAGCCTTTCAGGACAGTCAGGGTAATCTGACACTCACAAACATTGTGAATCTGTTCCAGCCATCCATCATGGATGCCTACTGGATATCCATAAAAATTTCCCTTGCTTCGGCCATTCTCGGTGCAGCCATAGGGTTTTGCGTCGCTGCCGCTGTCACACTTGGCGGTTTGCCGGCCTGGATACGCTCGCCGCTAATGACCTTTTCGGGCGTCGCTTCCAACTTTGCCGGCGTGCCGCTCGCCTTTGCTTTTTTGGCGACGCTGGGGCGAACCGGGCTTGTCACGACGTTCCTTTATAATGTTTTCGGCTTCAATCTTTATGGTCACGGCTTCAATCTGCTCAGTTTCTGGGGCCTGACGATCACCTATCTCTACTTTCAAATTCCGCTGATGATCCTCATCATTACGCCAGCTTTGGACGGGCTGAAGAAGGAATGGAAGGAAGCAGCGCTCATTCTTGGCGCAACCGGCCCGCAATATTGGCGCATGGTCGCATTTCCCATTCTCTGGCCTGCACTGCTGGGCACGATTCTCCTATTGTTTGCTAACTCGTTCGGCGCAATTGCGACCGCTTATGCACTCACCGGTTCATCGCTCAGCATTGTTCCTATCGTGCTCTTCGCGCAGATTCGCGGCGACGTCTTGCAAGACCCTCACCTCGGTTATGCGCTGGCATTCGGTATGATTGTTATCACCGGCGTTTCCAACGGTATTTATATCTGGATGCGCGCCCGCAGCGAACGGTGGCTTAAATGAAAACCAATCGTTTCTGGTCTTGGATCGCACTTGCTTTTGGCATCATATATTTCGTGGTGCCGCTTATCGGCACTCTGGAATTTTCGCTACGCATGCGCCGCGGCGTATATTCCTTCGATGCCTATTGGGTCATCCTCAGCGATCCACGCTTTCAGGCAACATTCGGCTACTCCATCGTTATGGCGCTGGTGACAATTATTGTCGGTATCGTGCTGGTTGTTCCCACTGCCTATTGGGTGCGCTTGCGGCTTCCCGGTTGGCGTCCATTCCTTGAATTCATCACGCTGCTGCCACTGGTCATTCCGGCGATTGTTGTCGTGTTCGGCTATATCCGCCTCTACAATACATCGTCATTTCTGCCCTTGACCGGCTCCGCCATGGGTACCAACCTACTGCTGGTCTTTGGTTATACGATGCTGGCATTGCCCTATATGTATCGCGCTGTGGATACGGGCCTTGGCGCTATCGATATTCGCACTATGACCGAAGCTGCGGAAAGTCTTGGTGCAAGCCGGTTAAAGATCATGTGGAGCGTCATTCTCCCCAATGTTCTGGTTGCCGTGCTTTCCGGCGCCTTCCTGACCTTCGCCATCGTCATCGGCGAATTTACCATGGCGGCGCTGCTCAACCGGCCCGCATTTGGACCATTCCTGCAGCTTATCGGTGCAAACCGCGCCTATGAGCCTGCGGCTCTGGCAGTCATTTCCTTTGCAATCACCTGGGTTTGCATGGGTCTTATTCAGGTTGTCACCCGTCTCAATAAATCCCTCGCTGCCACCAAGCGCTAAGACCGGATAGAAACAATGTCATTTCTCACAATCAGCCATTTGAAAAAGAGTTTCGGAGCGACCACTGTCGTTCATGACTTCAATCTGAATATCGAGAAGGGTGAGTTCGTTTCTTTTCTCGGACCCAGCGGCTGCGGCAAGACCACAGTGCTGCGTATGGTAGCCGGCTTTGAAACGCCCACATCCGGCAAGATCAGCATTGGCGGTCAGGACGTGGTGAACCTGAAACCGAACCAGCGCAATATCGGCATGGTGTTTCAGGCCTATGCGCTATTCCCCAACATGACCGTCGCTCAGAATGTCGCTTTCGGATTGAAGGTTGCAAAAAAACCGCAGGCGGAAATTGACGCAACCGTTCATGAAATGCTCTCATTGATCAAACTCGACCATTTGGGGGATCGCTACCCCTATCAGCTTTCCGGCGGCCAACAGCAGCGTGTCGCCCTCGCCCGGGCTCTCGCCACCAAGCCGCAGGTGCTTCTGCTGGATGAGCCATTGTCTGCGTTAGACGCCAAAATCCGCGTCTCGCTGCGTGAGGAAATCCGCGCCATTCAGCGCAAGCTTGGCATCACCACCATCTTCGTGACACATGACCAGGAAGAAGCGCTGTCGATCTCGGATCGTATAGTCGTCATGTATGAAGGCAAGGCTGAACAGGTCGGCGCGCCATTCGAGATTTACAATCAACCATCCTCGCGTTTCGTTGCGTCCTTCGTTGGCACGTTGAACACGCTCGATGCGACAGTTCGCGATGCCGCTGCAGGTATTATTGCAATCGACGGCAAGGATGTGATGATCGGCCAGAAGATCACCAATCACAAGGTTGGTGACAAGATTTCTCTCGCGGTACGGCCGGAGGCTGTCAGTCTCGGTGAAGCAACCGACAAGCGCGAGACAACGCTGGATGGCAAGATCAACAGCGTGCACTTCCTTGGCTCGGTCATCCGCATTCGCGCTTCGCTCGGCGAAAATACCGTTTCCTTCGACACATTCAACAATCCAAGCGCACCTCCGCCCTCACCGGGAGAAAACGTGAAGGTCAGCCTGGCGGCAAAGGACATGTTGCTCTTGGGGCAATAGACAATATTGCATTGATCGGGATTGCAGACGATCCGGATCGTTATTAGTTGTTGCGACCAGCCTATCGGAAATTGCCGCTACTGTGGCAATTTCATCGCCAATAGGGTTCAGACGCAGACTAATCCGATAATTTTGCGCAATTCTCTTGGTCAGCAGCAGTCTTATAGCGGAAATAATTGAATAGAGTCATCATGTCAAAAAAGATCGTCAACTGGACACCGAACGTCCATAGCGATGCTTGAATAGGCTTATCAGATTGCCACAAAATAATTGTGAGCCAAGCCGACATGACGAGGCTCTCGACAAACCAAAATGTCAAAATCTCAGAAAATGACGATCCGACAAATTTCGAAGTCGGCATATTTCCTCTGCCTAAGCCAGTTACCCAAACAGCCCAAATTATGGAAGCAAGGGTCCTGAGCAGAACAAGATTACCGGAATCACCGCTCTTAGAAAACCAAACTGCCATGGCCGCAGGCAAGCCCAGACAAAATGCAAAAAGGGCGCTGTCTCCAGCGCCCTTTTAAATTTGACTTTCAAAGCTCGCCTTTCGGCTATCCTTTGATCGCCTCGTTCAGCAGCTTGAGTGCTGCTTGTTTGGTCAGTTCGACGGGGTTGCCTCCCGCCGTTGGGTCGACGATTGCCATGTCGGCAATCAACTCCTTGCGCGCATCATCCATGTCCAGATCCTTGATCAAACCTGGCAAGGCATGCGGTACTTTCAGCTCGGTGCGCAAATCAAGAATTGCCTTGGCAAATCCATCAAATCCGCCCTTGATGCCGATATAATTGGCAAGCCTTACGATGCGCTCTTCAATAGCGCCGCGATTAAAGGCAAGCACATAAGGCATGAATACGGCGTTGGTCATGCCGTGATGCGTGTCATAAAGCGCGCCAATTGGATGAGATAGTGAATGGATCGCGCCGAGCCCCTTCTGGAAGGCGGTCGCCCCCATGGCCGCCGCGCTCATCATATGCGCGCGCGCTGTCAGATCATTGCCATTGGCATAGGCTTTGGGCAGGTTCTCGAAGACGAGCCGGATGCCTTCAACAGCAATACCATCAGCCATTGGGTGATAGCCCGGAGCGCAATAGGCTTCGAGGCAATGGGCGAGCGCATCCATGCCCGTGCCCGCAGTAATAAAAGCTGGCATGCCCACAGATAGCTCAGGATCAGCGATAACGATTGCCGGCAGGAGCTTCGGGTGAAAAATCACCTTTTTAGTGTGGGTTGCTTCATTGGTGATAACGCCCGCGCGGCCAACTTCCGAGCCGGTTCCAGCAGTGGTTGGCACGGCGATAATCGGCGCGATCACATCGCTATTGGCGCGGGTCCACCAGTCACCAATATCTTCGAAATCCCAGATTGGCCGGGTCTGCCCTGCCTGAAACGCAATAAGCTTGCCAAGGTCCAGCGCCGAGCCGCCACCAAATGCGATGACGCCATCATGCTTGCCTTGTTTGAACACTGCAATGCCTGCGGTCAGATTTGAATCCACCGGGTTGGGCTTCACATCTGAAAATACGCCGTAGGGAATCTTGGCATCGTCCAGAATTTTCAGTGTGCTCGCAACCACTGGTAGTTTCGCCAAGCCGGGATCAGTAACGAAAAGCGGATTTTTGATTCCGGTCGCTTCCAGAACTTCCGGCAATTCCTTGATGCGTCCTGCGCCAAAACGCACCGTGGTTGGATAGTTCCATTTGGAAATAAGCTGGCTCATATCATGTCTCTACGTTTGGCATATCTATTGTGCGTGGTTCGACAAGCTCACCATGAGGATGATGGATTGCTTGCAAAGATAGGCAACTCTGCCTTGTTCTATTGTAGCCCACTCACGACCCTCATGGTGAGCTTGTCGAACCACGCACAATTCCAATGCTTGTTAAATCTCTTCGCGCAGGTGGTAAGATTTTGGTCTTGTCAAATTGCCATATCCGATGGCTGACATGGCCGCACCCTTGCCCGTGTCTTTGACACCCGTCCAGACCAGCGCGGGATCGATATAATCGCAGCGGTTCATGAACACAGTGCCGGTTTCAATTTGGTCCCCGATCAAAGCCGCGTGATCGGTATCAGTGGTCCATAGCGAGGCAGTCAGGCCGTATGGGCTGTCATTCATCAAGGCCACGGCCTCCTCGTCATTGCGCACTTTCATGATGCCGACGATTGGCCCAAAGCTTTCTTCGCGCATGACGCTCATTTGATGATCGACATTGGTCAGCACTTCGGGAGCAAGATAGGGAGAACCAGCCTTGTCATTGGCAACATTCATGTTCACGTGAGCTTTCGCGCCCTTGCGCAGTGCTTCGGCCTTTTGTTCACGGATCAGTTCGGCAAAGCGGGTCTGCGCCATCGGGCCCATCGTGGTCGCCTCTTCCAGCGGGTTACCGACAACATATTGCTTGGTCAGGTCAACGAAGCCGTCGACAAAACGGTCATAAACCTTCTCATGCACATAAATGCGCTCAATACCGCAGCAACATTGACCGGAATTGAAAAATGCCCCGTCAACAAGATTGGCAACCGCATGATCGAGATTAACATCCGGCAACACATAGGCCGGGTCCTTGCCGCCAAGTTCCAGCCCCAAGGTCATGAATGTGCCTGCCGCCGCCTTTTCAATGGCGCGTCCGCCACCCACTGACCCCGTGAAATTCACGTGGTCAATGCGACCGGAGCCAAGCAACTTTTCTGTCTGGGCATGACCAAGCACGATGTTCTGAAATACGCCCTTAGGCAGACCTGCCTTTTCGAAAGCCTGCGCAAATCGTTCTCCGACCAGCAAGGTCTGGGCCGCATGTTTCAGAATGACGCTGTTGCCCGCCATCAGGGCAGGAATGATGGTATTGACCGCCGTAAGATAGGGATAATTCCATGGCGCAATGACCATGACGACGCCGAGCGGCACATGCTTGATGTAACGACGGAAACCCGGCCTGTCATTCTCCAAAATGGGCGCAAGCGCCTGTTCGGCAATTTTGACCATATAGCGCGTACGTTCTTCAACGCCGCCTTTTTCACCACCGTAACGTACTGGCCGGCCCATCTGCCATGCAATTTCCGGCACGATTTCATCGTTCATGGCCAGCAATGCCTCAAGCGCAGCAAGGCAAAACCGCCCGCGTTCGGCAATACTGGTTTGCGCCCATTGGCCTTGTGCGTGCTTGGCAGATTCAACAGCCGCATCAATCGCCTTGTCGCTGGCAATCGGGCGTTCGGCATAAACAGTGCCATCAATGGGCGTAATCAGTTTGACCGTTTCGGCCATGTCAAAACCTCGTGCTTTCGTTTTTATAGCCCCTCCCCACAAAGGCAGGCTGCATCGCAGCAGGGAGGGGTATTTCTCTATTTTCAGTTCTTCAATACCGTTCGAAGCCGCGATGCAACTCCCAATCTGTCACGCGGCGATCATATTCAAACTGTTCCCATTTGGCCGTGTGAACATAATGTTCAACGACGTCTTCACCCAAAGCTTCCTTGAGCATTTTCGAGCGGGCCAGCGTGTCAGTCGCTTCACGTAGGGTTTTCGGGATTTCGCGTAGTTTTGCCCCGCCATAGGCATCCCCTTGAAACGGCTTGGCGAGTTCCAGCTTCTCATCAATGCCGGCAAGACCGGAAGCAATCAACCCTGCAAAAGCGAGATATGGGTTGAGGTCGGCCCCGCCAATGCGGCACTCTATACGGATAGCCTTGGAACCTTCGCCGCAAAGGCGAAAACCTGCCGTGCGGTTGTCAAGGCTCCAGACATTTTTCGTCGGCGCGAATGTACCGGCCTGAAACCGCTTATAGGAATTGATATAGGGCGCGAGGAAATAGGTGAAATCATCGGCATATTTAAGCTGCCCCGCCACCCACTGGCGCATCAAAGGCGACATCGTATATTCCGCGTTCTTATCATAGAAGAGCGGGGTCTTGCCGTCTGCGCTCCACAATGAATTGTGGACGTGGCTTGAACTGCCGGCAAGCGAATAATCATACTTCGCCATGAAGGTGATCGCCTTGCCCATCTGGGTGGCGATTTCCTTGCAGCCATTTTTCATAACCACATGGCGGTCGGCCATTTCCAGCGCTTCGGCATAGCGCACATTGATTTCTTCCTGACCCGGACCCCATTCGCCCTTGGAATTTTCAACCGGAATACCCGCATCAAACAGGCCATTGCGGATGGCGCGCATTACCGCGTCTTCCTTGGTGGTCATCTGGATCACATAGTCCTGAATATAGGGCGATGCGGTTGTCATGCCCTTCCAGTGCTTGGCTCTCGCGCTCTCATAAGTCTCATCGAAAAGATAAAACTCAAGTTCCGAGGCGAAATAGGCCAGATAGCCGCGATCCTTCAGCCGGGCGAGCTGCCGTTTGAGAATGGCGCGCGGCGAATGCGAAAGGTCTTCGTGATGATGGTGATCGAGAATATCGCACAATACCAGCGCGCATTTTTCCAGCCAGGGAATATGGCGAATGGTCGTAAGGTCAGGCTTGATGACGAAATCGCCATAGCCCTGTTTCCAGCTCGCCGCCTTATAGCCCGGAACCGGCTCCATATCGATATCATTGGCGAGCAGATAGTTGCAGCCATGCGTCTCGTCATGTGCGGATTCAACAAAGAAGCTCGCGTGGAATCGCTTGCCTATCAATCGGCCCTGCATATCGACGAAACAGGCCAGAATTGTATCGATTTCACCGCTGCTTACGCGGCTTTTCAGTTCGTCGAAACTCCAATGTCCGGGCATAGTCCATCCTCAAAAACGTCAACTGGGTCAAAGAAGAGGCGACCGGCTTGGTGCCGGTCGCCTCTTTGTTGAAATCAGGCTTTTTCGCCGACTGCGCGTTCAGCAGCTGCAATTTCCGCCGAGCGGCGCGCTACTTCGTCGCCAATTGGAGGGCCACGGAAGCGGCGGCGTTCAAAGCCAAACCATACGATTGCCGTAACCACCAAAAAGCCGACAGTGATGTAAAGCGCCCATTCATTTGGCGGTTGAATGCCGAGCACGAAGATCAAAGCCATTGCCAATATCGACAGCACAGCAAAGAACTTGAACTTGCCTTCGCCCATATCCCAAGGCCCCATCTTGTTCCATTTTGGCGTGCCCCAGGCCAACAGACCCAGCGCAATTGGAATAGCGAATGAGAAGAAGAGGAAGATGACCGTGCAGGATACCACGATCGTATAAACCGGCGTTTCGCCGATCGACACCAGTGAGGATCCCCAGACGAAGAGAACGGCAAGGGTTGAACCCGTCCAGATCGCGGAAACCGGGGTGCGATATTTTGGGCTGACTTTGGAAAGCGCCTTTGATGCCGGAAGCCCCCGATCACGGGCAAAAGCGAAGATCATGCGCGAAACCGAGGTCACTGTCGCAAGTCCGCAAAGGAACTGGCAGATGAAAATCAGGAAGTACAGAATGTCCTTTACCAGCGGATTGACTTGCTCGTTCATCGCCCAGAAGAAAACATTCCAGCCCTGCGCCGCAGCTGCATCCATGTTTGGAATCATCAATACGAATGAGCAGAGCATGATGTAGCCGAAAACTGCCGACCAGAGCACGGATGAGATCATGCCCCGCGGCACAGAATGCGCCGCACGAACGGTTTCCTCCGATGTATGTGCCGAGGCATCATAGCCTGTGATCGTGTAAATAGGCAGCAACAGGCCGAGCAGAAAGACCCAAGCGCTTGACGTCGTTGGCCACACATTTCCACCAGCTTCACCGGAATAGTTGGAGAATGTAAACAGACGGGCAAAATCATAGCCATCAGCGACGGCCAGACAAACGACTGAAAGAGCAATGGCCGTCACAAAGATCAGATAACCGGAAAAGTCCGTCAGTTTGGCAGTAAGACCAATACCCATATGGTTGATCAGCGCCTGCGCGCCGGTCAAAATTACCAGAAATACCACGCGGACAGTCGTCGAATCGGCAATACCAAGATATTCGCCGAATGCCCCGATAAAGAAATAATAGGTGCCGACATTGATGGCGCCGAGCACCGTGATGAGACCCAGCAGATTGAACCAGGCGGTGAGCCAGCCCGTGCCGCGATTACCGAGGATTGAGCCCCAGTGATAAAGCCCGCCAGCCGTCGGATATGCGGAGCTGATCTGCGCCATGGCAATGGCAAACACTGCTGAGACAAGGCAGCCGAGGGGCCAGCCAATGCCGATTGCAGCGCCACCCGCACCGGAGGTTGCCTGCGCCAGCGAATTGATACCGCCGGATAGAATACAGATAATCGAGAAAGAAATTGCAAAGTTCGAGAAACGGCTCATTCGCCGTTCCAGCTCCTGGGCATAGCCCATTCCGTGAAGAACTTTTACGTCCTCCAGCTTGTCTGTGTCTGTGTAGTCCTGGTGTGTCATCACGTTCCCCTGTTATTATTGAAAGAGTTGCAACGTCGATAGCAGCGTCAGTTTCTAGAATTCCTTGTTTGTCGTCCCCGCAATGCCCATCAAAGGCCTTTTGTTATATTATTCAAAAGAGCTGAAAGCAGTTCCCCCCAGCCCTCCTCCTCTTGAGCTGTCGTCACAAGATCGTTGCGAATCTCGATCATTACAGCCGGCATTCCATGGGCAGAAGCGTGTCGCTCCAGCGTATAATAAACGCGATCTGCCGGTGAATAAGGTTCGTTGATTCCAACGTTGTAACGCCCCGGCGCCTGCAAGCCTGCAATAAGCGGCGCAGCAATGCGCTCGTCCGCGTCATGAATAATGCCGATATGCCAAGGCCGCTCGACACCGCGATAGACCGGCGTATAGGAATGGATTGCGACAAATACCGGCTCAGGCTTGCCCGCCGCCTTTCGCTTCTCGACGAGCGCTTCAATGGCGGCATGATATGGCCTGTGCGAAAGTTTGATACGTTCCTGTCGCGCTGCCTCGCTCAGATTTTCATTGGCTGGGATTACCGTCACTTCGCTCAGCGAAGGCACAAGATCAGGCGCATTCAGCGGACGATTGCAATCAATGATCAGGCGCGACACGCAGGACTCGACCAGCGGCGCGTCAAGCAACCTGCTCATGACGGCGCTCACGCCTAATGCACCGGGGTCCCAGGCGATATGTTTTTGAAGATCGCTATCCTTCAGGCCGAGCGTGCCAAAACCGTCCGGTACAAAATTGGAGGCGTGATCACAAAGAATGATGCATGGTCCCGCGCCATCCGGATTTGTTATCCGAACGGGAGTCCATTCTTTTGTCATTACCTGCGGCGCACCGCTCGCTATGGTCCGGCCCATTTTTGCCCTTTTCGGCAAACTGTACTTTACGTTACATTTTATGTTTTTATTTCCACTCTCGTATGATTTGATACATAACAATCAAAATTGTCAAATCCGAAATTTACGTTTCAAAATTCGGACCGGGGGAGACAGCCAAATGAGCACAAGCATTTCCGAGCTAATCGCAGAAAAGATAGACGCGATGCCTGCCTCGGAACGCAGGGCGGCTCAAACGCTTATCGCAAATTACCCGCTGATCGGCCTGAGAACGGTTGCTGAATTTTCCGGTCAGGCAGGTGTATCCTCGCCGACCATCTTGCGCTTCGTCTCCCGTCTCGGCTTCCAAAGCTATCCGGAGTTCCAAAGCGCCCTGCAGGAGGAACTCGCCGCACAGGTACAGTCGCCATGGAATCGTGCTGCAACCATCCAGCGGCCAAAGGACGGGGCCACCTTCCCGCTCATGGAAGCCGCCATTGAGAATATCCGCGAAACATTCCAGCACCTTTCAGCGCAACAGCTTGGAGACGTAACGGATGCGCTGAGCCGCAATCGTGCCCGTCTCTATCTCCTCGGCGGACGCTTCACCGATCCCATCGCAACCTATATGGCCGCGCATCTCAAGATTGTACGCTCCGGCGTCACCCATCTGGCAGGGCAGGAAAGCCATTGGCGTGACCAGCTGATCGATATGGGCAAAAAGGATGTGCTGCTGGTTTTCGATATACGCCGCTATCAGGATAGCCTGTTGCGGTTTGCAGAAAAGGCGCAGGCCCGCGGCGTTGAAATCGTGCTTGTCACCGACCAATGGCTCTCTCCCATCGCGCGTTTCGCCCGCCATGTCATCGCTGGCCGAACCGCCGTTCCCTCCCCTTGGGATTCGTCTGCCGCACTCTTTCTCATTGCGGAAACACTGATTGCCGAAGTCACGCGCAAGCTTGAACAAAGCAGTGCCGATCGCATCCGTGATCTAGAGCAATTGCGGGATAATTAGATTTTCTCCCGGCCATGCCATTGCCGCCAACGCTCATTAATATACTAATGCTGTCCCGGACTCGAAAAAGGCTCGGTGCCATTCATCCGGATGAAATTATCGCATTATGCCCCTATTGAATGTGTAAGGACCAAAATCATGCAGCAAGCTGACATCGGATTGATCGGCCTCGGCGTCATGGGTGCCAATCTGGCGCTGAACATCGCTGAGAACGGTTATCGCGTTGCGGTTTTCAACAGAACCGTTGCCAAGACAAATGAATTTTACGCCGAAGCAGGTGCGCTGCAGGACAAGATCATCGCGTGCGAGACGCTTGAGGATCTGGCCAAAAACATCCGCGCGCCGCGTCCTATCATTCTCATGGTGAAGGCCGGCGAGGCCGTCGACGAGCAGATTGCCGCGCTCAAACCATTCCTTGCCAAGGACGACATCATCATCGACGCTGGCAATGCGAATTTTCACGATACGGTGCGCCGCCTAGCGGAACTGGGGGCGAATGATCCGACATTTGTCGGCATGGGCGTTTCCGGTGGGGAAGAAGGCGCGCGCCATGGCCCTTCGATCATGGTTGGCGGCACGCCCGAATCCTATGCCCGTATCGAGCCTGTCCTGACAGCAATTTCCGCCAAGTACGAAGGCGAATCCTGTTCAGCCCTGCTTGGGCCTGACGGAGCAGGTCATTTCGTCAAGACGATCCATAATGGCATTGAATATGCCGATATGCAGATGATTGCCGAAGTTTACGGCGTATTGCGTGATGGTCTTGGCCTCACCTCCGAAGCCATTGGCAGGATTTTCCAAAAATGGAATGAAGGCCCGCTGAATTCCTATCTCATAGAAATCACCGCCAAGGTTCTGCTTGCCAGTGACAAGAAGACTGGCAAGCCTGCCGTCGATGTCATTCTCGACAGCGCAGGCCAGAAAGGCACTGGCCGCTGGGCCGCTATCGAAGCGCAGATGCTCGGCATTCCTGCGACCGGCATCGAGGCTGCTGTTGCTGCCCGTTCGATCTCGTCCATGGTCAAGCAGCGCAGCGAAGCGGCAAAGGCCTATGGCGATCTTGGCACCGCCAAACTCTCCGATGGCAGCCAGGCATTTATCGACGCGCTCGAACAGGGTCTGCTTGCGGGTAAGATTGCGGCCTATGCGCAAGGCTTTGACGTCATGGCAGGCGCATCGAAGGAGCGCGGCTGGAACATCCCCCTTGCAACGACCGCCCGTATCTGGCGCGCCGGCTGCATCATTCGCTCGCAGTTCCTCGATCAGATTGCAGCGGCATTTGAAGGCAGCGAAGACACAAATCTCCTTCTTGTACCGGCCTTTGTCGAGCGCATGCAGTCAGGCTCGAAATCCTTGCGCAGGATCGTTGCCGAAGCCTCGCTAGCAGGTCTGCCAGTTCCGGCACTCTCTGCCGCTCTCAACTATTTTGATGGATTCCGCCAGGCTCGCGGCACAGCAAATCTCATTCAGGCGCAGCGTGATTTCTTTGGCGCTCATGGCTTTAAACGCCTTGGCGAAGAGGGTGATTTCCACGGGCCTTGGTCTGATGCTTAATCAAGCTCGATACAACGACGTGTGCTAACTTGATTGCATTGGCGTTGTACGTGGTTCGACAAGCTCACCATGGGGAAGATTTGTGTATTGCGGGGAGCTATTTCTGCAAGGCCAGAAGATAATCTTGCAAACCACTACCTTCCTCATGGTGAGCCTCGTCGAACCACGCACTAACCATGCTGCAAGCGTAAATAAGCGCCATCACGGCAATCTTGCACTGCTGGGCGGAGCGGCATGAATCCGCCCCCAAGCTCGGCGCAATTGCCTTGCCGATGCAAATCCGGTGCGGTCTGCCACCCCTTCCATATCCAACCGCGTATTGCTCAATATCTCCCGCGCCAATGCAATCCGCAGGCGGTTGAGATAGTCGGGAATGCTCATTCCCGTATGCTCGTTAAAAAGGCGTGAGAGGTGGCGTGGACTTGTGGCTGCAATGTCAGACAGCGACTGCAAGGTCCAATTCTGCGCCGGATCAGAGGCAAGCCTATCCTGAACACGGTGGATTGCCGGATGGATGTGATTGCGCCCGTCAAGCCAGGGCGACCATTGCGGATCAGTGCCGCTGCGCCGCAGATAAACCACCAGATATCGTGCAACAGCCACAGCACATGCCGGCCCTGCAATCTGGCTGACAAGATGGAGCATCAGATCAATGCCCGCCGTAATCCCAGCACTTGAGTAACGATTGCCATCTTCGACATAAAGCCGGTTGTCAAAAATCCGTGCTGTCGGCACATTTTCACGCAATTCTTCGATCGAACCGAAATGGGTGGTGCAGGCATATCCATCAAGCAGGCCCGCGCGTCCCGCCAGCAAGGAACCTGAGCAGATCGACACCAGTTTCTGTGTCTCGCCGACATGGGTCCGAAGCCAGTCGATAATCGCCGTGTCACCATGGCCCTGCGCTTCCAGCATGGGCTGAAGCCGGTGTATCCAGCAGCTCTGTCGCGTCTCCCGAAATTATAATCATGGCATCCGCCGGGACATTGCCGGGCAATGGCTCTATGCCGCTGATCGTCAATCCGATGGATGTAGTTACATTTGCCAGCGGGCCGACATAGCGCACATTAAAGCGCACCACGTCCTGCTCGAAATTTGCCTTGCGCAACACTTCCACCGGCCCGGCAATGTCCAGCAGCAGTGCCCTTGCGGGCACCACCACCAGAACATCGATATTTCTCGGTTCCATTACACTCATGCGGCCATCGCGCGTTGGACTCCGCTCAATGCTTCGTCAACCGTCACAATTCGCGCAAAGCGCCCGGCGAGCACCAGTTCGGTACGGGCCTTGATCTCATCGGCGCTGAATGTACGGCCATCAGCATGTGTCATGGCAAAGGTCAGCGTTGCTTCGGAGACAAACTCCACCTCGTAACCCAAATCTGACGCATGGCGCGTTGTCGTTTCACAGCATTGCTCGGTACGGATTCCAGATACCAACACTTTGCGGATGCCGTTTTCGGTCAACCAAACGTCAAGCCCGCTACCGACTAGCGCGCTGTGCCGGGATTTGTTGAAAACGGCATCGGCGCTGAACGAAACTGGAGCGAGAGGCTTGATAAAGCCCGACTCCATGGCAAATGGACCATCCCCATCCACATGGAAAATCCGTACCACGGGCAGGCCCTTGGCTTTAGCACCATCAATCAATCGCTGGATGTTTGCGATAAAGGGTTGTGCTTCTGCTTCATTCCAATAGCCACGCTGGCGAAATGATTCTTGTACGTCAATAACGATGAGCGCTGTGTCTGCGGACATTTTTGAACTCTCCTATGTGTTAATATTAGGAGATTATCGCCAGATATAACAGCGTGATACGCATGTGCCGGACGAAAAGCGGACAATAAAAGCCAATACCTGACAAATGCGGCGCACTGTCTTCAAATAGTAGACAATCCATCCAATAGCCGGGCCTTCTTTTCCTTGGCCAAGCACCCATATTGGGGCAATAAAAGTCATCAAACGATCCGGACAGCAGAAGGGCCGGACGGAAAGGCCACAATGTCAGCCGACGTCTATCAAAATCGCACGCATCTTGCCGCAATGCAGGGTCAGCCGCTGCTGTTCGTTTTTCATGGCACCGGCGGCGATGAAAATCAGTTTTTCGATTTCGGCCGGCAATTGCTGCCCGATGCCGGCATTATTTCACCACGCGGCAATGTATCGGAACATGGCGCATTGCGATTTTTCCGCCGAACCGGCGAAGGCGTTTACGACATGGAAGATCTTGCCTTGCGCACGGATGCCATGGCGGACTTCATCCGTGCCCGGAAAATCGAAGCACGGCCGTCCAGGACCATTGGTCTTGGCTATTCCAACGGCGCGAATATTCTTGCCTCCGTCATGCTGAAACATCCGGGCCTGTTCAACGAAGCTGTGCTGATGCACCCGCTTATCCCTTGGCAACCAGACGCTCAACCCGGCCTTGCCGGCAAGCGTGTACTGATCACCGCAGGCCAGCGTGACCCTATCTGCCCGCCCTCATTGACGCAGGATTTTGCCGATTATCTGATTGGGCAAGGTGTAGAAACTGATCTTGCCTGGCACACGGGCGGTCATGAAATCCAGCAGAGCGAGATCGCCGCGATTCAGCGGTTTTTTGGATCGTAAATCCCGCTGGCATTGTCATTTGTGCGTGGTTCGCCCTTCGGCTAGCTCAGAAGGGCGAACCACGCAGGGTTTTGCTGCAAATGTAAAAACCCCGCTTATTCCACCAAGTGAAGATAAGCGGGATTGGTGTTTACCTTGAAAACCGCATAGCCACCGGCAATATCCTGATAGCCGATGAGCGCTTGCCCTTTGGCGTCAACAGGCCATGCGCACCGTCCAGATGTCCGGCCTTTAGCTCCAGCGCCAAAAAGCGATGGCGCTCAACGGGGCCCGGCATTGCAAGACCGGCTGTCTTCGTGCCGTCAAATCCGAAACGTGCATAATATTCCGGATCGCCGACCAGAAGAATCGCGCCATGGCCAAGGCGTGCGGCTTCTGCTGTCGCGTGACGCATCAATGCAGCACCAATACCGTGTCCCTTCAGCGTCGGCTCGACAGCCAATGGCCCCAGCAACAAGGCGCGCACGGACTTTCCTGATGCATCATGTCCGGCCTGAATGTCCCAAAGCCGCACTGTTCCCAGCAAGGCGCCATCATTGCTGCGTGCAACAAAGGCCAGCCCTTGCGCAGGCAAGCGCCCGCGCCGCAGTTTTTCAGAAGACTTGCGGCGGCGTCCCTCACCCATGGCACGGTCGAGCAGGGCCTCACGGGCTTGTTCATCCTGTGCGGTTTCATTGCGGATAGTGAAAGCCTGCAATCCATCCGGATGCAAATTTTGTTCGATATATTCTACTGCGTTCATTGTCTTGACCAATCGATCATAAGGGTGCGTCAGCGCCGTCCGGCCGTGAAGCCGGACAGCAGTCCATCACCGGGCAACAGCCCTTAAATTACGTATGATCGGAGCGGTTCAAAGCCATTGAAAGCAACTGCCGAGTAGGTCGTGGTATAAGCGCCAGTTCCCTCGATCAGCACTTCGTCGCCAATAGTCAGCGAGATCGGTAGCGGATAGGGGTTCTTTTCATACATCACATCGGCACTGTCGCAGGTTGGGCCAGCAAGAACGCATGGTTCGGAAACATCGCCATCGCGCGGCGTTGTAATCTGATAGCGGATTGCCTCGTCCATCGTCTCGGCCAGACCGCCGAACTTGCCGATATCGAGGTAAACCCAGCGTACATTGTCGTTGGCGGCCTTCTTTGACACGAGCACGACCTCGGCCTTGATGACGCCTGCATTGCCAACCATGCCACGACCGGGCTCAATGATTGTCTCAGGCAGACGATTGCCGAAATGCTTGCTCAGCGCCTGGAAAATAGCCTGACCATAGGCCTGTGCAGTTGGCACATCCTTGAGGTAACGGGTTGGGAAACCACCGCCCATATTGACCATTTTCAGTGTAATGCCTTCCTTGGCAAGCGCGTCAAATACCTGCTTTGCATCGCCGAGCGCACGATCCCATGCAGCAAGATCTGTCTGCTG
Source organism: Phyllobacterium ifriqiyense (assembly GCF_030817885.1). Classification (NCBI taxonomy): domain Bacteria; kingdom Pseudomonadati; phylum Pseudomonadota; class Alphaproteobacteria; order Hyphomicrobiales; family Phyllobacteriaceae; genus Phyllobacterium; species Phyllobacterium ifriqiyense. Next base: position 367,124 of record NZ_JAUSZT010000003.1, read on the forward strand.
GGAACCCACATGGAAAGACACGCCATAGCTGTCGAGGCCAAGCTGCTGGGCGGAGCGAAGCACGTCAACCGCCATGGCAGGAACACAGCCAAACTTGCGCGACAGGGGCCATTCGGCGCCAGCACCGTCAGTGAGGACACGGCAGAACACGCGTGCGCCAGGCGCAGCACGGGCGACTTTCTCAACTTCTTCGACGCAATCAACGGCAAAGAGGCGAATACCGAGTTCGAAGGCGCGGGCAATATCGCGCTCTTTCTTGATCGTGTTGCCAAAGGAAATACGATCCGCAGTTGCCCCCGCATCAAGCGCCATCTCGACTTCGGCAACCGATGCCGTATCGAAGCTGGAACCGAGCGAAGCGAGCAGGCGCAGAATTTCCGGCGCAGGATTTGCCTTCACCGCATAGAAAATCTTCGACTCTGGCAAGGCCATTTCGAAATTGTGGAAATTTTCACGCACGACATCAAGATCGAGCACCATGCAAGGGCCGTTCGGGCGTCGGGTATTGATGAAGTCGATAATGCGCTGCGTAGCCATGTTATGCTCCAATTCCATAGCGGCTGGTATGGCCGCTCAAGCAGTGCAATTTCTCGGGCCGCGCCCATCGAAACTGCTGAGGACAAAGTGCATGAATCCATCCCCCGCGAAGCCAGCCTTTGGAGATGCTGAAAACACGGACAAGTTCATGCGGCGGTGGACCTGCGCCAACTGGCGTCGATCCGCTTTGTCTGCCTTGGTTTGGATGTTCCCATCCGCACTACCGGCAATGAAGGTGTGCCTCTTCAGTAATTCTCGGCTTTTGGACAGCCGAAAGAGACCGACTAGGCCCGCACCGTCGTTGCTTCAGATGTCCTCAACTTTGGCAGTTGGCTGCTAAGCTGACTGGAGGGGTTAGTTCCAGGTACCATACCGTTTCCTCACCATAATGAAGATCGGCGGACACCCATGGGCACGTGCGACTTTGGGCAAGGGCGATATAAGGCGGAATATGTGTCCAATCAATGACAAATATCGATTGTGACAAAGTTTTTTATTCATTGAACAAACAGAGCAAAATCACGTAGAATCTTTGAACGATGACCATATCAAAGCCCCTTAACGCTCTTTTGGATTTACCGTCTGTTAACCTTGTCTCGGGCGATGGTCCCTTGAGTGGTGAAACTTTGGCGGTCAAGGACATATTTGACGTGGCCGGCCTGCCCACTGGTTGCGGAAATAGGCAAAAACAGGCCGAATCACCCAATGCCATAACCACCGCGCCAGCTGTGCAGAAATTGCTCGATGCAGGAGCGACATTTATCGGCAAGACCCAGACCGATGAACTGGCCTTTTCGCTCATGGGCCAGAATGCCCATTATCCTCACCCGATAAACCCGAATGCGCCCGATCGCGTCACAGGCGGCTCATCATCAGGATCAGCGTCAGCTGTTGCAGGCGGATTGGCCAGCATCGCAACCGGAACGGATACGGGCGGCTCCATCCGTGCCCCTGCCAGTTTTTGCGGTCTGGTAGGCTTGCGCATCAGCCATGGGCGCATCTCTCTGGAGGGCACGATGCCATTGGCGCCCTCCCTCGATACGTTTGGCTGGTTTGCCCGTGATATCGAGCTTTACGAGAAAGTCGGCAATGTCCTGCTTGGTCAGGACATAAGCGACTTCAAGCTGAAGCGCCCGCTGTTCATTCCGCTGCTGGAACATCTTCTGGTCGGCGAAGCGGAGGATGCCGCCTACCGGCAAATGTATAAATTGGTCGCAGGCCATCTCGGTCATGCCCGTTCCGCCCGCCAATCAACAGCATCCATGGATGATCTTTATCTCTGCTTCCGCCAGATTCAGGGCTTTGAGGCTTGGGCGGCGCACGGAGCATGGCTTTCCGAGAAGAATCGCGGACTCGGCCCCGGCGTTAAAGAGCGGTTCGAATATGCCGCCGCCATTGATCTGGACACCTATCAGGCTCAGGTAAAGCGCAGGGCGCTTTTCACCCGCGAGCTTGCAGATTTACTTCAGGATGATGGTGTTTTGGTTATGCCGACCGTACCCGGTGCAGCCCCACTGGCTGCAACGCCTTTTGGGGATATTCAGGCATATCGCGAACAGGCGCTCCGCCTGTTGATGATATCTGGCCTTTCGGGCTTTCCGCAGATCACCTTGCCGCTTGGTCAGGTTCACGGCGCGCCATTTGGCTTTTCGCTGCTTGGACCGAAAGGCAGTGACATGGCGCTCATCCGCCTTGGCCGCACCATTTTACAATCAAAGGCACACTGATGGACACACTCACCCGCATGCGCGCCTATATTGATGTCGTGGAAGCGGAGGGGTTCTCGGCGGCGGCCCGCAAGATCGGGCGTTCCAAGGCACTCTTGTCCAAATATGTACGCGAACTTGAAGACGAGCTTGGTGCTTTGCTTCTCAATCGCACCACGCGGCAATTTTCCCTGACGGAAGCCGGCCACACCTATTACCAGCGCGCTAGCGAAATTCTGCGCGATGTCGAAAACCTGAAGGAAACGGTTCGCGACACCAGCAGCGATATCAAGGGGCGGATCAAGATTTCGGCACCGCGCACCTTTGCCGACGCCGATATTGGCCAATGTCTCATCGATTTTTGCGCCGATCAGCCTGAAATCACTCTCGATGTTCGGCTTGACGATCGCTTTGTTGATCTGGTCGAGGAAGGATTCGACCTGGCCATCCGTATTACCCGCATGCAGGACTCATCGCTGATCGCCAAGCGCATTGCTCCTTTCCGTGTCGTCGCCTGTGCCTCGCCTGCATTGATCGAACAGACGGGTGTACCGCAGCGCCCCGAACAGCTGAGTGCCCTGCCTTGCATCGTCGATACCAATAATCGCTCGCGCAATAGCTGGCAGTTTCATAATCAAAGCGGACCGATCATTTCCGTTCAGGTGTCCGGCCCCCTGGAGATCAATAGCCCGCTTGCCGCGCGCCGCGCCGCTCTTTCAGGGCTGGGCTTTGTCATGCTTCCGGATTTTATCGCAGCGCCGGATGTTGCAAGCGGCAGGCTCGTGCCTGTACTTGACGAGTTCGTCATGCGGGATGCCGGTATTTATGCAGTCTATCCGCATCGGCGCTATCTGCCTGCCAAGGTGCGCGTGCTTGTCGATTACCTGACTAAATGGTTCAAGGACCAAAAGGACAATCGCAAAGCCTGAAATGATGGGCTGTTAATGTTATATCGTCCCAATTTTGCCAAGTTCGGGATGTCCTGTATCACAACTATAAAGGGCAATTCATGCAGCAGAAACTCGCGGTCTTCATGGCAACTCTGGCTTTGGGCATGACCCTCGCCACCCCTGCCTATGTCCATCCGCACGTCTTTGCCGAAGCGCGCCTCGATATCACGATCAATCCTGATGGAACTGTTCAAAAGCTTGGCCATGTCTGGCGTTTTGACGATATCTTTTCCAGCACCGTTCTGGTGGAGTTCGACAAGAATGGTGATCTGAAGCTGGATGAAGCAGAATTGGCTGCTCTGGCTGAAACGATCAATGCCTCGATTTCCGAGTTCGACTATTTTCAGTCTGTCCAGCTCAATGACAAGAAGATCGTCATGGCAGCGCCAAAGCATTTGATTGCCGATTTCCAGAACAATCAGTTGATGATCATCTTTGAGAGCACCCCCAAACATCCGCTGAAGCTTGGCACAAAGACCAGTTTCGGCGTCTATGATCCAACCTTCTACACGGCCATCGATTACGTCAACGACGCGGATGTGCATGTGACGGGACTGCCGCCAGCCTGTAAGCAGAAGGTGGTGCGCCCCAACCCCGATGAGGCCATTGCGCAAAATCAGGGAACGCTGACCGATGCTTTTTTCAATGATCCCACTGGCACTGACATGACTAAAATCTTTGCCACCAGGCTCGAAATAGAATGCCCCTCCCAAGGGTAGAAGGATAAATGATGCGGAAATCGATCTGGCTTTGCGCACTGCTCGCGCTCGCGCTCCTTGGCGGACATGCTCTAGCGCAAACCTCTTCGCTTGGCATCGGCATGAATGAAGTTGCGATGAAGCCATCCGGTCCGTTTGCCGAATTCATCTTATGGATCAATATGCAACAGCGCGCCTTTTATCTGGCCATGACGAAAGCCCTCAAAGCCATGCGCGAGGATCCGTGGCAAGCTTCGATCCTCGTTGGCCTGTCTTTTCTCTACGGCATATTGCACGCTGTTGGTCCCGGCCATGGCAAGGCTGTCATTTCATCCTATATGGTTGCCAATGAAACGACCCTGAAGCGCGGCGTCTTCCTGTCCTTCGCCTCGTCCATGTTGCAGGCTCTCACAGCCGTTTTCATCATTGGCCTGACTTTTCTTGTGCTTCGCGGCACCACTGTGTCCATGGACGATGCGACGCATGTCATGGAAGTGGCAAGTTTCGCGCTGATCGTGGCCTTCGGCCTGTCATTGCTCTGGCGCAAGGTGCCACGGCTTTTCACGGCAAATGCCGCTCATGCCCATGCGGGCCACATACATCATGATCATGACCATGCTCACCACAGTCACGAGCATCACGACCACACGCACCATGATCACCATGCGCATAGTCATGGTCATTCCCATGCTGCAGGTCATGTCTGCGAGACATGCGGCCATAGCCATGCCCCGGATCCGGCCATGATTTCCGGCGATTTCAACTGGAAAACCGCTTGGGCGGCCATCATTGCTGTTGGTTTGCGCCCCTGTTCCGGCGCACTGATCGTTCTGACGTTCTCGCTATTGAACGGCTTGGTGCTTGGGGGAATTTTGTCCGTTTTCGCCATGGCCTTGGGCACATTCATAACGGTCGCAATACTCGCAACCTTGGCCGTCACCGCCAAGAATGTGGCCTTGCGCATATCTGGCGAAACGGCGCTTTCGGGCCGGGTTCAGAATTTTATCGAGATCGGCGGGGCGCTGTTCATCGTTTTGACCGGCGGCCTGCTTCTGACGGCTTCACTGTCCTATTGATTATTATTGCGGCGCTGGCTTCTGGCCCGAAGCCAGAACACGACGAAAAAGCCCAGAACAAAGATAACACCGAAAATACCAGCGGCTAGTGGCGACTTATCGCCAATTGCCAGCATCAGGCTTGGCATCAGATAGGCGACAATGCCAAAGCCGAGCATGATACAACCGGCCGCTATGGCCGCATTCCGGGTTTTGGGGTCCATCAACATCACCACTCAGTTCGATATAAGTGGCGTTGTAGCCCTATCCGGTCGCAAAGCAAGTATTCCGGCAAATCTTTATATGCGTGGTTCGACAAGCTTGATCTTTCATAAGTTGAATAATGCGCCACCTACGAAGAAACTGGCGGTGGCGTTTTTTATCGAGCTGCATGGATAATGTGCGTGGTTCGACGGGCTCACTATCTTGCAGCAAGCCGAAGCTCTTCCAGCCGCTTGATCTGTTGGCCCTCAGCATCAAAATTATCCGGTGAAAGCCAAGCCTGATAGGCTGCTTTGAGCGCTGGCCATTCCTGATCGGTCACTGAATACCAGGCCGTATCCCGGTTCTGGCCCTTCTGCACCATATGCTGGCGGAAAATGCCTTCGAATGTGAAACCAAACCGTTCTGCGGCACGCTTTGACGGCTCATTGCTATTGTTGCATTTCCATTCGTAGCGCCGGTAGCCCAGCACATCGAAAGCATATGCCATGAAAAGATATTGTGCTTCCGTGGCTGCTGGCTTGCGCGCGATCAGCGGTCCCCAGTAAATATTGCCGATTTCGATGGAGCCATGGGCAGCGTCTATGCGCATCAACGCCTGACGTCCCGCAACCTTGCCGCTGGCTTTGTCGATGACCGCATAAAACAGCGGGTCTTTGCTCGCTTCGACTTTTGCCAGCCATGGCGTCATGGCGTTGCGACTCTCAGGCACGTCCTCGAAAAGATAGCGGAACCGGCCATCTGCATCAGCAACCGTCGAGGCCTCATAGAGTCCATCGCCATGCTTTGCCGCATTGATCGGCTCAAGACGGACATAGCGTCCTTCAAGCGGCTCAGGGGCAGGAAATGGTCGTGGTGTCCAGTCTTTCAAATCGGTCATGTAATTCGGCCCATTTTTATCAAAGCACGTTTGACTTGTTACGCTAGTCCCCGCACAAAGCAGAAGTTGAAAATTGTATGTGAGACAAGAAAATGCTGCGTACCATTTCGGGCTTCGACCGTATCGGCGAAGAAAATGCCTTTGCTGTTCTGGCTCGCGCGACAGCCCTCAGCGCCCAAGGCAAGGACATCATCAATCTTGGCATCGGCCAACCGGACTTTAAAACACCGGCGCATATTGTTGAAGCGGCCATCAAGGCGCTTAAAGACGGTCATCATGGCTACACGCCAGCCAATGGGTTACTGGCGACACGCGAGGCCGTTGCACGACGCACGCTGACCACGACGGGCGTCGAAGTCTCGCCGGAGAACATTATCATCGTGCCGGGCGGCAAGGTGACAATGTTTGCCGCGATCATGATTTTCGGCGAACCCGGCGCGGAAATCCTCTATCCCGATCCCGGCTTTCCCATTTATCGCTCAATGATCGAGTTTACGGGTGCCAAACCCGTTCCGGTGCCAATTCGTGAGGAGAATGGCTTCGCTTTTTCTGCGGAGGAAACGCTATCGCTGATTACGCCGAATACGCGGCTTCTTATTCTCAACTCACCTGCCAACCCGACTGGTGGCGTCACGCCAAAGTCAGAAATCGAAAAACTGGTAAAAGGTCTGGAAGACCATCCCCATGTCGCCATCATGTCAGATGAGATTTACGATGTGATGACCTATGATGGCGAAGAACATTGCTCGCTTCTTACCTTCCCGCAAATCCGTGACCGCCTGATCGTGCTGAATGGCTGGTCGAAGACCTGGGCAATGACAGGTTGGCGCATGGGCTGGTCCATCTGGCCCGATCAGCTCTATGACAAGGTGCGCAAACTCGCGGTCAATTGCTGGTCCTGCGTCAACGCGCCAAGCCAATATGCCGGTATAGCTGCCATTGACGGTCCGCAGGATGATGTGGAGAAAATGTGCAAGGCATTCGACAATCGCCGTAAAATTGTTGTCGATGGACTGAACAGCCTGCCGGGCATTAGCTGCGCCACGCCCAAAGGAGCCTTCTATGCCTTCCCAAACGTCAAGGAAACGGGCTGGCCCGCCAAAAAACTTGCTTCTGCCCTCCTCGATGGTGCCGGCGTGGCTTTGATCGGCGGTCCGGATTTCGGCATTCTCGGCGAAGGTTATATCCGCCTCTCCTATGCCAATTCCGAAGAAAATATCATCCGCGCCATCGAACGCATCGAGAAATTTCTGGCAAAATAAGCGGGCGTTGCCGCCCGCCTCCATGTAGCGCGTAGTTTGCGAGAGGCAAACCACGCACTAGATATGCCATCAGCTTAGGCGGGCGAAGCGACCTTCGCCTGACTTACCGTTGCCTCAATATGATCGATGAGGCTATCCGGCAGCTTGAGACGACCGGCGAGCAGATCGAGATAACCGCGTTCGCCGCGTGTCTTTGGATCAATGGCGAGACGGGAAGCTGTATAAAGCTCAACCTTCTGCTCGTCGGTAACGGCAGCTGCAACCAGCGCATCCACATCAACGGGAGCGCTGAGTTCTGCATTCAAGAATTCCTGGGTGTCGCTGTTCATGCCGGAGAGCGATAGCTTTTCCAAAATACGCGCGCGCTCTGCATCATCGACCATGCCGTCGGAGCGGGCAGCAGCAATCATCGCACGCACCAGCACAAGGGCAAATTCGTGCTCACCTTGCGGCGCCGTCTGCGGATCGAAACCTGAATCGCTCGGCGGTGGCAGCAATTCGCCATTTGCCGGAGCCTGCGCGGTTTCTGCGGGAGCCTTGCCCGATTGATAATTTTGATAGGCCTTGTAGGCCAATCCTGCCACTGCGGCGAGACCGCCAAGCTTCAAAGCGCCGCCGGCAACTTCACGGCCTGTACCCGTGCCAAGCAAAATCGCTGCCAGCGCACCTGCCGCCAGAGGGTTGTCCTTGGCCATTTGCGTCGCCTTTCCGGCTGTGTCGCGTACCGAGGTTCCCACGCCGGGGATATTGCTTCCCAGGAAATCGTTCAAAATCTTCTTCGGATCGAGCATGCATTTCTCCCTCTTGGTCGCATGAATTCGCTGGTCTTAGTTAGGAACAGCTTCATGGCATTGCAATGACAGGGAAGGATTTGTGGCTCGCAATCACGACATACGTGGTTCATCCCTCGGCAAGCTCAAGACCCGATATGCTCTTTCAACCCACGTTCACGCGCCAGCCGCACCTGTTTTTGCCGTTCCGCGAAGCGGGCGCGGTCTTCATCAGTGCGCTCATGATAGCAATTGGGACAGGAAATCCCCTCTGCAAACAAAGGCGACAGCTTGTCTTCGGGCGCGATAGGATTACGGCAGGCGTGGCAAAGTTCTGCCTCCCCTTCAATCAACCCATGGCCGACGGAAACGCGCTCATCAAATACAAAGCACTCGCCTTCCCAGCGGCTTTCCTCAGCGGGTACATCTTCCAGATATTTAAGAATGCCACCCTTGAGATGAAACACCTCATCAAAGCCGAGACCTTTGACAAAGGCAGTAGCCTTTTCGCAACGAATACCGCCAGTGCAGAACATGGCAATCTTCTTGCCTTCAAGTTCCTCGCGATGGTTTTCCACCCATTGCGGAAACTCACGAAATGTTTTCGTCTGCGGGTCAAGCGCGCCCGTAAATGTGCCGATGGCGGTCTCATAATCATTGCGCGTATCAATGATTACCGTATCGGGGTCCGAAATCAGCGCGTTCCAGTCTTGCGCAGCGACGTAGGTCCCGACACTTTGCAGCGGGTCGATATCCTCAACGCCCATGGTGACGATTTCCTTTTTCAAGCGCACTTTCATACGCTTGAACGGCATTTCGCTGGCATGGGAATATTTCAGTTCCATTCCTGCAATTGCAGGTTCTGCTTCAAGAAAATCGACCAGCGTCTTGATCGCGGCAGCGGAGCCCGCAACCGTGCCGTTAATGCCTTCGGCCGCCAGCAGCAGCGTGCCCTTTATGCCTTGCGCGCAACACAGTTTCGCCAGCGGCTCCTGCAATGACTGGTAGTGATCCAGCCGGGCAAACCGATATAGTGCAGCCACTGTAAAGGGCAGATTGGAAGAATGATCTGTCATGATGGCATTCAACTACTGTGCCACAACGTCAATTTCAAGATATTTGCGACAAGCGGTGCTTTGGCCGCATTTCTTGCATGATGCTGGACTTGAATCATTGGACAAAAAGGTTCAGCAACACTAAATCGATTAGAGTTCAAAAAGACGGAGATTGTCATGACCCAGAAGACCGATTTATTGCTACCTGTCCTCAAGGGCCAGCCGGTCATTCCGGTCCTCCTCATTCAAAATGTTGCCGATGCGGTGCCCTTGGCGCGCGCGCTTGCTGCTGGTGGCCTGCCCGCCATCGAAATTACATTGCGCACCGCCGCCGCGCTCGACGCCATCCGCGCGGTTGCCAATGAGGTTCCTGAAGCAATCGTAGGCGCCGGCACCATTCTCAACGCGCGCCAGTATGAAGAGGCGGCCAATGCCGGCTCGCGCTTCATCGTCAGCCCCGGTGTAACACCGCAATTGCTTGAGGCTGCCCGCTCCAGCAAGGTGCCGTTGCTTCCCGGCGCGATCACCCCCGGCGAGATCATGGCGCTGCGGGAAGAAGGCTATACAATGCTGAAATTCTTCCCGGCCGAACAGGCTGGCGGCGCAGCTTTCCTCAAATCGCTTTCCTCGCCGCTGGCCGGAACGATGTTCTGCCCAACAGGCGGTATCGGCATTGCCAATGCAAAAACCTATCTTTCCCTGCCAAATGTTGTCTGCGTCGGCGGCTCGTGGGTCGCGCCGGAAAATCTGGTCAAGGAAGGCAAGTGGGACGAAATCACCAAGCTGGCAGCCGAAGCCGTCAAGTTGGCTAGCTGATAGAACAGACTGCGGTTCAATATAAAACGGCGGCTCTGCTCAGAACCGCCGTTTTCATTTTTATACCGTTGTTTAAGAACCGTGGCTGGGATTGAACTTTGCGATCTGCATGAAGGTCACAGCCTTGCCGGTAAACTTGTTGGCGTCGGCAACCGGCAACTTCTGCTGGAATCCGGCGACATAGACTGTCGTCGGGGCCATGCGCATTGTTTCATTGCGCAGTACTGCAGGGGTAACTGCCGGTGCTGTGTCGGCGACCTGCTCATTCGAAAGTGCCCGCTCCGGCACATCGGACGCGACCTGCATCGCCTTCGGTGCCTCCTGCACTGCCTGACGGCGTGGCTTGGATGCCTTGGCCGTAGTCACCACACCGCTGTCGAGCATGGCAACCGGATCACCGCCCTTGGCTTCAAGCATGGTCTTGCGCAATGAAGGCTGGGGAGCGGCAGATGCAACTTGAGCAGCATCATTGCCGGTAACCTTCTTCACCCGTCCACCTGTCTTGCCGACAGTGGTTGGCAGTTCCGGCGAAGGATCGGACGCCGCCACAACAGTGCTGTGTTCGGGATCAGACTGCTTGATGATCGCTTCAAGATCATCGTCTGGAACCGGAATGACGTCGTTATCCGCTGTCTGAACGGAAGCTGGTATATTCGCCGGACGTTGCGTTGGAACAATGGAGGCGACCATCATGTCGTTTTGCTTTGGCGCTGTGCGCGGCTTTTCGAATGGTACAGGCACAAGCGCATTCACCATTTGCGGCTGCGCCACATTTGCTGGCGCGGGTTCCGGCGCCGGATTGGCTGCGATCATCTGAGCAATCGCTGCAGCACTATCCTGCGTTGAATTATCCGCTGCAAGCGCATTAAGCGTTGAGGGCTCCGGCGTTGCTACAGCTGGCGCATAATCCGGACGGCGCAGCGGCACAGGCACAGCAAAAGCAAGAGCCTGATTGTCTTCCGGCGTCAGCTCAACCGGCGTTTCAGGACGCGGTGCAGCCACTGGCGCAGGCGCATTACGGTTTGGCAATGCAGGTTCCATCACGCCCGGAAGATTACCGGCTGTGGTTGCTGGCGCGGCTCCTGAATCCTCGTCGGATTCAGCGGCAGCGGCGGGTGCTTGCCGTGTGGTGCCCCGGGCCGGTGTCGGCGCCGAAGCAACCGCTACTGAGCTTTCGCCTGAATCCTCTTCTTCATCCGCGCCACCGCCAAACAATACGCCAAACAGAGTCTTGCCACCGCGACGCGAAGAGCTTGAACTTGCAACCTGGATCGAACCTCCACTGCGCTTACGGGATTCGTAAGCTGCGACCGCCTGTTCATAACCGGGTAATGGCTTACCATCGGTCGGAATGTGCATGGTCTTGCCGTCCGGGAACACCGCCAGCAATTCCTTGCGGCTCATGCGCGGCCAATGGCGGACATTACCAACGTCAGTATGAATGAAGGGCGATCCGGAACGCGGATAATAGCCAACGCCACCAGCTTCAAATTTCAGCGCTGCATTGCGCAAGGTTGCAAGTTTTACACCTGGCAAATACCAGTCCATTGCTTTGCCAAGCATATGCTGGCTTGTCTTTGCCACACCGCGCGAACGGGAGCGAAGCATCGAATTGGTAGTAGGGGAACGATAGGCCGAAACCACATTGATATAGTCTCGCCCGCCAACCTTCTGATAGGTCGACCAGACCAGATCGAAAAGGCGTGGGTCCATCTTGGTCGGTTCATTGCGGCGCCAATCGCGCAAAAACTTGTTCAGCTTGTTCAGGCCATCCTGCTGATAGCGTCCATTCTTCTTGAACGTGATTTCAGCGCGTTCTTTCGTGTGAATGAAATAAAGCTTGAGAGTTCTCGTCTCGGCTTGAGCCTGAGCGGATACAAAAAGCATCGACGCGAAGACCATGAGGAACGCAAACCAACCGGCACGCATGTTAAAACCTGCCGTCAATTTACCGCTCTGTGCATGCACCATGTTTGACAATGTCGTCCCAACCTTGATCGTTTTCTCAAGTCCCCGAATAGCTGGATTATCCAATTTAATGGTTAATGGTCACTTATTGAACATCAAATACGTTGAGAGCATGGCAAAAACCTGAATGAAATCCACTGTTATGTGACATGGTCAACAGTTGGTTAACGACAGGAATAAGGCGTTTTGACGAAAGAATCCACCCCGCCCACGCCAAAATATCGCCTCTAAGCGGTCAAAGTCTCATTTGCCTAGGCAACTTGGCTTTGTCAGCATGTTTACGTCATTGGCGTCAAATCGTTGCACAGCCGTCTCTTTGCACTAAGTTTAGTGTTCCGATTTCCACTGGTCTGATTCGACCGGACCTCCTACGCCCAGCCATTTTATGGCGCAATAATGAGTTTTGAAATGAACAGACACAACATATTGCAGGCCACTGTTTTTTCCCCAAAATCCGGCGCCGCCGCCGTAAAGGAGGAACAGGCTGCACTTGGCATATTGCCGGAATGGAACCTGGCTGATCTGTATCCTTCCCCCGAAAGCAGTGAACTTACGGCTGATCTGCAAAAGGCCGGTGAACTTTCCATCGCCTTTGAAGAACGATGGAAAGGCACCCTCGCCGCCGAAATAGCAAAACCGCAGGGCGGCGATTTTGCTCAGTCCATTGCAGAGTATGAAGCGCTCGATGATCTGATGGGCAAAATCGGCTCCTACGCCGGACTGGTCTATGCCAGCGATACTTCCAATCCGAAAAATGCCAAGCTCTATGGCGATATCCAGCAAAAGCTCACCGATGCCAGCACCCATCTGATCTTTTACGGCCTCGAACTGAACCGTATTGAAGATGCACTGATCGAAAAGGCCATGGATGACAATTCAGCCATCGGCCATTACCGCCCATGGCTGGTCGATTTGCGCAAAGACAAGCCATACCAGCTCGATGACAAGCTGGAACAACTCTTTCACGAGAAGTCTATTACAGGCCGTGGCGCCTGGAACCGGCTTTTTGATGAAACAATGACATCATTGCGTTTTGAGGTAAATGGCGAGGAATTGCCGATTGAACCAACCCTCAACCTTCTGCAGGATTCGAATGCGGAAGTGCGCAAGACCGCTTCCGATGCGCTAGCCAAGACTTTCAAGGAAAACCTGCGCATCTTCACGCTCATCACCAATACTTTGGCGAAAGACAAGGAAATTTCCGACCGCTGGCGCGGCTTCGAGGATATCGCCGATAGCCGTCATCTGGCCAATCGTGTTGAGCGTGAAGTTGTCGACGCGTTGGCGGAAGCGGTGCAGGCCGCCTATCCGCGTCTCTCTCATCGTTATTACAAGTTGAAAGCCAAGTGGCTCGGCCTCGATTATCTTAATAGCTGGGACCGCAACGCGCCTCTTCCGGAAACACCGCAAGCGGTCATTCCATGGGCCGAAGCGCGCGAAACCGTGCTTTCAGCCTATAATGGCTTTGCCCCCGAAATGGCCGAGATTGCCAAGCGCTTTTTTGACCGGAATTGGATTGATGCGCCGACGCGTCCGGGCAAGTCGCCCGGCGCATTTGCCCATCCGACTGTTCCTTCTGCCCATCCTTATGTTCTGCTCAATTACATGGGCAAGCCACGCGACGTGATGACCCTGGCGCATGAGCTTGGTCATGGCGTGCATCAGGTACTGGCCGGGGATCAGGGCGCGCTCATGGCGTCAACACCCCTGACCCTTGCCGAAACCGCCTCGGTTTTCGGTGAAATGCTGACATTCCGTTCATTGCTGGAAAAGACCAGGGATAAGCGCGAACGCAAGGCGATGCTGGCGCAAAAGGCGGAGGACATGATCAATACGGTCGTGCGGCAGATTGCGTTCTATCAGTTCGAACGTCGCGTTCACACCGAGCGGTCCAATGGTGAGCTGACGTCAGATCGGATCGGCGAGATTTGGCTGGACATTCAGAAGGAAAGCTTGGGAGATGCGGTGCATTTCGGCCCGGGTTACGAGAATTTCTGGACCTATATTCCGCATTTTATCCACTCGCCTTTCTATGTTTACGCCTACGCCTTTGGCGATTGTCTGGTGAATTCGCTTTACGCCGTTTATCAGAATGCGGAATCGGGCTTTCAGCAGAAATACTTTGACATGTTAAAGGCTGGTGGCACCAAGCATCATTCCGAACTGCTTGCTCCTTTCGGCCTTGATGCAACAGATCCAGCCTTCTGGCAAAAAGGCCTGTCGGTTATTGAAGGCATTATCGACGAGCTGGAGACCATGGATCAGGACTAGGGTCAGGACACCATCAGCATGAATAAAGCGCCTGTCCATACGCCCTATGATGGATCGAGCCAGCCTTTCACGATCGGGCTGCAACAGCTGGATTTGAAAGACTGGATAGAGGTAGACGAGAATCTTCTCGCCTATCTTGCAGAAAAGAGGCGGCTCTTTGGTCTGCATGCTGAGCGGATTTTCGTCGAGGAACCGGGGACGCAAGCCGCGCAAGCAGAAGTTCTTGAGCTGCTCGCTGCTCATCTGATTGACAGATATCCGCAACTTTACGCCCGCAATGGTGACGAGATTACCGTTTCCGGTTGGCCCGATAAAATTGAGCTGGGCTCGGCACAAACGCCTTTGCTGCTCCGTGCTGCAAATCTTGTTCAGGAAGATCTGGTTCTCATGCGCAAAGATGAGAAACGCGGCTGGCATCTTGCCGCTGCGTCATTGTCTTTTCCCTCATCATGGACATTGCTGGAAAAATTCGGGCGGTCCATGGACGATATTCATGCGCCCGTTCCTGACTTTAATGCAGGCACCCGCAATGCCGATTTGATAACCCGCATGTTTGACAATCTGCGCCCTGATCGATCCGTCTATCGCATGAATTGGTCTTTGCAGCCAGGTGATGAGATGTATCACCCGCTCGCCAGCCATCAGAAAGGGGCGCTTTACACCGATGATGATCTGGCAACCCATTGCCATATCCGGGTCGAGCGGCAGACCTTGCGTAAATTACCCATGTCCGGGGATATTCTTTTCACGATCCGTATTTATCTCGACCCCGTAAATGCATTGAAGAAACATCCGCAATGCCGCGCTGTCGCAGAAGCTTTTTGCCGCCAATTGGAGGCGCTTAATCCTGCCCAATCCAATTATAAAGGTATTATGACAATCCGCGAGCGGCTGATTGACACTCTAAATCGTCTGTAATCCTGTTTTAATTAACATTAGGGCAAAAATTCACCTCAAAGCGGCCAGCGGTTGTTTGCTCTTGAGCATGACTATGCTCTATGGTTGCTTTTGAAGCGGTATATCAACCCGCTGCCCTCAATGATGGAGATCAAAATTAGGAGCAACGAAAAAATGGCGAAGGCTAAATGGCCTATACATGGAGAAATTACTGGTCCGATCGTGATGATCGGTTTCGGGTCCATCGGACGGGGTACCCTGCCCCTCATCGAACGCCACTTCAAATTTGACAAGTCCCGCTTGGTCGTTATTGACCCGAGCGATGCAAACAAGAAATTGCTGGATGAACGCGGTATTCGCTACATTCAGGAAGCAGTCACCCAGGAAAATTACAAGACACTGCTCAAGCCACTTCTTACCGAAGGCGGCGGACAGGGGTTTTGCGTCAATCTTTCGGTAGACACGTCATCCGTCGATATCATGCATCTTTGCCGCAAGCTCGGCGCGCTCTATATCGATACGGTCATCGAGCCATGGGCTGGCTTCTACTATGCAAGCGGCATCGACAATGCCGAGCGCACCAATTATGCGCTGCGCCAGACGCTGCTTGCCGAGAAGAAGAAAAATCCGGGCGGTCCGACCGCGGTTTCATGCTGCGGGGCAAATCCCGGCATGGTTTCATGGTTCGTCAAACGTGCTTTGCTTGATCTGGCCAAAGACCTCAATATTGAACATACCGAGCCTGAACGCTCAGATCGCCATGGCTGGGCCAAGTTGATGAAACAGGTCGGCGTCAAAGGTATCCACATTGCCGAGCGCGATACGCAGCGTGCCGTTGATCCAAAGCCTTTCGGCGTCTTCTGGAATACCTGGTCCGTTGAAGGTTTCATCTCAGAAGGCTTGCAGCCTGCTGAGCTTGGTTGGGGCACCCATGAAAAATGGATGCCAAAGAACGCCCGTAAGCAGAAGAAGGGCAACAAGGCCGCCATTTTCCTCGAGCAGCCTGGCGCTGACACCCGCATTCGCACCTGGTGCCCGACAGAGGGCGCGCAGTTCGGCCTTTTGGTCACGCATAATGAGTCGATCTCGATTGCCGATTTCTTCACTGTTTTCGACAAGAAGGGCAAGGCAACCTACCGGCCGACATGCCACTACGCCTATCATCCATCCAATGTGGCAACCCTGTCGCTTGATGAAATGTTTGGTGCTGCTGGCCAGCCGCAAACCAAGCTGCATGTGCTGGACGAGTCCGAGATTGTCGACGGTGCTGACGAGTTGGGCGTTTTGCTCTATGGCCACGACAAGAACGCCTATTGGTATGGTTCGCAGCTGACAATTGAGGAAGCCCGCAAGCTTGCTCCCTATCAGAACGCGACCGGCCTTCAGGTCTCTTCCGCTGTTCTAGCTGGCATGGTTTGGGCTCTCGAAAACCCGCAAGCGGGTATCGTGGAAACGGACGAGATTGATTTCCGTCGTTGCCTCGAAGTTCAGACGCCATATCTCGGCCCGCTAAAAGGTCACTATACCGATTGGACACCGCTGGAAAACCGGCCGGGCCTGTTCAAGGAAGACATTGATAAAAGCGATCCTTGGCAGTTCCGCAATATTCTCGTCCATTGATATTTGCTCTGGACCATACTGAAATGGCAAACGGCACCCTCACAGGTGCCGTTTCTTTTGCGGGCTTCTTTCGTAATAGACGTCCCACTCATCCGCACCGGTATTGGTGAATCCGTTCCGGCTGTAAAACCGACCGGCATCGCTGTGCTTCAATACGCTCAGGCGTATAACCAATCCGAGTTCATCTGCTTCTGCCAAAAGCGTCTGAAGGATCTGTGTCCCCAATCCGACACTCTGCAATGCCGGGGAAATGTAGAAGTGCTCTAGCAGCAATCCATCATCAGACGGGCCAAGCGCCACGCAACCGCCGAGCGAACCATCCGAAAGCACAATCAGTCGCGTATATTCAGCTCGAAATGACTTGCGGAACCGCTCAAATGCCCGCCTCTCATGGAAACGCCCGATCCGCTCAAGGCTTTCACGCATGGTGAGAAGCCGTAACTCGAACAATCTTTGAAAATCCTGTTCAGATGCCTGCTCCAGCCGGAAAGAATGATCCTTCATTTTTCCTGATCGTCAATCTTCGCATCATAGCAAACGAAGGCGAGCTTATTGCCATCCGGATCGCGGACATAGGCCGCATAAAATCCCGGCCCATATTGCGGGCGCAAACCTGGCTCGCCCTCGCTGCTGCCGCCATTCTTAAGAGCCAATGCGTAGAGCCTGTCGACAAGACCAGCTTGTTCGCTCCGAAACGCGGTCATGTTGCCATTGCCGACACTTGCCACCTCTCCGTCAAAAGGCAGGCCCACCATGAAGCGGGGAACATCGTCATCGGTTTTTCTGCCCCACGAAAACATAACCTCATCGCTAAAGCAGCGCTCCAGGCCAAGCTCGACCATGAGCGGGTCATAGAATGCTTCCGCCTTGCGCAGATCATTCGTGCCGACCATCGTATATCCTATCATACCCACCCTCTTTGCTGTACGAATCTGAGCTTGCCGCAGATTATCAATAAACTTAAGTCTTGTTATTGCTTAATTTTAGCGTCATTTATGGGCCACACCCATGGGAGATTGTTTGGATGAAACGTTTATCACTTGGCCTCGGTTCAGCCGCATTGACCATTGTCCTCGCCGGCTGCATGAGCGGGCCGCAATCAGATGGCGGGCCTGTACAGACCGCACGCCCCACTGACGCCGTTCAGGGCCAATGGTTCGATACATCCGGTGTTGCATTCTCGAACTTCAATGGCGGTGTTTTCGAAACCCGCGCCAATGATACCAAGGAAAAACTTGCCGAGGGCAATTACCGCTTCGTATCTGCAAATCTTGTCGAGATTGATCTTCGCTCGCTTGCTCGCGGTACGCAGTCCAAGGTCAATTGTGCGCTCGTGAGTGGCGGCCAGTTGAACTGCACGTCCTCCTCGGGCCAGCAGTTTTCTTTGACGCGCCGCTCCGCTTAAGATCGCGGTTCGACTTCGGCCGCCACTTTGCAGATGTCCACGGAGGTTCCCATGGACATCTTTCGGCAAGGCGATCCTCTAGTTCTTCGCCAGTTCCGTTGCTGCTTCATCAATCAACGATGCAACTTCCACCTGCTGTGATGCCAGCGAGGCATGGCTGGCGTCAAGAGATATGATTTTCCGCGCACCAAGACGTGACGACATGCGTTTCTGGTTTTCCGGCGCGATCATCCGGTCGTCAGTGGAAATCTGATACCAGGACGGTTTTGTCTTCCAGGCGGGCGCAGTGATTGTATCGCCAAAAGTGCTTGCCAAAGGTGCCTTCTGGGTGATCCCCATGACAAGCCCTTCCTCCTCGGTCAAATCCTGACAGAAGCTTTCATGGAGAGTTCCGGCTTGACCCAAAGATAGCCATCGCTGTCCAGTGTGAGATTTGCCGCTGCAAGTGGCACGTGCTCCTGCGTGATAGCACCAGGGCTTTCCCCTGCATCCGGAGCAAAAGCTGCAATATAGACCAGACCGGCCACATTGGGCGCATTGCCTCGGTAATGACGGCACCACCATAGGAGTGTCCCACCAAAAGAACCGGGCCGCTTTGTTGCGCCACCATTTTGCGCGTGCGTTCGGCGTCATCGCCGAGTGAGGTCAAGGGCAGTTCGACGGCATGAATATTGGCATGCCCCATGCGCGTGAGTTCAATAATTACTTTGTTCCAATGGGCCGCACCGCCCCAGAATCCGTGCACCAAAATAACCGTGGGCTTGTCACTCATGTTTTAAACTCCTTGTTGTAATGAACAGGTAATTTTCCGAACTAAATATTACCTTGGCGTGTTTACACAGGCTTGTTTTCCTCTCTTGCATCGTGTGCAAAGTGATGAAACCATGGCTTTTGTCACAAGCACATCAAGGTGCTGATGTATTACCACATCGAATTGAACGGAGCAGGTCATGTCCAGAATTCTCGGCAAGCTTTTTCTAGCTGCCTCCGCCCTCGGCATCAGCGCGGGAAGCGCCATGGCCGACTATACGCTCAATATTCTGCACATTAACGACCTGCATTCCCGCATCGAAGCCATCAACAAATATGATTCCACCTGTTCGCCCGAAGAGACGACCAAGAATGAGTGTTTCGGCGGCATTGCGCGCGTAAAAGCCAAGATCGATGAACGCCGCGCGGCACTTTCCAAGGACGGCGGCAATGTAATCGTGCTCAACGCTGGCGATGAATTCCAGGGCTCCTTGTTTTACACAACCTATAAGGGCGATGACACCGCCGAGTTTCTGAATGCAATTGGCTACGATGCCATGGCGCTGGGCAATCATGAATTTGACGGTGGCCCGTCAGTGCTGGGTAAATTCCTCGATAAGGTCAAAATCCCGATCATTTCCAGCAATACCCAGGCTGATTCAGAACCGCTGATCGCGGGTAAGTTCAAACCCTATCTGATCAAGGAAATCGGCGGCCAGAAAATCGGAATCATATCCGCCCTGACGACCGATACGGCTGAAATCTCTACACCCGGACCCACTGTCAAATTCGCGGATGAGATCGAGACCCTGACAAAGCTCGTTGGCACATTAAAAGCTGAGGGCGTCAACAAGATCATCGCGCTCAACCATACCGGCTATTTTGAGGATGAAGAGATTGCGGCCAAGGTCGACGGTATTGATGTGATCGTCGGCGGTCATAGCCATACTCTGCTTTCCAGTACTGATCCTGACTCTGGCGGCCCCTACCCCACCCTCGTCAAAAATCCCGCAGGACGTGAGGTTCCAATCGTTCAGGCCAAGGCCTATTCCAAATATCTGGGCGAGCTCAAAGTCACCTTTGATGATGACGGCAATGTCACGGCAAGCTCCGGCGCGCCGATCCTGCTCGACTCTTCAGTCACGCCGGATGCAGCCCTTGTTGCCCGCGTGGCCGAACTTGCCAAGCCGATAGAAGAACTGAAGGCCCGCAAAGTCGCCGATACTGCAGGCGAGATCGACGGCTCTCGTGAAGTCTGCCGCATCGGCGAATGCAGCATGGGCAATCTTGTCGCCGACGCGATGCTTGATCGCGTCAAGGCGCAAGGTGTGACTATTGCCATCATCAATGGCGGCGGCTTGCGCGCCTCAATTGATGCCGGTGAAGTGACCATGGGCGAGGTTCTGACTGTTCTACCCTTCCAGAACACCCTTGCGACATTCCAGTTGCGCGGCTCGGATGTCGTTGCGGCGCTGGAGAATGGAGCGAGCCAGATTGAAAAAATCGCGGGCCGCTTTTTCGCAGGTCGCTGGTTTGAAATATACATTCGATATTTCCAAGCCTGTCGGCAGCCGTATTTCCGATGTTCAGGTTATGCAGGGCGAAAGCTGGAAGCCGATCGATCCTGCTGCAACCTATGGCGTGGTGTCCAATAATTACATGCGCGCCGGCGGCGATGGTTACAAGGTCTTCGCCACCAATGGTATCAATGCCTACGATTATGGTCCCGGCCTTGAAGAAGTCCTTGCCGACTATCTCGTTAAAAACAACCCATACATGCCTGTGATGGACGGCCGCATTACATCCGCAAGTCCGATTGCAGTCCCCGTTCCCTCCGAAACAACGACGCCCGCAGCACCGGCAGCAGACGCTGCCAAACCTGCCGATGCCGCCAAACCTGCTGATTCCGTAGCTCCTGCGACAACCCCGACTTCCTACGTGATCAAGGCTGGCGATAATTTCTGGGATATTGCCGAACAGCTCTACGGCGATGGTTTTTCCTGGAAGAAGCTATCTGAAGCAAATCCCGATATGAAAGTTATGAAACTGCCTGTTGGTGCCGAGATGAAAGTGCCTGCCAAGTAATATATACAAGCTGCAATGGCGTGGTGCGTGGTTGGCCCTTCGACAGGCTCAGGAGGGCGAACCACGCACAGCCTAGATGCAAGCAGCCTATCCCTTACGGTGAGCCATATACACACCTCACCGTCCGATTATCTCTCCCGCGTGGGGGGAGAGATAATCGGCACGAACCGCTTCAACTTCACGCTTTCGCTCCCAGAGCCGCAGCAGCAACCCGCTCATTGCGCATCAGCAGATAGTGCACACCACCACCTATGACTGCTCCGAGCAGCCAGCCCCAATCGCCACCATTGCGGATATATTGCGTGGCCCCAAGCACCGACAATCCGATAGACATAACACTGGCTATCGCCAATGCCAGCAACGCCCGGCTATTCCAGCCACGCTCGAAGTAAAGCGATCCTTCCGGTGACATTGTGTAGAGGTCTTCAAGCACAACATTCTGCTTTTTCACCAGATAGTAGTCGGCAATCATAATGCCAAAAATCGGACCAAGAACGGCACCGAATATGCTGACGAAAATGGTGATCGCCTGAGGACTTGAGACAAAAAGCCAAGGGCAGACGAGGACCGAAAGAATGGAGGTGATCAATCCGCCCATACGGAAATTGATCTTCTCAGGAAAGAGATTGGCAATATCATAGGCCGGAGAGACAAAGTTTGCGACGATGTTGATACCCATGGTTGCGACGATGAAGGTAATCGAACCAAGAACGACGATCCAAGGATTATTGATACGCTCGACAATGGCAACCGGGTCAAGAATGGCCTCGCCAAAGACCTGAACCGTACCGGCAGTCACGATCACAACGATGATGGAAAAGACGATGAAATTGACCGGCAGCCCCAGAAAGTTGCCGATCTTCATGGCTTTCTCGTCTCGCGAGAAACGCGAGAAATCACCAAAATTAAGCAGCAGCGCTGCAAAATAGGCAACGATCAGCATGGAGGCATTCGCCATATGCGACAGGGAAGAACCCTCCGCCGGTGGCGCAAGCTGCAGCGACAGGCTGGAAAAGCCGGTTTGCGATAATATCCAGATGGCAAGCGCGAACATCACCACATAGACCACAGGCCCGCAAAAATCGATAAACTTGCGGATGGATTCCATGCCGCGCAAGAAAATCAGCAATTGGAAAACCCACATGAAAAGAAAGCTGAGCCAGCCGAGCGTCGACAGCCCGAATATGTCGTTTCGAGTCAGTTCAACAGTGCTCGGCACAAGGGTAATTGCCAGCGCCTGAACTGCCTTGGAGGCGAAATAGGTTTGCACGCCGTACCAGACAATACCGACAATGCCGCGCAGAACGGCAGCAAGATTGGCACCCATGACACCAAAAGACATGCGGGCCACAACGGGAAACGGCACACCATATTTCAGCGATGGCTTGCCGATCAGGTTCATCAGGAAATAGACAGCCGTTATGCCAACGATCATGGCGATCAAAACTTCCCAACCCGTCAGACCCAAAAAGAATAGGCTCGCGGCAAATGTATAGCCGCCAACAGAATGGACATCGGACATCCACATGGCAAAAAGGCTGAATGCGCCCCAGGTTCGTCCCTCAGGAGCGGTGGGGGCTAGATCGGCGCTGTAGAGCTGAGGATGTGCGCCGGTAACAAGAAGAACGGGAGGCGTTGCATGCTGGTGGCTGGACATGACAGTCATTTCCTTTGAGTGACGAACGCAGACAACCGATTAAACGCAAGTTCCATGCCAAATGGAAGCCTGCGACGAAAAACTTAGGGGGCTAATGTCCAAGCATACTGCGTGGTTCGGCCACAAATCCCGAAACTTACTGAATCGGCTTACTCCTGATCTGTGCACTCAACATGCGGCCTTTGGTGCCCTTGCAATAATACCGGCGGACACTAGTTTCTGGCGGCAGAAGCGGAGTACGACAATGAAAATTTCTGACGAGCCGATGGCGACGGTTAAAAAACCCCAGGACCATCCGCATATTGAGACGTCGAAAATCGGCGTTCTGCTCGTCAATCTGGGCACTCCGGATGGCACTGATAAAACCTCGATGCGCCGTTATCTCAAGGAGTTTCTTTCTGACAAGCGCGTCATTGAATGGCCCCGCGCTATCTGGCTTCCCGTGCTTTACGGCATTGTGTTGAACACACGTCCGAAAAAATCCGGCGCGCTCTATGACAAGATCTGGAACCGCGAGCGCAACGAATCGCCGCTACGCACCTATACTCGCGCTCAAGGCGAAAAACTTGGGGTAGCTCTGGCCGAGCACCCTGAAATCGTTGTCGATTGGGGTATGCGTTATGGCCAGCCCTCAATCGAGCAGGCACTGGAGCGACTGGACAAAGCAGGCTGCAAGCGCATTCTCATGTTCCCGCTCTATCCGCAATATTCGGCAACGACGACCGCAACGGTCAATGACAAATTTTTCGAAGCGCTGATCAAGATGCGCTTCATGCCAGCAACCCGCATTGTCCCCTCCTATCAGGACGAGGCCGTCTATATTGATGCATTGGCGACATCGATCGAGAAGCATTATGCCACGCTTGATTTTGAACCTGAGCTATTGATCGCTTCCTATCACGGCATACCGCAGAGCTATTTCAAGCGCGGCGATCCCTATCCCTGCCATTGCTGGAAAACCACCCGGCTCCTGCGTGAAAGACTGGGCTGGGCCGAAGACAAACTGATAACATGCTTCCAGTCACGTTTTGGCCCCGAAGAATGGATGCAACCCTACACGGACAAGACCCTGGAAAAACTTGCCAAAGAGGGTGTGAAATCCGTTGCTGTCTTCAACCCCGGCTTTGTATCCGATTGCCTTGAAACGCTTGAGGAAATCGCTGGTGAAGGCGAGGAAATCTTCCACGAACATGGCGGCGTAAACTTCACTCACGTGCCTTGCCTCAATGATAGCGATGAAGGCATGCGGGTCATCGAACAGCTCGTCCGCCGCGAACTACAGGGTTGGGTGTAGAATCGCTGCTTTTTGATGTTGCCACTATGGTCTATCGTGCACTGACCCGCTAAACGGGATAGTGTGAGTTTCGGGCCTCAGGGCCGACCAAGGGGGGCGATACAATGAGCGGTTTTGATTTCACGATACCAGTGCTTGCCATTCTCGTACTGGCAATTCTGTTTGCGGGCGTAAAAACCGTGCCTCAAGGTTATAATTACACCATTGAACGTTTCGGCAAATATACCCGCACGCTATCGCCGGGCTTGAGCCTCATTGTCCCATTCTTCGATCGCATCGGCGCCAAGCTCAACATGATGGAACAGGTGCTTGCCGTTCCTACGCAAGAAGTCATCACCAAGGACAATGCCAATATTGCCGTGGATGGCATCGCCTTCTACCAGATCCTCAATGCACCACAGGCGGCGTATCAGGTCAGCGGATTGGAAAACGCCATTTTGAACCTGACCATGACCAATATCCGTACCGTCATGGGCTCCATGGTTCTCGACGAGCTCCTGTCCAACCGTGACACGATCAATGATCGGTTGCTGCGCGTTGTCGACGAGGCCGCGCATTCATGGGGCATTAAAATGACCCGCGTGGAGATCAAAGACATTAATCCACCGAAGGATTTGCTCGATTCCATGGGCCGTCAGATGAAGGCCGAACGTGACAAGCGCGCCATTATTCTGGAAGCTGAAGGCACCCGTCAGGCGCAGATTTTGCGCGCTGAGGGTTTGAAGCAATCGCAAATTCTCGAAGCAGAAGGCAAGCGCGAAGCCTCTTATCGCGAAGCTGAAGGCCGCGAGCGTCTTGCGGAAGCTGAAGCAAAGGCAACCGAAATGGTGTCAGCCGCCATCACCAGCGGCAATGTTCAGGCGCTTAATTATTTCGTCGCGCAAAAATACACCGAAGCCTTCGGCAAGTTTGCTTCCAGCCCCAACCAGAAAATCATCATGATGCCAATGGAAGCCTCCGCTCTTGTCGGTTCGCTTGGCGGCATTGGCGCAATTGCTCGCGAAGTTTTCGGCGATAATGCACCTGCGTCGCCGCCTGCTGCACCAGCCCGCGGACGCACCGTTCCAGGTACCAGCGGAACGAATTCATAATTCGGGTGAGGCTTTGAAATGCTGGAACGTCTCTTTGCGGAACTTGGCCCCTGGAACTGGATCGTACTTGGCCTTTTGCTGATGATCCTGGAAGTGACCGCGCCGGGAATATTCTTCCTCTGGTTCGGCATCGCCGCGCTCATTGTCGGCGGCTTTGTCATCCTGCTTGGCGAAGCTTTCCCATTCGGCTGGCAGGTGCAGGTCATCCTGTTTCTGGTGCTTTCGCTGATCGCCGTTTTCATCGGGCGCAAGCTCGTCGGCGCAACCGATGCGGAGTCAGACGAACCCTTGCTCAACCGGCGCGGTGAACAGCTCATTGGCCAGATTGTTACTCTTGAAGAAGCGACCGTAAATGGCCGGGGCCGCGCGCGTGTCGGCGATAGTCTCTGGCGTGTCACAGGTCCGGACCTTGCCGCCGGAACGCCAGTGAAAATCGTCGGGATCGATCAGGGAACATTGCGGGTCGAAGCGCTCTAGCTCATGTGCACAACAGAAATGCGTGGTTCGACAAGCTCACCATGAGGAAGGGCAGTGGGCTGCGGGTTAATTCGCCAGCGCT
This sequence comes from Phyllobacterium ifriqiyense, assembly GCF_030817885.1. NCBI lineage: Bacteria > Pseudomonadati > Pseudomonadota > Alphaproteobacteria > Hyphomicrobiales > Phyllobacteriaceae > Phyllobacterium > Phyllobacterium ifriqiyense. The sequence continues at coordinate 392,672 of NZ_JAUSZT010000003.1, forward strand.
GCAGGAGTGTTTCCCTGCAATCAACCCACCTTCCTCATGGTGAGCCCCGTCGAACCACGCACAATCGAATTGCAACGCTCTTATGCAGCGCCGATGCGCAACAGATCATGGAAATGCACGATCCCGACCGGGTAATTGTCTTCAGTCACGATCAGCGCACCAATATTGTGATCATTGAGCAAAGCCAGTGCGGCGCTTGCCAGCATGGTCGGCGGTACAGTCTTCGGGTTCCGCGTCATGACCTCTTCGACGGTCATTGTCACCAGACTGCGGTGCAGATTACGCGAAAGATCGCCGTCGGTGATAATGCCAGCCAGCGTGCCATCGGCATTCTCGACCGCAATACAACCGAAACGTTTTTCGGACAGAACCTTCATCGCGTCGGGAATTAGCGTCCCAAGCGGCACAAGGGGGATCTGGTCGTCGCGATGCATGATCTCGCGCACATGAGTGAGGCTGGCACCGAGCGAACCGCCCGGATGGAATGTCTTGAAGTCACCGGGGGTAAAGCCGCGTGCCTCAAGCAGCGCCACGGCAATCGCATCGCCCATCGCCAGTTGCATCAGCGTAGATGTCGTCGGCGCAAGGCCATGCGGACAGGCTTCCGCCACGCGCGGCATCAGGATCACCACATCGGCAGCCATTGCCAGTGCTGATTTTTCACCCGCCGTCACCGCAATCAACGGAATGCGGAACCGCCGCGAATAGCTGACTATTCCTTTCAGTTCCGCCGTATCGCCAGACCATGACAGCGCAAGAATGGCGTCATCGGCGGCGATCATGCCAAGGTCGCCATGATTGGCTTCCGAAGGATGTACGAAAAAGGCCGGTGTGCCTGTCGAGGCAAATGTCGCAGCGATCTTGGCGCCGACATGGCCGCTCTTGCCAACGCCGGTAACAATGATGCGCCCTTTGATTGCAGCGATTTTCTCAATCGCGCGGCAGAACGCATCGGCCATCGAACCTTCCAGCGCTGCGCCTAGCGCAACTAGCCCGTCTTGTTCGGTTGCAATTGTCCGTTTTGCGGAGTCAACCGCTGCGGACCTGTCCAGTTTGGTGTCATTTATAGCCTGCATGGGCAAACCGTTAGCGCTTCCGCTGGCTCATGTCCAATTTTTGTTCATTGCCGCTTCGCAAATCCGTATGAGCACCGCGCAAAACCGGCGGTCTTATCAAGTCATTAACCATGCTTCTTTACCATCGTTGAAGGTTCGAACCCTTTGGCAAATCTATTGACTCATTCGTCCAAACCACGCGCAAAAGCGAGTTATCGCTTCAAAGCTTCAAGCAATCTTTGCGTCATCGCAATCTTGCTTGGCAGCACTGTGTCTATGGTTTGCGGCCCTGCTCTGGCTCAGCAAACTGTTCTGCCAGACAACTCTCAGTTGCGCGGGTCTATTCAGGGAAACACCCTGCAGACGCAAACTACACGTCCCGCTGATTCGCGCGCAGCTACAACCGATTCCGGCATTCCCTCCCGCGCTTATGAGCCTGTCAGCCCCGGCGCCCTGCCCGCCGAGGATGATAGTTCCAATCTGGGATTGTTGGGTGTACCTCAAAACGACGGCAGCCCTCCGAGCGGTCCAGCCGATGATAGCGGTGGACTGAACCCGCCGCCCTCGCCGGAGGATCAGATGACGCCAGTTCCGACGGCATCAGTGCCAATACCGGAACCACGGCTAGGAGCGCCACGCCCCACAGCCGCGGCCGGAGACGAAAATAACACTGACCGAGATCCGGAAAATCCTTATGACACCGGCGCAATCGAACAGAGTCAGGAAGCCAATCCGGCGGAAAATCGCGCTGAAAAGGACAATATGCCTGTCTCGGCGATTGAGCGCCGTATACCGCGTCCCGATCCTGAACCCTTCGCGCCGCTCGGCATACGGGCCGGAACAGTAACTTTGCGCCCCTCCCTCAGTCAGGGTCTGCGGGCAACAACCAATGCCGATAATAGTTCGGATGGCAAATCCGCCATCCTGTCGGAAACCCGGCTGCGTGCCCGTGCCACGACAGATTGGTCACGCCATTCCGCATGGCTGGATTTTGATGGGACCTATGACAAGACCCTTTCCGGTGAGGAATATTCAGCGCCCAATATTGGGCTGCGTGCTGGCTTTCAACTGGATCTCGGCGCACGCACAACTGTAAAAGGTGAAGCGGGCTATCGCTATCGGCAGGAAGATCCAAGCGCGCCAACAACACTTCAAGGCACATCAAACCGTCCTGGCGTGCAAGAGCTTGATGGAACGCTTGGCTTGCGCCACGAGTTCGGCAAATTTTTCGGCGATGTCAAAGGCAAGGTCAACCGAACCACCTACGGCAATGCCGAATTCGGCAATATCGCTGTCAGCCAGAAAGATCGCGACAACACCTTCGCCAGCATCGCCTTGCGTGGCGGCTTTGAAATGTCGCCTGCCATCAAGCCCTTTGTCGAGGTCGAGTTTGGTAAACTCATTTATGATGAGAAAGTCGATTTTAGCGGCTATCGCCGTTCCGGTGTGCGTTCAGGGCTTCGCGGCGGCGTCGAGATTGATTTCGGGGAGAAAATGTCAGGCGAGTTCGCACTTGGCTATCTACGCCAAGGTATTGACGATGACCGTTTGCAAGCTGTCGAAGGCCTCAGTGCGGATGCGGCGATCAAATGGTCTCCGCAGCGCGGAACCGATGTCGATATCGGTCTTTTGACCCGCGTCGAAGGCGCAACCGCCCCCGGAGAAAGCGGTTCGGTCTATTATGAAGGAACGGTTGGCATCAAACGTCAGGTCCGGGCCAACCTGGACTTTAACGCCAAACTGATCGCTTCTTTGCGCGACAATAAAGATGATACGGGACTGGATAAGGGTTTCGGTGCCGAGATCGGTGCAACCTACTGGTTTAATCGTTTTGTCGGGCTGGATGTCAGCGCCCGCCACCAGCTTGTCCGCAGCGACGTTGAATCACGCAATACCGATGAGACGAGTGTGTATGTCGGCGTGACATTGCAGCGGTAATACTAAGTTATTGCATTGAACTAATGCGTGGTTCGACGGGCTCACCATGAGGAAGGTCGGTTGATTGCATGGTCCTGCCTCACAACTCCGAGAGCTGCATGATGATTTTCAACTTTGCAGGATTTCGATTCCCTGCAATCAACTCACTTTCCTCATGGTGAGCCTCGTCGAACCACGCACAATGGAGATGCGATTACCCATTTTCTGAGCTTATCGAAGGGCGAACCCCGCAAAACATTGGGAGCAGCCAAGGCTGCTCCCAACTAAAATAGATCACTGCCCCTTTGGCTTGATCGTTTTCAGCATATTGCCAATATTGTCGAACACACCATTGCGGATGTCCTCGCGCCACAGTGCGAAGGCCACATTGGCCTCAACGAAGCCTTCCTTGGAGCCGGTATCATAGGTACGGCCCTTGAAATGATAACCGAAGAAATCCTGTTCTTTGGTCAGTTTGAGCATGGCATCCGTCAGCTGGATTTCATTGCCCGCACCGCGTTCCTGATTTTCCAGAATGTTGAAAATCTCCGGCTGGAGAATATAGCGGCCATTAATGTAAAGATTTGAAGGCGCAGTGCCTTTGGCGGGCTTTTCCACCATTTCCGTCAGCTCAAACCCATTGCCGACCGGCTTGCCTTGCCCGACAATACCATATTTGTGTGTTTCAGCCGGGTCGCATTCCTGCACCGCAACGATATTGCCACCCGATTGATTGTATAGCTCCACCATATCGGCCAGACAGCCATTCTTTTCCGGCTGCATGATCATGTCAGGCAAAAGCAGCGCAAATGGCTCATTGCCGACGATATCGCGTGCGCACCAGACGGCGTGGCCAAGCCCCATCGGCACCTGCTGACGGGTAAAGCTGGTTGTGCCCGGCCTTGGCTGAATGCTCTGCAATTCTTCCAGCAAGGCTGTTTTACCGCGCTCTGTCAGCGATGAATACAACTCGTACTGCGCGTCGAAATAATCTTCGATAACAGCCTTGTTGCGGCCCGTAACGAAAATAAAATGTTCAATACCAGCTTCGCGCGCTTCATCGACCACATACTGAATGACTGGCTTGTCGACGACTGTCAGCATTTCTTTCGGAATGGATTTTGTTGCTGGAAGAACGCGGGTTCCAAAACCCGCAACGGGAAAGACGGCCTTGCGAATTTTCTTCAGTGTCGTCATCGGTACCTCGTTGGTGTTGCATGCGATTTCTTCGTTAAAGCATCTATTGTCGTCGTGAACTCACAAAAGCCGCAGTAACAATTCAAATTTTGATATAATTCCCAAATACCGATTCTGGTTTTTGGTTAGATCCTGGACAATCTGGCCTCAAAGAACGAAAATGCACAGGCCTGTAAAATAAATATTCTTTGCCGATGTTAATGTGGGCACTGAGGAAGGCATGGTAAACTAATTCCTAACTTTGACATGCTAATATTATCGTCTGAACCTGTGGAAACACATTTCGAGGGCATAACATGATTGAAGCTTCGTCCGCATTGTCTAAACGTTTTTGCATGATTGCAGCTGCGGCGGGTCTTATCCTGTCACTCAACGTCAATAATGCCTCCGCTGATGCAAAGTTCCAGGCTTGGATCGCCGATTTCAGGGCAACGGCGATGGCCAGCGGGATTTCTGCGGCAACCTATAAGCGCGCCTTTGCCGGCGTCACGGAGATCGATCCGGAAGTCTTGGAGAAGGCGAAATTCCAGCCGGAATTCACTGCGCCTGTCTGGGATTATATTGATAACCGCGTCAATGAAAACTCGGTGGCAACAGGCCGCGAAATGGCCAAGAAGTACAGCCGTTGGCTGGGTGCCATTGAGAAATCATTCGGCGTTGATCGCAATATTCTTCTCGCAATCTGGTCGATGGAAACCAACTACGGCGAGATCATGAAACGCGATGATGTGATGCGCGATGCTGTGCGCTCGCTCGCCACTCTTGCCTATGCTGATCCGCGCCGGGGCAAATTCGGCCGCACGCAATTGATTGCCGCCATGAAAATTCTTCAGTCCGGCGATATTGACCGCAGTCACCTTACCGGTTCATGGGCAGGCGCGCTCGGCCATACGCAGTTCATTCCGACAAGCTATATCGCCTATGCCGTGGATATGGATGGCAACGGCAAACGCGACATCTGGAACTCCGTGCCTGATGCCTTGGCGACAGCCGCCAATCTTCTTCGCAAGAATGGATGGCAGAGCGGCCAGACATGGGGTTATGAGGTTGTGCTGCCTGCCGGGCGCAAATTCCCCGCCGGTTCAAAGTCCATCGCAGAGTGGCAACAACTCGGAGTCGTCCGTGCCAATGGCAAGGCTTTCCCCAATGGTAGCGTAAAAGCGACGTTGAAAGTGCCGGATGGACGCCAAGGTCCGTCATTCCTCATGACCAAGAATTTTTTCGTGCTGAAAAACTACAATAATGCCGATAAGTATGCATTGGGCGTTGGCCTTTTGGCCGATCAGATTGCCGGTTCAACGGGCCTGCGTCAGGACTGGAACCGGCCGTTTACGCCCATCACAATGAAAGAACGCGAAGAACTTCAACATCATTTGACCGAACTCGGCTATTATGACGGCAAGGTAGATGGCAAGATCGGCAGTGGTTCGCGCAATGCCATTCAGGCATTCCAGACCCGCATGGGCCTGGACCCTGATGGTCACCCCAGCAAGGAAGTGCTGACGATCCTGCGCAAAAAGTAGGGGAGAGTCTGTCGCACTGCGCGAACGTGTAGCGTGGTTCGACAAGCTCACCGTGAGGAATGTGGGTTTGACGGCAGAAACTAAAGAAACTCAGAGGTTGCCACTTTCTTTGCAACCCACGAAGCTTCCTCGTGGTGAGCTTCCTGAGCGCTTGTCGAAAGTCGAACCACGCACTGCGCCCGAGCAAAGAATTATACGGCTGGCAGGTTTTGCTATGGCGCTCGGACTTTCTGGGATACTCGTTTTCACCGAAACCGCAGCTGCCCGAACCCTGCTCGATATGCTGATGGGACGTCGTGAAATTTATCGCGAAGATACCGACCGCCTGATCGATGATGGCCGGAGGGTCCGCCCTCGGCCTAAAAATCGCGCAACCAAACCCGCGCGCCCGAAAGCAGTTCCGGCAGGACCGCAATCGGGACCCGCGCCATCGGTAGCGGTTGAACCAGCCATTCCTGACAAATTGCCTGATGCCAAGACAGTTCTTGTCGTTGGCGACTTCATGGCCAGCGGTCTGGCAGAGGGTCTTGAGGCAGCTTTTATCGATAGCCCCGGCGTGCGCGTCATTGATAAGGCCGATGGCTCATCCGGGTTCGTGCGCGACGACCATCGCAATTGGCCTATGACCATAGGTGGATTGATTGAAACGGAAAAACCTTCAGTCGTCGTGGTGATGGCGGGAGCCAATGACCGGCAGCAATTTACCGGTGTTCAGTCTGAGGCCAAGGGAAAACCATTCCTGAGTGAAGAATGGTCGAAGGAGTATCAGGCTCGGCTCGGTGCATTTCTAGATGCTGTCGAGAAAACCGGCAAACAGGTCGTCTGGGTCGGGCAACCGGCTTTCAAAACCAAGAGCATGACCAATGACGTACTGGCCTTTAATGAACTCTATCGCAATGCCGCTGAAAAAGCCGAAGGCACGTTCGTCGATGTGTGGGATGGCTTTGTTGATCAAAGTGGCTCATTTACGCTTACCGGCTTCGATATGTCGGGGCAAACGGCGCGCCTGCGTAACAATGACGGAATCGGCCTGACCCCTGCCGGCAAGCGTAAACTCGCTTTCTATGTCGAAAAGCCATTGCGCCAAATGCTGGGTACAGCCACCGCGCCCGATATTGCCGCCATCAAACCGGGTGCTCCCGTGCAGGCATTGCCGGAAACCCCATCCGGTCCTGTCAGAGTTGACAGGCTTGCGCCAATCAGCCTGAATGATCCCGAGCTGGACGGCGGCACCGATCTACTTGGCGCCTCCACGCGCTCCGTCCCCGCTGCCGAAAAATCGGACCGCGATCTGCTCATCAAACAGGGTGTGACACCAGCAAGCCAGCCCGGACGCACAAATGATTTTTCTTGGCCAAAACCGGCCAAATAGGACCGACACTGGTACTCGCGCGCCACGTGCATGAGATTGTCATCGGGATTTCCGCAAAAATAATCCGACAAGTTGCGAACTCAAATCAGAATTTCCGGAACTGATACAAAAACAACGAAAACTCTCTGGGAATTGCCGAAGAATCGTCGATTTTTGCCGAAGAATTGTAACTACCGCGTGCAATTTGGTTGCGCGCGGTAGAAATACCTATCGAGGGAGCACCGAACTTCCCATTAAAGCCTCATCTATTGAAGCTGCCGCCTGACGACCTTCCCGGATCGCCCAGACCACCAGAGACTGTCCCCGCCTGACATCGCCAGCGGTGAAAAGCTTGTCGACACTGGTACGATAATCGACATCATCCGCTACAACCGAGCGGTTGCCACGACGGTCGGCTTTCATTTCCAGCGAACCGGAAAGCTCTTTGACAATCCCGTCTTCGAACGGGCCGGAAAAGCCGATGGCGATGAAGGCAAGATCGGCCTTGATGAAGAATTCCGTTCCGGCAATAGGCTTGCGTGCCTCATCCACTTCACAGCATTTCACATGGGTCAGCTCGCCATTTTCTCCAATGAATTCAAGCGTTGCCACCTGAAATTCACGGGCAGCACCCTCGGCTTGCGATGAAGAAGTACGCATTTTCGTTGCCCAGTAAGGCCATACGCTCAGCTTGTCTTCTTTTTCTGGAGGCTGCGGGCGGATGTCGAGCTGGGTCACTTTTACCGCGCCTTGACGGAATGCCGTGCCCACGCAGTCAGACGCCGTATCACCACCGCCAACAACCACAACGTGCTTTCCGGACGCGACAATCGAGTCGCTTTTCCAGGCAACGGATTCAATGTTTTCACGGCCTACACGACGATTTTGCTGAACCAGATAGTGCATCGCATCGTGGACACCTTCAAATTCAGCGCCGGGAATGCCTGCAGGGCGCGGCGTTTCGGCGCCGCCGCAATATAAAACGGCATCGTAGCTATCGATAAGCTCCTGAATTGGCTTATCGATTCCCACATTGACGCCGCAGAAGAAAGTGACGCCCTCACCTTCCATCTGACTTACTCGGCGGTCGATGAAATGCTTTTCCATCTTGAAATCCGGAATGCCATATCGCAGCAATCCGCCTGGCTTGCTCTCGCGTTCGTAAACATGAACTTCATGTCCTGCGCGACCAAGTTGTTGCGCCGCCGCCATCCCTGCCGGACCCGAACCGATGATCGCAACATTCTTGCCGGTCTTGGAAGCGGCTGGTTGAGGAATGATAAAACCGGTTTCATAGGCCTTGTCAGCGATGGCCTGCTCGACCGTCTTGATCGAAACCGGCACATCTTCAAGGTTCAGCGTACAGGCTTCTTCGCAAGGCGCAGGGCAGATTCTGCCTGTAAATTCAGGGAAATTATTGGTGGAATGCAGGTTCCGGATCGCCTCATCCCAATTGTCATTGTAGACAAGGTCATTCCAGTCAGGGATCTGATTGTGAACCGGGCAACCCGTAGGGCCATGACAAAACGGAATGCCGCAATCCATGCAGCGTGCCGCCTGCTTTTTGACCTCGCCATCTGTCATGGGAATGGTGAATTCCCTGAAGTGGCGGATGCGGTCCGATGCCGGTTGATACTTGCCAACCTGCCTGTCTATCTCAAGAAAACCTGTAACCTTACCCATAAAACTGCTCCCCTCGCCTCTCGGAGGACCACCCATATCGATTTAAATCAACGGGCAGCATTGGACCTTTGCCGAGCATCGCAACAGCGACGCTCGAAGCTAAGGCATTGAAACTATTCGGCTGCGACACCCATCCGCATACGCTCCATATCCTCGAGCGCGCGTCGGTATTCCACCGGCATAACTTTCACGAATTTCGGCCTGAAACTCTCCCAATTATCGAGAATTTCTTTCGCGCGGCCAGAACCCGTATAGTGCATATGGTTCGAAATCAGTTGAACCAGACGTTCTTCATCATGCCTTGTCATATTGGCCGAAACATCAACACGCCCCTTATGTGCCAGATCACCGCCATGATGATGAAGCTTCTCAAGGATGTCATCTTCTTCCGGAACCGGCTCCAGCTCAACCATGGCCATGTTGCAACGCTGGGCAAAATCGCCAGCTTCATCAAGGACATAGGCGACGCCGCCGGACATGCCGGCTGCGAAGTTCCGGCCCGTTTGGCCAATGACGACGACAACGCCGCCGGTCATATATTCGCAACCATGATCGCCGGTGCCTTCGACAACGGCAATTGCTCCGGAATTACGAACAGCAAACCGTTCGCCCGCGACCCCACGGAAATAAGCCTCGCCTTCAATTGCTCCGTACAGCACGGTATTGCCAACGATGATTGAATCTTCCGGCACGATTTTCGTATTTTCAGGCGGGCGAATGACAATGCGGCCACCGCAAAGTCCCTTGCCTACATAATCATTGCCGTCGCCAATCAACTCGAAGGAGATGCCTCTGGCCAAAAATGCAGCAAAAGATTGCCCGGCCGTACCTGTGAATCTCACCGAGATTGTATCTTCTTTTAGTCCCTTGTGCCGATAACGCTTGGCAACTTCACCAGAAAGCATTGCACCTACAGAGCGATCCACATTCTTGATGCCCATTTCGATCTTAACCGGTTGCTTGCTTTCGAGGGCGGGCAGCGCCTGCTCAATAAGCTTGCGGTCGAGAATATCGAAGATTGGATGGTTTTGCCGTTCTGTCCAACGTGTCTTTTCCTCGGGCGCTTCCGGCTTGTGGAATATGCGAGAGAAATCGAGCCCTTGTGGCTTTCCAATGATCAATCGCCTCGCGCTTTTCGAGAAGTTCGGCTTTGCCGACGATCTCTTCGAACCGCGTGTAACCCATCTCAGCCAGGAACTGACGAACTTCTTCCGCCATATAGAAGAAGAAGTTGATCACATGCTCAGGCGTGCCCTTGAAGCGCTTGCGCAAGACCGGATCCTGCGTTGCAACGCCAACGGGACAGGTGTTCAAGTGGCACTTGCGCATCATGATGCACCCTGCCGCTATCAATGGAGCGGTAGAGAAGCCAAACTCGTCCGCTCCCAAAAGTGCGCCGACAATGACGTCACGACCGGTTCGCAGGCCACCATCGACCTGCAAGGCTATGCGCGAGCGAAGCCCGTTAAGCACCAGCGTTTGCTGGGTTTCAGCAAGGCCCATTTCCCATGGGCTACCGGCATGCTTGAGCGACGTCAGCGGCGATGCACCTGTGCCGCCATCATAACCGGAAATGGTAATATGATCAGCGCGCGCCTTGGCCACACCGGCAGCAACTGTGCCCACCCCAACTTCCGAAACAAGCTTAACCGACACATCCGCTTCGGGATTGACGTTCTTCAAATCGTAGATCAGCTGGGCCAGATCTTCGATGGAATAGATGTCATGATGCGGCGGCGGCGAAATCAGGCCAACACCCGGCGTCGAGTGACGGGTCTTGGCAACTGTCGCATCTACCTTGTGTCCTGGAAGCTGACCACCCTCACCGGGCTTTGCGCCCTGGGCAACCTTGATCTGCATCATGTCAGAATTGACGAGATATTCGGTTGTGACACCAAAGCGACCTGACGCCACCTGCTTGATCGCCGAACGTTCCGGGTTTGGCTTGCCATCGGGCAGCGGGTAGAAACGATCAGGCTCCTCGCCGCCTTCACCAGTGTTCGACTTACCGCCAATACGGTTCATCGCCACAGCCAATGTTGTATGGGCTTCGCGGCTGATCGAGCCGAACGACATGGCGCCGGTGGAGAATCGCTTTACGATCTCTTTTGCAGGTTCGACATCATCAATCGAAACTGGCTTTCGTCCGGTATCGGCAGCCATTTTGATATTGAACAGGCCACGAATGGTCTTTGCCCTCGCCGATTGGCTGTTCACCATATCGGAATATTCTTTAAACGTGCTGGCCGAGTCCGTACGCACGGCATGCTGCAGCTTTGCTACCGCGTCCGGCGACCACAAATGTGCTTCACCGCGCATGCGATAGGCATACTCGCCGCCAACATCGAGTGTAGTGGACAAAACAGGATCATTGCCAAAGGCGTCACGATGGCGGCGCACTGTTTCTTCCGCTATTTCCTCAAGTCCTACGCCTTCGATCATCGTCGCCGTACCAAAGAAGAAGCGATCAACAAATTCCGACTTCAACCCGACAGCGTCAAAAATCTGAGCACCGCAATAGGACTGATAGGTCGAAATGCCCATCTTCGACATGACCTTGAGGATGCCCTTGCCGATGGACTTGATGTAGCGCGATACAACTTCCCTCGAATCCACTTCCGGCGGAAATTCACCCCGCTTGTGCATATCGAGCAATGTATCAAAAGCCAGATACGGATTAATTGCTTCCGCACCATAACCTGCAAGGCAGCAGAAATGATGCACTTCACGCGGCTCGCCCGACTCAACCACGAGACCAACCGACGTACGCAGCCCTTTGCGGATCAGATGATGGTGAACGGCGGCGGTTGCGAGAAGCGCCGGGATTGGAATCCGGTCCGGACCAACTTGGCGATCGGAAAGAATGATGATGTTGTAGCCGCCGTGAACCGCCGCTTCAGCGCGATCACAAAGCCGCTCCACGGCACCGGCCATTCCAGCAGCGCCTTCTTCAACATTATAGGCCGTATCGAGCGTCTTGGTGTCAAAACGATCTTCCGTATGGCCGATGGAGCGAATTTTCTCCAGATCTCCATTGGTCAGGATGGGCTGGCGTACTTCCAGCCGCTTGCGGCGCGATGTTCCAACCAGATCGAAAAGATTTGGGCGTGGACCGATGAATGAAACAAGACTCATCACCAGCTCTTCACGGATCGGATCAATCGGCGGATTGGTGACCTGTGCGAAGTTCTGCTTGAAATAGGTATAAAGCATCTTCGACTTGTCAGACATTGCCGAGATCGGCGTGTCAGTACCCATCGAACCAATGGCTTCCTGGCCCGTCGTCGCCATGGGCGACATCAGGATTCTTGTGTCTTCCTGCGTGTAGCCGAATGCCTGCTGGCGATCGAGAAGGCTGACATCCTTGCGCAAGGCGCGCGGCTCAACCGGGCTCAATTCTTCCAGGATCAACTGGGTGTTCTTGAGCCACTGCTTGTATGGATGGCGATTGGCTATTTCGGATTTGATCGTGTCATCAGAAACAATCTCACCCTTTTCCATATCGATCAGCAGCATGCGACCGGGCTGCAACCGCCACTTCTTGACGATCTTTTCTTCCGGCACAGGAAGCACACCCGCCTCCGAGGCCATGACCACGAAATCATCATCAGTCACGAGATAGCGCGCTGGACGCAGACCATTGCGGTCCAAGGTCGCGCCAATTTGACGGCCATCCGTGAACGCGACAGCAGCTGGTCCATCCCACGGCTCCATCAGCGCAGCATGATATTCGTAAAATGCTTTTCGATCATCCGCGATCAGCTTGTTACCGGACCATGCCTCGGGGATCAGCATCATCATTGCATGGGCAAGCGAATACCCGCCCTGAAACAGGAACTCCAAAGCATTATCAAAGCACGCCGTATCCGACTGGCCTTCATAAGAAATTGGCCAGAGCTTTGAGATGTCGTTGCCAAAAAACTCGGAATCAACCGAAGCCTGTCTCGCAGCCATCCAGTTGACGTTGCCGCGCAACGTGTTGATTTCGCCGTTATGCGCAACCATACGGTAGGGATGCGCCAGCTTCCAGGAAGGGAACGTGTTTGTCGAAAACCGCTGATGCACAAGCGCGACAGCGCTGACAAAGCGTGGGTCCTTCAGATCCTTATAATAGGCACCCACCTGATAGGCGAGAAACATGCCCTTATAGACAATCGTACGGGCAGACATTGAGACAACGTAAAAGTCGCTCTCCTTGCCACCGTTCTCTTGATAGATACGGTTTGAAATCACCTTGCGCAGGACAAACAGGCGACCTTCGAAGTCTTCATTGGATTCAATATTCGGGTTGCGTCCAATGAAGACCTGACGATGAAACGGCTCGGTGGCAGCAATATGCGGAGCCTTTGACAAAGACGAATTATCAACGGGCACGTCACGGAAACCGATAAGTGTCTGGCCTTCCGAAGCAATAACTTCCGCTACGACTTGCTCGATATGTGCACGCTCTTCCGGGTCCTGCGGCATAAAGAAATAGCCAACGGCATATTGATTGACCGGAGGAAGCTCGACACCCTTTTCTGCCCATTCCGCGCGAAAAAACGCGTCAGGAATCTGGACAAGCATGCCAGCACCGTCGCCCATCAATGGATCGGCACCCACAGCGCCGCGATGGGTCAGGTTTTCGAGCATGAAAAGCCCGTCTTCGATGATCTTACGGGACTTCACACCCTTCATATGTGCAACGAAGCCCACACCACATGCGTCATGTTCATTACGGGGATCGTAAAGGCCTTGGGCTTTGGGGAAACCTGACAATTTATTGGTTTTGACCGCACGATTCTGTACGGCCTGAGCGAGTTCAGTCGTTACAGATGGCGTCAAATCCGACATCGTCAATTCCTCCATTGAAGCCCTCACAGGGCGGTCTTAGTCATATGGGACGGAATAGCATAATTCCTGCCCCGCTTCATGCGGCATATCTTCCGATTGTAGATTGCGGGCACCTTAAGAAGGACGAAAGCACTTGACTGCCGTCCTCAATTATCAGTCTCCGCAAATAGGACAGCAATGCTGTCGTATCAGCGTATGCCAGAATTATTCCAAACAAACAAGATGGAAAAGCAAAAAATAACATCATTCCACGAAAGAAGATTGCGTCAAATTGTCAATTTGCTCGCATTAGTTACGAGAGCAGGTGTTTCCGCTAAAAATAGAATACTGAATAGTTACTTCCTCCATTATTAACAGTTACGGCTGCTTTCCACTATGCTTCTAAAGGCGTAAGCCTCTGCTCATCCACCCTGAAGAGAGGTTTGCTTCATGCACTTTGCGTCCGATAACTGGGCTGGCGCCCACCCCAAAATTGCCGCGAATTTAAACCGGCATTCCGATGGCTTTGCCTCGGCTTACGGCACCAGCACGCTCGACCGCGCAATAGATGAAACATTCAACACAATCTTTGAACGGGAAGTCGCCGTTTTCTTTGTTGGAACTGGCACCGCCGCCAACTCGCTTGCCCAAGCTGCCATCGGCAAGCCAGGCGGCGTAACCTTCGCTCATCGCGAGGCCCATCTGATTGAGGACGAGGGCGGAGCACCAGGCTTTCTCTCAGCTGGAGGCCGTTTTCAGCCTGTAGACGGTCCGACCGGGCGTATTGATATCAATAATCTTAAAACAGCTATTCGGGGATTCGCCCCCGGCAATGTGCACGCCGGACAGCCAATGGGTGTCTCAATTACCCAATCTACAGAAATCGGCACCATCTATGAGCTCGGCGAAATTTCAGCGATTTCAGCACTGTGCAAGGATAATAGCCTGCCACTCCATATGGATGGCGCTCGCTTTGCCAATGCGCTCATTACCCTTGGCTGCAGTCCTGCGGATATGACGTGGAAACAGGGTGTCGACATTTTGTCGTTCGGAGGAACCAAGAACGGCTGCTGGTGTGCAGAAGCATTGATATTCATGAACCCCGATCAGGCAAAGGACGTGCCCTTTATCCGAAAGAGATCCGCGCAGCTCTTTTCAAAGTCGCGTTTCGTTGCAGCGCAATTCGAAGCTTATTTTGCTGGCGGATTATGGCTGGAGCTCGCGACCCACGCCAATACGATGGCGCGCTTTCTTGCAGAACAAATTGCTGGTTCGAAAAAGATGAGACTTGCCTGGCAACCCCAGGCAAACGAAGTCTTTGCGATTGCCCCCAAGGGTGTTGTGGCGAGCCTACAGGCAAGCGGAGCCATTTTTTATGAGTGGAAGCCGCCCCACAACGAAGCAAATCTGCTTGCAAATGACGAAACAATGATCCGCCTCGTAACCAGCTTTGCTACGACGCAAGAAGAAATCCGCCAATTTGGTGATCTGATCGCATAAAGAGCGGCGCATCGCTGCGCCGCTCTCCACTCATGGCAGTAGCCGCTTAGTTAGTGGCTTTTGCTTCTATCTGCTTGGCTTCGTTATCGGACAAAGCCGTAACCGCAATCTTGCGCGGCTTCATCTCTTCCGGAATTTCGCGCTTGAGATCAATGTGCAGCAAGCCGTTTTTCAGGCTGGCCCCATTTACCTCGACGAAATCGGCAAGATGGAAACGGCGCTCAAATGCGCGAGACGCAATACCGCGATATAATGTCTCGGAATCCTCCGACTTTTCAGCAGTCTTTTCGCCCGTCACCTTGAGCTGGTTGCGGTGGGCTTCAATCTGGATTTCATCCTCAGAGAACCCGGCAACGGCCATTGTGATGCGATAGGTGTTCTCGCCTGTCCGCTCAATATTATAGGGCGGATAAGTTTGGGCACCTTCCGGCTGAGCCAAACTGTCGAGAATCGTGAAAAGCCGGTCGAAACCGACGGTCGAACGGTAGAGTGGTGAAAAATCAACGTGACGCATGGGTAAGCCCTCCTTTAGAGCGACAATGTTTGCGTTTTTTGATTCACGTCAGAATCCCCGATGTGGCAAATTCTGTTGAACCAGCAACCCCGATATGGCGGCTGCAAACCATATTTGGTAAGCGCAATTCCTGGTTTCAAGTCTATTTGTATGAAACTGCGACGTTCAATGAACGCAAAATGAACATCATCTTCGGAATACGTTCAGCTCGATGATTTTATAACTACACCCAAGGTCGGATACGGTCCGGCATATAAAGGATAGGACAATGAAAAGACCCCTTATCGCTCTTACTGCAGCCGCCGTTTTGATCACAGGCTTCGCCTCCTCGGCATTTGCTCAGGAACGTTATTATCGCGATAACTCACCTGCCATCTATCTGGAGCAGGACGAGTCGGATGGCTATCTCATTCAGGATCGTGGCCGTTACGATCGCGACCGTTCGGACTGGCGCGATGACCGCCGTGAACGCTTTGGGCCACGCGATGTTGCCCGCATGCTGGAGCGTCGCGGTTACCGGGTTCGCGATATCGATTTCGAACGTGGCCGTTATTTTGTAAGAGCTTCTCGCCGCGGCAATCCGGTGATTGTCGTCGTATCCCGCAGAGGCGAAATTCTTGAAACCCGCCGCGTCGGACGTGACCGTGATCGCCGCTCCGGCTTCAGCATCGAGATCAATCCGGCCTACTGATAAAAAAGCCGAAATCATTGCAGATGTAACGTCCCTTCCATCTGCAATGTACTGACCGGAAGCTCTCAGGCAGAGTTTCCGGTCGATCTTTATTTTTAGCTTTGCCGTTTCAGGCATTGTTTGACGTTCTGTCGGAGCGGCTTTATCACGGAGGCAACTTGCTCTTTGAGGCACCCGACCGCACATGATCCGATCACTCGTCGAAATTGCGTCCAATCCTATTCCCGCGGGTACCCGTGTCGATAGCTTTGATCTGCCAGATCGCAAGCAACTGCGTTATGCAATCATCCCCGCCAGCACATCCCAGATTCGCGGAACTGTCATTATTTTGCACGGTCGTAGCGAATGTATCGAAAAATATTTCGAAACCGCCAGGGATATTGCGGCGCGCGGTTTTACAGTGGCCACATTTGACTGGCGTGGCCAAGGCGCCTCAAGCCGTCTTTTACGCGATGCGGCGCGAGGCCATATAAAAAGCTTTGAACATTATGTTGCCGACTTCGAAAGGTTTTTTGAAACCGTGCTTCTGCCCGATTGCAAGGGCCCGTTCTATGTTCTGGCTCACTCCACCGGTGCCCTCATAGCACTGCTTGCAGCGCCCTCCATGTCCAACCGAATCCATCGCATGGTCCTGACATCACCCCTGCTTGATATTCCCATGACGCGCTTGCAAAGAATGACGGCAAGGATCGTCGCAAACTCGCTGCGCTCCATTGGGCTTGGCAGAACCTACATGCTCAGCGGCCCATACAAGGCCAGGCCTTTTGAAAACAACCCGGTCACATCAGATCCCAGCCGCTACAAGCGCCAATGCGATGTACTCGAACAAGCGCCGGAACTCGCTCTTGGTGGCCCGACAGCAAGCTGGATTGTTGCTGCCGCAAAAGCGATTAACAGGGTCAATCGCCCTGAATTTATCGAGAAAATACGCATTCCATTACTGATTATCGCAGCTGGCGCGGACACCATTGTCTCGACCCCGGCGATAGAGCGTTATGCTGTGCAACTGCGCAACACCACTCTTCTCACAATTGATGGTGCAAAGCATGAGATTCTGCAGGAGGCTGATTTCTATCGCGAACAGTTTTTTGCAGCATTCGATGCCTTCATTCCGGGAACAGGCAACGAACCAACGCAACTATCGGACGAGACAGAGCTTACTGATTGAGCAAGGCCAGCGCTTTGGCGTGCAGTTCCGGTGTAGCCGCCGCAACAATGTCGCCTGCTTTTTCCGCCGCGCCACCATCCCAGGTTGTGATAACGCCACCGGCCTTTTCGATGATAGGAATCAACGCCACGATATCATATGGGTGAAGTCCGGTTTCGATCACCAAGTCGACAAATCCTGATGCCAACATTGCGTAAGCGTAGCAATCTGTACCGTAACGCGCGAGGCGCGCCGTCGACTCGATCCTGTCATAGACTTCCCGCTGCGCACCCTTGAAGAGCGCTGGCGTAGTGGTAAACAATGTTGCCTCGGCCAGTTCGGTGGTCTTGCGCGTTTGCAAACGCCGAACCCCGTCAGGTCCTTCGTACCAAGAGGCATCGCCATCGCACATGAAAAGCTCGCGCGTGAATGGCTGAGACATTACCCCCGCCACCGCATCGCCATTGATTGTCAGTCCAGCCAGCGTTCCCCATACCGGCAGGCCGGAGATGAAGGCCCGCGTCCCATCAATAGGATCAATGACCCAAATGTTTGGCTGCGCTAAATTCTCTCCACCAAATTCCTCGCCTAAAATTCCATGTTCGGGGAAAGTTGCATTTATCAAGCTACGTATGGCTCGCTCGGCTTCCCTGTCAGCTTCGGTAACCGGATCAAACCCTGTCTGATATTTATTATCGACCAGCGCTACTGTGCGAAAACGCGGCAGTGTCTGCTGGGCTGCAACCTCGGCGATTTGCTTCAAAAAGGTAAGATCGATGATCAAAATAGCTCCTGATGACTTTATTATTCTCTTTTGTGATCAAACCGCGCAATTTATGCGCGTTTTTTAGGCATGGTATAAGAATGCTAAAAAATCACTCAAATACCTTGACATTTGTGCGACGCAGCATAAACTAGAAAATGGACGGGGTGACCTGTCTATGCCCTCCTTGGGCGTTTCCTCCCTAGACTTAGGCCGCGCTCACGCGCGGTCTTTTTTATTGAGATATGGTGTGGATCCCTATTCTGCCGCCAAGGGCGTATCGAGAAAATAAAAATCCGGCAGGGAAACCAGGTCCGCAAGGAACAGTCCGATATCCCGTTGGAGCTGCTCAAATCCGGGTTTTTTTTCGTAGGTATTCTCATTCAGATAAAGGCCGCGATTAACCTCGATCTGCAATGCGTGCATATGCTTCAGGGGACGGCCATAATGTTCAGTAATGTAGCCGCCGGCATAAGGCTTGTTGTGTGCAACCACATAACCCATTTCGCGCAACAATTGTATGGCGGCGCTGGCTAATTCGGGCGCGCAACTCGTGCCAAATCGGTCGCCTATGATGAAATCCGGGCGCATTCCGCTTTCTGGAAAGCGGATACTGGCAGGCATTGAATGGCAATCGACCAGTACGCCATAGCCAAAACGGGCACATGTCGTCGCAAGCACATTTCCGAGCATTAAATGATAGGGCTTGTAGATACTATCGATGCGTCCGAGCGCTTCCGAAATATGAAATTTTTGCGCGTAGATTTCCTGCCCTTCCCCAACAAGCCGCGGAATCGTGCCGAGGCCGCCTGCCACCCTGGCAGAATGTCCATTCGCAAACGAAGGCAGTGGCTCCAAAAACATTTTGGGGTCGAGTTCATAGGGCTCGCGATTGACGTCAAGATAAGCACGCGGGAAATGCGCCAGCATTAACGGTGCGCCCAGCATTACGGCTGATGCGAAGAGCTGATCCACAAAGCAATCTTCCGAGCGGCGGATGGTATGCGCATCAAGCTGTGATTGCAGGATGAATGTCGGTGGATAGAAACGGCCGCTATGGGGTGAGTTAAAAACAAATGGAATGCGCTGATCGGATGGCTGCCGCAATTCAAATGGAGAGCTATCGGGGAAATCGCGGTTGACGGTCATCATTCACTTCAAATGTTATTGCTGAACCTGCGGGCAATGCCTGAATACTCTAGATCAAGTTTGCCTGTAATGGAATTGATCGTGCAAGCAACATTCGCTGATCTTTCTTAAGATGATCTATCCGCGCCGGACCACCTCGACATTTCGCGCGTTCAGCCTTATTTCTAGCAAATCATTCACGTGATCTTTACCAAAAAAGCGCTTTGTAGATTTTACAGAACGCTGGTCTGGGGATGATCGGCGCTAGATAATTCGGACGGACCGATGAAAAGAATACTTCTTGCAGAAGACGACAATGATATGCGGCGCTTCCTGGTGAAGGCGCTGGAGAAAGCTGGCTATCACGTCACGCATTTCGACAATGGAGCCAGCGCCTATGATCGTCTCCGTGAAGAGCCATTTTCCTTGTTGCTGACGGATATTGTCATGCCGGAAATGGACGGGATCGAATTGGCTCGCCGGGCATCTGAAATCGATCCGGACCTGAAGATCATGTTTATCACTGGTTTTGCTGCCGTGGCTCTAAATGCCGATTCGCAGGCACCAAAAGATGCCAAGGTTCTATCCAAGCCATTTCACTTGCGCGATCTCGTCAATGAAATCGAAAAAATGCTCGTCGCAGCCTAATTGCGCCGAGCTAATCCGATATTCCTGCAAGAAAGCCCGATAAGTTCCTTTAACAGCTATTGACGGACACAATTCAATATGGTGTATGCGCCCGGCAGATGGGCGTGTAGCTCAGCGGGAGAGCACTACGTTGACATCGTAGGGGTCACAGGTTCAATCCCTGTCACGCCCACCATCTGACCTTCCTCTCTATTGTTGATACTTAAGGCGAATGCCGTAATGCGCGTGTTTGCCCTGCACTGCGCCTTTCCTTGTAGCATCAGCAAGAAAGACTCTGAATAGTCAGCGTTTGGTCAGCTACGCTCCCTCGCATGTCCCTCGAACTACTCTTATCTATCAGTAGGAATGAAAGAATTTCCGCGTTTACTTTGAGTTCTGAAATATACAAACGCCCTTGCGTTTGATTATCACAGCGTTGAATATTGCCCCCGCGCACTCCTCTCAAGAGATTAGGCGCTTTATAATCGGGTGCCAGAACAATGATGATCACGACTACCGCTGACATAGATTATGCGTTCCGTTTGATTTTGGGTCGAACAATGAACGAAGTTGAAAAATCTCACTACACTTATGTAGGTCAGCCGCTTGAAAGCATTGTTCGCATGTATCTCAACTCACTTGAGTTTCAGAGCCGCCGCTTACTTGACCCAGCACCTGATGGGCAGATCGAAAAGGTCTTTCTCAATGACGCATGGATTTATGCGGATCGAAATGATCCGGATGTCGGGATCAATGTCATTGGTGGTGCCTATGAACCAAATGTGACGAGGGTATTCGAACAATACGTCAAGCCGGGAATGCACGTCATAGATATCGGGGCGAATATTGGTTACTTCACCATGCTCTGTGCGAAACTGGTCGGAAGCCAGGGACGCGTTCTGGCGGTAGAGCCGAATGTCGAAAACGGTCGTTTGCTCGTGGCAAGCCGCGACGCGAATTCCTTCAGCCACGTTAATGTTCTTTTGAGCGCGGTCGGTGATAAAACCGATGTACTCGCCCTGAATGGATCCGGTTCCAACGGCGTCAGCGCTACGCTTCAATCGGGACAGTCACTTGAAATCAAACGCTTGATTCCCTGCGTACGGCTCGATGATGTCTTGCATGACTGGAATCGGGTCGATTTCGTCAAGATCGACATCGAGGGTGCAGAATACCGCGCATTTACCGGCATGATAAATACATTGAGAAAATTTCGCCCCATTATTGTCAGCGAATTCAGCCCAAATCTAATCGGCTGGATATCCAGCGTCACGCCCGAGACCTATTTGAAATTCCTTATAGACCTTGGCTATCAAATTTCCATTATCACTGCAGAGGGCACATTACTTGACCGGGGACAGGATGTTCCGGCGATAATGAACGATGTGCACACGGCGGACAGCGATCACGTCGATATTGTTGCGCTGCCGATCTGATAAAAGCGGACGAATCCAAGCCACCGGCTTTTACTCGTTTTTCTCAATCCGGCGCCCCAAATATGCCGTTCCTTTCGCCATGATGGCGAGCAGATAATGCTGGCCGGGGAACTGATGACCAATCCATTTTTGAATCGCCGTGATCTTCTGACTGTGGCTTTAAGCAGCGTATTTTTACCTAAGATAGCTGAGGCGAAAGAACAGCCACGGGAAGATCATCCTATTTGGTCTGTATTTGGCAACCCGAAAGGCAGCGTGACAATCGTCGAATTCTTCGAATATCAATGCCCCAATTGCAAAAAGCTTCATCCTCAACTGGAAGAACTGCTGAAAGACAATAAGTCGATACGGCTGATTATGAGAGATTGGCCCATATTCGGAGATACTTCAGTTTACGCTTCAAGAATGGCTTTGGCCGCTGGGTATAGCGGTCAACACGAACAAGCATTCGGCGCTCTCATGAAGGTGCCGGGCAGGCTCACGCTGAAACGGGTAGATGAAACCTTACGAGCAGCTGGCATCCACACTGACCGGGTCAGGGATGCCTTGGAACAAAATTTCGATACCATACAAGAGCGGTTGGATCATAACGCTGCGCAGGCAAAATCACTAGGGCTAGCCGGCACACCCGCCTTCATCGTGGGCCGGGAGCTCTATCCGCGAGTGACTGACATTGACACGCTTCGCGCCGCCGTTGATAAATCAGGAAGCAGAGTGCCTGCCGTCCGGTAACATAGCGACCTGGCCCGTAATGCCATCCTTCAAGGATATTTTTCAACCTTCCCCCGGAGATTTAGAAATGCAACTCGGTATGATTGGATTGGGCCGTATGGGTAACAATATGACCCAACGGCTGATGCAGCACGGACACGAATGCGTTGTTTATGACGCGCGCGCTGAAAGCATGGCTGCATTGGAAGCGCTGGGGGCTACGGCAAGTGCGTCTCTGCAGGATTTCGTTTCCAAACTGTCCAAACCACGGGTTGTTTGGCTTATGCTTCCCGCTGCTGTTGTCGACAAAGTTCTGGATCAACTCGTACCATTGCTGGATAAGGACGATATCCTGATCGACGGTGGCAATTCCTATTATCATGATGACATCAGGCGCAGCGGAGCCTTGCGGTCAAAAGGTCTTCACTATGTTGATGTGGGAACCAGCGGCGGCGTATTCGGCCTGGAGCGCGGCTATTGTCTCATGATCGGCGGCGAAAAACCCACCGTTGAGCATCTCTCTTCCATTTTTGCCGCTCTCGCACCTGGCAAAGGTGACTTGCCGATCACTGAAAGCCGCCCCAAAGACCTTGCCAGTACAGCCGATCAGGGGTTTCTGCATTGTGGACCGCACGGTGCCGGACACTTCGTCAAAATGGTCCATAATGGCATCGAGTATGGGTTGATGGCCGCTTACGCCGAAGGTCTGAATATTCTGCGAAATGCGGACATCGGCATGCGTGAGCATGTAGTTGACGCGGAAACCACGCCATTGCAAAATCCAGAACACTATCAATACAAGCTTGATTTGCCAGAGATCGCCGAAGTGTGGCGTCGTGGCAGTGTTATCAGTTCATGGTTGCTCGATTTGACTGCCGATGCCCTTTATGGTGATCCCGGCCTGGAGAGCTATGAAGGCCATGTTTCCGATTCCGGTGAAGGACGCTGGACCGTCATCGCTGCCATTGATGAAGCTGTGCCAACGCCCGTCCTCAGCGCTGCTTTGCAGGAACGGTTCTCATCGCGCGGCAATGCTGACTTTGCCAACAAGATTCTCTCCGCCATGCGCAGCGAGTTCGGCGGGCATAAAGAAAAGCCCGCGAACAAAACCGCAGGCTAATCTGTGTCTATTTAGATAGGGCTGACAAACCGGCCCTATCTATCTAACCATGTGCGCTGACTTCACTATCGAGATGCGCCATCTGTGCAGCGGTATAACGGGCGCCCGCTGCCGAGCCTTTTGGCACAGCTTTTTCGATCGCTTCCAAGTCCTCACCGGTGAGTGCAACGTCAAGGGAACCCAAGGATTCAGTCAACCTGTCACGACGCCTAGCGCCCACAATCGGAATGATATCCTTACCCTGCGCAGCAACCCATGCGATGGCGATCTGTGCGACAGAAGCGCCCTTCTTGTCAGCAATCGCTTTGAGCGCCTCGACAAGCGCCAAATTCTTGTCGACATTTTCGCCCTGGAACCGGGGACTATACGCACGGAAATCGGTAGGTGCCGCTGCATCCTTCTGCCAATGCCCACTGATCAGTCCGCGCGAAAGCACGCCATAGGCAGTGATGCTGATGCCAAGCTCGCGGCAAGTTTGCAAAATGCCGTCCTCAATGCCGCGTGAGATCAACGAGTACTCAATCTGGAGATCAACAATCGGGTGAACGGCAGCCGCACGCCGTATCGTTGCCGAACCAACCTCGGACAGGCCAATATGTTTGACGTAACCTGCCTTTACCATATCGGCGATTGCGCCGATTGTGTCTTCAATTGGCACATCAGGGTCAAGCCGGGCTGGTCGGTAAACATCGATATAATCAACATTCAGCCGTTGAAGCGTATAGGCGAGCGAAGACTTGACCGCCGCGGGTCTTCCATCAAATCCGATCCATCCGGCACTCGGATCGCGAAGCGCTCCGAATTTAACGCTTATCAGCGCATCTTCACGCTTTCTGCCCTTCAATGCCTCAGCTATCAGCATTTCATTGTGGCCCATACCGTAAAAATCGCCCGTATCCAGCAAGTTGATACCGGCATCCAAAGCGGCATGAACTGTAGCAATGCTCTCGGCACGATCGGAGGGTCCATACATGCCTGACATGCCCATGCAACCGAGTCCAATTTCAGAAACCTTCGGGCCAGTTGCACCAAGTTGATGATATTGCATTCTAAAACTCCGTATTTTCCTGTTTACGAGCTCTCGAATGCGACTATAAAAGATTTCAATTTGTGCGATAATCCGCTTTATCATGCACGGGTTGTTC
Source organism: Phyllobacterium ifriqiyense (assembly GCF_030817885.1). Classification (NCBI taxonomy): domain Bacteria; kingdom Pseudomonadati; phylum Pseudomonadota; class Alphaproteobacteria; order Hyphomicrobiales; family Phyllobacteriaceae; genus Phyllobacterium; species Phyllobacterium ifriqiyense. The sequence continues at coordinate 416,992 of NZ_JAUSZT010000003.1, forward strand.
GGAAAAGTGTACAATGAATGAACCAGACCTTTCTGATTTGAGCGCGTTGGTCGCGATCACGGAAACCCGCAGCTTTCGGGCTGCAGCAAAAGTTCGCGGCGTTTCCGCATCATCACTCAGCGATGCAATACGCCGCCTTGAAGAGCGGCTTAATGTCCGCCTTTTGAACAGGACCACACGAAGCGTCACACCAACGGACGCCTGTACGCAATTGCTGGAGCGTTTAAAGCCCGCAATGGGCGAGATCGCTGGCGCGCTGGATGCCTTAAACAGCTTCCGCGACAGCCCCACTGGAACACTCAAGTTAAATGTGCCGATTATCGTCGCCCGTAGTATCCTACCACCTATCGTCAACAGGTTCCTTCTTAGTCATCCAGGGATCAGTCTCGACATCCTCGCAAGCGATACATTCATTGATATCCTCGCCGCGGGCTTTGATGCCGGTATTCGCTACGATGAGAGTATTGAACGCGACATGATCGCAATTCCAATCGGGCCGCGCACGCAGCGGTTTGTTCTGGCCGCAGCACCTGATTACCTTGACACTCACGGCACGCCAGAGCACCCGCGCGATCTCATCAACCATGCCTGCATTCGCCATCGCTTTGCGAGCGGCGTCTCCTTTGCATGGGAGTTTGAAAAGAATGGGAAAACTGTGAAAGTTACTCCCAAGGGTCCTTTGCTCGCATCTTCTATCGAAGTTGAACTCGGAGCGGCGATTGCTGGCCTTGGCTTGATATACACTTTCGAAGAAACGATTACGCCTGCATTCCAAAGCGGTGAACTTGTGCCTGTAATGCAATCCTGGTGGCTCAGTTTTACCGGCCCTCGGCTCTATTATCCCAGCCGCAATCATATGCCTGCGCCGTTACGCGCTTTCGTTGATTTCATAAAGAGCGATCACAAGCTGTCCCTTGCATAGCGCGCAATGGTGTGCGATGACGCGCCTCCCAAATCGAAAGCGCATTGAGCGCGCAAAAAATAGCAAAATATAACAGCACAAGGAGCGCGGCCATGGCTCAGGCGCTGGGTTTTGACTTTGGCACAACCAATTCCGTCATGGCATTGGCAGATGGAGCCACCACACGGTCAATGACATTCACTAGTCGGGCTGGCGAAGCCGACAGCATGCGGACGGCACTGTCTTTCATGAAGGATCCCCTGGCGGGTGCTGCCTCTTTGAAGGTTGAGGCCGGGCACGCGGCGATACGGCAATTCATTGATCATCCTGGCGAATGCCGTTTTCTCCAATCCATAAAGACATTTGCGGCAAGTGCCCTCTTTCAAGGCACATTGATCTTTGCGAAACGGCAAACTTTTGAAGACCTCATGGAGATTTTCATAAAGCGGCTGCGAGTATATGCGGACGATAATTGGCCGTCGGAGGTCAGCCGGATCGTAACCGGTCGCCCCGTCCATTTCGCGGGAGCCAATCCCAAACCGGAACTGGCAATGCAGCGCTATAGCGAGGCGCTCACGCGTTTTGGTTTTCCTGAAATGCACTTCGTTTATGAGCCCGTCGCTGCTGCCTTTTATTTCGCTCAACATTTAAAATCAGATGCGACAGTCTTGGTAGCTGACTTCGGCGGCGGCACGACTGACTATTCGATCATTCGGTTTGAAAGCTTCGCAGGCAAATTGAAGGCAACACCTGTCGGTCATTCTGGTGTCGGCGTTGCGGGCGACCATTTCGACTATCGCATGATAGACCAGATCGTTGCGCCACAGATTGGCAAGGGAACATATTTCAAGAGTTTTGACAAAAGGCTGGAAGTTCCTTCGTCTTGGTATGCAAATTTTGGACGCTGGAACCAGCTTTCTATCTTCAAAACCTCACGTGAATTCGTCGAGTTAAAGAAGCTTGTCCGCAGTAGTTTTGATCCGGAAAAACTTGAGACTTTTGTCGATCTCGTCGAACATGACGAAGGATACCCGCTCTATCAGGCAGTGTCCGCAACGAAGATGGCACTATCATCGGCGGAAGAAGCCGAGTTCAATTTTGCCCCTCTTGGGTCCGGCGGCAAAAAGACGATCAAACGTTCAGATTTTGAAAGCTGGATAACAGAAGATCTGGATAGGATTGAAGGCGCGCTGGATGAAGTCCTGACAAAAACAAACACGTCTCCGGCCTCAATCGATAAAGTGTTCTTGACGGGTGGAACATCCTTTGTCCCTGCTGTTCGAAGCATTTTCACCAAACGCTTTGACGAGGGCCGGATCGAGAGCGGGGGTGAACTCCTCTCTATTGCGCACGGACTGGCACTGATCGGTGAACGCGACGATATTGCTCAATGGACAGTTCAGGGATGACAATCGGGGCGGAACCGACTATCGAAACAAACCACATTCTGCATATGTTTGGAAAGTCGATATTATGAAAGAAGCGATAACGCTCAAACAATTGAAAGCAGCGGTCGGGACTGAAATCGGTTGCTCCGAATGGCGTACCGTCACGCAGGAAATGATCAATCTGTTTGCCGACGCTACCGACGATCATCAATTCATTCACGTCGACCCGGAGCGTGCTGCAAAAGAAACTCCGTTTGGCGGCACCATCGCCCATGGCTTCCTGACGATTTCATTGCTTTCCACCCTGGCCTATGAAGCACTGCCGATGATTGAAGGTGCCACAATGGGTATCAATTACGGTTTTGACAAAGTGCGCTTCATGTCTCCAGTCAATACTGGCAGGCGTGTGCGTGCACGCTTCAAGCTTGTAGATGCTGATATCCGCCCCTCAGGCCGTGTCCTCAACAATTACGAAGTCACTTTGGACGTCGAAAACCTTATCAAGCCTGCATTAGTGGCAAATTGGCTGACAATTGCCGTATTGGAGCATCCACCAGAAATGGATTGAGGTTTTCAGCCTATCCTACCCTTTTCATCAAGTGGCGCCGCTTCTCCGTCATACTTGGTCATCAATTCGGCAAACATAAAGGGCCCCTGCACAAACATGCCCATGTCGTAGGTGTTGCGTATCTGTGCTCCTTTGAGAAACAACAGGTGCATCTTGAAGAAATTCTTCTTTGCCCGCGCATACCGCGCTGGCTTGTGAACATTCTTGAATCTTATTCGACGGATGATGGGCGCTACCTTCGGTTCAATCCCCAGCGCCCCTGCCGGATCTGACTTATAAAAATGTATAATGTCGGAAATGGCCTGGAATTCCACCCAAAGCACTGGCGTTTCCTGCATGACAACCCGGATATCCTCCTTCAAGCTTATTGCTCGGGGGTGCAATGCGATCATCAGGAGGCACGAGCCCGCTGCAACCAGCGATACCGGTCTGTTTTTCAATAGCTCCGGTTGCGCGCGCCAGACATCAGCGATTGCTTCTACGGCTGGCACAGTTCCCAGGCTATGGGAAATTATAATGACCTCATCCGCGTCACTTGCCTCCAGCTTCCTGATCAGGTGATCGGCGAAACCGCGACGACGCAGGAGCAACTCACTGTTGCGACCATGAATTCGATCAGACGCCGCAGCCCAATCATCAAGCAGATAGGAAAAGAATATTTTATCTCCCGGCCAACGAATAAGGATACGGCAAGCTACAAGCGCGAGGGGAACACTCCATACCAAATGCCAAGGATTGAAGTCTGCCCAGATGGGCGACAAACCGACCCCAAGCAGTACCATCGTTATTATGCAGGCAAGAGCAAAGGGCCACATGAAGAAGAGGCAAAATCGCCAGCTGGTGCGCAGGTATCGATAGAAGGTGCCCGATAAAAGAATATCAAGAAAGGCCATCAGGCCTGTCGCAAAACGGGTGATGACGCCTCGTGCAGAATAGATATCGAAAATATCGGCAGTGCCATACTGGCAGAATTCGGTTTCGGTGCTCCAATTCGCTCCCGTAGTCTCAATGGGCATGGCAGCAACACCAGACCCCTCGCCCACCATTGGCCCGGCAATCGTTTTAGTGTTCCACAACCTATTGAAGTCACCTGAACTATTCAGATAACGCCCACGAACTGCATCAGGATGCAAACCTTCATAACCAGTGAAATTGATAACCAGACGTTTCTTGACCGCCATATGCTTCTCTATGCAAGCTGACCACCGAATCGGTGGTCATCCGCATCCCATCATAAAAAACGACGGCGTAATTGTGTTTGTCGACGCAGTCAGCGCCTGTTTACATCATATCCAGAAAATTGCACATCATTGCAAATGTCGCGAGCGCAGTCCTTGTTTTGTATGCGCTCAGATTGCCGGCACCTTGCTTAGTGCACAGGCTCTACCATTATCCATCTGAAAACCGAATTTTACTGTCGGCCCGAAAGGAACCTATCTCTTAGTTACACGGCAACGTCTCGAGCAGATTCCTGAAGAAACGCATAGGCATAGTTTGAGAATGACCGCCAGCATTCCACGCGGAACTCATTTTCAGCCAAGCGCCAAAGGACAATCTCGATCTTGCCGAGGACTGTCCTCGAAGCAGCTCCTACCGGAAATACTGCCAGTGAAAGATCTTGCGGACACCCACCGTTGACCACAGCATCGGCCCCCTTGCCGGAAACCAAAATTCCTATATTGCGATGCGAAATATCTACCGCAGAATGTAGAACTTTAGCTTTGGCAATATCTGCGACGACACTGCTATCTGCGGTATCAATGATGAGCCATTCATCAGGACCCAACCATAGTGCTGATCTCGTGCCCTCGGATGTGGACGTCTTGGGCTTCGTTGGCAATGACAGGCCAAGAGCCTTCGAAATCGCAGGAATTGCATCTTCCCGGGCACGAAGCGATAAGCGAGTGGCATTTTCAGCCAGCGTTACCGAAACGGATAAAGCGCTGGAATGACCGGCCTGCAACGGATGCAGTCGTGTTGCGCCGATAACCTCAACCATTGAGCCGTTCTCCTTTTTCATCGAAGAAGACCATTCCGGTTACTTCAACCTCGATCACACCATTTGGCATTGGCACGTAAAGTCTCTCGCCTAATCGCTTTGTTCCGTCGATCACCAGCGCCAGTGCAATGGAACGACCGCAATTTTCTGACCAGTAGGAAGATGTAACATGGCCGATCATTGTCATCGGAACAGGCTGGTTAGGATTGGCCACGATTTGCGCACCCTCCTCCAACACAATCTTCGGATCGACTGTCTTCAATCCGACAAGCTGTTTGCGCCCATCAGAAACAAGATCACGGCGCAGAAGACCACGAATACCAACATAGTCCGTTTTATTCTTGCCGATGGCCCAAGTCAGACCGGCATCCTGCGGGGTAACAGTTCCGTCAGTATCCTGGCCGACAATGATGTAACCCTTTTCCGCACGCAGGACGTGCATTGTTTCAGTACCGTAAGGCGTAAGGCCAAACGGCTTACCCTGTTCATAGACCGCTTCCCAAACGGCTTTGCCGTAGTCCGCTGGTACGTTGATTTCGTAACCAGCTTCACCGGTAAACGACATGCGGAACAAGCGGGTGGGAACACCACAAATTTTACCCTCCCGCACACTCATATGCGGCATGGCTTCGTTCGAGAGATCAATTCCTTCCACGAGCGGCGAAATGATTTCACGGGCCTTCGGACCTTGCACGGCGATTACAGCCCATTGCTCTGTTGTCGAGGTCAACCATACGTTCAGATGTGGGAATTCAGTCTGAAGGTAATCCTCCATATGGTGCATCACGCGTGGAGCACCACCCGTTGTCGTTGTCACATGGAACCGGTCTTCTGCGAGACGACCGACAACACCGTCATCGTAGATAAAACCATCTTCCCGCAGCATGATGCCATAACGGCAGCGGCCCACTCCGAGCTTTTCCCAAGGATTTGTATATAGGAGTTCGAGAAATTTGGCCGAGTCAGGCCCAACAACTTCGATCTTGCCCAATGTTGAAGCATCAAAAATGCCCGCTTGATTGCGTACAGCAACACATTCCCGATTGACTGCCGCGTGCATGTCCTCGCCAGCTTGAGGATAATACCATGCACGTTTCCACTGTCCGACATCCTCAAACGGAGCGCCTTGAGCCTCGTGCCAGGCATGCATGGGTGTGCGGCGCGTCGGATCAAACAAATCATGGCGGGCATGATTGACGATCGCGCCAAAAGTGACAGGCGTGAATGGCGCCCGGAACGTTGTGAGACCCACCGATGGAATCGGCTTGTCCAAAGCTTCCGCGGCAATAGCCAGACCATGCAGATTGGATGTCTTGCCTTGGTCCGTCGCCATACCATTGGTAGTAAAACGCTTGATATGCTCTATGGAGTGCATGCCTTCGCGAACCGCCAGCCTGACGTCTTTGGCGGTCACGTCATTCTGGAAATCCACAAAAGCTTTAACGGTCGTATCGGCCCCTGCTCCCGGAGCAGATCCGATCATCCCGGCGATCCAATTGGTGCCACCAGTTGCAACTATTGTACCAGCTTGCCCGCCGCCAGCCGCAATGGCCTCATCGAGGGCAGACTGCAAATTGTCGGTACCGTTGCATGCACCGACGGACACGCAATTTTGCGCGTAAGTTCCCGGCAGGAAGCGCTCATTGTCGGCGTCCCAAGCCACCTTGCCACGCGACTGCGAAAAGAGGTGAACCGAAGGCGTCCAGCCCGCCGACATGATCAACGCGTCAACTGTGATCTTTCGCTCGATTCCACCCTCGTTTGGCTTGATGGATATGGAGGAAATGCGACGCTTGCCGCCAGCGCTGTAGACAGCATGGCCGGTCAGCACCTCTATGCCGAGTGAGCGCGCCTCATCAATAATGGCGGATGATGGGTTATTGCGTGTATCCACAATGACCGGCACGTCAATGCCGGCACGCTTTAAGTCGATCGCTGCTGCGTAGGCCGAGTCGTTGGCGGTATAGACTCCCACCTTTCGGCCAACTGCAACGCCATACTGGTTGAGAAACAGGCGGGCGGCAGATGCGAGCATAATGCCCGGGCGGTCATTATTGGCAAAAACCATATGTCGTTCAATGGCACCTGTTGCCAGAACCACCTTGCTTGCTCGAACCTGCCAGAGACGCTCACGGGGCATTTCAGCAGCAGGGCGGCTTAAATGGTCGCTAAGTCGTTCAACCAGCCCAACAAAGTTTTGCGCATAGTAACCGAACGCCGTTGTGCGGGTAAGGACCCGAACATTTTTCATTTCGCGCAGTTTGGCATAGGCTGCAACAGCCCATTCGTAACCACTGATGCCATCAATCTGAACGTCATTTTCATAGCGCAATGCGCCACCAACCTCGGGCTGCTCGTCGCAAAGAATAACTTGCAAGCCAGTGGACGCCGCACTTAAAGCTGCCGCAAGGCCTGCGGCTCCAGCGCCAATTACCAGTACGTCACAATGCGCAAAGCGATTGGAGTAACGATCCGTATCGGGCTCGCCCGGTACGACACCGAGTCCAGCGGCTGCGCGGATTTTCGGTTCATATATCGTTTTCCACGCGAATTTCGGCCACATGAAAGTTTTGTAGTAAAAACCAGCTGGCAGCATTGGCGAAAAAACATCATTGATCGCGCCAATGTCGAATGTCAGCGACGGCCAGCGGTTTTGCGATTTTGCCTTCAGGCCATCGTAGATTTCTTGGACTGTCGCACGAACGTTTGGCTGTTTGCGTGACTTGTCCCGCTCGATATCAACAAGAGCATTCGGCTCTTCGCTGCCTGCGGAAAGAATGCCACGTGGCCGGTGATATTTGAACGAACGACCAACCAGGTGGATGCCGTTAGCAAGCAGAGCCGAGGCGAGTGTGTCACCTTCCAGTCCTGTCAAATTTTGACCGTCAAAGGTAAATCGCACTGTTTTTGCAGGAACGAGGCGGCCAATGCCTGCAATGCGATTGCTGCCGGAATGAGTGGATTGAGCCATAAATCAAAGCTCCGCTTTCTTTGTGCGGGGCGCACGTTTTTTTACCGATGCCACTTCTTGTGAAGCATTTGCGGACAGAAGTGCGTCCAATTCAGGCTTTGGCTCACCAGCCTTGTAAACGGTCAGGAATTTGTCCGACACTGAATCGCGAACAGCATTGAAGAATCGTCCGCAGCCATGAATGTGGCGCCAGCGTTCAAATTGCAAACCTTTGGGGTTCTGCCTGAAATAGAGATAAGACGCGAACTCCTCGTCGGACTGTTCAATGATCGAAGAATTGCGCACAAGATGCGCTTCGCCTGCATTGCGGAACTCCAGTTCCGGACGCTCTTCTTCGCAATAGGGGCATTTGATGAGAAGCATAATATCTATCTCTCTTGAAAATCAGTGTGCAACAGCCGCAGCAGCGGCTTCATCGATCAAACGCCCGGTCGTGAACCGCTCAAGCGTGAACGGCGCATTGATCCTGTGCGGCTCGTCGCGCGCAATTGTATGGGCGAAAACATTGCCCGAACCGGGAGTGGCTTTAAAACCGCCTGTTCCCCAACCGCAATTAACGTAAAGCCCTGGCACAGGTGTCTTTGCGAGAATGGGAGAACGATCGGGTGTCACATCAACAATGCCACCCCAAGACCGCAGCATTTTCAGGCGCGTGAGAACCGGGAACATCTCGCAGATCGCATCGAGCGTATGGTTGATAATGTGCAGTCCGCCTGTCTGCGAATAGGATGTGTACTGATCTGTACCAGCGCCAATGACCATCTCGCCCTTATCCGACTGCGAGATATAGGCATGGACCGTATTCGACATGATCACGCAGGGAATAAGCGGCTTGACCGGCTCTGAAACCAGGGCCTGCAGCGGATAGCTCTCGAGCGGCATACGAACACCCGCCATGTTCATCAAAACAGAGGTGTGACCGGCGGCGACAACACCAACTTTCTTGGCATTGATTGGGCCATGATTGGTATCTACGCCAAGCACAGCGCCATTTGGAGCGCGACGAATACCCGTAACCTCGCAATTTTGGATGATGTGAACGCCTCGGTCCGCGGCAGCGCGGGCATAGCCCCACGCAACCGCATCATGCCGCGCCGTACCACCACGCCGCTGCAAGGCAGCGCCGATGATGGGATAACGCGCATCCGATGAAAGGTTGATCGGTGGGCAAAACTCCTTGACCTGCTCCGGTGTCAGCCACTCATTATCGATGCCGTTCAGCCGGTTTGCATGGATGTGCCGTTTGAAGACCTGAACATCATGAATATTGTGCGCAAGCATCATTACGCCCCGCGCCGAATACATCACATTGTAATTCAAATCCTGACTCAGCCCCTCCCAGAGCTTCACCGCATGTTCGTAAATACCTGCCGATTCGTCATATAGATAATTCGAGCGGATAATCGTCGTATTGCGGCCGGTATTGCCACCGCCCAGCCAACCCTTTTCCAAAACGGCCACGTTGGTGATGCCATGTTCTTTTGCCAGGTAGTACGCAGTTGCCAGTCCGTGACCGCCCGCTCCGACGATAATAACGTCATATTCTGATTTGGGTTCAGGCGAAGACCATTGCTGATCCCAGCCCTTATGGGCACGCAACGCCTCCCTCGCCAAAGCAAATACCGAATATTTCCGCATCATCCATTCCTAGCAATTGGGCCTTGGCAAAATAGCCACTGCAAAGCGATTATTAATGAGTGGCGCCGCTTGATCCTGTTCAAATATCGACATCGACTTTAAAAGCCAGAACCATGCTTTTATGCATCAGTATCGCATCCAGCCAAAGCTCTTTTGCCATTTTGCGACGGAGATTGGCGCTTCGCGTTAGATAATCCCAAATTACATAATTGCTGGCGCTTTGAGACAAATACTCACCGGTGTTTACAACTCTGTCATGGACATCGATAAAAGTTTCTGCTAATGGCCACCCCAGTTTGCGATAGATGACTGTCGCGAAGTTTGGTTTTTGTTCCCTGCTCAATGGACAGGCGTCAAAAATCAGGCTCAACGAAATTCTAAGAGATACAGGAAAAACCGTGCAGGTACTCGTACGCGAAAATAATGTTGATCAGGCCCTCCGCGTCCTCAAGAAGAAGATGCAGCGCGAAGGCATGTTCCGCGAAATGAAGATGCATGATCATTACGAAAAGCCGTCGATCAAGCGTGCTCGCCAGAAGGCAGAAGCAATCAGCCGTGCTCGCAAGCTGGCTCGTAAGCAGGCTCAGCGTGAAGGCCTCTTGCCGATGCCTGTTAAGAAAGTTCCGGCCCGCGCTTCCGCGGCTCGTTAATAGACAACTAACGACGCCTTGACGCGACAAGGGGTGGAGTGGCTTGTGTCACACCGCCCTTTTTTCGTTTGTCGGAATAGGAACATTTTCGCTTGCAAAGGCTTTGGTTGAACAGGACAATTGGAATATGACACATTCAATGGAAATGGCTTCATACCGCAAACCTGAATCGATCAAGGGATCGACAAGAATCGCTGGCCTCTTATTGGCATCCGTAATGGCTTTAGCGCTTGCAGGCTGCAACACCACTGCGACAGATATGACCGGGATCGACAAAGCTCAAGGCTCTGCCGAAAACATCAGTTCGCTTAATGATGTCATCCGCAATAATCCAAAAGATCCCGAAGCCTATAATGTGCGCGGATCGGCCTTTGGGCGCGCGGGCCGTAGCAATGATGCCATCAAGGATTTCAACACAGCCCTTCAGTTGAACCCAAACTTCTATCAGGCCTATGCAAACCGGGCGCTGGTCTATCGCAATTTGGGCAACACAGCCCAAGCTGCAGCGGATTACAGCAGAGCCATCCAGATCAACCCGCAATATGATACGGCATATATTGGCCGCGGTAATCTATACCGGCAGGCGGGCAAACTCGATCAGGCTCTGAATGATTTCCAGCAAGCTATTCAGCTCAACACAACTGACGCTCGCGCCTATCATAATCGCGGACTGATTTATCAGGCTCGCAACCAGCACAAACAGGCTATCGAAGACTTTTCGACAGCGATCTCGCTACAGCCTGATGCCGCAGAACCTTATAATGGTCGTGGCATCTCCTATGTCGCACTCGGCGATGACGACAATGCCTTTGACGATTTCAATACGGCCATCAAGCTCGATGGTGACATCGCAGAAGGCTGGGCAAATCAGGCTCTCATCTATGAGCATCGCGGCGAGAAGGCCCGTGCAGCCAAATCCTATGCAAAGGCCGTACAACTTGATCCGAATTACAAGCCGGCCAAAGACGGCCTTGCCCGTACACGCGGCGCTTGATGCGGTAGAAAAGATCATAAAACCAATAAAAAACCCGCCGAGATAGCGGGTTTTTTATTATTTAATTGCGCTTCAGATTAGTGGTCGAGCGCTTTCACAATGTTTTCGACCATCTTCTTCGCATCGGCAAACAGCATCATCGTATTGTCGCGGAAGAAAAGTTCATTCTCCACCCCGGCGTAACCGGAACCCATGCCCCGCTTGATAAAGAGAACTGTTCCAGCCTTGTCCACGTCAAGGATTGGCATACCAAAGATTGGTGACTTTGGATCAGTCTTTGCTGCAGGATTGGTCACGTCATTCGCACCGATAACAAAGGCGACATCAGCTTGAGCGAACTCGGAATTGATATCCTCAAGTTCGAACACCTCATCGTAAGGCACATTTGCTTCGGCCAATAGAACGTTCATGTGACCTGGCATACGGCCTGCAACTGGGTGAATGGCGTATTTGACCTCGACGCCCTCGGCCTTGAGCTTGTCCGCCATTTCACGCAAAGCATGCTGCGCCTGCGCCACGGCCATGCCATAGCCCGGCACGATAATGACCTTGGAAGCATTTTTCATGATAAAGGCGGCATCGTCGGCAGAGCCTTGCTTGACAGGACGCTGCTCAACTTCGCCAGTAGCAGCACCGCCAGTCTCACCGCCAAAGCCACCAAGAATGACCGAGATGAATGACCGGTTCATGCCCTTACACATGATGTAAGACAGGATCGCACCGGATGAGCCAACCAGCGCACCGGTGATGATCAATGCCAGATTGCCCAGCGTAAAGCCGATACCTGCTGCTGCCCATCCTGAATAGGAGTTCAACATTGATACCACGACCGGCATATCAGCGCCGCCGATTGGCACAATGATCAATCCACCCAAAATGAGCGACAAAATCACGATAAGCCAGAAGACCACATGGCTTTCCGTCAAGACCAAGGCGATGACGAGAACAACAATTGCGATCAATAGGCTGGCATTAATGAAATGGCGTCCGGGCAACATGATCGGCTTACCCGACATGCGGCCATCCAATTTAAGAAACGCTATGATCGAACCCGTGAAGGTGATCGCGCCAATAGCAACACCAATGGACATTTCGACAAGCGCCTGCGCGTGTATCGATCCGATTTCACCAATCCCGAATGATTCAGGAGAGTAGACTGCCGCTGCTGCCACCATCACGGCGGCAAAACCAACGAGAGAGTGGAACGCTGCAACAAGCTGCGGCATGGCCGTCATGGCAATACGCTTGGCGATATAGGCGCCAACACCGCCGCCAATGGCAAGACCAAGAACGATCAAGCCAAGACCGCCCAAACTAGGCTCGGCCAGCGTCAGCGTCGTGATGATCGATATGCCCATACCGATCATGCCGTAGAAATTACCCTGTCGGCTTGTGGTTGGATGTGACAGGCCGCGCAGCGCCAAGATGAACAGGACGCCGGAGACGAGATAAAGAAAAGCTGCGAAATTAACGCTCATTGCTCAAATCTCACTTTTCTTTTTTCTTGTACATGGCAAGCATGCGATGAGTGACGAGGAAGCCGCCAAATATATTGACGCTTGCAAGAACGAGCGCGATGAACCCAAATCCGGTGGCCACCCCACTTGCGGACAGGCCCACAGCAAGCAGCGCACCGACAACGATGACCGATGAAATAGCGTTGGTCACGGCCATGAGCGGCGTATGCAGCGCGGGCGTTACCGACCAGACCACATAATAACCAACGAAAATTGACAGAACAAAAATCGCGAGGCGGAAAACGAATGGGTCAACTGCACCACCGGTAATCGCATGTGCAGCAGCACCAGCCGCGTCGGGCATGGTTTCGGCGGCCTGCCGCACCATTTCCGTGGCCTGATTAAGCGTTTCGAGCGCTTTGTCTAGCGTTGCGTCAGCCATCATGCCTCTCCTTCAGATGTTTTGGGGGCAACAGTTTTCGTCACAGCTTTCTTCGGTGCAGCCGCTTTTGCTGATGCTGCTTTCTTGACCGGAGCTTTCGCCGGTGCCTCCTTGGCAGTAGTGGCTTTGACGGTCGTGACCTTTTTCGCGGCAGCAGTTTGCACCGAGGATGTGGCAGCGCCACCTGCGAAGGCCGGATGCACAACCTTGCCGTCATGCGTCAATACAGTCGCCTTAACCAACTCATCGTCGAAATTGACTTTGATTACCTTGGCTTCTTTATCGACCAGGGTTTCAACGAAGGCGACCAGATTTTTGGCATAAAGCTGTGACGCTGTGGCGGCGATCCGTCCGGCGACATTCAGATGCCCGACGATCTTCACGCCGTCGACCTCAACGATCTTTCCGGCAACAGCACCCTCTACATTTCCGCCACGTTCCACCGCCAGATCAATGATGACGGAACCCGGTCGCATACGCGAATACATCTCGCGCGTTACGAGCCGTGGTGCTGGTCTGCCGGGAATGAGGGCCGTTGTGATAATAATATCTTGTTTGGCAATATGCTCTGCAACCAGCGCAGCCTGCTTTGCCTGATATTCTTTCGACATTTCCTTGGCATAGCCACCGGCTGTTTCGGCGGCCTTGAACTCTTCATCTTCAACAGCAAGGAACTTCGCACCAAGCGAAGCAACCTGTTCCTTGACCGCTGGTCGAACGTCCGTTGCCGTAACAACGGCTCCAAGACGGCGCGCTGTCGCGATCGCCTGAAGGCCGGCAACACCGACACCCATGATGAAAACCTTTGCAGCAGGAACGGTACCCGCAGCCGTCATCATCATTGGCAAAGCGCGATCATACTCTTCTGCTGCGTCAACCACTGCTTGATAACCGGCAAGGTTTGCCTGGCTGGAAAGAACGTCCATGACCTGAGCACGCGTGATACGCGGCATGAATTCCATGGTAAATGCAGTAACGCCCGCATCGGCAAGTTCTTTGATTGCGGTTTCATTGCCATAGGGATCGAGCATAGCAATGACGACCGCGCCCTTTTTGTAGGATTTGAGCTCGGTCGAGCTTGGTCGGCGCACCTTTAAAACAATATCGGCGCTTTTCGCATCTGCTGCCTTGCCAATTGAGGCTCCGGCTGACTCAAACTCGCGATCGGGAATACGGGACAAAACGCCCGCACCGCTTTCAACGATAACTGAAAAACCAAGACTTATAAGTTTTTTGACCGTTTCCGCCGAGCCGCCAACCCGCGGCTCACTGGCATCAGCCTCTTTCGGTATGAATAGTGTCTGAGCCAAGCTCTCACCCCCTAAGCAAGTTAACTCTCCACAGGCTCAGCAAGATCGCCTACGCCTGTCCGACTTTACCGGGCAATACCCTTAAGGTGAAAACAGTCAGCTAACTGGTTTGCAAAGGGCATCCACCCGAATGATGCAACGAAAAGACAAGCAGGCTAAACCAAAAACCAGGCAGCCACACATATAACAATGAATAAAATGGTAGCGGAGAAGAACCCGCCAGCGAAAAAACCGAAAGCCATTGCAGCTAACAGCGCAACACAGAAAATCACACCCCATTTTGAAAGCGTAAGAAACAGATTGTAGGTGTTCTCATGTTCTTTGTAGTCCATGGGAGCGCCCAGTTCCGCAGGGGCGGTATCGTGATGTTCAGCCATCTTCAAACCTCTTCGTATCGACGTCTTAATGGCAATAGCGAAAACGACGCATCAGCGCAATGCGCAGATAGTCGCTCGCTGCTGTTCAATTGAGATAATATTATCGGCGATTGAAGATTATCTAATTGAGAAGGTTAGGAAACAGGCCGAGAACACCAATGATAATCAGATAAAGCGCGACAACGTAGTTCAAGAGGCGTGGGGCGATCAATATGAGGATGCCCGCTATAAGTGCAACCAACGGGGCGATGGCGATCTGTGTAATCATGCTTGCAACGTCCTTTGAATGATGTACCTGATGCCCAGAGCAAACCAAATCACGTAAGAATGCAATCCATTTCGATCTTTTTCTCGCAGATTCAGTGGATATAGCGGCTTCATCAGGTGCCGGGGCACACCACCGCGGCAGGACCTTTATCGGGATTGGCATCATAAAACGGACCAACAACAAGCGGCTTGTCAGGCATGACAGATTGATCAACGTCAGAGATCATCTTCCGCTCTATAGTCTGCAATAGCTGACCACTCGCATCTATGACGCGCATGCTGACCCTATACTCGCGATTGGCCTTCACACATTTCACCGGAGGGCTTTCCACGGTCACCTTTGTCATGGTCGGCCAGATTTTTTGTCGTACTATGAAAGGATCTCCGCCTGCCGGATTTTCAAAAGTTGCCTCCAGCACGGAATCATTTGGAAGGGGCCTGACTTTTGAGAGTGTTAAAACGTAAGTCGCCTGCGCGATACGATAATTAAACACGAAGATTTTTCCCGACACGTTAAGATAATCACCCTGTCCGGGATCGCGGCATGCCCCAAGAGCCAAGACAATAATTATGCTGAGCAGCAAACTGGCACTTCGGACTCTATAAGCCATGACCTCTTCCCTTCCGATCATAGTGCCGTTTTGCTTTTGCGCGATTGCCGCACACGGTCATGTCACACCAGCGCCGGCTGCGATTACGGCTCTCATCCAGATAAAGCCAATGGCAATTCGGACATATTTTGATTCGTGATAGCCGCGCAGGGTCGAGTAGATTGAGACCAGACAGCGCGGCTCCAGCGGATAATAAAAGCTCTCTGTGCTGGGCAAATGGCGGCAAGGTAAAATCCTGCTCATTCTGGCTATCGCCGATGACAGCCGAGGCCAGTCGCAAAAAATTCGACAAATATTGGGCTTTAAAGCCTCCCTCCAGTACCGCTGTTCGGAACAGGTTATTTATCGCCTCGCGCAATTCTATCAAATTTAAGTGCCCAGACGGCGACTGCGGTGGGATAAAATTAACACTGCCCCATTCCCCGGCGCGGAAAATGCCAGCAGCGCATGCAAACCTTGCAACCTCCAGACTGTTTGAAAAACGGTCTTGGGCGCGGTCAGGGGCTTGGCGAAAGATAATCGTATTCGCCAAATCAAGCGCCAACACACCTCCGCTAAACCTATGAGCATTCCAATCAATCCACATATCGAAATTCTAACTGGTAAAATCGATTTTGCAAGTTAGACTAGTTGGTGATGGGATGGTGCTGAATGTCGTACTTTCTGCAACTATTGTTGAACGGAATTCACAATGCGGCGCTCTATGCACTGCTCGCCTATGGCTATGTCCTCATTCATGGATTGACGCACCGAACAGATCTCTCGCTTGGCGCAATTTTCGCGTTTTCGGGACAGACATTCATTCTTGCAGCAGCTTTTGGCTTTTCCGTCCTTTGGATGACAATGCCAGCCGCTTTGGGGTTTGGCTTCATAATTGCGGCCCTTTATGTAACCGCAGCCGGCTATTTGGTCGCTAGGCTTATTTATACTCCGTTGGATGCTGGTACTCGCAATACGGTGCTCGTCGCCACATTGGGGCTAACCATCTTTCTGATGGAGTTGTCGCGCATTGCTGCCGATACAAGAGATTATTGGCTACCGCCCATGCTGGCCTCGCCTGTCTTTATTCTGGGGCAGGCAGCCTACATAAGCCTTACCCAATTACAGCTTGTGAACATTGGTATCGCACTGGCTGTTGTTCTTCTTGCAGAACTGACCATGAACCGCACGCTGGCCGGTCGCATCTGGCGCGCGGTCAGCGACGAGCCCACCGCCTCGGCGCTATGCGGAATTGATCCCGTCTCTGTACGAACAAACGCAATCCTGGTCGCTTATGGAATCTGTGCGCTCGCCGGATTTCTCGCAGCACTCTACTACGGCAATGTGAGCTTCAATACGGGCATAATTTTTGGGCTCAAGATCCTGTTTATAACTGCCGCCGGGAGCTTTTCGCGTCCGCTCCATGCTGCGTTCGGAGCGGCCATCATCGGCATGGTGGAATCCATCTGGGGCGGATATTTTTCAGTGCTCTGGCGCGATGCTGCAATATTTTCATTGCTTGTACTGGTATTGGCAATACGCACCAATGTCGATGAACAAGAGCGCGTCTAGAGGACTCTAGCCTTGAAGGCTATGGCCGCCATCAATCGTGATAACAGTGCCCGTGATGTAGCTGCTTGCATCGGAAGCAAGCAAGAGCACTGCACCATCAATATCTTCAGGCTCTCCCAAGCGGCGCATTGGGTTTTTGCCTTTGAGAAAACCTTTTGCCGGACCATCCATGATGGTTTCGTTGAGTTTGGTTGGAAACCAGCCAGGTGCAATGGCATTGACGCGGATGCCATGCGGCGCCCATTCAAGCGCGAGCGATCGCGTCATTTGTGCTACCGCCGCTTTCGACATCGCATAGCCGGCAGATCCCTTAATCGGAGCGTCGGCAAGAATACTCGACAGATTGATTATTGAACCCCCGATTTTGTTGGCAATCATGCGCTTGGCGGCTTCCTGAGCAATAAAGAATGCCCCTTCCACGTTGACCTCGAAGATATGGCGCAATTGCTCGCGGGTGGTCGTCAATGCCCGTTCGATGGCAGCGACGCCAGCATTGTTGAACACAACTGAAACTGGGCCGAACAGCCGTTCCGTTTCGTCGAATGCCCGCTCTATGTCGGCCGCAATCGTTATATCAGCGATAATGTTGACGACGTTCGAGTGAACCATGCTCTCGGATGTTGGCGTCCGTGAGATCGAAACCACATTGGCTCCGTTGGCTGCGAGAACCTGGATCATCCGTAAACCAAGCCCGGACGAGCCACCTGTCACCGCAATGGTTTTTCCTGCAACCGAAATAGATCTATCAATATTCATTGATTAAGTACCGCTGGGCATCCCAATTGTGGTCTCACTGATAGACGGCCCAGCATGGCATGACAACCAAAAGAAGCTGAATGAAATGAGACCCCGGCTCCGAGAACCGGGGTCTGGCGTCGAGATCGTGGTTTTATAGTTTTCCGTTGCGCTGTTGCACCATCATGAAAGTATCAAATGTGTACTCGGCAACTTGGGAATAGAGGAAATGCTCATTGCGGAACGCTTTGATCGAATCCCATATCTTCTTGAACGAAGCGTTGCTGGCTTCCAGTTCTGCGTAAACAGTGTTGGCCGCCGTGAAACATGCGTTCAAAATTTCTGGGCTGAATGGCCTTAACTGCGCACCACCTGCAACAAGCCGCTTGATCGCACCCGGGTTAAGATAGTCATACTTCTGCAACATGTTTGCATCCGTGGCCTGCGCAGCGGTACGGAACAATGACTGGTACGCGGGCGGAAGCGCATCCCATTTTGACTTGTTGACCATGAAGCTGACCGTTGGGCCACCTTCCCACCAACCTGGATAATAATAATAAGGAGCAACTTTCTGGAAGCCGAGCTTCTCATCGTCGAAAGGTCCAACCCATTCCGCCGCATCAATTGTGCCCTTTTCCAGAGCCGGATAAATGTCGCCGCCGGGCAATTGCTGGGGTACAACGCCAAGGGTTTCTAGGACCTTGCCGGCAAAGCCGCCAACGCGCATTTTCAGACCTTTGAGATCTTCGATGGTCTTGATTTCCTTCCGGAACCAGCCACCCATCTGCACGCCCGTGTTGCCGCCGGGATAGACCTGCAGTCCTTGGGTGTTGAAGAATTCGTTCATCAAATCAATGCCGCCGCCATGATACTGCCAAGCATTCATGCCGCGGGCATTGAGCGCGAAAGGTACAGCTGCTCCAAGCGCCCAAGTGGGATTTTTGCCCCAATAATAATAAGCGACCGTATGGCAGAGTTCGACTGTACCCGCAGCTGTCGCGTCAGCCGCCTGAAGGCCCGGAACAATTTCGCCCGCCGCAAATGGCTGGATAGTGAAATTGCCATCCGTTGCCTCTCGCAGATATTTTGACAAGTCGACTGCTCCACCGTAAATCGTCTCCAACGATTTCGGGAATGATGATGCACAGCGCCATGTAATTTTGGGCAATGTTTGCGCAATTGCCGGTGCTGCCAATGTGGTTGCCGCTGTCGCTGCACCAACACCTGCAAAACCCGCCTTCGTCATGAATGAACGACGATCCATTAATTCTCCTCCAAAACTTTGAACCCCAGAACTATTCCCGGTCCAGATCAACAGACATTCAGTCTTGTTCTCCCGATCCTGCGCTAAACATACACACTCGTTTGTTCTAGTCCAGCCGACGGTTACGGCGGTTCTACCTAATTTTGCCTATCTTCGTGGTAGCCCGCGCCGCATATGGTTGGTCATGACCATTGGAAATGGCTTCGAACTCAACTACATTCTATTTAGAACCCTTTGGAGTGAAATCATGCGGCAACCTCTCGTCGCCATATCGTCAGACGTGCGAAATTTCGAAAATTACACCTGGCATGCAGCGCCCGATCAATATCTGATGGCTGCCTATCAAGCGGCCGATGTTATTCCGCTTATTGTACCCTCAATTGGCGAGGGCCTGGATATTGACGCGATTCTCGACGGCGTAGATGGCGTACTCATTACGGGATCGAAGTCCAACGTGCATCCAGCGCTCTATGGCGCCCAACCCACTGAAGCGCATGAGCCATATGACCCCGCTCGCGATGCCACCTCGCTCCCGCTGATCCGCCGCGCTATCGACCGGGGTATCCCGCTTCTGGCAATCTGTCGCGGCATTCAAGAACTGAACGTGGCATTGGGCGGCACTCTTGCCACAGAAATCCAGCAGTTGGATGGGCGCATGGACCACAGGGCTCCTGCTTCCGAAATTCAGGCGGAACGGTTTGCAATTCGCCATCCGGTGCACATCAAGGCAGGTTCATGTCTGGCGGCAGTCATGAACAGTGATGCCATCCAAGTAAATTCCGTACACCGGCAGGCAATAGATAGACCGGCACCTCAACTGGAAATTGAGGCTGTGGCCGATGATGGGACGATCGAGGCTGTCTCTGTCAAAAACGCTCGCGCTTTTGCAGTCGGTGTACAATGGCACCCCGAGTACTGGGTAAAAACCGATAATTCTTCCCGGAGAATTTTTGCTGCATTTGGCGATGCAGTGCGTGCGCACAAAGCAAGCCGCGAGCGATTGCAAGCTGCCGAATAGCAGTAATCGCTACTCTTGGCCGTTCTAGCTTAAGCAGATCAGCGTTCCTTTGGTATTGACGTTGACTGCCGTATCCGCAACTCAGGCTTGATAAGTTCCTGACGGGCATGGGTGTCTGCACCGTTTAACTGGTCAAGCAGAGCGCGCGCCGCACGTTGCCCCACCTCCCGCTGGCCATTCCAAACCGTAGTCAAGGCAGGAGTCGCAATCGCGGCTTCTTCCAGATCGTCATAACCTGTAACTGAAATATCCACGCCAGCGACGAGTCCGGCGCGAGCAATGCCGTTCATCATGCCAATTGCGCAAAGATCGTTCCAGCAGACCGCTGCCGTGGGATGGTCCTTTAGCGCGAGAAATTGCGGCGCGGCATCGAAACCGGCCTGTTTAGTCCGAGGCCCGGGAATCCGCCATTCTGGTTTCGCATCGAGCCCTGCTTTCTGCATTGCATGCAGATAACCTTCATACCTGTCACGGCCAGTTGAGGTTTGATCAGTACCGCCGACCATTGCGATGCGCGTATGCCCGAGCGATATAAGATGATTGGTCGCTAGCCCGATACCATATGCATCGTCTCCACGGAAAACCGGAACATTCGCGTCCTGCACCGTACGTGCGATCAGTACGACTGGAAGACCGTTGTCTTCAGCCATGCGAATGTCTGCTGCAGGCGTGCCTATGGCGGGAGACATGATTACACCATCACCGCCCAGTTGCAGGACAGTTTCGATGAATGTCCGTTGCTTCTCCACTTGATCGTAATGATTCGACAAAATGAACGTTTGGCCAGAACGATCCAGCTCGCCCTCGATAGCCCGCAAAATTTCGGCAAAAAACGGGTTCATGATGTCATGAACAACTACGCCAACAATTCCCGACCGCGAAGTGCGCAAGCTGGCGGCCCGCCGGTTATAGATGTAGCCGATTGCTCTCGCATGCTCTTTGATCTTGTCCCGGGTCTGGTCGGCAACAAGCGGGCTGTCTCTCAAGGCAAGCGACACCGTCGCGGTAGACACTTTCAACGCGTCGGCAATTGTCGATAGCTTAATTTTCTGCGCCAAAAGTACTTTCTCCCCGCGATTCCATTCATTGAACAGAATATCATTCTTGGGGTTATGCCATCGCGGATCAATAAATCAAAGTTCTTTCCGCTCCAAAACTGACGCGGAAAATTGCGTGCCCATCGCTCAAGGCTAAAACTATCTTGCAAAGATCGGAGCACGCAGCCCAACCTTGCGGTCTTCAGCCTGGGAACAGGCGGCAAGAACCGCAGGCAAGCTATATGTCTGACAAAATAGAGCCCGTTAATTATTCATCGTCATTGTCGTCATCATCGTGCTCATCTGAGCCCGTCTGACGCAACAGATCCGCAGCCGATAGATTCATTTCAAGTCTTGTGAGCATTTTGACAAAAGCTTTACGCTCCTTTTTGTCAAAACCTTTCATTGCGTCTTTTTCGGTCTTGCGAATGGATTTTTCAATCGACTTGATGGCTTCATTTCCTGTGTCTGTCAGGAAAATATGGGCTTGGCGCTGATCCGTCGATGACCCCTCTTTTTTCACAAATCCTTGGGTCTGCAGGCGGGAGATCGTCTTTGTGATCGTCGGAGGACGCACACCAAGTCTCTTGGCAAGAACGCTGGGCGATAGCCCATCTTCATGCGCCAGTTGGAGCATTACAGCGTCTTGTCCAGCATAAAAACCGTGGCCCAGCAGCCTTATCGCCAATGCGGTACGCGTTAATCTTGCAGTTGACTGCAAGCGATGAAGAATAAGAGGCTTACGATCCTTGACCATTCCAATTCCTCTTTTGCTTATAAACCGTTCGCGATAGTGAGACGGCTAGCACAATTGCCTCAAAACTCATTAACAGACAAATCGACGTCAGGAAAATGTCTGGCCCCTATGGGGTTTTCGACCCGTTTCCGGACAATGGTTACATTTAAACTACTGCCTGAGTGCCGCGTTACAATTCTTATGTGACAAACTGATGAAATTTGCCGACGAATTGCTCGCGACACAGAAATTAAGGCTGTGAATGCTCGGCGCATAAGCATAGTTTCAGTGGCTACAGGATTGCTTTTTATAACGATGATGCAAAGTGACCAGGACATGTCCAACTCTTCAAACAATACAATCGCATTATTGCCGCTGGGAGCGCATGAGCAGCATGGACCCCACCTTCCATTCGAGACGGACACGTTGATTGTTAAGGGATTGGTCGATCGCCTCAAACCCTTGCTACCGCCCGAATTGGATATAACGTTCCTCACCGCCGAACCAGTTGGCTATTCAATCGAACACATGGATGTGAAAGGCACAACATCGCTACGTTTTGACGAGGCAGTACATCGTTGGATTGCGATCGGTGAAAATTTAGCTGAACGCGGAATATCCAAGCTTGTCATGCTTAACGCACACGGGGGCAATTCCCCGCTTATGACAATCGTCGCTACAGAACTGCGCGTTCGCTTTGATATGCTTGCCGTCGCGACCAGTTGGACGCGCTTTGGTCTACCGGACGGTTTGATATCGCCTGAAGAAAAAACCATCGATATCCATGGTGGTTTTATCGAAACCTCGGTGATGCTGGCCCTGCATCCTGAACTTGTTCAGATGAACGAGGCGCAAAACTTCACCTCAAACCAGAGCCAGTTTGCCGCAGATTACAAGCACCTGCGAGCCTATGGGCCACACGCATTTGGCTGGAAAATGTCTGATCTGAACATGCAAGGCGTGGCGGGTAACGCTTTATTGGCCACTGCGCAGGCCGGCGAGGCAATAATCAGCCATAGCTTGAAGGGCATCGTTGAGTTGATTGAAGATGTCGCGAAGTTTGATGTTTCTGTATTCAAGACCTGATACGGCGCTCAATCGCATTGCCTCATCCTTTTGCTCGGTACAGATATGGCAAACGGTGACCCAATCACCTATATCGAGGGTCTATACTCAACAAGAGGCACGCTATGAGTGAATCTCAGACCATTTCCGCGCCAGCCGACGCTGCCAAGACCGCCCAAATACCGGTCACAGTTTTGACCGGATATCTTGGCGCAGGCAAGACAACGTTGCTCAACCGCATTTTGAGCGAAAACCATGGCAAGCGCTATGCAGTCATCGTCAATGAGTTTGGTGAAATCGGAATTGATAACGATCTGATCGTTGAGTCCGATGAAGAAATTTACGAGATGAACAATGGCTGTATCTGCTGTACCGTTCGTGGAGATCTGATCCGCGTTGTTGAAGGCCTTATGCGCCGTCCGGGCAGATTTGATGCGATCATTGTTGAAACGACGGGTTTGGCCGATCCGGTCCCTGTCGCACAAACCTTTTTCATGGATGAGGATGTGCGGAAAAAGACCACACTTGACGCGGTGGTAGCACTGGTTGACGCCAAGCATCTGCCGCTACGCCTGAAAGACAGCCGGGAAGCAGAAGACCAGATCGCATTTGCCGATGTCGTTCTGCTGAACAAGACGGATCTGGTAACACCGGAGGAGTTGGCGGTTGTTGAAGCCACGATACGCGCGATCAATCCCCACGCAGTGGTTCACCGCACTGAACGCGCCAATATTGATCTTGTGAAAGTTTTGGATCGCGGGGCATTTGACTTGACGCGTGCACTTGAGAACGACCCGCATTTTCTCGACCATGATCACCCCGATCATGCCTGCGGCCCGGATTGTGACCATGATCACGGTCATGCGCATCATCATCATCACCATCATCACGATCACGACCATACGCATGATCACGATCACAGTCATGCATCGCCAATCCACGATGTCACTGTGCAGTCAGTTTCTCTGCGCACAGGGGAATTGGTTGCCGACAAATTCTTCCCCTGGATCCAAAAGATAACGCAGGACCAAGGTCCAAATATTTTACGCCTTAAAGGTATCCTTGCATTCAAGGATGATCATGAACGCTACGTTATCCAAGGCGTGCACATGATTATCGAGGGAGACCATCAGCGAGCCTGGAAAGATGGCGAAAAGCATGACAGCCGTCTTGTTTTCATTGGACGCGAACTTGACCATGCTGCGCTGAAAGCTGGCCTTGAAAGCTGTCTTGCCTGATGCCAACCATAGCTCCACTGGATTTGGTCGGCCACTGTATCGACGCGCGTTTCATTCAAGATATCCCCTTCTTCGCTTTGGCAGATGGAACTATCCATCGTCTCGATAATGGCCACAAAGCAGTGGAGGCCCATGATGGGCTTCTTTGTGCGATTCCATCGAGCGATGGTAAGGCTTTGCTTACGGGTGGCGAAGATGGCAGAGTCTGCTTAACCGGCTCAAACGGGCTGTCAACAGAAGTAAGCAATCTGCCGCGCAAGTGGATAACAGCTCTTGCTGCGGCACCGGGTGGTGCAATAGCATTCGCATCGGGCCGCTCCGCATGGTTTCGATCTGTTGATGGTAGCCTCAAGGAGCTGGCCCATGAGCGCAGTGTTGAGGGTCTGGCCTTTGCCCCAAAGGGTCTTCGCTTGGCAATCGCACGCTATAATGGTGTGACCTTGCATTGGCCAGCTACCAATAGCACGCCGACGGAGCTCGAGTGGAAGGGCGCGCATGTCATGGTGATGTTCTCGCCAGATAACCGCTTTCTTGTTACCTCGATGCAAGAGAACGCACTGCATGGATGGCGGCTTGATGATAATCGTCACATGCGCATGACAGGCTATCCTAACAAAGTGAAAAGCTGGTCATGGAGCCCGAAGGGTAAATGGTTGGCAACGTCCGGTGCTCCAGCAGCAATCGTCTGGCCTTTTGCAGGCAAAGACGGTCCGATGGGCAAGGGGCCATTAGAACTCGGTACGCGCGGCGACAGTCTTGTGACTTCCGTTGCCTGCCATCCCGTCGAGGATATTGTCGCGATCGGTTATTCCGATGGCATGATACTTGTGGGCCGTTTTGGCGACCAGAAAGAAGTGCTATTGCGACGGCAGGGTAGTGGCGCCATTTCCACCATGAATTGGGACACTACCGGGCATCGGCTGGTCTTTGGAAGCGAGGCTGGCGACTGTGGCGTGATCGACATCACAGCATAGTTTGATGCTTTGGCCAAGAACACAAACAGGAATTGACATGTTCTTGTTTTGTTCTAATATTGGCCTATGCAATATGTTCTTGATTTTGGAGCTCCGAGTCCGCTCGTGGGTGTCCATGATCGCTTGACAGCGCATTATGGCATTCCCGCTCCGGGACTTCGGTTCACGCCTGTCAGTATGCTGGTTATGGCAATGCTGGGCTGCCGCACCCGTGACGAAGTGTCATTGGAAGCGTTTCAGAATCTTCGACAGAAATTCAAAAACTGGGAAGCTGTCGCCTCTGCTTCGTCAGACGAAGTCAATGATTGCATTCATAGGATCACTTTTCCCAAGACATACTGCATATACATCCCCGAAGCGTTGCGTGGAATTATTCGGCAACAGGGTAAACTCAGTCTCGATACACTTGCCCATATGACAGTCGGACAGGCTCTACACTCATTGCAGCAGCATCGGGGCGTCGGTCCCAAAATCAGTGCCTGCGTTCTCAATTTCAGCACTTTGCAGATGCGCGCCTTGGTAGTTGATACACACTACCTTCGTTTTGCCGCGCGATTTCAACTCATCAAAGACGATTGGAACTACAATCTCAAAATGAAAGTCATACAGCGGCTTATTCCGAACTGCTGGTTGGCTAAAGACACAGAAGAACATCACGTGCTTGTAAAAAAATTGGCGCAGGAATTCTGCGTAACTGGAACACCGCGCTGCTGTGGATGCCCTCTGCAAATGATGTGTCCACATGGTCAATGTTCGACATAGAAAATTCTGTGCGCCATGGACATGGCGACACGAGCTATTATTGTGGATTGGCTTTGCCTTGTTCGTGTGATTTTTGCATTACCCGACTTGGCTGCCAGCAAGCATTTGTGTGATCGCCAAGCCACCAGCAATTAATGATCGTATAGGGTCTGGGAAATTTTTCGGGAAGCCGACGCATTATGAAATGCTGCGCCGGAATGTTCACTGGCATTATGCCGCTTGATTTGAATAGATATGATTCATGGGTAAGCGCACGGGTCATTTTATGCCGGTTTCGATGTTGGACAGTCAGCTTTCAACGTTGGAATCGCCTGTTGGGGAAGATCTGGTTTTTCGCCAGGATGTGTCACGGAGCATTGACGCAATTGTTGGTGCGAGCGTTGGCTGGCTACGGCGGCTTAGGGTTTAGATAAGTGACTGGGGTCAAGCTGTTCCGGCAGGGACGCAACTCGGATCGCGACCGTTTGAACTGTTTGTGTCCGGTTGTGCTTGACCGTCGGCCGTTGATTGGCCGGTTTGGGGTTTGCACCCACATTTGGCACTGTGGCTTGCGGGTTGCAGCCACATTGGTGCATTGCTGCGGCTTGGTGCTGTGTTTGTGTGTTGGATTGTAGCGGTGTATTTTGTGGGATGTTGAGTTATTGGTTGCGGGGACAGGATTTGAACCTGTGACCTTCAGGTTATGAGCCTGACGAGCTACCGGGCTGCTCCACCCCGCGTTACCAAGACCGGCGCTGACGCCGTTTGCAGCCCGGACTTCTCCGTTTGTCCGGCCTCAAAAGCGAAGGTGCTTTTTCGGGCTTTCGGACGGGGTGCTGCTCCACCCTTTTGTGGCAGGAGGGCATTGCTGCCATTGCCATTGTGCTTTTGGCATTGTCCAGATTACCCGGAATGTTTGCCAAAAGCAAAAAGGCCGCGTCCTGAACGTATTCTGGCGCGGCCTGATTGGTCTGTTATGTATTGTTGTGTGATTTGAGCAGCATTTTGTTGCGTTTAGCAGACCTGGCAGCGACCTACTCTCCCGCGTCTTGAGACGAAGTACCATTGGCGCAGGGGCGTTTCACGGCCGAGTTCGGAATGGGATCGGGTGCAGCCACCCCGCTGTAACCACCAGGTCAGCAAAGCGCAACAAAATGAAGAAGCTGGAATTGTTTGTCTTGATTGTTGGCGATGATCGATCTTGCGGGCATTTGCCCACAAGGCCGACTTGGCCGTCGCCGGTTGCCCGGCGCGCTGTCGCAGCGCCCGCACCAAAGGTGCGATAGGGCGCGTGAGACAATCTATTTCATCTGACTTTGTCAGATGGATATAAGTAATGAGAATGATCAAGCCAATCGAGCTATTAGTACCGGTAAGCTTCATGCGTTGCCGCACTTCCACACCCGGCCTATCAACGTGGTGGTCTTCCACGGCTCTGATAGGGAATACTCGTTTTCAGGTGGGTTTCCCGCTTAGATGCCTTCAGCGGTTATCCCGTCCGTATATAGCTACCCTGCTATGCGGCTGGCGCCACAACAGGTCCACCAGAGATACGTCCATCCCGGTCCTCTCGTACTAGGGACAGATCCTGTCAATATTCCTACACCCACGGCAGATAGGGACCGAACTGTCTCACGACGTTCTGAACCCAACTCACGTACCGCTTTAAATGGCGAACAGCCATACCCTTGGGACCTGCTCCAGCCCCAGGATGCGATGAGTCGACATCGAGGTGCCAAACAACCCCGTCGATATGGACTCTTGGGGGTCATCAGCCTGTTATCCCCGGCGTACCTTTTATCCGTTGAGCGATGGCCCTTCCACGCGGGACCACCGGATCACTATGACCGACTTTCGTCTCTGCTCGACTTGTCAGTCTCGCAGTCAGGCGGGCTTATGCCATTGCACTCGACGACCGATTTCCGACCGGTCTGAGCCCACCATCGCGCGCCTCCGTTACTCTTTAGGAGGCGACCGCCCCAGTCAAACTACCCACCATACACTGTCCCGGATCCGGATAACGGACCGCGGTTAGACATCCATATAGGTAAGGGTGGTATTTCAAGGATGACTCCACGAAGGCTGGCGCCCCCGCTTCAAAGTCTACCACCTATCCTACACATGCCGACACGAATGCCAGTGTAAAGCTATAGTAAAGGTGCACGGGGTCTTTCCGTCTAACCGCAGGAACCCCGCATCTTCACGGGGAATTCAATTTCACTGAGTCTGCGTTGGAGACAGCGGGGAAGTCGTTACGCCATTCGTGCAGGTCGGAACTTACCCGACAAGGAATTTCGCTACCTTAGGACCGTTATAGTTACGGCCGCCGTTTACTGGGGCTTCAATTCAAAGCTTGCACCTCTCCTCTTAACCTTCCAGCACCGGGCAGGCGTCAGACCCTATACGTCGTCTTGCGACTTCGCAGAGCCCTGTGTTTTTGGTAAACAGTCGCTACCCCCTGGTCTGTGCCACCCTCCTCTACTTGCGTAAAAAAGGGTCACGCTTCTTCCGAAGTTACGCGTGCAATTTGCCGAGTTCCTTCAACGCAGTTCTCTCAAGCGCCTTGGTATTCTCTACCAGTCCACCAGTGTCGGTTTAGGGTACGGTCTATACGCGGGAGCTATTTCCTGGAACCGCCCCGAAGCCCCTCCAATCCAATAAGGAGGAACAACATACGCGATCCGTCACTACCCGCAGGCCCACGAATATTAACGTGGTTCCCATCGACTACGCCTTTCGGCCTCGCCTTAGGGGCCGGCTAACCCTGCTCAGATTAACTTTAAGCAGGAACCCTTGGACTTTCGGCGAGGGAGTCTCTCACTCCCTTTATCGTTACTCATGTCAGCATTCTCACTTCTGATACCTCCAAAGGCCCTCACGGGTCCCTCTTCAACGGCTTACAGAACGCTCCGCTACCACTTGCATTTACATGCAAATCCACAGCTTCGGTGTATGGCTTTAGCCCCGGTACATTTTCGGCGCAAAGACCCTTATTTAGACCAGTGAGCTGTTACGCTTTCTTTAAATGATGGCTGCTTCTAAGCCAACATCCTGGTTGTTTTGGGATCCTCACATCCTTTCCCACTTAGCCATAACTTAGGGACCTTAGATGGTGGTCAGGGTTGTTGCCCTCTTCACGACGGACGTTAGCACCCGCCGTGTGTCTGCCGATTAGTACTCTTCGGTATTCGGAGTTTGGTTAGGTTTGGTAAATCGGTGAGATCCCCTAGCCCATCCAGTGCTCTACCCCCGAAGGTATTCGATCGACGCTCTACCTAAATAGATTTCGCGGAGAACCAGCTATCTCCAAGTTTGATTGGCCTTTCACCCCTAGCCACAAGTCATCCCAATCTATTGCAACAGATGCGGGTTCGGTCCTCCAGTAAGTGTTACCTTACCTTCAACCTGCTCATGGCTAGATCACTTGGTTTCGGGTCTAATCCAACGAACTGAACGCCCTGTTCAGACTCGCTTTCGCTGCGCCTACACCTACCGGTTTAAGCTTGCTCGTCAGACTAAGTCGCTGACCCATTATACAAAAGGTACGCTGTCACCCAGAACAAATCTTGGGCTCCAACTGTTTGTAGGCATTCGGTTTCAGGATCTCTTTCACTCCCCTTGTCGGGGTGCTTTTCACCTTTCCCTCACGGTACTGGTTCGCTATCGGTCATGCACGAGTACTTAGGCTTGGAGAGTGGTCTCCCCATGTTCAGACAGGATTTCACGTGTCCCGCCCTACTCAAGGACTTCTGTTCGCATTACGTGTACGGGGCTATCACCCATTCTAGCCACCCTTTCCAAGGTGTTCCACTTGTCTCACAAAAGCCACTGGCCTGGTCCGCGTTCGCTCGCCACTACTTACGGAGTCTCGTTTGATGTCCTTTCCTCCGGGTACTTAGATGTTTCAGTTCCCCGGGTTCGCTTCTAACCCCTATGTATTCGAAAGTTAGATACCTTATTATGATATCTAGAAAAATGAATTGTTCTTCGAACATTCGTCCAACAACTCAAATTTTCTAGATATCTAAGGTGGGTTTCCCCATTCGGAAATCGTCGGATCAAAGGGTATTCGCACCTCCCCGACGCTTATCGCAGCGTATCACGTCCTTCATCGCCTGTGCATGCCAAGGCATCCACCAAATGCCCTTAAGACACTTGATCATTCTCATTGCCAATATCCATCCTTGCCTTAACGAGCATCTTGCACCTGTGGGGGATACCAACAGGCTGCTAAAACACCCAGCAACAATCGATTTGACAAAAAAGACCAGCTTCTTGAGATAAATTCGATGGCTCTGCGGTTAAGCGGCCAATCATAAGTCAGAGGCTTTTGATGAGCACCCCTGACGACATTACCCGGCGTTCATGGCCATAAGGCCGGCAGATCAGCACACAAAGGTGCAAATCCTTGAACATCCGGAATAATCCGAACTTATCTTCTCTTCACAATGTCATACAGAACAGGCAACCTGCAGGCCTAAACCCGACAAGCTGCAAACTTGTTTCTTCCCTCACATGATACTTGCCTTCGCATCGTCCATCTCCAAAACCTTTGGTGGAGGCGGACGGGATCGAAC
>NZ_JAUSZT010000003.1:450000-455000 GCF_030817885.1 Phyllobacterium ifriqiyense
TGCGACGAGGATCAGGCCAGCGTATAGGCGGTTTTCACCGTCGTATAAAACTCGGCAGCGTATTTGCCCTGCTCACGAGGGCCATAGCTTGATCCCTTACGTCCGCCGAAAGGCACATGGAAATCAACACCGGCAGTGGGCAGGTTAACCATGACCATCCCAGCTTCGGCATTGCGTTTGAAATGAGTCGCATGCTTCAGGCTCGTCGTCGCAATGCCCGATGAGAGGCCAAAAGGCGTATCATTTGCTGTATGCAGCGCCTCTTCATAATCCTTGACGCGGATGACACTGGCGACAGGACCAAATATTTCTTCGCGAGAAATACGCATTTGATTCGTCGCTTCCGTAAACAAAGCGGGCTGCAGATAGAAGCCGGGATTATCCCGTGTCAGCCGTTCGCCGCCAAAAGCGAGCTTTGCACCCTCTTTTTGACCGATAGCAATATAATCTTCATCCTGCTTGAGCTGGCTCGCATCGACAACGGGGCCAATATGCGTCCCCGCCTTCAAAGCATCATCAACTATGATCGTTTTCAGTTTTTCCGAAACAGCAGCAACGAATCGGTCATGGATGCCCTCGGTGACAATGATTCGAGAAGACGCTGTGCAACGCTGACCGGTTGAGAAAAACGCACTATTTACAGCGGCGTCGACCGCGACGTTAAGCTCGGCATCATCCAGAACAACAAATGGATTTTTACCGCCCATCTCCAACTGGAATTTGCGCATATGCTCAATTGATGCTGCAGCGACGCGTTTTCCCGTACCGACAGATCCGGTGAAAGTGATCGCATTGACATCGGCGCTGTCGAGAATTGTCTGCCCTACAACTGAACCCTTGCCCATGACAAGATTAAGCACACCCTTTGGTAGACCCGAACGGTGGAGGATATCAACAATTGCCCAAGAGCAGCCCGGTACGAGATCCGCTGGCTTAAACACAACAGTATTTCCATAAGCCAAAGCAGGTGCAATCTTCCAGGCAGGAATCGCAATGGGGGAAATTCCACGGGGTGATGATGCCGACAACGCCAACCGGTTCTCTCGTAATTTCAACACCGATATTCGGACGAGCACTTGGCAAAACTTCGCCTGCAAGCCGCAACACTTCTCCGGCAAAGAAGTCGAAGATTTGCGCTGCACGCAAAGTTTCACCAATCCCTTCGGCCAGTGTCTTGCCTTCTTCCCGAGAGAGCAATCGGCCAAGTTCATCCTTGCGGGCAGTGATCTCATCTGCAGTTTTGCGCAAGATTGCATGACGTTCGAGAATTCCAGAACGCGCCCAAGCAGGAAAGGCCGCTTTTGCAGCAGCAATGGCCCGTAACGTATCTTCAGCCGTCGCTCTCGCATATTCCCCAACCACATCATTGGTGTTGGAAGGATTGATATTGGCAATGGCGTCGCCACCGGCCCATTCGCCGTCGATCAGATTTTGGTGCAATGTCATGATTGTGTTCTTTCGTTCTGTTCAGGTGAATCAATACCATAGGAGACAAGCGTTTCAACGGTTAATCCAGAACATTTGGCTTTTCGGCCATATGGAGCTTGATTGGCCGGGTAGAAAGCTGCGTAAAGGACTGCTAGTTAAGCTTATCGAGCACGCCGGAATATTCGTCCGCTCACAAGAAGCGAATAAGAGGAACGTCCACATGCCCTACTCATTGTTTAATCTTGAGGGGCGCGTCGCGCTCGTTACTGGGTCCAGTCAAGGTATCGGCTTCGCTTTGGCAAAAGGTCTCGCATCATATGGTGCGACGGTTGTCATCAACGGCCGCAACCGGGAAAAACTTGCAGCAGCCGTCACCGAACTCAGTGATGAGGGGTATAAGGCGCACGCCTCGCATTTCGATGTAACCGATATTGGTGCGGTCAAGACAGGGATTGATAAGATCGAGGCCGAGATCGGTGCAGTTGACATTCTCATCAATAATGCCGGTATGCAATTTCGTGCTCCCCTGGAGGATTTTCCGGATGATAAATGGCAACAATTGCTGCAAACAAACATCTCGAGCGTTTTCTATGCCGGCCAGAGCGCTGCTCAACACATGATCAAGCGAGGCCGCGGCAAGATTATCAATATTGCTTCAGTCCAGAGTGAACTGGCCCGGCCATCCATAGCGCCATACACGGCAACGAAAGGCGCTGTTCGTAATTTGACGCGAGGCATGTGCACGGATTGGGCGAAATATGGTCTGCAAATCAACGCTATCGCACCCGGCTACTTCAAAACCCCATTGAATCAAGCATTGATCGATGATCCGGAGTTCTCCACTTGGCTGGAGAAACGGACCCCGGCAGGACGATGGGGAAATGTTGAAGAACTGGTCGGCGCTGCAATATTCTTGGCAAGTGATGCCTCGTCCTTTGTTAATGGGCAAGTCATCCATATCGATGGCGGGATTACAGCTTCAATATGATACGCATTATAGTAATGGGCGTGAGCGGTTCGGGAAAAACCTCCGTCGGAGTTGCGATCGCCGAAGCCTTAAAGCTTCCTTTTTTGGAAGGCGATACGCTTCATCCCGAACGTAACGTCGAAAAAATGTCTTCCGGCATTCCTTTGACGGATGATGACCGCTGGCCGTGGCTCGACAAAATTGGCATTGAACTGGCTGAGGCCGAAAATGGGCTAGTGGTGTCTTGTTCAGCTTTGAAAAAAAGCTATCGCGAACGTTTGAGAGAGAAAGCTGGCGGACCGCTTGCATTCATTTTCCTGGATGGCGAAGTCGAGGTTCTACGATCGCACATGGGTAAGCGCACGGGTCATTTTATGCCGGTTTCGATGTTGGACAGTCAGCTTTCAACGTTGGAATCGCCTGTTGGGGAAGATCTGGTTTTTCGCCAGGATGTGTCACGGAGCATTGACGCAATTGTTGGTGCGAGCGTTGGCTGGCTACGGCGGCTTAGGGTTTAGATAAGTGACTGGGGTCAAGCTGTTTCGGCAGGGACGCAACTCGGATCGCGACCGTTTGAACTGTTTGTGTCCGGTTGTGCTTGACCGTCGGCCGTTGATTGGCCGGTTTGGGGTTTGCACCCACATTTGGCACTGTGGCTTGCGGGTTGCAGCCACATTGGTGCATTGCTGCGGCTTGGTGCTGTGTTTGTGTGTTGGATTGTAGCGGTGTATTTTGTGGGATGTTGAGTTATTGGTTGCGGGGACAGGATTTGAACCTGTGACCTTCAGGTTATGAGCCTGACGAGCTACCGGGCTGCTCCACCCCGCGTTACCAAGACCGGCGCTGACGCCGTTTGCAGCCCGGACTTCTCCGTTTGTCCGGCCTCAAAAGCGAAGGTGCTTTTTCGGGCTTTCGGACGGGGTGCTGCTCCACCCTTTTGTGGCAGGAGGGCATTGCTGCCATTGCCATTGTGCTTTTGGCATTGTCCAGATTACCCGGAATGTTTGCCAAAAGCAAAAAGGCCGCGTCCTGAACGTATTCTGGCGCGGCCTGATTGGTCTGTTATGTATTGTTGTGTGATTTGAGCAGCATTTTGTTGCGTTTAGCAGACCTGGCAGCGACCTACTCTCCCGCGTCTTGAGACGAAGTACCATTGGCGCAGGGGCGTTTCACGGCCGAGTTCGGAATGGGATCGGGTGCAGCCACCCCGCTGTAACCACCAGGTCAGCAAAGCGCAACAAAATGAAGAAGCTGGAATTGTTTGTCTTGATTGTTGGCGATGATCGATCTTGCGGGCATTTGCCCACAAGGCCGACTTGGCCGTCGCCGGTTGCCCGGCGCGCTGTCGCAGCGCCCGCACCAAAGGTGCGATAGGGCGCGTGAGACAATCTATTTCATCTGACTTTGTCAGATGGATATAAGTAATGAGAATGATCAAGCCAATCGAGCTATTAGTACCGGTAAGCTTCATGCGTTGCCGCACTTCCACACCCGGCCTATCAACGTGGTGGTCTTCCACGGCTCTGATAGGGAATACTCGTTTTCAGGTGGGTTTCCCGCTTAGATGCCTTCAGCGGTTATCCCGTCCGTATATAGCTACCCTGCTATGCGGCTGGCGCCACAACAGGTCCACCAGAGATACGTCCATCCCGGTCCTCTCGTACTAGGGACAGATCCTGTCAATATTCCTACACCCACGGCAGATAGGGACCGAACTGTCTCACGACGTTCTGAACCCAACTCACGTACCGCTTTAAATGGCGAACAGCCATACCCTTGGGACCTGCTCCAGCCCCAGGATGCGATGAGTCGACATCGAGGTGCCAAACAACCCCGTCGATATGGACTCTTGGGGGTCATCAGCCTGTTATCCCCGGCGTACCTTTTATCCGTTGAGCGATGGCCCTTCCACGCGGGACCACCGGATCACTATGACCGACTTTCGTCTCTGCTCGACTTGTCAGTCTCGCAGTCAGGCGGGCTTATGCCATTGCACTCGACGACCGATTTCCGACCGGTCTGAGCCCACCATCGCGCGCCTCCGTTACTCTTTAGGAGGCGACCGCCCCAGTCAAACTACCCACCATACACTGTCCCGGATCCGGATAACGGACCGCGGTTAGACATCCATATAGGTAAGGGTGGTATTTCAAGGATGACTCCACGAAGGCTGGCGCCCCCGCTTCAAAGTCTACCACCTATCCTACACATGCCGACACGAATGCCAGTGTAAAGCTATAGTAAAGGTGCACGGGGTCTTTCCGTCTAACCGCAGGAACCCCGCATCTTCACGGGGAATTCAATTTCACTGAGTCTGCGTTGGAGACAGCGGGGAAGTCGTTACGCCATTCGTGCAGGTCGGAACTTACCCGACAAGGAATTTCGCTACCTTAGGACCGTTATAGTTACGGCCGCCGTTTACTGGGGCTTCAATTCAAAGCTTGCACCTCTCCTCTTAACCTTCCAGCACCGGGCAGGCGTCAGACCCTATACGTCGTCTTGCGACT
The DNA here is from genome assembly GCF_030817885.1 of Phyllobacterium ifriqiyense. Classification (NCBI taxonomy): domain Bacteria; kingdom Pseudomonadati; phylum Pseudomonadota; class Alphaproteobacteria; order Hyphomicrobiales; family Phyllobacteriaceae; genus Phyllobacterium; species Phyllobacterium ifriqiyense. The sequence goes on from NZ_JAUSZT010000003.1 coordinate 454,903, forward strand.
TCGCAGAGCCCTGTGTTTTTGGTAAACAGTCGCTACCCCCTGGTCTGTGCCACCCTCCTCTACTTGCGTAAAAAAGGGTCACGCTTCTTCCGAAGTTA